>CAZTUC010000055.1:0-1039 GCA_964616805.1 uncultured Microbacterium sp. | reverse complement strand
ACTACCGCGTCGGCACGATGCTGAAGAAGGATGCCGTGAGCGCGCGCCTGAACTCAGAGGCCGGCATCAGCTACACCGAGTTCAGCTACCAGATTCTGCAGGGACTCGACTACCTCGAGTTGTACCGCCAATACGGTTGCGTACTGCAATCGGGTGGCAGTGACCAGTGGGGAAACCTCACGAGCGGCACCGACCTCATCCGCCGTGTCGAAGGCGCCCACGTGCACGCGGTTGGTACGCCACTCATCACCAACAGCGACGGCACGAAGTTCGGTAAGAGCGAGGGCAACGCGATTTGGATCGATGCCTCGATGACAAGCCCGTACGCGTTCTACCAGTTCTGGCTCAACACCGACGACGCTGACGTCATTGAACGCCTCAGAGTCTTCACGTTCTTGAGCCGTGCGGAGATTGCCGAGTACGAGCAGCTTGTCGAGACCGAGCCGTTCCGTCGTGCTGCACAAAAGCGTCTCGCGCTTGAGGTCAACACGATGGTGCACGGAACAGCAGCAACGGATGCCGCAATCGCCGCATCCGAGGCACTCTTCGGCAAGGGCGATCTGGCGAGCCTTGACGCAGCAACGCTCAAGAGCGCACTCGACGAACTTCCGAACGCTGTCATCGAGCCGAGCACCTCGGTTACGGATGCTCTCGTTGCGACCGGCCTTGTCAGCTCACGCGGCGAAGCTCGTCGCGCGATCGAACAGGGTGGTGTCTCAGTAAACGGGGTCAAGATTGATGACCCTGAAGTTGAAGTTGAACTCTCTTTGCCGGGTGGTGTTGGCGTGCTCCGCCGCGGGAAGAAAGCCCTCGCGGGCGTTTTTTCGAGCTAGTCAAAAAATATCTTTGAAAAATGCCCGTCTGAAGTCGCACGAACGCTCTCGAGCGTTATAAGCTAGATCAGTTGCCTCGCGACAGGGTCTTGAAGATCCGCAAGGCAACATTGATCTTTTACCCCGATCATCCTCGTTTGCAAAAACGAAACTCGGGTGTGTTTGGTCCTTGAGAACTCAACAGTGCGCACTTGTCATATGCCAAT
>CAZTUC010000054.1:0-1437 GCA_964616805.1 uncultured Microbacterium sp. | reverse complement strand
TGGACTGCTCCCCGAAAGTTGGACTCTTTCGGCTAGAGCCTACGCGGCGAGAGCGTGTGTGCGGTACTCGATTGGGCTGAACCCGCCCAGGGTGTCTGATGTGCGGTCGGTGTTGTACCAGCGAATGTAATCGTGGATCGTGGTTTCGAGCTCACTGATAGTGGTGAAGCTGGTGTGGTTGAAGCATTCCTCTTTCAGGTGGCTGAAGAAGCTTTCCATGGGGGCGTTGTCGTAACAGTTCCCTTTACGAGACATTGACTGGGTGCCACCGAAGCTGCTGATCAGATTCCGCCAGGAACGGTGCTGATACTGAACACCCTGGTCTGAATGCACGATCGGATGCTGTCCCGTCTCCAACCGGCTTGCCGCGGCTTTGAGGGTGTTGTTTGTTAACTGCAACCTCGGCGCCCCGGCGAGCTCGAACGCGAGGATCTCCCGATTGAACAAGTCCATCACTGTTGACAGGAACAGCTTGTTCACCCCGACACGAAACTCCGTAATATCGGTCACCCATTTCTGGCCGGGTTCAGTTGCGCTGAACTCCCTGTTCAGCACGTTCGGTGCGACTAAACCCACCTCGCCCCGGTAAGACACATACCGTTTCCGACGCACCGGGGATCGTAACCCGAGCTGTCGCATGAGCTTCAGCACGGTCTTCTTCGCAACAACCCAACCGGTTTTGATGAGCTCACGGTGCACCCGCCGGTACCCGTAACGACCACGGTTTGCTGTGAAGACTTCCTTGATCACGAGCTTCAACTCCGCATACGTGTCAGGATCGTCAAGCTTTGCTTGATGGTAAAAATACGTCGACCTGGCAAGCCCAGCCGCAGCAAGCAGGTCTTTGAGATGATGCTCTGCCTTGAGAGAGTGAACAGCCTCAACTTTCAGGACTGTTCTGATTCCTGCCCCCTCAAGGCCCGCAGTTTTTTTAAGTACGCAACCTCAGCCTGCAACCGTTCCACCTCACGCTGCAAACGCTCGTTCTCATCCGTGGGTTCAGGTTCGAGTTTCGGACGGGCCTTGCGTTGAACCCGTAACCCGGCCTCGCCTTGCTCCCGGAACCGTTTCGCCCACTCCGGCACCATCGAGGGGTTCGAGATGTTTAGCGCTTGAGCGACCTCAACAGCCGGATCGCCAGCGATGAACCGGGTAACGGCTTCGAGCTTCACCTCAAACGGATACACCCGAAATGACCCCTTGCCGCCCATTGGCATCAGTGCTCCTCGGCCACGAACTCTCCACCGCTGATAGATCCGCTTCACCGGCGGATACCGCACACCGAGCGCAGTCGCAGTGGCCTTATACCCCAACCCGGATTCAAACCAGGCTACCGCCGCCTCCCGCTGCATCAGCGACAGCGTACTGTTCGACCTCATCAAACAACTCCTCCAGTCAGACCTACAACCACAGTCCAACTTTCGGGGAGCAGTCCAG
>CAZTUC010000053.1:0-1869 GCA_964616805.1 uncultured Microbacterium sp. | reverse complement strand
CCCGGTTGACCACCCACACGGTGGTGGTGAGGGTAAGACCAGTGGTGGACGTCACCCGGTTAGCCCATGGGGTCAGGCTGAAGGCCGTACCCGTCACGCCAACAAGGAAAGCGACCAGTACATCGTGCGTCGTCGTCCCACCGGTAAGAAGAAGCGTTAGTAGGAGCCAAGAAAATGCCACGGAGTCTCAAGAAGGGTCCCTTCGTCGACGAGCACCTGCTTCGCAAGGTGATTGCTCAGAACGAAGCTGGAACCAAGAACGTGATCAAGACCTGGTCGCGTCGTTCGATGATCATCCCCGCAATGCTGGGACACACAATTGCCGTTCACGACGGTCGCAAGCACATTCCTGTGTTTGTTACCGAAACGCTGGTCGGTCACAAGTTGGGCGAATTTGCGCCCACCCGCACCTTCCGCAGCCACGTGAAGGACGACAAGAAGGGCCGCCGCCGCTAAGCGGGGGCGCGAAAGAGGTTAGAAAATGGTTGAGTCAATCGCACGCGTGCGACACATCCGCGTCACCCCTCAGAAGGCTCGTCGCGTCGTTGCCCTGATTAAGGGCAAGCAGGCCGAAGAGGCACTCGCAATCCTGAAGTTCGCCCCGCAGGGCGCTTCGGAGCCCGTGTACAAGCTTGTACACTCGGCTATCGCGAACGCTGAGGTCAAGGCTGACCGTGACGGTGAAGCTTTCGATTCGAGTGAACTGTTCGTCAAGAACGCGTTCGTCGATGAGGGCACCACGCTCAAGCGCATCCGCCCCCGGGCACAGGGTCGCGCAGATCAGATTAAGAAGCGCACGAGCCACATCACGGTCGTGCTGGCAACGCCAGAGGTAGCGGATGCTGCCCCGGCTGCTGCCGCAAAGAAGAAGGCGAGCAAGTAATGGGTCAGAAAGTTAACCCCTACGGTTTCCGCCTTGGTGTCACGACCGACCACACGTCGCGTTGGTTTGCCGACTCGACGAAGGCGGGTCAGCGCTACAAAGATTATGTAGCTGAAGACATCAAGATCCGTCACTTCCTGCAGGAGCGTCTCGACCGTGCTGGCGTCAGCCGCATCGAGATCGAGCGCACCCGTGACCGCGTTCAGATCGACATTTACACGGCTCGCCCGGGTATCGTCATCGGTCGTCGTGGTGCTGAGGCTGAGCGTCTGCGCGCAGACCTCGAGAAGCTCACGGGCAAGCAGCTGCAGCTGAACATCCGCGAGGTCAAGAACCCCGAGGCTGACGCACAGCTCGTCGCTCAGGGTATTGCCGAGCAGCTTTCGGCTCGTGTGGCTTTCCGCCGCGCGATGCGTAAGGGCCTGCAGGGTGCAATGCGCGCCGGTGCAAAGGGTGTTCGTGTTCAGGTTTCGGGTCGTCTTGGCGGCGCTGAAATGAGCCGTTCGGAGTTCTACCGCGAGGGTCGTGTGCCACTGCACACGCTGCGCGCGAACATCGACTATGGCTTCTACGAGGCAAAGACCACCTTCGGCCGTATCGGTGTGAAGGTTTGGATCTACAAGGGTGACCTCACCAATAAAGAACTGGCACGCGAGCAGGCGAATGCTCGCCCGTCGCGCGAGCGTGGTGGCGACCGCCGCCCGCGCCGTGACGCAGCTCCGGTTGCAGAAGGAGCGTCGGCGTAATGCTTATTCCCCGCAAGGTTAAATTCCGCAAGCAACACCACCCGAAGCGTACGGGTGCCGCTACCGGTGGCACGAAGGTCACCTTTGGTGAGTACGGTATTCAGGCCATCACCCCGGCTTACGTGACGAACCGTCAGATCGAGGCAGCTCGTATCGCGATGACCCGTCACATCAAGCGTGGTGGAAAGGTGTGGATCAACATCTACCCCGACCGTCCGCTGACCAAGAAGCCCGCCGAGA
>CAZTUC010000052.1:0-1883 GCA_964616805.1 uncultured Microbacterium sp. | reverse complement strand
AAGCGTGGGCGTATCCGGGGATTCAGGGGCACACGATCACCACCGGTGACGGCACGACCTCTAGCCCGTTGCGGTTGTTTGACCCGTTCGGGCAACCCCTTGATCCGGTGACCCTCGCGATCGGGACTGTGACCGCGGATGACCAGGGGCAGAACGGTGACTACACCGGGTGGCATATGGGTGCCCGGAAACTCACCGAAACCCCGGGTGGGGTGACCATTATTGAGATGGGTGCCCGGTTGTATGTTCCCGCGTTGGGAAGGTTTTTGCAGGTAGACCCGGTCGAGGGTGGTGTTGACAACGACTATGTGTGGCCAACCGACCCGATCGGGAAAAACGATTTGACCGGGCGCTTTGTCTCAGAACTAGGAGAATGGTTCCTGAGCTCTCTTGGAGGTCAGACAACGATGCTCGTGTGCGGTCTTATTCCGGTGGCTTCCTTGGTCTGCGGGAGCGCGCTGACAGCTGCTTACTTTGGGCGCGGTGAATACATCGAGGGAACAATTTCCTTTGTGGCCACTGTTGTGCCGATTGTTGGGTCCGTTCGGTTCGCTCGTATCAGGCCCGCATTGCTTGCTTCGGCGGCGCCTCAAGCGGCGATAACGGGAACGCGTGCGCCTTTTCGGCAGGTCCGTGCGGCGGCAAGTGCAGCTGAGCGAGAACTGCGCATTCGCGGTGCAGAGCTTTCCGTTGCAGGATCGCTTTCTGTGGCATTGAATCAATACTTTCACCGCACACACCAACGTCCGGGCGGTTCACGTTCACCGGCCAAGTTCCAGGCAGTGTAGGGGGACTTTGTTTACATCAGCGCCTCCGAGTGTTATCGAGGAGAACCAAAGTACCCTGTACCGCTCTCGGCGGCTCCTTCCCGATCCCTTGCTTCTGACCCTTGGCGTTTTCCAAGCAGTATTTTGCGTGACTGTCACAGTTTTGCTCTATGACGCATCCGCGGTGGCCGGCTGGGTCGTGGGCTTGCCGCTGGGGCTGTGGCTTGTCGTTCTCGTCGTCTTGCTTATCAGGACCCCCTTCGTGCACGCGAACGCCGATTCGACACAGATCACGTTCTACAGTTACTTTTCTCGGACGACGCTCAACTCTGGCGACATTACCCGTGTTTCACGAACGGCCCACTACACCAACGTTGCACTCGAAATTCTATTGCTGCGCTTTTTTGATTGGCGTCCGCGGTACACCGTGCTGTACCTGCAATTGCACAATGGCGAATGGGTCGCTCTCGGCGGGACGTTGGCGCGCTACAAGACGACCGCTGCGCAAGAGCGGATCCTGCGCGCTTGGCTTGCTGACCCTGCTGGAACCGACGTTTCCATCCCGATTTCACCTCGCGGTCAACGCCGAGACACTTCACGAGGAACTCACAATGGCTGATCGTGGGCTCACATTTTTCAGCGGTGACGGCGTCGCCACTGTGATGGAATCCGAGAGATGGTTCGCTGACATCCACTTGTATGCGATTCGGTGGCGAGTGCATTGTCAGCTGGCGTCTGTTTTCGCCGGGGACCAATTGATCGCGAGGAACTACCTCATGGACACTGATGCTCGGGAATCTGTTCCGGGTGCACCAGGTCGCGCCCGACGTTTGGACATGAATACCGACTATTTCACAGCGGGGATCGCGTACTTGGGTGCGCTGGTTGCAATGATCGCGTGGTCGAATGCCGACCGCAGTTCCGATTCACTACTGTTCAAGTTGGCCGTGGTATCCCTCGTTCCTGCATCGAAGACGACCAGTACGAGCTATTGTTATGACTTCGCGGACAGGTTGTTGTCTTCTGTCGTGTCGAACCCGGTTGCGGGTGCGCATACGGTCGCTGACGGGCTCGCCGCAAATGATATCGAGTATGACGTTCGTGGGAATATTACCC
>CAZTUC010000051.1:0-2163 GCA_964616805.1 uncultured Microbacterium sp. | reverse complement strand
CCTCGGCAACCAGTTCTTGGCGAACATTCGTGAGGCCGACGCGATTTGCCAGGTCGTGCGCGGATTCGCTGACGACGACGTCGTGCACGTTGAAGGCACGGTGAACCCGGCATCCGATATGGAAACCATCAACGCCGAACTGCAGCTTGCTGATTTGCAGACACTCGAAAAGGCCGTGCCGCGGCTCGAAAAAGAGGTTCGTGGCAAGAAAACCGACCCGTCGGTTCTTGAGGCGGCGAAGGCGGCTGCGGACGCCCTTGCGCGTGGCGAGCTGCTTTCTACGTCGACGCTCGACCTTGAGCCACTTCGCGAGCTGAACCTGCTGACAACAAAGCCCGTTATCTTCGTGTTCAACGTCGACGAGGCTGTGCTGACTGATGAGGCGCGCAAGGCAGAGCTTGCAGCCCTCGTCGCGCCCGCGCAGGCAATCTTCCTCGACGCGAAGATCGAGTCTGAACTCATTGACCTTGATCCAGCGGATGCCATGGAGCTGCTCGAATCGACGGGGCAAACCGAGTCTGGTCTCGACCAGCTTGCGCGCATCGGTTTCGACACGCTGGGCCTGCAGACGTACCTCACGGCCGGCCCGAAAGAGACGCGCGCGTGGACGATTGGTCGCGGTTGGAAGGCGCCGCAAGCAGCTGGCGTTATTCACACCGACTTTGAAAAAGGCTTCATTAAGGCCGAGGTTATCTCGTTCGATGACCTGATCGCCGCCGGTTCAGTTGCCGCAGCAAAGGCCGCTGGCAAGGCGCGCCTCGAGGGCAAAGACTACGTGATGCAAGATGGCGACGTGGTGGAATTTAGGTTCTCGAGCTAGGCATATTGGGAGGCTCGCGTGTTGTGGCCACGTCAGCGTTCCACCCTGGGGTGGGCGCTCGCCGCATCCGCTTTCCTCGGCCTTCTCGTCGGGCGGTGATGTCGTTTCGTTTTAGCTATGACGTCTAGCGCTATTGACGCGAGGCGTTATAGAGTGGCCGCGTGATCAGATCGCTCGGAGACAAGGGAATCGAGCGTATTTGGCAAGAGCAATCCGTCGATGACGTTGATCGAAACGGTCTGTGGGCAGCCTTGCGGAAACTGGAACTCATTCACGCGGCAAATGATGTCGAACTCATTGACGATCACTGAGGCAGATCGGATCGATCCGATCCATCCGGGAGAGATCCTGATGGAGGACTTCATCGAGAGCTTTGGGATCACGCAGACACGGCGATTCGTCTGGCGCGATTCTTCGGAACATCCGAGGAGTTCTGGATGAACTTGCAGTCGAACGACGAACTGCGGCTGGTGCGTCGGGCGTTGCGCGACAAACTGGCTGAGATTACCCCGCTGAAGGTCGCGTGAGCACTGTCGAGCTGACGGGGCAACTGATCTGCCGAGATGAGCAAGAAGCGATGCTCGTTCGGCTGCTCTTGCCGAAACACCTCGAGCTCACCCGTGCGGAAACGGGCTGTCTTCGCTTCGAGGTCGTGCAGACTGGTGATCCGCTCGTTTGGGATGTATCCGAGGTGTTTGCAGACGAGGTTTCGTTTGACCTGCACCAGAAACGCGTGCGGTCAAGTGGCTGGGGTCGAGCTACTGCGGGTATCGTTCGGGACTACGTGATTGCGCTTGGCGAGGAGTAGACCCGGCTCGCGCGCCTTATCCGTTCATGCTTGCTGCGCTAGGGCGTTCCGGGCCTCTCGTGTGCGCTCGCAGATAAGGGTCGGGGCTTTGCGTACACAATCGGGTAGCTTCAAATCCCACTCGAACTTGAGCGAGCTGCAGGCTTTTCCTGGGAGTTTGCCGCGATCTATTCGAATACTCTTTCTAATGTCAGAGGTCTCTGTTTGAATAAAGTATGTCTAATTTATTCGAGCTAGAGGGGCACCTGGGAAGGGTGTTCACGGCGTTCGGGGGTGACCTTGATACCGCGCATCTCACTGGGGTGATGGTGGGTTGGGGTCCGGAACGGTTGCTCGAAGTGTTGCGGGCGACCGAGGATCTCATCCGGGGTGCGCAGGTTGTTTCTACTGCGGCGGCTGGGGTGATTGCTTCGAAGTCGTCGCGTGAGTTTGGTCATGAGGGGATTGCGCAGAAGAACGGGTTCCGTAACGCTGAGGCGTTGATTCAAGACATTACGGGTGGGTCGAAACTTGAAGCGTCCCGCCAGGTGCGGGT
>CAZTUC010000050.1:0-2392 GCA_964616805.1 uncultured Microbacterium sp. | reverse complement strand
CTGCACGTCGCGGAAGTACTCTGCCATCGTCAGCGCCGAAAGTGCGACGCGAAGACGGGTTCCCGGCGGCTCGTCCATCTGGCCGAAGACAAGAGCGGTCTTGTCGAAAACGCCAGCCTCATCCATTTCGTGGATCAGGTCGTTACCCTCACGGGTACGCTCACCGACACCAGCGAAAACCGAAACACCACCGTGGTCTTGTGCCACACGCTGGATCATTTCCTGGATCAGAACGGTCTTGCCAACACCAGCACCACCGAACAGACCAATCTTTCCACCCTGTACGTACGGGGTCAAAAGGTCAATCGACTTAATGCCGGTCTCGAACATTTCGGTCTTCGACTCAAGCTGGTCAAAGCTCGGTGCCTTGCGGTGGATCGGCCAACGCTCGGTGATCTCGATCGTCTCGCCTGGCTCAGCGTTGAGTACTTCACCGGTAACGTCGAAAACCTTACCCTTGGTGACGTCACCAACGGGAACCGAGATTGCCTCGCCGGTGTCGCGCACTTCTTGGCCGCGAACCATACCGTCGGTGGGCTTGAGCGAGATCGCACGCACCAGGTCGTCGCCGAGGTGCTGGGCTACCTCGAGGGTGATCTCTTGCGAGCTGTCACCGATCGTGATCGTGGTCTTCAGCGCGTTGTAGATCTCGGGAATCGCGTCGTGCGGAAACTCGATGTCAACAACCGGGCCGGTAACACGAGCAACGCGACCGACTGCACTGGGCTCGGCGACCGGGGTTGCGGCCGTGGTCTTCTTGGCGGGAGCCTTCTTCGCCGTAGCAGTTTCTGCCATGAGAGGTTCTCTTTCTTTTCTTACTTGCTCGAAGCCAGAGCGTCGGCGCCGCCGACGATCTCTGCAATCTGTTGCGTGATTTCTGCCTGGCGTGCGTTGTTGCGCAGGCGCGTGTAATCGACGATGAGTTTGTCTGCGTTATCGGACGCCGATTTCATCGCCTTCTGCGTTGCGGCCTGCTTGGAAGCTGCCGACTGTTGGAGCGCGTTGAAAATGCGGCTTTCGATGTAGACCGGCAGGATCGCGTCGAGCACCGACTCAGCGTCAGGCTCAAACTCGAACAGCGGGAAGACGAGGTTCGATGTGGCTGCCTGCTCGGCATCCTCTTCAACAACCTCAAGCGGCAGCAAACGAACCGACTCAGGGGTCTGGGTCATCATGCTGACGAAGCGGTTGTAAACAACGAAGATTTCATCAACGCCGCCGCCCTTACCGGTCTGCTGGAACGCGTCAAGCAGCGTCTTGGTGATCTGCTGAGCGAGTTCGAAGCTCGGTACGTCGGTTTCACCGGTCCACTCAGCGGCCGGGGTCAGCCCACGGAACTGGAAGTACGCCAGCGCCTTACGGCCAACCAGGTAGTACACCGGCTCGATGCCCTTTTCGCGCAGGAGCTCGCCGACCTCAAGGCCCTCGCGAATAACCTGCGAGTTGAAGGCACCCGCGAGACCACGGTCTGAGGTGAGAATCAGAACAGCAGCGTGGGTGCTGTTGACGGGCTCACGCGTGAGCGGGTGATCAACGTTGGAGTACGTTGCCACCGCCGAAACAGCTTGCGTTACCGCACGCGAGTATGGCGAAGACGCCCTTACGCGCGCCAGCGCTTTCTGGATCCGCGACGCGGCGATGAGTTCCATCGCCTTCGTGATCTTCTTGGTGGTCTCAGCAGTTTGAATTTTCTGCTTATAGACCCGCAGTTGTGCACCCATGTGTGAGTTCTCCTCGCCCGGCGTTAGCCGCGGCGACCCTTGACGATCTTCTCCTGGCCAACATCTGCGGCGTCGATCGCGTCAACTTCTTCGTTACCAGCCGCGTTCAAGTGGTCGCCTTTGCCACCCTTGAACTGCTTGATGAACTCGTCGGTTGCCTTCTCAAGTTCAGCCGTGGTGTCGTCGTCGAGCACGTTGGTTTCGCGCAGCGTATCGAGCACCTTGGTGTTGCGGCGGATGTAGTCGAGCAGTTCGCGCTCGAACGGCAGGACGTCTTCAACCTCGACCGAGTCGAGCTTGCCGTTGGTGCCAGCCCAGATCGAAACAACCTGGTCTTCCACCGGGTACGGCGAGTACTGCGGCTGCTTGAGCAGTTCGGTCAAACGTGCACCGCGTGAAAGCTGACGGCGCGAAGCTGCGTCAAGGTCAGATGCGAACATTGCGAATGCCTGGAGCGCACGGTACTGAGCGAGTTCAAGCTTGAGCGTTCCGGAAACCTTCTTGATGCTCTTGACCTGCGCGTCACCACCAACACGCGAAACTGAGATCCCCACGTCAACAGCGGGGCGCTGGTTGGCGTTGAACAGGTCGGACTGCAAGAAGATCTGGCCGTCGGTGATCGAGATCACGTTGGTCGGGATGTACGCCGAAACGTCGTTGGCCTTCGTCTC
>CAZTUC010000049.1:0-2490 GCA_964616805.1 uncultured Microbacterium sp. | reverse complement strand
TCACCGCGGATGATCAGGGGCAGAACGGTGCGTTCACGGGGTGGCACCAAGCAGCCCGGAAGCTGACCGAAACTGCTGGCGGTGTGACGGTTATCGAGATGGGTGCGAGGTTGTATGTTCCAGCCCTGGGGAGGTTCTTGCAGGTTGACCCGGTCGAGGGTGGTGTTGACAATGATTATGTGTGGCCCACCGACCCGATCGGCAAAAACGACTTGAGCGGGCGAGCGTGGATAGACAGCCTCGGAAATGTTTTGTCCTTGGTGAGCGCAGTGGCCAGTTTGGCAGGCTTCGTACCGGTTCTTACACCACTAGCATTCGGTGTATCACTGGTTACGGGTGCTGCTTCAACCTTGATCACATGTCGAAACGGATTTACAAGCGCATGCACAGCGAGCGCGTTAGGAACGTTCATGGGCGGTGTGGGGCGGATTGCGCAAAAAGCAGCTGCTGCACATCTAGTCGAGTTGAGTGAGCTGAGGCGTATGCCGATAAATGTGAGGCCTGTGACAAACGCCGTCGCGACCGGAACTTCTGCCGCCGCACCTGTAGCCGGCGGTGCCAATTTGTTCAGTGTCGCGTTCTCTGCTGGCTCCACATTGCTGCCTTCGAGTTCGCGTCCATCGTCGACGGGTTGGAAGCGACCATCCGGGCCGCGCGGCGTCTCAAGATGGTTAATGGCGGTGTGAATGTGAGTAACGGCGTTCACATTCAGGTTAAGAACTATGCATGAGCGCGACCTGAGGCATCCACTGCCCGATAGGGCCGGCCCCCGGGTGTCCACGATATTCCGCGAGAACTCGAGGTTCATATTTTGGGCTGTTGCCTGGGTTGGTGCCCAAACGTGGGCTGCGATTGCGGTGACTTCCGCGAATCCTGACCGAAACGGTGCTCAGGTCGCTGTTTTTGTAGGGCTTGGCGGAAGTGCAGCCTTCTTTGTAATTTACGTGTACGTGTCGGGAAGGCTGAAGGCGCGGCGGCTAGTCGAGCTACGGAGTCGTTTCCCTGATGCGTGTGTTTACTCGATGATGCGAGCCGAGTTGACGCGATACGGGCTTGGCGAAGTTGCACAAACCGTAAAGCGGGTGAAGAACTCGTTCGTGCTCGTTGTGCACGAGGGCAGGGTGGAGTTTTGGTGTGGCTTTTCGCCGCCGATGGTCTATGCGACGATTGACGCGCACAACATTAATCGTGTGGAACTCGGCATCGCGCTGATCCTCAATGGGGCCAGAGTGTCGACAATTCATCTTTGCTGTGTCGATGGAATATCTGAGAAAGGGGAACTCTGCCTCCCGATGTCGTCACTGCGTGAGAGCATTTGGGGATCCGCCTGGCTAGCGAGCCGGGCGGTCGTTGTGGAACAAGCAGAAGAGCTTCGCCACCGAATCGCGCAGGAGACCGGGCGTGAACTCCCGCCGGTAACGTGGCCAGGTGGGTAGCGTGAGCATTGTGAATCCTGAAGCGTTCAACAAACGGCCCTCGGATCTTGGTGGCCTGCTGCAAGCAGCTGATTGGGGAGATGCCGGGCGTCTCGCACACGTCATGGACGGCATGTTCATGGGTCGAATTGTTCTTGTTTGGCCACAGGGTGACAAGTATTGGTTCGCTCTTGATCGCCCGGTGGAGGGACACAGCGATTTGCGTTTCGTTTCCAGAGACGAGGCAGCGGAACTTGCCAAGGCATGGGGGCTTGAATGGATTCCGAAATCGCGACAAGAGGCACGCCTCGAGGCGCGGTTGTTCGGAATTCGGCCCGAGATGGATCCAGCGAATCGCGCATTCCTACCCGTAGAAGACGAAGCACACGTTGAACCGATCTCGAGAGCTGTGAGTCCGGGAGCAAGATGGATTGCGTTTCCGACGCATCTGTTCTTTTCGAGTTTGTTGTTTATCCCGTTGCTGGCGCGCGAGCAGATGGAAGACTTTGGCGCATTCAATGCTCTGTTTGTTCTGGTGGGGGCGATCTCGTTGTTGCTCGCTTTTCGTGCCTGGTTTTTGCGGATAGTCATCACCGACCGTGAAGTCATCGTACATGAGTGGTTGCGAACACAGCGCTTTGATCGCAACGAGGTTGCGGGTTTCGCTGTTGGTGAGTATCACGGCGGGTTGCTAGGCATGTACTGGTCTACGTACGACCACAACTTTGCGTCGATTCGAACAATCATGGCGAATGGCGATGTCATTGCTCACCATGCGGTATTCGCAGCTCGCGCACGGCGACTACGTACGATAGCGAACAGCCTCGACGCGCATATCAATCCCTCTTCGGGTTCCGCTCCCGGGCAACAAGAGCAGTCATGAAGCATCCGATACCCGCCGCGATGGCCACGGCTCCTGGGCAAACGGCGAAGACAACGACGACAACGTACTGTTACGACTGGGCTGACCGGTTGTTGTCAAGCAGTGTCACGAACCCGGTCACGGGTGCGCACTCGGTTGCTGACGGGCTCGCCGCAAATGATATCGAGTATGACGTTCGTGGGAATATTACCC
>CAZTUC010000048.1:0-4462 GCA_964616805.1 uncultured Microbacterium sp. | reverse complement strand
TCGTCCAAATCGGGTTCAACCCCGCAAGTTCGAGCGCGGTTTCCGGGTCGAGGGCCCCAAACCCGTCGTGCTCAGCAAGCCCGAACACGTCACCACTGAGGAGTTTCGCGTCGAGGGTGACGGAGATGTTTGCTTTGAGTGCTGCGAGCCCGTTCGCTTGCACGTTTTCCGGGTCGGAAGCTAACAGCATGTCGAGTGCGAGGTCGCAGCGGATTTGGTCACGGGTGCGTGGGTCAGTGCTGCCGGGCAGTTCAGCGAGGCCTTTGGCTTGTTTCGACATGCGATCGTATGCACCACGAACGAGGATCATGGGCCCGTGGATGATCAACTCACCCATCCCGTTGCCGCAGTCTTCAACCCGCACATGACGTTGCTCGCGTGCTTTACGGTGACGATCAATGGTGTCGTCAGGGTCGATCGTGTCAACCAATTTTTGTGCCCGGAGCCGTGTCGCTCGCGGTGTTGCACCCAAAGCGAACTCCACGATTTGTTGCTCATAGAGCCCGACAACAACATGGTCCTGGGCGATCTGGTGTGCGGGTTCCACAATTGCCCGCACATGCTCAAGTGAAAGTTCCCCGGCAGCGAACGCGGCACCCGTGACCGTGAACGTGTGCCGCACCGCGGTAGCGATACTCATCAGGTCGCCAACGGCCCCCTCGCTCATGCGTGCATCAACCGCGAACTCGGCAAGCAACGAGTGAACCGCGGTTTCATACTCGTTCGCGTGCACACCAGAAAGCGCATCCGAAGCATCCGCCAACAGTGCCAACCGTTCAGCTTCACGTTTCGCACGTTCAACACCGGCCGCGGTGAACGCAGCAACCAACCCCGCAGGGGATGGAGGTTCGGTGGTGGATGGTTTGAACATGCTTCTAGTTTAGAACAAAGATCCACAGAGGTCAAGAGATTGCTCAACCTTATTTCGAAGATTCTTACTGCGAGGGTGGGGTGGGTCTTCAACTGACCCACGTCGTCTCGCTGCGCTCGCTCAGCGACCGGTAGCGCTGCCGGGGCCCGGTTACAGTCCGGCCTCGTCGAACGCCTGAACCGCAAGCGAGCGGCCAAGGTCGATCAGCTCGCTGGCCCGGTGAAAATCAGACACCGCCGCGGCCGTGCGAGGCACGAAAACACGAACCTGCGCGGGGTTTGCTGCTGCTCGATAACGCTCGATGATGCCCTGCATCGTATCGAGCGACTGGTCAATCAGCTCGAGCATGCCAACGTGGGCGTTTTCCGGCTCTTCGGACGTTTCGGGGGCGGGCTCGTGCTCCCCAATCTCATCACTGGATTCAACACGCCGTGGGGCAAACGGCAAGCGTGACAGGAGGGGCCATTTCTCAGCGCGCTCGACGATCGGCACATCGTCGATCGGCGCCGGTAACGTTTGGCGGCCAGCGAGCGAGACGGCGATCGTGACATCCGATACAACCCCCAGGGTCGGCTCAACCGGAACTGGATTACACAAACCACCATCAACAAGCACATGTCCACGCAGCGTGACGGGTGTGAACGCGCCCGGGATAGCAATTGAAGCGCGGATGGCTGCCTCAACGGGGCCGTTTTGGAACCACACTTCACGCTGGCTCGTAATGTCGGTTGCGACGGCAGTGTACGGAATCGGCAGATTCTCGATGCGCACACCCTCGAGCAGAGGATTGATCGCACCGAAGACCTTCTCGGCCTTGATGAGCCCGCCACCCCGCCACGCGATGTCGAGGTGTCGCAGCACCCCGAGTTGTGAAAGCTTGGTTGCCCAATCGGTGAACTCTTCCAGTCGGCTGGCAGCTTCAAGCCCGCCGACGAGCGCGCCCATCGAAGTGCCCGAGATCGCAACGATCTCGTGGCCGCGCGCCTTCAGCTCGTCGATGACGCCGATATGGGCATAGCCACGTGCGCCACCAGAACCCAGCACAAGCGCTACTCGCATGGTGTTTCCCTTTCGATGCCCGACACAACCATTCTGCCCATTCGGGTTACGCCTAGGGTCGCTTTTCGAGCGGTGTCACGCGCACGCGTGCCGCAAGATCATCGGATGACGCAAGCGTATGCTCGAGCAGTTCGCGACTTGTTTCGCCGTGCAGCCAGTCGGCGCTGACTTCGGGGGAGAGCAGTAGTGGCATCCGATCGTGGACCTCGGTCGTCAGTTCAGTCGCATCACGCATGACGATCGAATAGCAAATGTAGTCGGTACCCTCAAGGGTGCGGCCCAGTTGGGCCACCGCGGCAAGCCCGAATAGTGCGCCGTCGCCAAGGTCGTAACGGTGCCAGACGCGTTGCGGCTTTTGCATCTCGAACCAGCTTGTCGCCGGCACGATTGCGCGGCGTTTGGCATGGCCGGGTCGATCAATCAATCGCTCGACGCGCGTATTAATCGAGGGGAACCTGGCGGGCTTTCCGTCGACGAGATACCCCCACCACGCTGGCGTGAAGCGCACAGCATCCGCGCCATTTGGCACGAGGAGCGGGTTCAGGTTTCGTGCCGTGATGCCCGTCGGACGCAGTGTCTTGCCGTCGTTTTCGGCAGCCCACGCGCGCAATTCGGCAAGCGTCTCGCCGTCCGCCGAGCTGAGCAGGTCAGCATCGGCGAAGCGCGAGTCTAAGCCGTAACTAGCGCACATGATTGGCCTGCTTTTTGGCCTGCTTCTTAGCCTTCTTAGCCTTCTTCGCCTGCTTCTTGGCGCGCTTCGCTTTTTTCTTTTGCTTTTTGAGCTGCTTTTTCAGCTTCTTTTCATGCTTTTCAGCACGCTTGCGCTCGAGCTCAGCTTCAGTCGGGGTGCTTTTGGGAGCAGACTTCTTCGCTTTGGCTGGCTTCTTGCCGCTCGTGTCGGCGTTGGGGGCAGAGTCTTCCGCAGAACCGGTTGCCGCAGCCGTCGGCATCGCCGAAATGACCCGGGCAACATCAACGGTCTTGCCGGGTTTCGTACTCGTGCGCTCGGGGCGGCTGCCCACATACAACCAGCCCAGCAAGACCTCGTTGGGACCCAAACCGTGCGCCGTGGCAACAATCGGATGCCGCGTCAACCCGCCCGTGCGCCAGATAACACCCCAGCCCGCTTCGTCCAGCAGCAAGCTCAGCAGGTGAGCGACACCGCTTGCGACGGCTTCTTGTTCCCACTCCGGCACTTTTTCGCTCGGTCGGTAGCTGCCGACAACCGCGATCAACAGGGGAGCCCGTAAGGGCTTCGTGGACGGCTTTTCGTCACCGTTCGCAGCCGCAAATGCGTCGCCGAGACGCTCGCGGTCGGCGCCGCGCAAGGTAATGAGCCGCCACGGACGCAGTGACGAGTGGTCGGCGACACGGCTCGCAGCGATGACTAGTTCGGCAAGTTCAACATCCGTTGGTGCCGTGTTGCCGACCTTCGAGTAAGAACGTCGGGCACGTGCCGCTTCGCGTGCGCTCATGATTTTGCTCCAGGAATGTGCTTCACGCCAGCCTCTTTCTTTCGCTTCTATTCTTACGCGCCCGGGCACGCGCCAGCACCACTGTCGGAGGTCGGGCGTACGGTGAAGATATGAACACACAGCTGAGCGAATTCGAGCGAACACTACTCACGTTCGAGCTCGAGCACCCGCGCGGCGGTGGCCACAAAGACCACGCAATTCGCACCGAGCTGCAGCTTGCTCCGGCTCGCTATTACCAGTTGCTCGTGCGGCTGGCGCGCACGCGACGGGCGCTCGCGGCCGAACCGATGCTTGTCAAGCGGCTTCTGCGTGTCACCGAACAGCCGCGATTGTCAGCCGTCGCGTAGTGCGGCGCATTACGATAACGAGGTGCCCGAGAATCCACCCAGCCAAAGCGATGCGATCATCACCGACCGCTTTGATGCGATCACATCGCAGCGCGCACGGGTTGGGGCACATCGCGCTGAACACCCACGAATGAACCGCGGTGTTGTCTGGCTGTGGTCAATTGTCGCCGCCACGATCCTGACGCTCGCGGGGGTTTTCGCCGTCAACGTGATTTCGAACACGGATGCTGGAGCGACACCCGAACCATCCGAAACCGCCGTCAATCCGCTTGCGCTCGACAAGAACGCTGATGTTTTTGTGCTCAACGCAACCCCCGACCAGCAGCGCGGTACAGCGATGCAGTCGCAATTGCTGCAATTGGGTTGGAGCGAAGACAAGGTGCACCTGACAGTTTCGGATCAAACTGATTTCGCCGAGACTTCGATTTTCTATGCGCGTGAACAAGAGCAGAGCCTTGCCACTGAGTTGGCCACACTGCTGGGTATTTCTGTCGTCGAGCAATCGGATGCATACGCCCAACTCACCGAAACTGGTGACGCCCGCTCGGTCGTGATCGTGTTGGGGCTTGACACCCCGTAACTTGCGTTTGCACTCTCAGGGGTCGAGTGCCAGAATGTTGTTAGCACTCGCTATCCCAGAGTGCTAACAGTAATGGTTACGTCCGGGAGGGACGACAACACTCATGGCAAAAACCATCGCTTTTGATGAA
>CAZTUC010000047.1:0-4738 GCA_964616805.1 uncultured Microbacterium sp. | reverse complement strand
TCGCTGAACTCACCGTCAACCGCGAAGATGCGGTTCGGGTAGCGCTCAGCCTTGGCTTCTTCGGTTGCCTCGACAACAACATCGCGGTAGCGGCCCAGGCCGGTACCGGCCGGGATGAGCTTACCGATGATGACGTTCTCTTTCAGACCAACGAGCGGGTCACGCTTGCCCTCAAGAGCAGCCTCGGTAAGAACACGAGTCGTCTCTTGGAACGAAGCGGCCGACAGCCACGATTCGGTCGCGAGCGACGCCTTCGTGATACCCATGAGCTCGGGGCGACCCGAAGCCGGGCGCTTGCCCTCGGCGACAGCCTGGCGGTTCAACTGCTGGTAACGCTTGATGTCAACGAGCTGACCTGGCAGCAAGTCGGTCTCACCGTGGTCAACAACCGTGACCTTACGCAGCATCTGACGAACGACAACCTCAATGTGCTTGTCGTGAATCGGCACACCCTGCGAACGGTAAACGCCCTGCACGCCACCAACGAGGTACTTCTGTGCCTCGCGAGCGCCCTGCACACGCATAACGTCCTTCGGGTCGAGCGTACCGACCTGCAGCTGCTGACCAACCTTGACGTCTTGACCGTCTTCGACAAGCAGCGTCGCACGCTTGAGCACCGGGTACGAGATAACCTCGTCACCGTTGTGCGGCGTCAGAACGATCTGCTTGCTCTTCTCGGTCTCTTCGATCGTGATCTTGCCATCAGCCTCAGCAATTGGCGATGCGTTCTTCGGCGTACGAGCCTCGAACAGTTCACCAACGCGCGGCAGACCCTGGGTGATGTCATCAGCCGATGCCGAACCACCCGTGTGGAAGGTACGCATCGTCAGCTGGGTGCCAGGCTCACCGATCGACTGGGCCGCGATAATACCCACGGCCTCACCAATGTCAACGGTCTTACCGGTTGCCAGCGAACGGCCGTAGCACTGCGCGCAAACACCGATGCCCGACTCACAGGTGAGTACCGAACGAACCTTGATGGTCTCAACGCCAGCTTCAACGAGCTTGTCGATGATGATGTCACCAACATCCGATCCGGCCGTGGCGAGAACCTCGCCCGACTCGGTAACAACATCTGCTGCCAGCGTACGAGCGAACACCGAGTTCTCGACGTTTGCGTCACGCACGAGCGTGCCGTCGAAGTTCGGAGCCGCAATCGGAAGCTCAAGGCCCTTGTTCGTGCCACAGTCTTCTTCACGGATGATGACATCCTGCGAAACGTCAACGAGACGACGCGTGAGGTAACCCGAGTCAGCGGTACGAAGTGCCGTGTCGGCAAGACCCTTACGGGTACCGTGCGTTGCGATGAAGTACTCAGCAACCGAAAGACCTTCGCGGTACGAAGAGATAATCGGACGCGGGATGATCTCACCCTTCGGGTTGTTCACAAGACCACGCATACCCGCAATGTTGCGGATTTGCAGCCAGTTACCACGAGCACCCGAGGTCACCATACGGTTGATGGTGTTGTCTTCGGGGAAGTGCTCGCGCATGGCGGTCTGAACTTCGTCGGTCGCTTCCGTCCAGATCTCGATGAGCTCTTGACGGCGCTCGCCATCGCTGATGAGACCCTTATCGAACTGCGACTGGGTCTTGCGAGCACGAGCTTCGTGCTTGGCAACGATCTCGCCCTTGTTCGGCGGGGTAAGCACGTCGCTGAGCGCAACGGTGACACCCGAACGGGTTGCCCAGTAGAAACCAGCGTCCTTGATGCGGTCAAGCGTCGCTGCGGTTTCAACCTTCGGGTATTCCTCAGCGAGCTTGTTGACAATCTGGCTCAGCTTGTTCTTGTCTGCAACGCCACGCACGAACGGGTAACCCTTCGGCAGTGCGTCGTTGAAGATTGCTTGACCGAGCGACGTGTCAACCAGACCGTGGCGCTCGTAACCCTCGGGCGCTTCGCCCTCAAGGAACGAAAGACCGTGGATACGAATGCGTGCCTTGGCCTGCAGGTCGAGGGTGCCCTCGTCCTTTGCCAACAGTGCTTCACCGACCGAACCGAACACACGACCCTCACCGGTTGCGCCCGCCTTCAACGAAGTGAGGTGGTGCAGACCGATGATCATGTCTTGCGAAGGCAACGTCACGGGGCGACCGTCAGAAGGCTTGAGGATGTTGTTCGATGCGAGCATCAAAACGCGAGCCTCAGCCTGGGCCTCAACCGAAAGCGGCAGGTGCACAGCCATCTGGTCACCGTCGAAGTCAGCGTTGAACGCGGCACAAACGAGCGGGTGCAGCTGGATTGCTTTACCTTCAACGAGCTGCGGCTCAAACGCCTGGATACCCAAACGGTGCAGGGTAGGTGCGCGGTTGAGCAGCACGGGGCGCTCGCGGATGATCTCTTCGAGCACATCCCAAACCTCAGGGCGCGTACGCTCAACAGCGCGCTTTGCAGCCTTGATGTTTTGCGAGTGGCCGAGGTCGATCAGACGCTTGATAACGAACGGCTTGAACAGCTCGAGTGCCATGGTCTTCGGCAGACCCGCCTGGTGCAGTTTGAGCTGCGGGCCAACGACGATAACCGAACGACCTGAGTAGTCAACACGCTTACCGAGCAGGTTCTGACGGAAACGACCCTGCTTACCCTTGAGCATGTCACTGAGCGACTTCAAGGCACGGTTACCGGTACCGGTCACGGGGCGACCGCGGCGACCGTTGTCGAACAGGGCGTCGACTGCTTCTTGCAGCATCCGCTTTTCGTTGTTGACGATGATCTCGGGAGCACCGAGGTCGATCAGGCGACGAAGACGGTTGTTGCGGTTGATCACACGACGGTAAAGGTCGTTGAGGTCGGATGTCGCGAAGCGGCCACCGTCGAGCTGCACCATCGGGCGCAGCTCCGGCGGAATAACCGGAATGACATCGAGCACCATCGCGGACGGAGACATGCCGGTCTCGAGGAAGGAGTTGACGACCTTCAGGCGCTTGATCGCGCGGATCTTGCGCTGACCCTTGCCCTCGGAGATCTGCAGGCGCAACGATTCGCTTTCGCCCTTGAGGTCGAAGGTCTCGAGGCGACGCTTGATTGCCTCGGCACCCATGTGCGCCTCAAAGTACTGACCGAAACGGTCTTGCAGCTCGTAGAACGTGTCGTCTTCACCGTAAAGCGAGCCGACCTCCATCGTGCGGAACGCTTCCCACACGCGCTCGAGGCGAGCAATGGCTTCGTCAGCGCCCTTGCGGGTCTGCGCCATTTCTTTCTCGGCGGCGTCGCGAACCTTCTTCTTGACGTCTGCCTTTGCGCCCTCTTCTTCGAGCGTTGCCAGCTCAGCTTCAAGCTTTGCCATGCGCTCGGCGATCTTGGCGTCACGGCGGTTGCCGAGCACCTCAATCTCGCGGCGGATGTTGTTTTCCTGCGTCGGAATGTCGCGGTGACGAGCTTCGTCGTCGATGAGCACGACCATATATGCGGCGAAGTAGATGACCTTTTCGAGGTCTTTCGGCGCCATGTCAAGCAGGTAACCCAAGCGCGAGGGAACGCCCTTGAAGTACCAAATGTGCGTTACGGGTGCGGCCAGTTCGATGTGACCCATGCGCTCACGGCGCACGGCACTCTTGGTGACCTCAACACCACAGCGCTCACAAACGATGCCCTTGAAGCGGACACGCTTGTACTTGCCACACGCGCACTCCCAGTCACGGCTCGGTCCGAAGATCTGCTCACCGAACAGACCATCTTTTTCGGGCTTGAGGGTGCGGTAGTTGATTGTTTCAGGCTTCTTAACCTCACCGTACGACCACTTGCGGATGTCGTCAGCGGTGGCCAGGCCAATACGAAGCTCATCAAAGGTTGTTGCGTCGAGCACTTTTTCCTCTTAAATCTCGGTCATTGAGCGGGGTCGGCGACGCCGAACCCGTCGAAATGAAATCTGTTCTGATCAGGCGAAATCTTTAGATTTCGTCGATCGAAGCGGACTCGAAGCGGGCAGAAATGTTGATGCCGAGCTCTTCCGCTGCGCGGTAGGCCTCATCTGAAGAATCACGAAGGTTGATGATCTGACCGTCTGCCGAGAGCACCTCGACGTTCAGGCAGAGCGACTGCATTTCCTTCATGAGCACCTTGAACGACTCCGGGATACCGGGCTCGGGCAGGTTCTCACCCTTGACGATTGACTCGTACGCCTTGACACGGCCGGGGATGTCATCCGATTTGGTGGTCAGAAGCTCTTGCAGTGCGTATGCCGCACCGTATGCCTCGAGGGCCCACACTTCCATCTCACCGAAACGCTGACCACCGAACTGTGCTTTACCACCGAGCGGCTGCTGGGTGATCATCGAGTACGGGCCGGTCGAACGAGCGTGGATCTTGTCGTCGACCAGGTGGTGCAGCTTGAGGATGTACATGTAGCCGACCGAGACCGGGTCCGGGAACGGCTCGCCGGAGCGGCCGTCGAAGAGCCGGGCCTTGCCGTCGACGCCGACCATGCGCTCGCCGTCGCGGTTGGGCAGGGTCGCCGTGAGCAGACCGGTGAGCGAGGTCTCCGGGACGCCGTCGAACACGGGCGTGGCCACGGGCGTCCCGGGCTCGGCCTTCGCCGCGACCTTGGGGATGTCCTTGGTCCACGTCGCGCCGCTCTCGGCGAGGGTGATGTCCCAGCCCTGCTTGGCGATCCACCCGAGGTGGGTCTCGAGCACCTGGCCCACGTTCATGCGGCCGGGCACACCGAGCGGGTTGAGGACGACGTCGACGGGCGTGCCGTCCTCGAGGAAGGGCATGTCCTCGACGGGGAGGATCTTC
>CAZTUC010000046.1:0-4869 GCA_964616805.1 uncultured Microbacterium sp. | reverse complement strand
TCGTCCAAATCGGGTTCAACCCCGCAAGTTCGAGCGCGGTTTCCGGGTCGAGGGCACCAAACCCGTCGTGCTCGGCCAACCCGAAGGCGTCACCACTGAGGAGTTTCGCGTCGAGGGTGACGGAGATGTTGGCTTTGAGCGCTGCAAGCCCGTTTGCTTGCACGGTTTCCGGGTCGGAAGCCAAAAGCATGTCCAACGCAAGGTCGCAACGGACCTGATCACGCGTGCGCGCATCAACACTGCCGGGCAGTTCACCGAGTGCTTTCGCTTGTTTCGACATCCGATCGTACGCACCCCGCACAAGGATCATGGGCCCATGGATGATCAACTCACCCATCCCGTTGCCGCAGTCTTCAACCCGCACATGACGTTGCTCGCGTGCTTTACGGTGACG
Organism: uncultured Microbacterium sp.; assembly: GCA_964616805.1. Classification (GTDB taxonomy): domain Bacteria; phylum Actinomycetota; class Actinomycetes; order Actinomycetales; family Microbacteriaceae; genus Microbacterium. Next base: position 4,475 of record CAZTUC010000046.1, on the reverse strand, counting down.
ATCAATGGTGTCGTCAGGGTCGATCGTGTCAACCAGTTTCTGTGCCCGGAGCCGTGTCGCTCGCGGTGTTGCACCCAAAGCGAACTCCACGATCTGTTGCTCATACAACCCAACAACAACATGGTCCTGGGCGATCTGGTGCGCGGGTTCCACAATGGCCCGCACATGCTCCAGCGACAGTTCCCCGGCAGCAAACGCAGCTCCCGTGACCGTGAACGTGTGCCGCACCGCGGTAGCGATCGACATCAAGTCACCAACAGCCCCCTCGCTCATGCGCGCATCAACCGCGAACTCGGCAAGCAACGAGTGAACCGCGGTCTCATACTCGTTCGCGTGCACACCAGAAAGCGCATCCGAAGCATCCGCCAACAGCGACAACCGTTCAGCCTCACGCTTCGCACGTTCAACACCGGCCGCAGTGAACGCAGCAACCAACCCCGCAGGGGATGGAGGTTCGGTGATGGATGGTTTGAACATGCTTCTAGTTTAGAACAAAGATCCACCCAGGTCAAGAGATTGCTCACCCTTTTCTCGAAGATTTTTACGATCGTGTTGACGGGGTTTCAACAACACCGTTTCACTTCACTTCGACTCGCTCAGTACGGGCGACTCGCTGACGCGAGCTCCGATCAACGACCGAGGGGTACTTGTCGCCGGGGGCGGTGCGTTAAGAGCGACCGAAACGCTTGTGCGCTGCCTGCTTGGTCACGCCAAGTGCTCCCGCGATGGCTTGCCAGGAATAGCCAGCAAGGCGTGCGCGGCGCACCTGGGTTTCCTCTTGGCGGGCAATCTCGCGACGCAGGCTGGCGAGTCGATTGAGTTCGGCAATGGGTTCACCGGCAGGATCTGTGGCGTTGATGGTCTTCATACTCGTCAACATACATTGACGCGCGACAGACGTCAACTTCTGTTGACGGCATTTGAGGCTGCCGAGCGTGGTGCCTGCGGCTGGAGTCGTGTTCTGAGCCTCACTAGTCTTGTCATAAAGCAGTCGATACTGCTGATGAAGAGCACAAGGAGTATGAAGTGGGCACTTATCTGGTGACGGGATCCGCGTCAGGAATGGGAGCGGCGTCCGCAGCTGCGTTGCGCGAACGCGGGCACCGAGTGATCGGTCTCGACCTACGCGACGCAGAGGTCACCGCCGACCTTTCATCCGCCGAGGGCCGCGCAGCCGGCGCGCAGCAGGTGCGTGAGCTATGTGGCGGCACACTTGACGGCGCCGTGCTCGCCGCTGGTCTCGGCCCAGGTCAGGGCAAGGAACGAGCGAAGCCCATTGTCGAAGTGAACTACTTCGGTGTCGTGGAGTTGCTGGACGCACTCCACCCCGAGCTCGCCAGCGCCGGGAATGCCAAAGTGGTGGTCTTTTCGAGCAACTCCGCCACGACCATTCCCGCCGTTCCGGGCGGTGCAGTCCGTGCACTTCTGCGCGGTGACGCACAGGCAGCGCTGCGACGGGTGGGCATCTTTGGCAAGAATGCACCCGCGTTCGCCTACGGTGCGTCGAAAATCGCCGTCACCCGCTGGATGCGTCGAACCGCCGTCACCCAAAAGTGGGCGGGAAGCGGCATCCGTGTCAACGCAATCGCGCCCGGTGCGGTGCTGACCCCGCTGTTAGAGAAGCAGCTTGCTTCACCCGAGACGGCAAAAGCTGTTACGTCGTTCCCAGTACCCGTATCGGGGTATGGCAAGCCCGAAGACATCGCCGCGTGGGTGTGTTTTATGCTCACCGATGCCGCCGATTTCCTGTGCGGAAGCGTCATCACGGTTGACGGCGGCTCAGAGGCTTGGTTCCGTGCAGACGATTGGCCGCGAACCGTGCCAGTTCGAAAGGTGCTCTGGTACCTCAAGCGCATGAAGAGCTTCCCCGGGGCTTGAGCGAGCACACGATCGGATGCGTCGGGCCGTGAGACTGCACTAGCTGTCGCGGTGCGCCCCATCAGACGGCTGCGCCCGCAGAACGGTGGGGCGGGGGAACCCGGCTGCCTCGACCGCATCACCAATTGCCGTTGCGATTTGCTCTGACGATGCCGCCGGCACGAGCGCGATCGACGAGCCGCCAAAGCCACCACCGGTCAAGCGGGCACCAAGCGCACCGGCGGCAAGAGCCGCCTCGACGGCCGCATTGATCGCGGGGGTTGAGCACTCAAAGTCGTCGCGCTGCGAAGCGTGGCTGGCAACGAGCAACTCCCCCGCTTCAGCGAACGCGCCCGCCTCGACCGCCGCGGCAAACGCTCGAACGCGAGCGGTCTCGGTAATAATGTGGCGGGCCCGGCGGTACTCAACATCCGTCAATGCACCGGCACCAGCCTCGAGTTGCTCACTCGATGCCTCGGCAAGCAGCGAAACGCCAAGCTTTGCCGCCCCCGATTCACACTCGGCACGGCGCTGCCGGTAGCCACCGGTCGAGTGATCGTGGGCCTGATTCGAGTTGCACACGAGAATCTCGAGACTGGCCTCAGCAAACCCGAGTCGCACTGGACGTGGGGCAGCAGGCGACGCTGCGAAATCCAGCAGCACGGCGTGGTCGGGTTGCGAAAGCAGAATCGCCGATTGGTCGAGCGTGCCGGTCGGAGCACCAACAACCTCGTGCTCAACCCGCAGTGTCACGCCAATGAGGTCAGCGCGCGAAAGCGGCAATTCAAACAGGTCAACGAGCGCCGTTGCGGTCGCACACTCAAGTGAGTGCGAACTCGAGAGTCCCGCGCCAAGTGGAATCGTGCTGGTCACAAATGCGTCAAAACCGCGTAGCTTCTCTGCGCCAACAATCGAGCCGACGACACGCACAACACCCAGCACATACGCACCCCAACCCGAAATCGGCCCGGTGCCAAGTGCTTCGGCGAGCGTCGATTCGATCGGGTTCGGGTCGCTCTCGGAAACCAATCGGATGCGTCCATCATCGCGAACACGAATCGCGATGGTCGTGCGATCAGCGATCGCGAACGGCAACGCGAGCCCGCCGTTGTAATCGGTGTGCTCGCCAATGAGGTTGACGCGGCCGGGAGCGCTGAAAACCGCCTCAGTTGCGCTACCGAATGCGGTCTCAAACAGGGTTGCAATGCTCATGCGATGTACTCCAACGGGGCGGGTGTTAAAACTCTAGGGCGACTCGTGCGCGATCACCACGCGTGCGGCTTGTAGTCCTTCAGAAAGACACCGTGAATGTCTTCGCCGGCTTCGCCGCGCACGATCGGGTCGTACACGCGAGCGGCGCCATCAACGAGGTCAAGTGGCGCGTGAAAACCCTCGTCAGCAAGGCGCAGCTTGGTGTGGTGCGGGCGCTCGTCAGTAATCCAGCCCGTGTCGACAGCGGTCATCAAGATTTGGTCGGTTTCAAACATCTCTTCCGCACTTGTCCGCGTGAGCATGTTGAGGGCTGCCTTGGCCATGTTGGTGTGCGGATGCCCCGGCCCCTTGTACCGTCTCGCGAATTGCCCCTCCATCGCGCTGACGTTGACAATGTAGGTGCGGGCGGCATCCGATTGGCGCATCGATTCGCGCAAGCGCGAGATGAGAATGAACGGTGCGGTGTTGTTGCACAGCTGCACCTCGAGCATTTCGAGCGCGTCGACCTGATCGACCGATTGCACCCATGAGTTCGTCGTGACTTCGTCGGGGACGAGGCCACCGGCGTCAATCGCAGTACCGTCGCGGTGCTTCTCGATCGAGCTTGAGCCGGCTGCCATCGCCGCTGTTGCGAGCGCTTCGGCACGCTGGGCACTGTCGGCGGTTGCGACCGCGCGTGAAAGCAGCGGGTGCGCGTCAACGGATGCCGCAAGCGCGAGCGGGTGCGCGTCGGCCGTGTGGCCGAAGGTCAAAATCTCGGGCAGAGGCCCCGAGGGGAGGGGGGCGAGCTCAGCTTCGGCGAGCAGCGAATATGACCCTGGCGTGCGGCGCACCGTTTGTGCGGCGTTGTTGATGAGGATGTCGAGGGGACCAGCTTCGGCAATCGAATCGGCAAGACCAATTACCTGAGCGGGATCGCGCAAGTCGATGCCGACGATGCGCAAGCGGTGTAGCCAGTCGGATGAATCCTCGAGCGCTGAAAACCGGCGTACCGCATCGCGTGGAAAACGCGTCGTGATCGTCAAGTGGGCACCGTCGCGCAGGAGGCGCAGCGCAATGTGCATTCCGATCTTGGCGCGCCCGCCGGTGAGCAATGCACGGCGGCCGGTGAGGTCGGTGCGGGCGTTGCGCTTGGCGTGCGAGAACGCCGCGCACGCCGGGCACAGTTGGTGATAAAAGGCGTCGACTTGCGTGTACGGCTGCTTGCAGATGTAGCAGTTGCGGGGCTTGATGAGCTCGCCGGCGCTCGGGGCGTCGACGCGCGAGGAGAGATCGTGTCCGCGGGTCTCGTCGTCGATGCGGTCGGGGGCCCCGGTCGCGGTCCTCGCGACGACGGCCTTGTCGGCATCGGCGATCGCGTCGCGGATCTCCTTGCGGCGGGCGCGTTTGACGGCCTTGAACATGCG
>CAZTUC010000045.1:0-5689 GCA_964616805.1 uncultured Microbacterium sp. | reverse complement strand
CCGTGATGTACGGCATGACGCCCAGGGCGAAGATCGACAGCTGCAGCAGTGCGCCGCCGGAGAAGACGTTGACGAGGCTCAGCAGGCCTTCGGTGCCCGCGCTGAAGGCGAGGCACTCTTGCACGTTCGGGAAGTTGATGAACGGAGCCGGGACGTGCGAGCCGAGCCGGTAGATGGCGATGATCGCCAGTGTGAAACCGATCTTCCGCCGCAGGTCAGGGGTGCGGAAGATCCGCGCGATGGCGCTAAACAAGTGCGTTCCTCCTGAAAGGGATGCCGACGCGGGTAAGGACGGCCGAAAGACCAGCGTAACCCAAGAGGGGCCGGAGAATCTCCGACCCCTCTTGCGCGGTGTTACTTGACGCTGCCGCCGGCGGCGACGATCTTCTGCTCGGCGGAGCCGGAGACCTTGTCGACGGCCACGGTCAGCTTCACGGCGATGTCGCCGTTGCCGAGGACCTTCACCTTCTCGTTCTTGCGGACCGCACCCTTGGCGACGAGGTCGCCTACGGTGACCTCACCACCCTTGGGGTAGAGCTCGGCGAGCTTGTCCAGGTTCACGACCTGGTACTCCACACGGAACGGGTTCTTGAACCCGCGCAGCTTCGGGGTGCGCATGTGCAGCGGCATCTGACCACCCTCGAAACCAACCCGAACGGTGTTGCGAGCCTTCGTACCCTTGGTACCACGGCCAGCAGTCTTACCCTTCGAGCCCTCACCACGACCAACACGGGTCTTTGCGGTGTTTGCACCAGGAACCGGACGCAAGTGGTGAACCTTCAGCACACCCGGGCGGGCGGCTACGGTCTCAGCCTTTGCAGCGGTTGCCTTCTTGGCAGCAGGCTTCTTCGCAACGGTTGCTTTCGCATCCGATGCTGCAGCCTTCGCGGCAGGAGCCTTCTTTTCAGCCGTTGCCTTCGCAGCGGTCGCCTTGGCAGCCGGCTTCTTCTCAGCGGTTGCCTTTGCAGCAGTCGCCTTCTTTGCCGGAGCTGCCTTTTCGGCGGCTTCTTTCTTTTCAGCCATTAGTCGATCTCCTCAACCGAGACGAGGTGAGCAACGGTCTTGACGTAACCGCGCGTTTGCGCGTCGTCGGGACGAACGACCGAGTCGCCAATCCGCTTCAGACCGAGGCTGCGCAACGTGTCGCGCTGGTTCTGCTTTTCGCTCACCTTGGATTTGATCTGCGTTACCTTCAGGCGTGCAGCCATTAGGCACCTACCTTCTGTGCGGCAGCAGCTGCAGCAATAGCATCCGCTTCTGCACGAACAAGACGCGCCGGTGCAACCTGGTCGAAGTCGAGACCACGACGTGCGGCAACCGCACGGGGCTCCTCGAGCTGCTTCAGGGCTGCAACCGTTGCGTGAACGATGTTGATCGTGTTCGATGAACCGAGCGACTTCGACAAGACGTCGTGAATACCGGCGCACTCGAGTACGGCGCGAACCGGACCACCGGCGATAACACCGGTACCAGCACTTGCCGGACGCAGCAGGACAACGCCTGCGGCTGCCTCACCCTGAACAGGGTGCGGGATCGACTGGCCAACGCGCGGGACGCGGAAGAAGTTACGCTTCGCCTCTTCAACACCCTTCGAGATAGCCAACGGCACCTCTTTTGCCTTGCCGTAACCGACACCAACGGTGCCGTTACCGTCACCGACGACAACGAGTGCGGTGAAGCTAAAGCGACGACCACCCTTGACAACCTTCGAAACGCGGTTGATGGTTACAACACGCTCGAGGAACTGGTTCTTGTCGTCACCACGTGAGTTGTTGCGGTCGCGGTTGTTGTTGTCGCGACGGCCACCACCCTGGCGCTGGTTGCGACCGTCTTGGGTCTCGCGAGCGGGTGCTTCCGTCGCTTGTGCCTCTTCGGTCACCTGGTTCTCCTGGTTCTCTTCGCTCACAGCGACAGCCCTCCTTCACGTGCACCATCGGCGATAGCTGCAACACGACCTGCGTAGCGGTTACCGCCACGGTCGAAAACAACCTCGCTGATGCCGGCAGCCTTCGCGCGTTCCGCAACAAGCTCACCAACTTTACGAGCCTTGGCGGTCTTGTCACCGTCGAGGTTACGCAGGTCAGCTTCAAGAGTTGAAGCGGATGCTACGGTGTGGCCCTTGCTGTCGTCGACAACCTGCACGAAAACGTGACGCGACGAACGGGTTACTACCAAGCGTGGGCGCTCTTCGGTACCAACGACCTTCTTGCGAAGACGTGCGTGGCGACGAGCGCGAGCTGCAGATTTGCTCTGTACAGCCATGGTTACTTACCAGCCTTTCCGGCCTTGCGACGAACGTTCTCGCCGGCGTAACGCACACCCTTACCCTTGTAGGGCTCAGGCTTACGGATCTTACGGATGTTCGCAGCTGCCTCGCCGACAGCCTGCTTGTCGATACCGCTCACGGTGAGCTTGTTGTTGCCCTCAACCGTGAGGGTGATGCCCTCAGGAGCGTCAACGGTAACCGGGTGGCTGAAGCCAAGTGCAAACTCAACCGAGTTGCCCTTCTGCGCCACACGGTAACCGGTGCCAACAACTTCAAGGCCCTTGGTGTAACCCTCGGTAACGCCGATGATGTTGTTGTTGATGAGCGTGCGGGTCAAGCCGTGCAACGAACGCGATTCGCGCTCGTCGTCGGGGCGAGTAACCTGCACCGTGCCTTCTTCAACCGAAACTTCGATCGGCTGAGCAACGGTGAGCGTCAGCTCGCCCTTCGGGCCCTTGACTGCGACGTCGCGGCCATCGACCGTAACGGTCACGCCCGCGGGAATCTGAATGGGAAGTCGTCCAATACGTGACATGAGTGATTACCACACGTAGGCGAGAACTTCTCCGCCCACGCCCTTCTGCTCAGCCTGACGGTCTGTCAAAAGACCCGAGGAAGTCGACAGGATTGCAACGCCGAGGCCACCAAGAACCTTGGGCAGCTCGTTCGACTTTGCGTAAACACGAAGACCAGGCTTCGAGACGCGCTTGATACCAACGATCGAGCGCTCCCGGTTGGGGCCGTACTTCAGGTTGAGGGTCAAGTTCTTGCCAACGCGAGCGTCGTTGACCTCCCAATCGGCGATGTAACCCTCTTGCTTGAGGATGTCGGCGATGCGAGTCTTCAACGTGCTCGACGGCAAGGTCACCGAATCGTGGTGTGCCGCGTTTGCGTTGCGCAGACGGGTCAGCAGATCTGCGACCGGGTCTGTCATTACCATGTTGTTTTTTTCCTTTGTTCAGCGGTTTCGGATGACTTTTCGAGTCATCCGACCTTCTTGAGTGCCGTACCTCGCGGCCATTTCGTCTCGGCTTCGCCTCGCTCAATGACCGAGCTATAACGTTCGGTCCCTGAGCGAGCGTAGCGAGACGAAGGGCCCGCGAAGTTCGGTTGGTTTCTTAGTCCACCGACTTGAAAGGGAAGCCCAATGCACGAAGCAGTGCGCGACCCTCGTCGTCAGTCTTTGCCGAGGTAACGACCGTGATGTCAAAACCGCGAACGCGGTCAATCTTGTCTTGGTCGATCTCGTGGAACACGCTCTGCTCTTGCAAACCAAACGTGTAGTTGCCGTTGCCATCGAATTGCTTCGGGCTCAGTCCACGGAAGTCACGAATACGCGGCAGAGCCAGCGAAACGAGACGGTCTACGAACTCCCAAGCACGGTCGCCACGCAACGTGACGTGTGCACCAATGGGCTGGCCTTCGCGCAGCTTGAACTGAGCGATCGACTTCTTAGCCTTGGTGACAATCGGCTTCTGGCCGGTGATCTTGGTGAGGTCAGCAACAGCACCATCGATAACCTTGCTGTCGCGAGCAGCCTCGCCGACACCAGTGTTAACAACAACCTTTACAAGGCCGGGAATCTGGTTGACGTTCACGTAGCCGAACTCTTCCTGCAGTGCAGTCTTGATTTCGCCCAGGTACTTCGCCTTCAAACGCGGCTGGATTTTGCCAGCCACCGTAGCGTTAGTCATTATGAGAGGTCCTTACCTGACTTCTTCGCGTAACGAACACGAACAGTCTTCTTCTTGCCGTCTTTAACCTGCTCTTCGACACGGTGACCCACACGGGTGGGCTTCTTCGTCTCGGGGTCAACAAGTGCGACGTTGGAAATGTGGATCGGGGCTTCGATCTTCTCGATGCCACCGGTACGAGTACCCCGCTGGGACTGGCCGATGCGGTTGTGCTGCGTCGAGAAGTTGATACCCTCAACGATCACACGGTTGGTCTCTTTGTTTACAGCGAGAACCACACCCTGCTTACCGCGGTCGCCACCCTTTGCCTGGGTACGGCCCGTGATGACCTGAACGAGGTCACCCTTTTTGATCTTTGCCATGAGTTACAAAACCTCCGGTGCGAGCGAAACGATCTTCATGAACTTCTTGTCACGAAGCTCACGACCAACCGGTCCGAAGATACGCGTGCCACGGGGCTCGCCATCGTTCTTCAGGATCACAGCTGCGTTCTCGTCAAACTTGATGTACGAGCCATCGGCGCGACGCGTGTGCTTCTTCGTGCGCACGATAACAGCCTTGACGACATCGCCCTTTTTCACGTTTCCGCCGGGGATTGCGTCTTTCACCGTTGCCACGATGGTGTCACCCAGACCCGCGTAACGGCGCTTTGAGCCACCGAGAACACGAATCGTCAGCAACTCCTTGGCGCCAGTGTTGTCGGCAACCTTAAGTCGGGATTCCTGCTGAATCACTTAGCCTTCTCCAGAATCTCCACCAGACGCCAGCGCTTCGTGGCGCTCAACGGGCGGGTTTCGTTGATGAGTACGAGGTCGCCGATGCCGGCGGTGTTGTTCTCGTCGTGTGCCTTGACCTTCGAGGTGCGGCGAATAACCTTGCCGTAAAGCGGGTGCTTTACGCGGTCTTCAACCTCAACGACGATCGTCTTCTGCATCTTGTCGCTAACAACGTAGCCGCGACGTGCCTTGCGGTAACCACGAGCGTCTGCGTCGCGCACATCGTGTGCGGCGCTCTCGTGACCGGCAGCCTGGGCTGCCGGAGCCGCTGCCTCAGCAACGACCTCTTCAGCTACCTTTTTGGCGGGAGCCTTCTTGGCAGGAGCCTTCTTGGCGGGAGCCTTTTCAGCAGCAGCCTTCGCAGGAGCCTTCTTCGCAGCAGCAGCCTTCGGGGCAGCCTTCTCAGCAGCATCCGCTTTCTTGGCGGGAGCCTTCTTCTCGGTTGCTTCAGCCATTACTCGGCCTCTTCTTCTTTCTTAGCGGCCTTTTTCGTGGCCTTCTTCGGTGCAGCAGCAACAACCTCAGGGGTTGCGCGGATGCCGAGCTCGCGCTCACGGATAACCGTGTACAGGCGAGCGATGTCGCGCTTTACAGCGCGGATGCGGCCGTGTGCGTCGAGCTGGCCCGTAGCCGATTGGAAGCGCAGGTTAAACAGCTCTTCCTTGGCCTTACGCAGCTCTTCGAGCAGACGGGCATCTTCGAACTTGTCGAGCTGGATTACACCGAGCTCCTTGGTACCGATCGCCATTACGCGTCGCCCTCCTCGCGCTTGATAATGCGTGCCTTCAACGGCAGCTTGTGAATTGCACGGGTGAGTGCGCCACGTGCGAGTTCTTCAGAAACACCTGAAACCTCGAACAAAACGCGACCCGGCTTGACGTTTGCAACCCACCACTCCGGTGAACCCTTACCCGAACCCATGCGGGTTTCAGCAGGCTTCTTGGTCAGCGGAC
>CAZTUC010000044.1:0-7929 GCA_964616805.1 uncultured Microbacterium sp. | reverse complement strand
TGCACGACGTCGTCGTCAGCGAATCCGCGCACGACCTGGCAAATCGCGTCGGCCCCACGAATGTTCGCCAAGCACTGGTCGCCGCGGCCCTCGCCCTCGCTGGCTCCGCGCACGATGCCGGCGATGTCAACAAACGAGACCACCGCGGGCAGAATGCGCTCCGAGCCGAACACCCCGGCAAGCTTTTCGAGCCGCGGGTCGGGCAAGTTCACAACGCCAACGTTCGGCTCGATCGTTGCGAACGGGTAGTTCGCCGCGAGCACGTCGTTCTTGGTCAGTGCGTTGAAGAGGGTTGATTTGCCAACGTTGGGCAAGCCAACAATTCCGATAGTAAGAGCCACGGGGGTTAAGTCTACGCGGTCGCGGCTGCGAGCCAGTCTCGCGGAAAAAGCTCACTCTCGCGGAGAATTCCGCCAGAATCTTCCGCGAGGATAGAGAATCTCCGCGAGAGCGGATGCCAAGGCCTACGCGGCGCCCGGCACCCAACGCATGAGCAGCACAACGATCGTCGAAAACCCGACAAACATCGAAACGTTTACCCACCACGGCGCTTCTTGATCGGCCGGGCGACGCTTGCGTAGCAGAACATCGGGGCGACGAGCCGGATCTGTCACGACCGGACGGGCTACGGGCTTGGTCAGGGCCGGTTGCTGACCCGACGCGCTGGTTTCAGACATCCGATTCCTTAGTTCTTCACATCAACGGGCCGATACCCGAGCGTGCACGTCATCTATCTTGCCACCGTCAACACGAAATCAGGTGCGACTCACAGCCACTTCTCGACGAGGTGCTCTGAACCGATCGTTCGAATCGTGCCCGAATGCCCGCGAATAACGACGCTCTCGGTGTACACATAATCGCCTTCGCGGCGAACGCCAGCAACAAGCCCGCCGTCGGTCACACCGGTTGCAACGAAAAGCGTGTTGCGACCCTTCACGAGGTCATCTGCCTCGAGCACGGTGTCGAGTTTGAGCCCGGCGTCGATTGCGCGCTGACGTTCTTCGTCGGTCGTTGGCGCCAGAATGCCCTGAATGTGCCCGCCGAGCGCCTTGATCGCGCACGCTGTCACGATGCCTTCGGGGCTACCGCCGATACCGACACACATGTCGGTGCGAGCGTTGTGTCGCGCCGCGTTGATACCACCAGCCACGTCACCGTCGCTCATCAGGCGGGTACCGGCACCGGCCGCGCGGATTTCGGCGATGAGTTGCTCGTGGCGGGGCCGGTTCAGCACAGAAACGACCATTTCATCAACGGGCTTGCCGAGCACCTTCGCAAGCGCACGGATGTTCTCGCCAATGGGCTTGCGAATGTCGACAACGCCAACACCTGCGGGGCCGGTGACGAGTTTGTCCATGTAGAAAACAGAGGATGCATCGAGCATCGTTCCAGCGTCACTGACCGCAATAACCGAGATCGCGTTGTTGCGGCCCTCGGCGGTGAGGGTTGTTCCGTCGATCGGGTCGACAGCGACATCCGCTTTCGGGCCACGACCAGAACCGACGATCTCGCCGTTGAACAGCATGGGCGCTTCGTCTTTTTCGCCTTCACCAATCACGATGCGGCCATTGAAATTGACAGTCTTGAGGAACTTGCGCATCGCGTCGACCGCAGCCCCGTCAGCGTCTTCTTTGCGACCGCGACCGATGAAGGGAACCGCCCGAATCGCGGCAGCCTCGGTTGCTCGTACGAGCTCAAGCGCGAGGTTACGGTCGGGCACGAGCGGGATGAGATCTTCGGGGTGCACTTCTTCGTTCACAGTAGCCATGCAACAAAGGTATCGCGCCAGCCTGCTCACACAGTCACAAATCTCCGCAGAGTTCATCCGCGGTGCGAATACCCGAACGGCTAGAGTTGAAGCAGTCGTGCGGTGCGCGTTCGGCGCGCCGACTCATCGTTCAGGAGAAACAATGCCAGTAGCAACCCCCGAACAGTACGCCGCAATGCTTGACAAAGCCAAGAGCGAAGGTTTCGCGTTTCCGGCCATCAACGTTGCCAGCTCACAAACGATCAACGCAATCCTGCAGGGTCTGACTGAGGCCGGCAGTGACGGCATCCTTCAGGTCACCACCGGTGGCGCCGACTACCTCGGCGGTCACACCGCATCGAACCAGCGCGCGACGGGTGCGCTCGCGTTCGCGAAGTACGTCACCGAGGTTGCGAAAAACTATCCGATCACGGTTGCGCTGCACACCGACCACTGCCCGAAAGACGCGCTCGACAGCTTCTTGCTGCCGCTCATCGCCGCGTCAGAAGAAGAGGTCGCCGCTGGCGGTCAGCCGATCTTCCAGTCGCACATGTGGGACGGTTCGGCGGTTCCTCTTGACGAGAACATCAAGATCGCGCAGGAGATTCTGCCGCGCATGAAGGCAATCAACTCGATTCTCGAGGTTGAAATCGGTGTTGTCGGTGGTGAAGAAGACGGCGTTGAGCACGAAGGTTCGAACGACGCGCTATACACAACGCTCGCCGACGTTGAGCAAGCCGTTGAAGGTTTGGGTCTGGGCGAGAATGGTCGCTGGATCGCGGCACTGACGTTCGGCAACGTGCACGGTGTGTACAAGCCCGGTAACGTCAAGCTTCGTCCGGAACTGCTTGGCGAGATTCAAGAGGGTCTGCAAGCCAAGTACTCAACCGGCGAGAAGCCGCTTGACTTGGTCTTCCACGGCGGCTCGGGTTCAACCGACGAAGAAATCGCGCTTGCGGTCAAGAACGGTGTCATCAAGATGAACATCGACACCGACACGCAGTACGCATTCACTCGTGCGGTTGCCGACTATATGCTCAAGAACTACGACGGTGTCATCAAGGTCGACGGTGAAGTGGGCAACAAGAAGCAGTACGACCCCCGCGCATGGGGCAAGGTCGCTGAGTCGGCTCTGGCCAAACGCGTTGTTGAGGCAACGCAGCAGCTCGGCTCGTACGGCAAGTCGATCAGCGCGTAAGACGCAAAAAGAAGGGGCGGATGCTGAATGCATCCGCCCCTTCTTTTGTCTTGTCTTTAGCCGCTAGCTGATGACTCCCAGAATGGCGTCCATGAGAGGCCCCGTCGCGATACTGCTTGCAATCATCGGGAAGATGATGCCGCCAACAAGCGGAATCCACCAGGTGTACTTCTGCTTCTTGTACATGAACCAGCTAAACGCAGCCGTAATCGCCAGGCCCACCCAGAGAACGATCGTCGCGGTAACACCAGCTGACTGCAGCGCCGCCATGTCGATGTTTGTGCCCAACTCAGGGAACACAATCGTGTACAAGCTGACGAGCGCTTCTGTGTTCATGTACGAGGCCGTCGAGCTGATGACCGAGAGCAGACCGATGGCGAGCAAGACGATCGTCCAGATCTTGTTGGCCTTGCCGGGCACCCGCGCGCCGGCATACCCGGCGGGGTACTGGCCGGGCGGGTACTGACCGGGCTGGTATTGGCCAGGTGCCTGATACTGTCCTGGCGCTGGGTAGCCGGGCGCGTAACCGGGCTGCTGCACCGGAGCCTGCGGTGCAGCCTCCGGATACAGCGGTGGCAAGTACGAGGGTGCGCCCGCGGCAGGTGCGACCGGGGCGGATGCGTCGGCTGGTGGCACGGGGGCGTACCCGGCCGCGGCGCGTTGCTCTTCCGGGCTTGCGTATTCACCGTACGCCGGTGGTGTCAGCCCCGGCTGAGGCTCTTCGTTGTTCGTGCTCATTTGCGCCCTCCAAGGGCTCGGGCGTCACGTTTGCCGGAGGCATCCGAACGCAATTCTTTCGGGAGAGAGAACATCAAGTCTTCTTCAGCGGTTCGTACTTCGCTGACGTCACGGTATCCCGCTTCGGCGACCGCGGCAAGCACTTCTTGTACGAGCACTTCGGGAACCGACGCGCCACTGGTCACTCCGATCGTTGAAACGCCGTCGAGCCATTCTTGCTGAATCTCTTCGGCGTAGTCGACCCGGTACGCGGCTTTCGCGCCGTACTCGAGAGCGACTTCGACGAGGCGCACGCTATTGGAGGAGTTTGCCGAGCCGACCACAATCACCAGATCTGCTTCGGGCGCAAGTTTTTTGATTGCCACCTGACGGTTTTGGGTTGCGTAACAAATATCGTCGGAGGGCGGGTTGTGCATCTCGGGGAAACGTGTGCGCAACCGGTTGACGGTCTCCATCGTTTCGTCAACGGAGAGGGTCGTTTGCGAAAGCCAGACAACCTTGCTGGGGTCTTTGACCTCGACCGTATCGGCTTCGTCGGGTGAGTTGACGATCGTCACGTGGTTGGGGGCTTCACCCGCGGTGCCCTCGACTTCTTCGTGCCCTTCATGACCGATGAGCAAAATCTCGAAGTCGTCGCGCGCGAACCGCACAGCCTCACGGTGCACTTTTGTCACAAGCGGGCACGTTGCGTCAATCGCGTGCAAGCCGCGCTCTTCGGCGGCGTTGACAACCATCGGCGAAACACCGTGCGCACTGAACACGACGTGCGAACCCTCGGGTACTTCGTCGACTTCTTCAACGAAGATCGCGCCCTGTTGTTCGAGTTCGGTAACAACGTGAATGTTGTGCACGATTTGCTTGCGCACGTACACGGGTGCACCATAACGCTCGAGCGCTTTCTCAACGGCAACAACAGCACGGTCGACCCCCGCGCAATACCCTCGCGGCGCCGCAAGCAGAACACGCTTGTGTCGGTCGACCGGGTTATCCTGAAGCGGCGCACGTTTCATCCTCGGTCGAGGGGCAGGAATATGCGGCATTGTCAGGCGCACGGGTTGAAGGCTCACGCTTCTGATTCTACGGCGCTGAGGTTCGATAGCGCTGGGAACACTGGGTTCCGAACAGGTTTTGGGTGAGGTTGAGATGGCAAGTTTTGCAGCAGCGGATGCCGCTTCCGACAATTCCGATGCCGTCGCCCCCCGCGATTCATCCGCCGATGCCCCCACCTCGGTCGCTCGGCTGAACGCGACCATAAAAGATGCCGTGGGCAAGTGGGGACAGGTTTGGGTCGAGGGCGAGCTGACCGACTGGAAGATTCGACAGGGTTCAATCTTTGGCCGGTTGAAAGATCCGCGCTCAGATTCGACGATTTCAATAACCGTGTGGTCAAGCGTGCGCGCTCGCATTCCTGAAGACCTCGATGTTGGCGACCATGTTGTCGCGTGCGTCAAGAGTGATTATTGGCCGAAGAACGGATCGCTGTCGTTTATCGTCTCGGCGATGAAGCACGTTGGTCTCGGTGACCAGCTCGCCAAGCTCGAGCAGCTTCGTGCCCAACTCGCAAAGGAAGGGCTCTTCGACCTGGCACGCAAAAAGCCACTGCCGTTCTTGCCGAATGTCATCGGGCTCATCACGGGTGAAAAATCGGATGCCGAAAAAGATGTGCTGCGAAACGCGCAATTGCGCTGGCCGCACGTGCGTTTTCGCACGATTTACACCGCTGTGCAAGGCGAGCGCTCCCCCGGCGAAGTTCGTGCCGCGCTGCTTGAACTCGATGCCGACGAAGAGGTCGACGTCATCATCATCGCGCGTGGCGGTGGTGACCCGCAGACACTCTTGGGGTTTAGTGATGAGGCACTCGTGCGCGCCGTTGCTGCGGCAAACACACCCGTGGTCAGTGCGATCGGGCACGAAAACGATCATCCGATCCTCGACGACGTCGCCGATTTGCGGGCCTCAACACCAACGGATGCCGCGAAACGCGTTGTTCCCGACGTTACCGAGCAGCGGGCAATCGTCGGGCAACTGCGCTCGCGCGCGTTCACGCGCGTGAACCACCTCGTGACGGCAAATCTTTCGGTGCTCGAGCAGTTGCGCTCCCGCCCCGCGCTGCGCAATACCGATGCCCTCATCGCACCGCGCGCGCAAGAGGTGTACTTGGCAGTAGCGCGGGGCCGCGAAGCGCTTGCCCGTGACCTGACACGCCGCGAGCGCGTGATCGGCGAGCTGGCAGCATCCGTTCGCGCTCTCTCGCCCGCAGCGACCTTGCAGCGCGGGTACGCGATCGTGCAGCAAACCCAATCCGGCGCGCTCGTGCGCACCCCCGAAGATGCCCCCATCGGCACTTCGCTCACAATAACCGTAGAAGGCGGCAAGCTGGGCGCAAAGGTAGAGTAGAAGTCATGAGCACAGCTGGCGACGAGACCGCGAAGCCCTCGTTCGAGCAGGCGCGCGACGAGTTGGTTCGCGTCGTGAGCGAACTTGAGCAGGGCACCCCCACCCTTGAGCAGTCGCTTGCCCTGTGGGAGCGTGGCGAATACCTCGCGAGCGTGTGCGATGAATGGTTGCAGGGTGCCAAGTCACGCCTCGATGCAGCCCGCGCGGCCGCCGATGAACCCGCGGGCGCCTAGCACGATGGCCCGTAATCGCACGAGCGTCACCGAGACGCAAACCCCCGAAGAAATTGCCGCGCAAAAGGCCGAGCGTTCTGCGCAGTATCGCGGTTCGCAAACCGCGAAGAACCTGATCTTTGCGCTCGCCATCACGATCGGTGTCGTCATTTTGATGGTGCTCATCGTGCCGCGCGGCACCCCCGTCGTGCCCGACTCGGTCGACGTCGCAAGCCGTGTCGCCGAGACCGAAGAATTCCTGCAAAGCCCGGTCTTGAACCCTGAGATTCCCGCGGGATGGCGTGTCAACAAGGCTGAGCTTGATCGCTCGGGCCAGACCGGTCCCGTCTTCACGATCACGTTCGTGCCGGGCGATCGCGGTTTTGTCTTGGTCAACCAAGCCTTTGACACAGACAGCTTCACCCCAGACGCACTCGTCGGGATCTCCTCATCTGGCACCGTCACGATCGACGGCCGCGAGTGGACTGAGTTCAAACCGCGCGATCCCAATCTGCACAAGAACGTCTCGTATGCGCTCGGCACACCGATTGGCGACGACTACATCATGCTCTCCGGGTCAACCTCCCCCCAACGCGCGAAAGAACTCGCCGAGAGTCTCGATACGGCACTGACCACACTCGAGCAAGCAGGAGAAGGCTCGTGACCGAGAACTCCTTGACGCCAGCCGCGGCGTGGCAATCCATGCTCGACGGCAACGCCAACTTTGTTGGCGGCACGCCTCGGCATCCGAACCAGGACGGCGCCCACCGCACTGAAGTTGCCGTGCGCCAAACCCCAATAGCTGCCCTGTTCGGATGCGCCGACTCGCGCCTTGCCGCCGAGATCATCTTCGATAAGGGTCTCGGAGACTTGTTCGTTGTGCGTAACGCCGGCCAGGTGATTTCCGACAGCGCAATCGGCAGTATCGAATACGCTGTCGAGTTGCTCGGCGTGCCGCTCGTGGTGATTCTTGCCCACGACGAATGCGGTGCCGTGAGCGCCGCGATCGAAGGTGCCGCGATCGATGCAAAGCCGCTCCCCGTGCACATTTGGCGTCTCATCGCGCCGATTGTTCCCGCGGCCCGCCAGGTGCTCGCCGAAACCGGTGGCACCTCCATCACCGACATCGACCCCGAACTCGTCGGCCGCGAACACCTGCGCCAAACTGTTGCGGCGCTGCTGCACTCATCCGAACTCATTAGCGACGCTGTCGCTGCCGGCCGCCTCGGCATTGTGGGGGCCAACTATCGTCTCGGCGAAGGCGGTGTCGACCCGGTTATCACCGTTGGGGTCGACGCCTCCTGAGCCAGTTTTTTGCCAGCACCAAAGAAGGAGCAACTGTGACCGAATACCGCATTGAGCACGACACGATGGGTGAAGTGCGCGTACCAATTGACGCCCTCTACAGCGCGCAAACCCAGCGTGCAGTCGAGAACTTCCCCATTTCGGGTAAGGGCCTCGAGCCAGCCCAGATTGCCGCTCTTGCGCGCATCAAGAAGGCCGCCGCGCTGGCCAACAAGGCCCTCGGCACGCTCGATGGTGAAATCGCGGATGCTATCGCCGCAAGCGCCGACGAGGTCGCCAGCGGTGCACACGACAGTCAGTTCCCGGTCGACACCTACCAGACGGGCTCTGGC
>CAZTUC010000043.1:0-9741 GCA_964616805.1 uncultured Microbacterium sp. | reverse complement strand
CGCTCGACGAGCCGGCGCACGCCCTGTACATCCGCGCCCTGCGCGCCGCCGGGCGCCCCGCGCAGGCGCTCGCGGCGTACGAGACGGTCCGCACCACCCTCGCCGACCGCCTCGGCACCACCCCGGGGCCCGAGCTGACCGCCCTGTACGCCGAACTCCTCACCCCGGGCCAGCCCGCCCCACCCACCCCACCCCCACCACACACCAACAAAACCGCTGCTGTGACGACGAAGGTAGCGCGGGCTGCGGCAGGGTTGCGAGAGCGAGCATCGGGGCAGGGGCCCCGCTCTGCGAGCGAAGCAACCCTGCCGCAGCCCGCGCGAGGCGATCCGAAGAACTGAGATAGAATCAGACACAGCAGCGTTGATCCAGCCATCACTGGGGAGCTCGCGGAAGAACGGCGTTCGCGTCTATTAGAACCGCGCGGGGCAGGCCCGTTACAGCCGCAGTGAAAGTGGCTGGGGAGCGACATCCGATATCCAGCAAGCGGGGTGGTACCGCGACACAGGCTCACACGGGCCGGTGGCGTCCTCGTAGGCAACAACACAACGCCTGCAGGAGCACGAGATGACTTACCCCCGCAATGCATTCGGTCAGCCCAGCGCTGAGACCGTCGTGCCGAGCCCGAGTTTTCCGGCGATCGAGCAAGAAGTCATCGATTACTGGAATCGTGACGAAACCTTCCGTGCTTCCATTGAGCAGCGTGCGAACGACCCCGAGTGGGTCTTTTACGACGGGCCGCCGTTTGCGAACGGCCTGCCGCACTACGGCCACCTGCTGACCGGGTATGCGAAAGACGTTTTTCCGCGTTTCCAGACCATGACCGGTCACAAAGTTGACCGGGTTTTCGGGTGGGACACGCACGGGCTTCCGGCTGAGCTCGAAGCGATGAAACAGCTCGGCATCACCGAGAAAGCTGAGATCGAGGCCATGGGCATCGATACGTTCAACGCGAAGGCCCGCGAGAGTGTGCTGGAGTACACGCAGGAGTGGGAAAACTACGTCAACCGCCAGGCGCGCTGGGTTGATTTCGAACGCGGCTACAAGACGCTTGACCTTGGCTACATGGAAAGCGTGCTGTGGGCGTTCAAGACGCTCTACGACAAGGGCCTCGCGTACGAGGGGTACCGGGTGCTGCCGTACTGCTGGCGTGATGAAACCCCGCTCTCGGCACACGAGCTGCGTATGGATGACGACGTCTACAAGATGCGTCAAGACCCGTCGGTGACCGTTTCATTCCCGCTTGTTGGCAAGAAAGCGGATGCCGCAGGCCTGGCCGGTGTGCAGGTGCTGGCCTGGACGACCACCCCGTGGACGCTGCCCACCAACCTTGCCCTCGCCGTCGGGCCAGACATTGATTACGTCGTCGTGTCGAGCGCTTCGTCAGAGGAGGCTTCGTACTTGCTCGCAAAAGAGCTCGTCGGTGGGTACGCAAAAGACCTCGGGTACGAAAGTGCCGAGGATGCGCTTGCTGCTGTTTCCCGCACTGTCACGGGCAGTGAGCTCGGCGGCATCCGTTACGAGCCCCTGTTCGACTACTTCGCGGATGTCGAAAAGTACGAGACCGACAACGCCTTCCAGATTCTCGTTGACGACTACGTCACGACGAGCGACGGTACGGGCATCGTGCACCAGGCGCCCGCCTACGGTGAAGACGACCAACGTGTGGCAACCGCAGCGGGGATCCCGACGATCCTCTCGCTTGACGACGGTGGCCGTTTCTTGTCGACCGTGCCGGACTTCGCCGGGGAACTCTGGATGGACGCGAATCGTCCGATCATCCGCTCGCTGCGCGAAAATGGTCGTTTGCTGCGCGAAGCCAGCTACGAGCACAGCTACCCGCACTGCTGGCGCTGCCGCAACCCCCTGATCTACCGCGCGGTTTCAAGCTGGTTCATTCGCGTCACCGACATCAAGGACGAACTGCTGGCAAACAACGAGCAGATCACGTGGGTTCCTGAAAACGTCAAGCACGGCCAGTTTGGCAAGTGGCTTGAGGGTGCGCGCGACTGGTCGATCAGCCGCAACCGGTACTGGGGAAGCCCGATTCCGGTGTGGAAGAGCGACAACCCCGAATACCCGCGTATCGATGTGTACGGTTCGCTCGAAGAACTCGAGCGCGACTTCGGCGCGCTGCCGATGAACGCTGACGGTGAGACTGATTTGCACCGGCCGTTCATCGATGATTTGACGCGCCCGAACCCCGATGACCCGTCGGGTGAAAGCACGATGCGTCGCATCGAAGACGTCTTTGACGTGTGGTTTGACTCCGGTTCGATGCCGTACGCGCAAGTGCACTACCCATTTGAGAACCAAGAGTGGTTCGACACGCACGCGCCGGCTGACTTTATCGTTGAGTACATCGGGCAAACGCGTGGCTGGTTCTACGTTATGCACGTGCTTTCCACCGCACTGTTCAACCGGCCGGCATTTACCGGTGTGAGCTGCCACGGCATCGTGCTCGGCAGCGACGGGCAGAAAATGTCGAAGTCGCTGCAGAACTACCCGAGCGTCAGCGAAGTGTTCGACCGTGACGGTTCGGATGCCATGCGCTGGTTCTTGATGTCGTCATCGGTGCTGCGCGGCGGCAACATTAGCGTCACGGAAGAGGCCGTTCGTTCGGGTGTGCGCGAATTCCTGCTACCGCTATGGAGCTCGTGGTACTTCTTCGCCACGTACGCAAACGTCGCGCAAGAGGGCGGTTACGTTGCGCAGTGGCGCACCGATTCGAAAGATCCGCTTGACCGGTACATTCTGGCCCGAACGGGTGAATTGGCGGATGCTGTGGCATCCGATTTGCAGGGGCTCGATTCGACAACGGCCGCCGAGCGGCTGCGTGACTTCGCTGACATCCTGACCAACTGGTACATTCGTCGTTCGCGCGACCGCTTCTGGCAGGGCGCCAAAGACGGAACCGACGCGTTCGACACGCTCTACACCGTCTTGGAGACACTCTGCCGGGTTTCGGCGCCGCTCATCCCGCTCGTTGCTGAGCGCGTCTGGCAGGGGCTGACTGGCGAGCGCAGCGTGCACCTGACGGATTGGCCGTCGAGCAAAGCGTTCCCGCAATCGAACGCGCAAACGGCCGGTATGGACGCGGTCCGCGAGCTTTCGAGTGTCGGCAACGCGTTGCGCAAAAAAGAGGGCTTGCGGGTACGCTTGCCGCTCGCACGACTGACGGTCGTGACCCCGCACGCGAAGTCGCTGGGCCAATTTGGCAGCATTCTGCGTGACGAATTGAACGTCAAAGAGGTTGTCATTGAAGCGCAATCGGATGAGTCGGCTGCCGAATACGGTGTCACCCATCGCCTTTCAGTCAACGCTCGTGCTGCTGGCCCACGGCTGGGCAAGAGCGTGCAACAAGCGATCGTTGCCGCCAAGAGTGGTGATTGGTCGGAGGTTGATGGAGTCGTGACAGCCGGGGGCATCGCTCTCGAACCACACGAGTACGACCTCGTCTTGGAAACGACGGGACGCCCCGAGGGTGAAGCGCTTGCGCTCGTGCCCGAGGGTGGTTTTGTGTTGCTCGACACGAAGACAACACCGGAGCTTGAGGCTGAGGGCGTTGCACGTGACGCAATTCGCGCCGTGCAGGAAGCCCGCAAGAACGCCGGCCTCGAGGTGAGTGACCGCATCGTGCTCGCGCTCAACGTGCTGCCCGGAGACGTTGCTGCGCTTGAAACGCACGCCGATTTGATCGCGGGTGAAACCCTCGCGACCGACTTTGCAGTGCAGGCAGCGGAGGGCCTCGACGTTGTCATCGGCGAGTTCGCGCAAACGCAAAGCCCGGCGCCACGAGTGTTCGTCAGCGGCAGTGAAGTGCTTGGCACGCAAAAGGCGCCACTGGTCATCACGATTGAAGCGATGGAAGTGCGCTAATGGGAACACAACGAGACCGAGCGGATGCCGTCTATTCGGCCCTGCTTGAGCGCGCCGGTGAGCGGTGGGTGCAACCGCGCAAAGAACGTGTCGCGCGATTGCTCGACTACCTTGGCGACCCACAGAAGACATACCGGGTTGTGCACGTCACCGGAACAAACGGCAAGACGTCAACTGCGCGGATTACCGAGTCGCTCTTGCGCGCTCACGACTTGCGTACGGGCTTGTTCACAAGCCCGCACTTGGAGCGGTTCACCGAGCGAATCCAAATCAACGGCGAACCGATCGGTGATCGCGCGATTGCGGATGCGTGGGACGAGACCGAGCCGTTCGTTGCGATCGTTGACGCTGAGCTTGAAGCAGCTGATGAAGAACCGTTGACGTTTTTCGAACTACTCACCGCGGTTGCGTTCGTTGCGTTCGCCGAGGCGCCCATCGATGTTCTCGTGCTCGAAGTCGGTATGGGGGGCGCGTGGGATTCAACAAACACCGCCGACGGTGACGTTGCGGTTTTCACTCCCATTGGCCTCGATCACACCGACCGACTGGGGGAGACCCTCGAAGAAATCGCTCAGGTGAAGGCGGGGATTATCAAACCTGGTGCAGCGGTCGTGTCGGCGGCACAAACGCCCGAAGTCGAAGCCGTCTTGCGTGAGGTTGCCGCAGCGAACGACGCGACGATCGCTTTTGCTGGAAAAGACTTCACGGTGGCCGACCACAAACTTGCCGTTGGCGGCCAGCTCGTGTCGATCAACGGGCTTGTTGGCAACTACACCGACGAGTACCTGCCGCTGTATGGTGCCCACCAGGGGGAAAACGCGGCGCTCGCGATCGCCGCGGTCGAATCGCTCATTGGCGGAGCAACGCAGGCAATCACGGGTGATGTGCTCGCCCAGGGGCTGCAGGAAGCCACCTCACCCGGCCGTCTGCAGTTGCTCGGAATCGCCCCGACGGTGATTGTTGACGCGGCGCACAATCCGCATGGAGCCGCATCCGTTGTTGCCGCTCTCGACGAAAGCTTCGACTTCGACGAGTGGGGGCTTGTGCTCGGTGTCTTGGGCGAC
The DNA here is from genome assembly GCA_964616805.1 of uncultured Microbacterium sp. Taxonomy (GTDB): domain Bacteria; phylum Actinomycetota; class Actinomycetes; order Actinomycetales; family Microbacteriaceae; genus Microbacterium. Next base: position 4,798 of record CAZTUC010000043.1, on the reverse strand, counting down.
AAAGACGCAGCCGGCATTGTTGAAACCCTCGGCGGTCACTTCGCGCACGTCTTCACAACAAACATCGACTCACCGCGCGCGCTCGATGCTGACGCGCTCGCCGACGTTGTCGAAGCCGCCGGATACCGCGCGACCGTCACGCATTCACTTGCGGAGGCAGCGGATGCTGCACGCGAGTGGGCCGCCGCAAGCGCTCGCCGCGCCGTGCTCATCACCGGGAGTGTCCTCTTGGCGGGCGAAGCGTTGATGCTTGCGAAAGCCGAAAACTGGAAGGCAGGGTACGACGCATGAGCGGGCCGTCACCTCGTGGATCACTGACCGGAAAACTCGGGCCGATTGTGCTCGGGCTCGAATCGATTGTTGTGCTGTTGGGCGGACTTGTTATCTACGGCCTTGACGCTGTGCCGTGGGGCCTGCCGAGTTGGTGGGGCGTTGTTTTCGGCGTCGTCATGATGCTGCTCATGTTTTTCACCGCGGGACTCTTTCGCCGTAACGAACGCGCTGCAATTTGGTTAGGCTCAATACTGCAACTGGTTGTTGCACTCGCCGCACTGATGGTGCCGGCGATGTTGCTGGTTGCCCTCGTTTTTGGTGGCTTGTGGGCGTACTGCATGATCACCGGTCAAAAAGTAGACCGCGCAGCTGCCGCGGCAGAACCTCAGGAGTGAAATGACCACCGTGGAACAAACACTGATTCTCGTCAAGCCCGACGGTGTCGCCCGCGGCCTCACCGGTGAAATCCTGCGCCGCATCGAGGCGAAGGGGTACACCATCGTCGACTTGCGCATGGTGCAACCCGATCGTGCTTTGCTCGCCGAGCACTATGAAGAACACGTGGGAAAGCCATTCTTCGAGCCGCTGCTGGGCTTTATGACTTCGGGTCCGGTCGTCGCGGTGCGCGTCGAGGGGAACCGTGTCATCGAGGGCTTCCGTTCGCTCGCGGGTACGACTGACCCGACCGTGGCCGCACCCGGCACGATTCGCGGCGACCTCGGCCGCGACTGGGGAAAGCCCGTCATCGAGAACCTTGTGCACGGCTCTGACTCGACGCTTTCTGCGGAGCGCGAGCTCGGCATCTGGTTCCGCTAGGCATCCGCCCGCACTGCCGCCCCGCTGAGCGAAATGCGGTTTAGAGGGTGCCGATCCAGTCGAGCTTGACCTGCGCGATGAGAGCGACGACGGCGTAGCCGGCAATTGTCAGCAGGATAACCCACGGCTTCATCCGCTTGCCAAAAGCGACCAGCGACTTGCCGAAGGTTCCGTTCGAGAAGAGGTGCACGAGTGTCGCCCAGAACGTGGGGATCGTTACTGCCCAGGTGACCATGCACCATGGGCACAGCGTGTGCAGGCTGAAAATGCTCTGGTATTGCAGCCACATGACGAAACCTTGGGCGAAGAGGATTCCGGCACCAAAGAACACCCAGAACCAGCGCTTGAATTTCGCGCCAGCGAGAATTGCGAAGCCGACCACGATTGGGGCTACCCAACCGGCCAATCCCAAAATCGGGTTGGGGAAACCGAACACTTCACCCTGCCACGAAGCAAGGTTCTCACCGCACTGCACCAGAACGCTGAAGTCACACGATGCAACGTGCTCGGGATTTGCAGCGAGCGCGAGCTTCTCGATCGTCAACGTGAACGCGGCGATCCAGCCGATAACGCCGGCAATAATGAGCCAAATGGCATAACCGGTTGAACGCTTTTCGTCGACGTGAGCTTCGATTTCCATAGGTCAATTATCGTCGCGGTTCCCACGAGTGGGCTGATTAGTGCGATAATGGCTGAAGTGTTCAAACCGACGAGGGTCGGGTTGCGACACGAAAGACTTTTCAGGCGTCTGCCGCCGGAGCCCAGTGAGAGCTCAATTGGCACGCCGAACGACACGCTTGCAGCCGTTACGGTTGCGACAGATTTGACAGACGTGCAAAGCGCGCCTGTAAGGAGTAAGCCAGCGATGGCCGATGAAAACGATGAATACACAAACACCCCGATCGAAGACTTCACCGCTGAGGTAGCGGCGCCGCAAGGCGAGGATTCTGTCGAGGCCGAAAACAATGCGGCTGTCGAGGCTGTTGACGCCCACCAGGCGGAGACGGATGCTGTCGAAGAGCCTGCTGTCGAAGAGCCTGCTGCGGTAGCTGAGACGCCTGCTGTCGAAGTACCTGCAGCAGCAGACGAGCAGCCCGCGGTCGAGGAGGCTGTTTCCGCAGAGGAGCAGCCTGCAGCCGAAGCGCCGACAGCTGAAGCGCAACCCGCGATTGAAGCGGCGGCGGAGCCAGAGATCGACCTCTTCAACCCGGTCGCCCTCGGCCTGTTGCCTGAGGTCTTTGTTTCACGCGCTTCAACGCAATTGCACTTCTACGCACCAGACTTTGACGCGTTGCCGCCGCTGCGTCCTGTGCGCCAGCAGCAACAACAATCGCGCGGCCGCGGTCGTGAAGAGCGTCAGCGCGTTGTTGAGGTCGTGAACGAACCGCAGCGCATCAGCGGCTCAACGCGCCTCGAGGCGAAGAAGCAGCGCCGCCGTGACGGTCGCGAAGCCGGGCGTCGCCGTCCCGTTGTTACCGAGGCCGAGTTCCTCGCCCGGCGTGAAGCCGTCGATCGCCAAATGATCGTGCGTTCACGCGAGGGTCGCACGCAGATTGCTGTTCTTGAAGACAACATTCTGGTTGAGCACTACGTCGCACGCAATCAAGAAGCGTCGCTCATTGGCAACGTCTACCTTGGCCGCGTGCAAAACGTGCTGCCGAGCATGGAAGCCGCCTTCGTCGACATTGGCCGTGGCCGCAACGCAGTGCTGTACTCGGGTGAAGTTGACTGGGACGGTGTTGAAACCGGTGGCCAACCGCGCCGCATCGAGCTTGCACTGAAGGCGGGCGACAAGGTGCTCGTGCAGGTCACGAAAGACCCGGTCGGACACAAGGGTGCACGACTGACCAGCCAGATCTCGTTGCCGGGCCGCTACCTCGTGTACGTTCCGGGCGGGTCGATGAACGGCATTTCACGCAAGCTCCCCGACACCGAGCGGGCGCGGCTCAAGCGCATCCTGAAAGAGACCCTGCCGGAATCGTCGGGCGTTATCGTGCGCACGGCGGCTGAGGGCGCGACAGAAGAGCAGCTCACACACGACGTGCAGCGTCTGACCGCGCAGTGGGAACACATTCAAAATGCCGTCACGAGCGCGGGGGCTCCAACGCTTTTGCACGCTGAACCTGATCTGCTCGTCAAGATCGTGCGCGATGTGTTCAACGAAGATTTCACTGGAATGATCATTCAGGGCGCGGATGTCGAGCAGACGATTCGTTCGTACCTCACCTCGGTTGCGCCCGATCTGCTCGAGCGCATCGCTCCGTACGGCGGTGACGACGACCCGTTTGACAAGTACCGCATCAACGAGCAGATCGAGAAAGCACTTGATCGCAAGGTGTACTTGCCGTCGGGTGGTTCGCTCGTGATCGACCGCACAGAAGCGATGACGGTTGTCGACGTCAACACGGGCAAGTTTGTTGGCTCGGGCGGAAACCTCGAAGAGACCGTCACAAAAAACAACCTCGAAGCCGCTGAGGAGGTCGTTCGCCAGCTCCGTTTGCGCGACATCGGTGGCATCATCGTGGTCGACTTCATCGACATGGTCCTTGAGTCCAACCGCGACCTCGTCTTGCGTCGTCTGGTTGAGTGCTTGAGCCGTGACCGCACGAAGCACCAGGTTGCTGAGGTCACCTCGCTGGGTCTTGTGCAGATGACCCGCAAGAAACTCGGCTTGGGGTTGCTTGAAACCTTTAGTGAACCGTGTGAAGCATGTGCTGCGCGCGGCATCATCGTGCACCACGAACCGGTTACGAAGAAGCACTCGAGTAACTCGGGCGGCCAAAGCTCGCGTCGTTCGCGCGGCAACAATGGCACCGGCTCAGCTCCGCAAAATGCGACCCACGCGATTCCGAGTGGCGCGAAGACCGCGCTCGCCCAAATTGCGGCCTCGACGATCGCGGCAGACGAGCACGCAGCTGACTCCGAACCGGTCGAAGAGACGCCACGCAAGCCGCGCCGCTCTCGCGGTGGCAAGTCGAAAGAGAAGGCTAGCCAGGTGGAGGAGCAACAGGGTGAGCCGGATGCTGTGGCATCCGATTCCGCACCCGTGTTGCCCGAGCTGGCGCCGATCGCCGACGCTGCGCCTCGTGAGACACCGTCGCGCGAAGAGGCTGCAAAGCTGCTGAGTTCTGTTCTTGCGGCGCTTCCTGAGGCGGGTACCGCCGGAACAGGGAGTGCCTCGCGAAACCGGGGACGTGGCACTCGTCGACGAGTCACAACGGCGCCGGCGACACCCGCGAGTGATGCTGTTGAGAACAACACAGATTTGAGCTAAACTAGTTCTTTGGGTGCGCGCACGGATCAAACCCTCCATGCAACCACCACGGCAAAACGCCAGGCACGACGAACTCGTGCTTACGACGCAAGAACTCATTCGTTGAGTTTGAGCGCAGACTTCCATGAGAACACGCTTTACAGGCTGTTCCCGAACGAAACAGGTATCAAGTGGTTTACGCAGTAGTGCGCGCCAGTGGCCGCCAAGAAAAAGTTGAGGTTGGCACGATCGTGCACCTCAACCGTCAGAAGGCAAAGCCGGGCGAAACGATCGAACTTCCCGCAGTTCTGCTCGTTGACGGTGCGACGGTTACGACCGACGCGAAGAAGCTCGAGAAGGTCAAGGTTACCGCTGAGGTAATCAGTGAACTTCGCGGCCCGAAGATCGTCATCCAGAAGTACAAGAACAAGACCGGCTACAAGAAGCGCCAGGGTC
>CAZTUC010000042.1:8893-10525 GCA_964616805.1 uncultured Microbacterium sp. | reverse complement strand
CGGTCAGGCGCCCATCGTCGAGCACCTGCAGCAGGATGTCGAACACTTCAGGGTGGGCTTTTTCGATTTCGTCGAGCAAGACAACCGAGTACGGGCGGCGCCGCACAGCCTCAGTGAGCTGCCCGCCCTGTTCATAGCCGACGTACCCGGGAGGCGCCCCAATCAGGCGCGCGACGGAGTGTTTTTCGGAGTACTCCGACATGTCAATGCGAATCATCGCGTGCTCGTCGTCAAACATGAACTCGGCGAGCGCCTTTGCGAGCTCCGTCTTGCCGACGCCCGTCGGGCCGAGGAACAAGAACGAGCCCAGCGGCCGGTTCGGATCAGAAATGCCGGCGCGTGAGCGGCGCACGGCATCCGACACTGCCTGCACCGCGCGAGTCTGCCCGATGAGGCGTTTGCCCAGTTCGCCCTCGAGCCCGAGCAGCTTTTCACTCTCGCCCTGCAAGAGCTTGCCGACCGGAATCCCCGTCCACGCGGCGATAACCGAGGCGATGTCTTCCGCGGTGACCTGTTCGTTGACCATGCGATCGGATGACTTCTCAGCTTGCTCCGCCTCGAGCAGCTCGTTTTCGAGTTTCGGGATGACGCCGTACAGCAGTTCGGATGCTCGCCCGAGGTTTCCCTCACGCTGCGCACGCTCGGCCTCAATGCGCGCGGTGTCGAGTTTGGCTTTCATCTCACCCACGCGGTTGAGCGACGCGCGTTCTTCGGCCCACCGCGCTTGCAGCTCGGCCAGGCGCGCACCCTGCGAAGCGATATCTTCTTGCAGTTTCTCGAGGCGCGCCTTCGAGGCGGCGTCTTTTTCTTTCTTGAGGGCGAGCTCTTCGAGCTTGAGCCGGTCAACGTGTCGGCGCAGCTCGTCAATTTCGATCGGCGCAGAGTCAATCGCCATGCGCAATCGCGATGACGCCTCGTCAATGAGGTCAATCGCTTTGTCGGGCAGCTGACGCGACGGAATGTACCGGTTCGAAAGCGCGGCAGCAGCAACAACCGCCCCATCGCTGATGGCAACTTTGTGGTGGGCTTCGTAGCGTTCTTTGAGTCCGCGCAGAATCGCAATCGTGTCTTCAACCGAAGGTTCGGCCACGTAGACCTGCTGAAAACGGCGCTCGAGCGCGGGGTCTTTTTCGATGTATTCGCGGTATTCGTCAAGGGTTGTTGCACCGATCAGGTGCAGTTCGCCGCGGGCAAGCATGGGCTTGAGCATGTTCGATGCGGCAACCGACCCTTCGCCCCCACCGGCACCCATAAGAGTGTGCAATTCATCGATGAATGTAATGATCTGGCCATCCGATTCGGTGATTTGCTTGAGCACACTCTTCAGGCGCTCTTCAAACTGGCCCCGATACATGGCCCCGGCCACAAGCGCCGACATGTCGAGCGTGTAGAGCTCTTTGTCGCGCAAGCTCTCGGCGACGTCACCGGCGACGATGCGCTGCGCGAGCCCTTCGACGACGGCGGTCTTTCCAACCCCGGGTTCACCGATCAGCACGGGGTTGTTTTTCGTGCGCCGCGTCAGCACCTGACTGACCCGGCGAATCTCGCTGTCGCTCAAGGGCGCTGAATCCGCCGCCATCGACACCACCCCCGCCGCTCCAATCGACCCCAAGGTGGCCGAGAAGAAAGCCA
>CAZTUC010000042.1:0-8883 GCA_964616805.1 uncultured Microbacterium sp. | reverse complement strand
AGCACCTGGCTCACCCGACGGATCTCACTGTCGCGCCCAATGACCGGGTCGAGTTTGCCCTCGCGCGCCTTCTCGGTCAGGTTGATGCCGTACTGCTCGAGCGGCTCTTGTGATTCTTCGGCTTCTGGTTGCTGGCCCAACATTGTTCAGCTCCTCAGGTTTCGATGCGGGTGCGCAAACCCCGCATATACATTGTCTATCGAACCCGACCCACCGCGGCAAGCACGTTCTCGTACACCACGATGAGTTGTTCGGTTACTTTCGATTGGCGCAAGCGGTCGCCGATATCGGATGCCACAAGTGGCGCCCGATCGGTGCGGAGTTCGCTGGCCGCCGTGTGCAGCGTCTGCATGAGCGGGATGAGGTCGGCCGGCTGACTGCGCGGCACAAACCAGTGCCCCGCACCAAGTTCGGCTGCCACGTGGTCGTCGCACACAACGGCGGGTGTGCCGAGTGCTGCAGCTTCGAACACCGTCATCGCTTGCGTCTCGAAACCCACCGAGGTTTGCACGAGTGCGTCGGCGCGCGCCATTTCGCTCAGTGCAGCTTCGTAGGGGAGGCGGCCCAAGAATTGCACGCCTCCAGCACCGGATTCACGCACGATGCGTTCGGCTTTCGCACGATCACCACCGCTGCCGATCAAATCAAGATCAGCATCGATACCGGAAGAAACAAACGCCTTCACAAACGGCAAAAATCGTTTCTCCGGGCTCATCCGACCCGACCAGACGAACCGCGGGCGTGTGCGCGGTTCAGTTGCGATGTTGCGCGCCGCAGCGAGCGCATCATCGTCAATGCCATTGGGCACAACGGTCACCTCACGAGCAACGCCGTTTCGTTGCAAACGCTCGGCGAAGTGGCGAGAAGGTGCGGTGACGGCTGCAGCATTCGCGGTGAGTGCGCGCAAGTATTGCCACGCGCTTGTCGTCGGTTGGGTTGTGGCATCCGAAAGGGCCCGCGACCGCCACTTGTCGATGCCGCGCATGAGCGGTTTATACAGCCGCGGTGAGAGGGCGTTGAGGCCGGCCTCGACCCGGTTGTGCAGCGTGTGCACAACCGGGAGCCCGTGACGTTCTGCGAATCGCAGCCCGGTAAACGCACCCCAAAAGTCAGCCTGAATGTGCACGACCTCGACCGGTGGCAGCCCCTCGAATGCGGCATCCACATACGCATCGGTGCGTTGACCGGGGCCGCTGAGCGCATATTCCGTGTGCCCGAACGGGGGGAACTTGACCGACGGTGTCGCAACGGCCTTTCCGGTTTCATCACCACCGTTGCGCCGAAGTTGCGGCCACCATCCCGTGCCCGCGCTCGCCGGAGCAACAACGGTTACGAGATGTCCTGCACGCTCGAGCCACTTTTGTTGCAGCGCAATGGACACTTGCGCACCGCCGAGTGAGTCCAATGGCTGGTCAGCGAAGATGGCGATGTGCACGGCGGGTTCCTGTTTCGCCTATTGCGGAAGGGGCTCGCCCCGGTAGAGCGCTTCGAACGTATCGAGGGTGCGGTTGATGTCGTGGCCTTTGACGACTTCGAGTGACGCGCGCTGCATGGCCTCATATTCGTCTGGTGACGACGTCAGCACCCGCGTGATCTTGTCGGCCAAATCGTCGACGTTTCCGGGTTCAAACAAGTACCCGTTCGAACCGGAGGTCACCAGGTGTGGCAGCGCCACAGCATCCGCGGCCACAATTGGCAGCCCCGATGCCATCGCTTCAAGCGTTGCAATCGATTGCAATTCGGCAATTGACGCGATGGTGAAAATGGATGCCCGTGTGAGCAGCGCCCGCAAATCGGTATCGTCAATGCGCCCGTGAAAGGTGACCCGCTCGCCGAGACCGAGTTGTTCTGTGAGGTCTTGCAGGGCGCTTGCTTGATCTCCACCGCCAACGAGATCAAGTGTGACGTTGAGGGCGGGGTCGAGTTTGGTCATGGCCCGCAGAATCACATCGATCTGCTTCTCGGCCGTGAGGCGTCCCACAAAGACGAGTCGGTTCGTTTCCCGTGGCCCCATGATGGCGGTGTACTGCGAAGCATCCAGACCGCAGCTGATCGGCACGACGCCTCGCAACGGTGTGACTCGCTCGAGGTAGTCCGCGGCGCGCTTGGTCGGCGTTGTCACGCCGTCTGCGAGCTTGAAGGTTGAGTACGCGTCTTTCCACGCTCCCGTGACCATCAGCTGGTTCAGCTTGGGCGGCAGCATCGTGTGGTCGAGTACGTTTTCGGCCATGAGGTGGTTGGTTGCGAAGACGCGGATGCCGCGCTGGTGCGCAATCCGCGCAAGACCGCGGCCAATAATCAAGTGTGACTGGATGTGCACAACATCCGGCTGCACCTCGTCGAGCACGACGCGAGCCCAGTGTCTCGCGCGCCACGGCCAGACAAAGCGCACCCAATCGTGCGGGGGCCAGCGCACTGAAGGCAAGCGATGCATGATGACGCGCTCGCCTTCGATCAACTCGGTGCGTTTCGCGACAAACTCGTGTTTCGTGTTCGGTGCTGAAACGTGCACTTCGTGTCCGCGGTGCACGAGCCCCGCTGCAAGACGCTCGCTAAAGCGCGCCGCACCATTGACGTCGGGTGAGAACGTGTCGCAGGCCAAGAGAATCTTGAGCGGCCTTTTTTGCAGGGGTGAATCGGATGCTTCCACGGTGGTTCAAGCCTACCGACCGATTGCGCGCAGGATGAGTTCTGCGTGGCGTGGGCCGCGTTGGCCCGGCGGAAGCTTGATGACTCCGGTGGCCCCGGCCGCGAACACACGGGCGCCAGGGGCTTTTTCGAGTTCCTCAAGCAAGCGGGCACGCAGCTCGACGAGCGAATCGCGCAGCTGCGCGACTTCAAGCTCAAGCGCAATGAGGCGTGCGATCGCGGGCAGGCTCATCCCCTGCGCCGAATACTCAGCGATGTCGCGCAACCGCGCAATGTCATTGACCGAGTACCGTCGAGACCCACCGGGGGTGCGACCCGGAACAACAAGTCCGATCCGGTCGTACTGCCGCAGGGTTTGCGGGTGCATTCCGGCTAGCTCTGCGGCTGCCGTTACCGCGAAACGCGGCGTGTCAGCATCGATCTCGGATGTCATTTCAGGTCACCTCCTCGGTGGGTTTGTCTGCTGAAGTGTTTACTTCGAACCGGCTGCCTTGTTCAGCAGATCAGCGCGGGGGTACTCGGTCGGGATCGCTTTCGTGAATTCTTCAAGCTTTTGCTTCGCATCATCCGAAAGATTTGTCGGAACCGCAACTTGCACTTCGGCGAGCAAATCGCCCGTCGATTTCGGTGTCGCAACCCCTCGGCCCTTGACGCGCAAAACACGACCTGATGGTGTGCCGGGTGCAACTTTGAGCTTGACCGAACCGCCACCAACGGTGGGTACCTCGATTGTCGCACCCAAGGTTGCCTCTTCAAAGGTGATCGGAACCATCACACGGACGTTTTGTCCGTCGCGTGTGAAGACCGGGTGTGGGCGAACCGTGATGAGCACAACAACGTCGCCGTTTTCGCCACCGTCGAGCGAGGGTTTGCCCTTGCCTTTCAGTTTGATGCGCTGGCCATCTTTCACCCCCGCGGGGATCTTCACCCGCAGCGGGCGACCATCTTCGCCCTGGAGCGCAATGGTTTCGCCCTGGATCGCGGTTGTGAAGTCGATCGTGGCACGAGCGGTGACGTCTTGCCCACGGGTGGGTCCGGCCGCACCACGTGAGCCGCGACCGAAGCCGCCGAACCCACCGTTTGAGAACATCGAGAAGATGTCATCAAAGTCGGCCGTTTGCTGGCGTCCGCCCTGCCCGAAGCGGCTAAAGACGTCTTCATAGCCACCACCGCTCGAACTCGGATTGAAGCGCGGCCCTGAACCCATGGCACGAATCTCGTCGTACTCTTTGCGTTCGTCAGCATCACTCAAAACGGCGTACGCCTCGGAGATCTCTTTGAACTTCGCTTCCGCTTTCGGGTCACCCTGATTCGAATCGGGGTGGTATTTGCGGGCGAGTTTGCGGTAGACCTTCTTCAGTTCAGCATCCGATACCTTCTTGTCGACGCCGAGCACCTTATAGAAGTCTTTTTCAAACCAGTCTTGACTAGCCATCGTGCTCCTTTCGTCTCGTGTGAGTCAGGTTAATCGGCGGGAACGGCAACAACAACCTTCGCGGGGCGAATCTCAACGTCGCCGAGCCGGTACCCCTGCTCAACAACCTCAAGAATCGTTGTTTCGGTTGCGCCCGGTGTGGGCTGCTGGAAAACAGCTTCGTGTGCTTGCGGGTCGAAAACTTCGCCGACTGCACCGTACGCGGTAAGCCCCTGACGTTCTGCAATCGCACGAATCTTGACCGCGATCGAACCGAACGCGCTTCCCTCTTCGAGGTCGCCGTGCTTGGCGGCCCGGTCGAGGTCGTCGAGCACTGGTACGAGCGCTTTCGTGGCATCCGCTTTCGCTCGCTGCAAATCGAACACACGGTTTGCTTCAGTGCGGCGGCGATAGTTGGCGTATTCGGCCTGCACGCGTTTGAGGTCGTTGAGAATCTCGCCGGTGTCATCGGATGCCGCGGGTTCAACAACCACATCGGCACCGTCAGCCGCACCGAGGATGTCGTCGACCGTCAGTTGATCTTCGGCGGCTTCGGTCGCTTCGGGGGTAGCAGCTGTTTCGGGGGCATCGGTAGCGGCGTCGGGGCCGGGAGCTTGCGCTCCCGACCCCTCTTCCGGAACCTCAGGTGTGAAATCTGGGTTCGTCGTCATGACTACTTGTTTTCCTCTTCGTCTTCAATAACCTCAGCGTCGATCACATCGTCGTCGCTCGAGGTGTCTTCAGCAGCGGCCGGTTCACCCTCAGCGGATGCCTCAGCACCCTGTGCGTAGAGCGCTTCGCCGAGCTTCTGCTGTGATGCGTTGAGCTTCTCAAGCGCGTCTTTGACCTTCTGGTCGTCGTCGCCCGCGATGGCTTCCTTCAGTGCGTCAATATCGCCCTGCACTTCACCCTTGAGGTCATCGTCGAACTTGTCAGCGTTTTCGTTCAAGAAGTTCTGTGCCTGGTAGACGACCGTCTCAGCCTGGTTGCGGGTCTCTTGCGCTTCACGGCGCTTCGAGTCATCCGCTGCGTGCTCTTCAGCCTCGCGAACCATGCGGTCGATGTCGTCTTTCGAAAGCGACGAGCCACCCGTGATGGTGATCTTCTGCTCTTTGCCGGTGCCCTTGTCTTTCGCGGAAACCTGCACGATGCCGTTGGCGTCAATGTCGAAGGTCACCTCGATTTGTGGCAAGCCACGCGGTGCCGGCGCGATACCAGTGAGCTCGAAGGTACCGAGCGGCTGGTTGTCGCGCGTGAACTCACGCTCACCCTGGAAGACCTGGATAGCAACCGAGGGCTGGCTGTCTTCTGCCGTCGTGAACGTCTCACTGCGCTTCGTCGGAATCGCGGTGTTGCGCTCGATGAGCTTCGTGAAGATGCCACCCTTGGTTTCGATACCAAGGCTGAGAGGTGTGACGTCAATGAGCAGAACGTCTTTACGCTCGCCCTTCAACACGCCAGCCTGAAGAGCTGCACCGACTGCAACAACCTCATCGGGGTTGACACCCTTGTTGGGCTCTTTGCCGGTCTCTTTCTTGACCAGTTCAGCAACGTCGGGCATACGCGTCGAACCACCAACGAGAACAACGTGGTCGATCTCGCTGAGCTTCACGCCAGCCTCGCGGATGACGTCTTCGAACGGCTTCTTGGTGCGGTCGAGGAGGTCTTTTGTGAGCTCTTCGAACTTCGCACGCGTCAGCGTCTCATCGAGCGAAACCGGGCCGGAGTCTGTCAGTGACAGGTATGGCAGGTTGATCGTGGTCGAGGTCGAACTCGAGAGCTCTTTCTTGGCCTGCTCAGCAGCTTCCTTCAGACGCTGCAGGGCAATCTTGTCTTTCGAAACGTCAACACCCGTGGTGTCTTTGAACTGCTTGACGAGGTAGTCAACAACGCGCTGGTCCCAGTCGTCGCCACCGAGGCGGTTGTCACCTGCGGTCGAGCGAACCTGAATCGTCGAGAAGTCGTCGTCTTTGCCCACCTCGAGCAGGCTGACGTCGAAGGTTCCACCACCGAGGTCGAACACGAGAATCAGTTCGTCTTCTTTACCCTTGTCGAGGCCGTATGCGAGGGCAGCGGCTGTCGGCTCGTTGATGATGCGCAGCACGTTGAGGCCGGCGATCTCACCGGCGTCTTTCGTTGCCTGACGCTCGTTGTCGTTGAAGTACGCGGGAACGGTAATAACAGCATCCGTTACCGTGTCGCCGAGGTACGTCTCAGCATCACGCTTGAGCTTCATGAGGATGCGCGAAGAAATCTCTTGCGGCGTCCACTTCTTGCCGTCGATGTCGACGGTGTGGTCGGTGCCCATGTGACGCTTGATCGATGCGATCGTGCGGTCAACGTTGGTGACGGCCTGGCGCTTGGCGGTCTCGCCGACCAGCACGTCTTTGTCTTTCGTGAATGCAACCACCGACGGGGTCGTGCGGAAGCCTTCTGCGTTGGCGATAACCTTCGGCTCGCCACCCTCGAGGACTGCAACCACTGAGTTGGTTGTTCCGAGGTCAATACCTACAGCTCGTGACATATTTTGTCTCCTTCTGAATTGAGTTCTTGTACGTTTTCAAAACTTGAGTCGAGTTGACTCAACTTGGCCTGTTTCTAATCTAAACAGGGTTCTTTTGTGATGTCAAGCTGAAAACGCACAAAGTTGAGTCTTATCGACTCAACTTTTGATTGTTTCCAAAACTTCACCAAAATCCGATAGCGTGACCGACGTGAGCAACGAACCACGCCGAAGCCGTCGCAACGAGAATCCGCCACCGCAACCGACCGCGAAAACCGAGGCAATCGGTGTACTCGGGCTTGAGCTTCGTGACGAGCCCGCGAGCAAAAAGGTCATCTACTCCTGGGCCCTGTGGGACTGGGCAACACAGCCCTTTAATACGGTGCTTTTGACGTTCGTCTTCGTTTCGCTGTATCTGACGAGTTCGTCGTTCCTTTCGCCCGAGCTGCAAGAACTTGCCGCAACCAACCCCGATGACCCCGCGGTGACTGCCGGCCTCGCGCAATTGGCAAGCCAGTTCGGCATGTTCGACGCAATCGCCGGGCTTCTCGTGCTCGCGATCGCCCCTGTGCTCGGCTCACGCGCTGATGCCCGCGGCCGACAGAAGCTTTCGCTCGCAATCTGCACGATCGCGATGATCATCGGCATGTTTTCGCTGTGGTTCGTCAAACCACAAGCAGCCCTGTTCTGGCTCGGCGTCGCGATCATCATGGCGATCAAGCTTTTCGCCGAGATCGGCCAGGTTAACGCCAACGCCATGCTCGTCGGTATTGCCTCACCGAAGACGGTCGGCCGCATCTCGGCCCTCGGCTGGGGGTTCGGGTACATCGGTGGCATCGTCGCGATGGCGCTCATTGTTATTTGGCAGACGTTTGACTGGTTCGGGGTTCCGGGCGACGACGGGCTTATCTACCGTTTGATTGCAGTCGGATGCGCCATCTGGACGATCATCTTCTCAATCCCAATCTTCCGTAACGTTCCCGAGCCTTCGGTCGCCAATGAGGAACGCCAGGTTGGGTTCTTTGCCTCGTACAAGGTTGTCGTGCAAGACATCAAGGCGCTCTACGGCAACACGAAAACCCGCCCCGCATTTTGGTTCCTGCTTTCCAGCGCTGTCTTCCGTGACGGCCTTGGCGCAATCTTCGCGTTCGGCGCGATTCTGGGCGCGCAAGTGTTCGGTTTCGACACACAATCGATGCTCATCTTCGGTATCGCGGCGAACCTCGTCGCGGGTGTCTCGACCATCATCTCGGGTCGGTTCGACGATTTGTGGGGGCCGAAGCGCCTCATCGAGATTTCGCTCATTTGCATGATCGTCGTCGGCGCGCTCGTCTACTTCTTGCGCGATCAGGGCGCGATCGTGTTCTGGATCGGCGGACTCATCCTGTGCGCCTTTGTTGGCCCGGCACAAGCAGCGTCGCGTTCGTTCTTGGCGCGCCTCACCCCAGCCGGTCACGAGGGCGCAATCTTCGGTCTGTACGCAACAACGGGACGCGCGACGAGTTGGATTGCGTCATCCGCTTGGGCAATTCTCATCGGCATCACCCACAGCACGGCAGCTGGCATTCTCGCAATCGTCGCGGTACTGCTGCTCGGCCTGCTGCTGCTGATCCCCGTGAAAGACCCGCGCCACGTCATCGAGCAGTAAGCGCGGCACCCACCCTCACAGGCTTTAGCACTACTCAAACTCAGGAAACCAGGCCTGTTCGCGACAAACCTGGCCACCAAGTGCCACCTCTTCCTGAGTTTGGGCATCCGCCCCGCGCGCGAAGCCCGCACAGCCAGCAGTGGCACAATAGAGAAGTGACTCCGCGCGTGCAATTGCCAGATGTCGCACCCGATATTGATCAAAAATCGGATGCCGACACCGACCTCTTGCGCAACCTCTTCGAAGCCGATGCACCGCAACGCTGCGAGTGCGACCACGGCGACGACTTCGAGTACATGCCGTGCGGGCGCAAAGCGAAATGGCGCGTGACGTTCATTTGCACGTGCCCCGACAACCACCCGCGGCACATCGAGATTCTGTGTGGTCGGTGCTACCGGCAAGCCAAGCGCGACGGTCACGAGATTGAGGCTCGCCGACTGTGAGCGACTCCACTGGCGCGATCGATCCCAACGATCTCGCAACGACATTGCGTGTGCTTGCCGAGCTGCACACGATCGATCAACAACACCCCGATTACATTGCGGTACGCCAGGCGACAGCTGGCATGTTCAAAGCCGCAAAGAGATCCGCGACGCGATCGCCGCCGCCGACCGCGAAACCGTCGCCCGCACCCTCGAAGCGGCCGGCTTCACACGCCTTGACGAGTCT
>CAZTUC010000041.1:0-10650 GCA_964616805.1 uncultured Microbacterium sp. | reverse complement strand
GCATCAAGAACCGCATCGAGCCGCACGAGCCGGTCGACAAGGACCTCTACGAGCTCCCGCCGGAGGAAGCAAAGGGCATCCCGCAGGTGCCGGGTTCGTTCGAAGAGTCGCTTGTTGCGCTCGAGAACGACCACGACTTCCTGCTTGAGGGTGGCGTCTTCACGAAAGACCTCATCGAGACCTGGATTGCGTACAAGCGCGAGAAGGAAATTCTTCCCGCTGCCCAGCGCCCGACGCCGTTCGAGTACGAACTGTACTTCTCGGTCTAAAGCCCAATCGCAAAGCGCCCCGCATCATCTCGATGTGGGGCGCTTTGCCATTCCCGGCGGTCTTGGTACCGCGAAACGGTTCTACGAGTTCGCGCCAGCGCGACGCTTGGGGTTACCGAATTCATGGCGCTGTAGAACGGCTTCGTCGGCGAGGTAGTAGCTCTTGAGCTTGCCGAACTTGAGCGAGTTGCTCAGTTGGCACTTGACGAGGATGTCGCGGCTGAGCTCAACGCGGCGTCCGCTTTTCAGAAACGCAACGCTCACTTCAACGTCTTCAGCGATTTGTGTGTCGTCGAACTCAATTTCTTCGCGAACCGCACGCCAATCGGCGGCGCGAAAAGCACTGTTGAAGCCGTACATCATTGGGCTCACACCAATGCTTCTTTCGTGCCACGCACGAAACACACGGTAGTACCACCGGCCCCACACGATGTTCCCTGGCGAGATTTCTCGCACGCCTGCGCTTCCGGCAACAGCCGCAAGCCCGGCGTCGTTCGCAAAGCGTGAGCGGATGCCGTCAAGCCACCCCGCTGCGACGATCGAGTCCACATCGATACGAGCGATAATTTCCCCACGTGCGCTATCGAAACCAAGCGCCCGCGCGTGACCAATCCCCTGCTGTGGTTGACGCACGATTCGCACACCAGCGAAGCGTTCGGCGCGAGCAATCGTGTCATCGGTGCAGTTGTTGTCGACCACGATTATTTCGTCTGGATCCTGGGCAACAAGCGCGGTAAGACACGCGTCAATGCGTGATGATTCGTTGTAGGCGGGAATGACGACCGAGACTGTGGGCAAACCGTCTGCGCGTTTGGACAGCTCACGATCAGGGTTGGTCACACGCGCAAGTCTACCGAGCAAGTCTGGGTCAGTCGTAAAAAACGCGTTCAAACACTTTTCGGCTCTGTCGGGCTGCGCGGGCGTAGTCATCCGACAATTGCACTGCCGATCGGTCGGGGTATCCCAGCAGTCGCGCAAGACCATCGAGGGTGTGCAATTCGACGGGCAAGACGTTGCTGTCTTTTCCGGTCAACAGCGTGATGGCGGAACGTAAGCGGCTAGCCAGGCGCCAGGCATTCGCGAGCGTTGCGGCATCGGCTGCGGTGACTAACCCCGCATCGGATGCCGCTTGTAACCCCGCAAGCGTGGAAACGGTTTGCAAAGCGGGGTACTCGTGCGCGTGTTGCAGTTGCACGAGCTGCACCGCCCACTCGACATCGCTGAGGCTGCCAGGACCGAGTTTCAGGTGGCGCTTCGGGTCAACGCCCTGCGGAAGGCGTTCACCTTCGACACGCGCTTTGATGCGTTTGATCTCGCGCACGTCGTTGTCGTCGCTCTTGACGGGATAGCGCAGCCGATCAGCCAGCGCCATGAACCTGTCGATGAGGTCTTCGTCTCCTGCGACCCCGCGCGCGCGCAAGAGAGCTTGTGATTCCCATGAGACCGACCAGCGCGAGTAGTACTTCTCGTAGGCATCAAGGGAACGTACGAGGGGTCCCTGGCGGCCTTCGGGGCGCAAGTCAGCGTCAATTTCAAACGGCACCCGGGTGTCAGTGAGCTCGGCGCGCAGGAGCGTAACGATTTCGCTCGCGTACCCCTGCGCAGTTTCCGTCGGGAGGGTGCCTGAATCGTAGACGAACATGACGTCAGCATCAGAACCGAAGCCGAGCTCAGCACCACCCAAGCGACCCATGCCGATGATCGCGAACGTGAAGGCGTCGGCATGTTCTGGGGGAACAACGTCGGCTCGCACGCCCTGCAACATCCCGCTGAGGCTCGCATCGGTTATTGCCGTCAGCGACGCCGCTATCTGGTCGATTGTGGCAAGACCCAAAACGGCCGAGATCGCCGTGCGAAGCAGTTCCCGGCGGCGAATTGCCACAATCGCGCGCCCTCGGTCGGGAAGCGTGTCTTGACGACTGATTGTTGCGGTCATCTCGCTCAACAGCGCCTCACGGTCACGCAACTGCAGCGCGGCCGGGTCGTCGAGCCAGGCAACAGATTCGGGGATCCATTCCATGAGTTCGCCAACGTACCGTGACGAACTCAACAGGTGCGTGAGGCGTTCGGCCGCGCCGGATGAATCGCGCAATACTCGCAAGAACCACGGCGTATTGCCGAGGCGGTCGCTAATGCGGCGGAATGCCAGCAGCGCGTAGTCAGGGTCGTGCCCCTCGGCCATCCAGTGCAGCATGACGGGCAAGAGTCCGCGTTGCACCGTCGCTTTGCGGCTCAGGCCGCTCGTGAGGGCTGCGATGTGACCGAGTGTTGCTTTGGCGTTTGTGAAACCGATTGCGGCGAGGCGATCGTGAGCTTGCTCCGGCGACAGCAAGCGCTCGGCGTCGGGTACGGATGCCACAGCAGCAAGCAACGGCCGGTAGAACAATCGGGTGTGGATGCTTCGCACTTCGCGGCGTAAACGTTCCCATTCGGCCCACGCTTCGGGTCCGCGGTCGACGTAGCCGGCCGAGCGAGCCAAGATTCGCACCCCATCATCGTCGCGCGGTAACAGGTGTGTGCGGGTCATCGAACGCAATTGCATGCGGTGCTCGAGGACGCGAAGCATCCGATAGTCGCGTTCGAAGGCAGCCGCATCATCACGGCCGATGTAACCGGCGTCGACGAGTTTCGCGAGACTCTCAACCGTGCCTCGCGTGCGCACGGTTGGGTCATTTCGACCGTGCACAAGCTGTAGCAGTTGCACTGTGAACTCAATATCACGCAGGCCACCGGGGCCTAGTTTGAGCTGGTACGGCACGTCTTCGGGTTTGATGTTTTCGGTGACCCGTTCGCGCATGCGCTGCACGCTTTCAACAAAGTCGTCGCGGGCCGCGCTTGTCCAAACCTTGTCGTGCAAGGCGTCAATATACGCCTGCCCGAGTGCTGCATCGCCCGCGAGTGGTCGGGCTTTCAAGAGGGCCTGAAACTCCCAGTTCTTGGCCCACCGATCGTAATAGGCAATGTGTGAGGCAAGTGTGCGCACAAGCGCCCCCTGTTTGCCTTCGGGGCGCAGAGCCGCATCAACCTCCCACAGTGGGGGCTCAGATTCGAAGTCGGCAATTGTGTGCATCGTTTCGCGTGCCAACATCGTCGAAATTTCGAGCGCTTTGGCTTCAGTGAGCACGTCTTCATCGCGTGTGCCACCAACGAAGATGACGTCGACGTCGCTGATGTAATTGAGCTCACGCGCTCCGGCCTTACCCATACCGATAATCGCGAGGCTTGTTGCAGCAACCGCCTCGGCGCCCAGCGTTTTTGCTGCTTTCACGCGCGCGATCCCGAGGCCGGCTTCAAGTGCGGCCGCTGCGGCATCCGCTAATGCTGCGGCCACCGCATCGACAACCTCGACCGGGTCGGGAGCCTCAACGTCGTAGATTGCAATGCGCACGAGCTCACGCCGATACGCTGTGCGCAGCGCAACTCGTGCATCAGTCTCAGACTGTTGACCGGCAGCAAACGGTGCGACCGAGTCCAACAGCACCTGCCGCAACTGCTCGGGGTCAGGCAGTTTGGGTCGTTCGCCAAAAACCTCGAGCTGCTCGGGGTGCCGATGCAAGAAAACACCAAGCCCGTGCGAAGACCCCAAGAGCCGCCACAGCCGCGCTTGTGCACCAGTGTTGAGCGCACGGATGCCCCGCGGCTCACGCCGCGCAAGTTGCACCAGATCGCTGAGGGCCGAATCTGCGTCAGCAGCCGAACCAAACGCGAATACGTCCTCGCGCGTGACAACGACGAGTTCTTCGAGCTCGGTAAGAGCGGCATCCGCAACCTCAAGCTGACTGAAACCAGCCCGAGCCAGCTCCCGTAGCCCCCCGGTTTCGGCGCGTGACACGAATTCGCCTAGAGCATTCCGAGGTTACGGTTCAACTCCAACGGCGTAACCTGCGAACGGTATTCGGCCCACTCTTTACGCTTGTTCGATAAAACATGCTGGAAGACCTGCTCGCCAAGAGTCTCGGCGACGAGTTCGGAGTCTTCCATCGCATTCAGCGCCTCGTGCAAGTTCATCGGCAACGCCTGGTACCCGAGGGCGCGACGCTCGCTGTCACTGAGGAACCACACGTTGTCTTCTGCCTCTGGCGGAAGCTGGTATTCCTCTTCAATACCCTTGATCCCCGCTGCGAGCAGCAGCGCGTACATGAGGTACGGGTTTGCCGCCGCGTCGGGTGCGCGGTATTCGATGCGTGTTGATTGGCTCTTGCCGGGCTTGTACATGGGCACGCGCACGAGAGCTGAACGGTTGTTGTGACCCCACGAGATGTAACTGGGTGCCTCATCACCGCCCCACAAGCGCTTGTATGAGTTGACGAACTGGTTGGTGACCGCCGAAATCTCATTCGCGTGCTTGAGCAAGCCAGCGATGAAGTGCTTACCCGTCTTCGAAAGCTGGTATTTCGCACCCTCTTCGTAGAACGCATTGACGTCATTTTCAAAGAGTGACATGTGCGTGTGCATCCCGCTGCCTGGCTGGCCCTGCAGAGGCTTTGGCATAAAGGTCGCGTACACGCCCTGCTCGATCGCCACTTCTTTGACGACCGTGCGGAAAGTCATGATGTTGTCAGCCATCGTGAGCGCGTCAGCGTAACGGAGGTCGATCTCGTTTTGCCCGGGGCCGCCTTCATGGTGGCTGTACTCAACCGAAATGCCGAGGTCTTCAAGCATCCGCACGCTCTGGCGGCGGAAGTCATGTGCAGTGCCACCGGGGACGTTGTCAAAGTAGCCAGCCGAGTCAACCGGGGTCGGTTCACCGTTCGGGCCGAGCTCCTTTGACTTCAGCAGGTAGAACTCCATTTCGGGGTGCGTGTAGAACGAGAACCCAGAATCAGCAGCTTTCGCAAGCGTGCGCTTGAGCACGTGGCGCGGGTCTGCAGCGGCGGGACGGCCGTCGGGCGTTGCCAGGTCGCAAAACATGCGCGCGGTCGGGTCGACCCCGGAACGCCACGGCAGAATCTGGAACGTTGCCGGATCGGGCTGCGCGAGCAGGTCAGATTCCTGTGTGCGCGTCAGGCCCTCAATCGCCGAGCCGTCGAAGCCGATGCCTTCGGTGAACGCGCCCTCAACTTCAGCCGGGGCGATCGCAACAGACTTGAGCGTGCCGGTGACGTCGGTGAACCACAGCCGAACAAACTTGACGCCACGCTCTTCGATTGTGCGCAGAACAAAATCACGCTGCCGATCCATCGAGTTACTCCTCTTCGTCGTCAGATTTGGGCGACGAATCCCAGTTGTCTTCAGCTTCGTCTTCGGCATCCCACGCGGCGTTGCGTGCCGCGATAGAATCGGGTGCGGATGCGGCTTCTTCTTCCGTGTCGTACGGGCCAGCAAGCTCAGTTACCGGCGAGATTTGCCCTTTTTCAACCTTGCCTGTGGTGAAGTTGTAGTAGTACTTCGAGTCTGGGTTTTCGAATAAAGAATGAGCCATCGCGGTTCCTTTGCTTCGGTGTGTTTCGAGTCTAGTGCGACAGAAGAAGAATCCCACTCGTATAATTAGGCAATAAAGATTACAAAACCCCGAAGGTGAACCACATGACCAAAGCGATCGGCATCGATATTGGCGGCACTGGCATCAAAGGCGCCATCGTCAATACAGACACCGGCAACCTTCTCACCGAACGCTTTCGTATCCCCACCCCGGCTGGCGGCGAGCCCGAAGACGTGCTCGAAACGGTGCGAGCCGTACTTGAGCAATTGGGCGACAAAGAGAACTTGCCGCTCGGAATCGACTTCCCCTCGATCATCAAAGACGGCAAAACCCTCTCTGCCTCGAACGTCTCAAAGCGCTGGTTGAATTTTGACGCGGAAGCCTTCTTTGAGCAGGGCCTGGGTCGTGAAGTGCACTTCGTCAATGATGCGGATGCCGCCGGAATTGCCGAAGTTGAGTTCGGCGCCGCGAAGGGCGTTTCCGGTCTTGTCATCATGATCACGCTCGGCACCGGAATCGGTTCGGCAATGATCTACAACGGCAAGCTGGTGCCGAACAGCGAGCTTGGCCATCTCAACTACGAAGGCGAATCGTACGAGAAGTATGCCGCCACCTCGGCGCGCGAGCGTGAAGGGCTTTCGTGGGAAGAGTGGGCGCAGCGCCTCACTGGCTACTTCGGTGCGCTGGACTTCTTGTTCTCACCCGACCTGTTCGTCGTCGGCGGTGGCGTCTCGAAGAATGCGAGCGACTTCATGCCGCTCGTGAAGGTCGCGACCCCGATGGTGCCAGCGAAGCATCGCAACAATGCCGGCATCATCGGTTCTGCCGCCCTTGCAGCACGCGCACACGCGACGATTGAAAAGAAGGCTTCGCGAGCTGCTGCGAAAGCGCAATCAAAAGCGGCGAAGGCCGACAAGAAGTCGGGCAAGAAGGCGAACAAGCGCGGCTGATTTCGCGAAAGCGAAATGGGCCAGCCGATACGCCGGGTTCTGTCCCCCGCTGCGCGGGGTGACGGCCATCTATCTGGGCGATACGTTGCCGCACCGCTCTAGCAACCTACCCGAGGACTCGGCGAGCCGCGTCAACGTCCTCTGTCTGGTCTTGCTCCGAGCGAGGTTTACCTAGCCGACCGTCTCACAACGACCGCTGGTGGGCTCTTACCCCACCCTTTCAGCCTTACCGCGTCTTGCGACGTGGCGGTCTACTCTCTGTTGCACTTTCTCGCGGATTACTCCGGGTGGGCGTTACCCACCGCTCTGCTCTGTGGAGCCCGGACGTTCCTCGATGTGCTTGCGCAAACCGCGACCGTCTGGCCGACCCATTTCATCTTCTATTCTCGCACGGGCACGTGCGAGCGGATGCTTCGTTAAAGCCCAGATTCCTCGGTGCGCACAAGAATGGCTCCACACTCGGGGCAGTTCGCGACCGTTTCGGCGTCGAGGTTGCGCAGCGTATTGAGCTCGGTGCCGGGCAGCACCATTTGGCAAGCGCCACACGTGCCGTGCTGCAAGAACCCGGCAGCCACTCCCCTGGCGGCAAGCCGCTCATACTGGGCAAGAAGGGCTTCGGGCAGGCGGACCGTGATGGCTCGACGATCGCCTGCGAGGCGTTCGAGTTCGTCTTTCGCGTCAGCGATCGCGTCTTTTGCTTGCGTGCTGAGCTGTTGTCCTTCAGCGCTGACGGCATCGATGAGGGCTTGCTGTTCGGCAAGTGCAGCGGATGCTTCTTCAACGCGTTCCATCGCCTCAAGCTCAGCGTCTTCCAGGCGCTCGATACGCAGGTTGAGCGATTCGATTTCGTGCTCGAAGCCTGCGGCAGTCTTTGCATCCGATTGCTGGTTCATGCGCTCAAGATCACGGTCACGCCGATTCTTCGTGGTCGCAATGTCGGTCTCGAGGCGAACAACTTCGGTGTTTGCCGCGTCGACAGCCTCGCGACGGGCGACAAGCTCGGTCAGCAATCCACCCCGCTGCGCGATGAGTTCTTTCACACGCGCGGCTTCAGGAGGGTTTGCAGCGCGATGTTGCGCGGCGGCCGTGCCGCGATCGATTTCGGCAAGCTCAAGCAGTGCGAGTTGGTCTGTTTGCGAAGCGTTCACACGCTCAATCTACCCGGCGGCAGCGTGCGGCGCCCACCTAGACTGAAAATGCCTCACCCTCGAAACCGACACGCATGCCTGCATCTGACTCTTCGCCCCCTGAAAGCGCCACCGCGCGTGTGTATCCCGCGACGATTGCCGCCCCGGTCGAACATGAGTTGGTCATCAAGAAGTCGCGTTTTCTGACGCTTGTTGCGCCGGTTGATTCATCAGAAGCCGCCGACGCAGTACTCGATGCGGTGCGAAAGCGTGAGTGGAGTGCCCGCCACCACTGCAGCGCACTGGTGATGGGACTCTTGGGAGATCGTGCCCGTTCAAGTGACGACGGTGAACCAGCGGGAACCGCGGGGGCGCCAATGCTCGAGGTTTTGCGTCGGCGCGAGCTGACGGATGTTGTTGCCGTTGTCACACGTTATTTCGGTGGGGTGAAGCTCGGTGCAGGCGGGCTCATTCGCGCGTATTCTTCAGCCGTTTCCGAAGCACTTGACCTTGCGCACTTGGTCGATCGACGGGCACTCTCGCAGGCTGTCATCGAAGTCCCGCACGGTGATGCGGGCCGATTCGACAATCTGTTGCGCGATTGGGTTGGTTCGCACGGAGCAATCTTGGGTGCGCCGAGCTATGCAGCCTTAGCGCACTTTGAAGTGTGGGCACCAGAAGCCGAATTGGCGCGTTTGCGGGCGGATGTTGCCGCCGCATCTGCAGGTCACATCGAAACGCAATTGTCGGGAGTCAAACGAATCATCGATGTGCCGCGTTAGCTCTTAACGGCAGGCGGTCGTGATGACCTTCTTGTTCTCCTGGTCAAAGTGCGCAATCTGACCGGAGTGGTATGCGTCTTCGCGCGGGTGCCTCGGGTACCCATCGGTGGAGTCATAGCGCGCAACGGCATTGCCTGATTCGATCTGCAGCGTGCCAATGTCTTCACCGCTTTGCGTGGTGACGTAGCGGATCAGCCGGTCGTAACGATCCGTCGCGTTCTGGCCCGGAGGAAATTCGAGCACGACAGGGTCGCCTGGCAGCAAAACACTCCGGATGATTCCGGCGGCGTCTTGATACCCGCACTCGCCTCGCTCAGGGGTGTCAATACCGATGATGCGAACCCGTCCCGCCTCAGTATCGATTGTGTCGCCATCGATCACCCCGATGAATGTGGTGAGTTCATGCGGGAGTGAGGAATCCGTCGATGTCGCAGTCGGAGCGGGCGTAGCTGCATCCGTTCGTGTCGCAGACGGTGTCGGCAACGCTGTTGGTGTTGGCCTCTGGCTTTGGGTGGGCGATGGCTCGACCGTAACCGTTTCGGTAACCGTCACGGTCACGGTCGGGTATGGGCTCGCTGAGTCCCATTCGTCGGCGGTACAGCCGACAAGCCCGAGCGCCAGCGCAGCACACAGCAGTGCCGCCGGCGTTTTGCCCCTCAAGAACACCATGTCTCAAGGCTATGGCAAGGAGCTATCGTCTTCTGCGGATGGCTACAGGAATCCCATCTCATCGGTCGTGTAGCGTAACCTCATCGCCTCGAACAGCACTGAGGAGCACAATGATGACCGATATCTCGATCAGACCGACCAGTGACGCACCGAGCGCCGAGCGCAGCCGGTCTGTGTGGCCGCTGTGGTCTGACGGTTTTGGCCGCCTTGCGACTCGTTCCATCCAGATCATCCTCATAGCCACGGTCGCCATCGGGATCGCCTTTGTGATCCTGCGCCTGACGCCGGTAACAATCCCGATCGTGCTCGCGTTGATCGTGGCATCCGCACTCGCCCCCATGACCTCTTGGCTGCGTCGGCACAACATTCGACCGTTACTGGCGACAATTATCACCCTCCTGGCGGTGGTCATCGTCGTGTTGCTGCTCGCTTGGCTGATTACGTGGGCGGTCATTGATGAGTGGGATGAACTGTCTGCGCAGGCACGCAACGGCCTCGAAACGGTCATGGCGTGGCTAAACACGCTGCCATTTGATCTGCCAAACCAGGAGCAGATCGATGAGTGGCTCTCGAGTCTTGCGAATTTTTTTCTGACTTCTGAATTTGGCTCGGGTGCTCTGGCAGGCGTCGGCAGCGTTGTGAGTTTCTTCACGGGGCTCGGTCTGATGGTTGTCGTGCTGTTCTTCTTCTTGAAGGACGGTCCGCAAATCCGGGAGTTCTTCCTGCGGCCGCTGCACGGTGAGAACTACGTCCGAGCCCACCGCGCAACAAACAAGGTGAAAGATGCGCTTGGGGCATACGTGCGAGGTACCGCCACGGTCGCACTCGTTGATGCCGTCGGAATCGGGCTGGGCCTGGTGATCCTCGGTGTGCCGCTTGCTATCCCCCTCGCGGTGCTTGTGTTTATCCTCGCCTTCATTCCGATCGTGGGCGCTATCGTCGCGGGGATCATCGCGGCGCTCGTTGCCCTCGTCGCAAAAGGGTGGGTTGTCGCACTCATCGTGGTCGCAATTGTCATCCTCGTCAATCAATTGGAGGGCGACTTCCTGCAGCCGTTGCTCATGGGGCGGTCTGTCAAGCTGCATCCGCTGGTCATTCTGGTTGCGCTTACTATCGGTACCGTCACGGGCGGCATCGTTGGCGCGATATTGGCGGTACCCATCGTTGCAGCAGTCTGGGCAGCCATCAGGGTGTGGGATGGGCCTGACCTCCCCGCACGTTGGGCGCGTGCAAAGCCCGCTCTTGAAACCGAGGATGCCGTGGCTGATTCCGAAGATCCGGTATCTGACGCTGATGCAGCTGAGGTGGCAGACGTGTCGTCGAACGGTGTCTGAGTTGGGCTAGACTATTTGCTCGAGGGCCTTTAGCTCAGCTGGTAGAGCGCCACGTTTACACCGTGGATGTCATCGGTTCGATCCCGGTAGGGCCCAC
>CAZTUC010000040.1:13275-13656 GCA_964616805.1 uncultured Microbacterium sp. | reverse complement strand
GTTCTTGATGCCATCGAGGCCAGCCATCAGCTGAGCTGCGAACGCGAGGTACGGGTTACCCGAAGCATCCGGTGCACGGAACTCAATACGCTTCGCCTTCGGGTTTGAACCCGTGATCGGAATACGGATCGCTGCCGAACGGTTACCGGCCGAGTAGACCAGGTTGACGGGTGCTTCGAAGCCCTTCACCAAGCGGTGGTAGCTGTTCAGCGAGGGGTTCGTGAAGGCGAGTACTGCTGGTGCGTGGTGCAAGAGGCCACCGATGTACCAACGTGCGATGTCGCTCAGCTGGCCGTAGCCGGTCTCGTCGTAGAAGAGCGGCTTGCCAGCAAGCCACAGCGACTGGTGGGTGTGCATGCCCGAACCATTGTCACCGAACAG
>CAZTUC010000040.1:1045-13265 GCA_964616805.1 uncultured Microbacterium sp. | reverse complement strand
CGATGTACTTGAACTTCAAAATGTCGTCCGCTGAGCGAACCATCGTGTCGAAGCGGTAGTTGATCTCTGCCTGGCCGGCGGTACCGACCTCGTGGTGCGAGCGCTCGAGGATCAGACCAGCGGCTGCAAGCTTCAAGCAGATGTCATCGCGCAGGTCGGCCTGCTTGTCAACCGGTGAAACGGGGAAGTAGCCACCCTTGAACGGCGTCTTGTTGCCGAGGTTGCCGCCTTCTTCTTTGCGACCCGAGTTCCAAGCTGCTTCGTCGGAGTCAACTTTGTAGAAGCTCTTTCCAGCAGTGACTTCGTAGCGCACCTCATCGAACAGGTAGAACTCAGCCTCGGGAGCGAAGAATGCGGTGTCGGCGATGCCGGTCGAAGCGATGTACTTTTCGGCCTTCTTGGCGACCTGGCGCGGGTCGCGACCATAAATCTCACCCGTGCGCGGGTTGTAAATGTCGAAGACCATGATGAGCGTCTTTTCGAGACGGAACGGGTCGAGGTATGCCGTCGTGACGTCGGGGATCAGCTGCATGTCTGATTCGTGAATGCTTGCGAATCCACGGATCGACGAGCCATCAAACAGTTGGCCGACCGAGAAGAACTCTTCGTCGACCGTACTTGCCGGAATGTTGAAGTGCTGTTGCACGCCCGGGAGATCGGTGAAACGGATGTCGAGGAACTTCACATCGTTTTCTTTGATGTATTGAAGAACTTCAGATGAATCTTTGAACATGCAGGTACTCCTTGACACAAAAGGGTTGAAGCGCTTGGCGCTGACCCCAGCTTAAAGAGGGGGAGTTTCTCGATGGTGTCTGAAATGTTTCGGGCGCGTTACAAAGCGTCAGCAACTAGCATTGAGCCGTGGCTGAAGTGTCGAAAGAGTATTACGCCGGGCAGAATCTTGGTTATCCGTCGTCGGGCCCCGGCAGCATGGCTACCCTCGGGAAACGCGTTGTGGCCCTCTTCATCGACTACACGGCCGCGAGCCTGATTGCAGCGGCGTTCTTCGGGTACCGGCAGTTCGTCGTTGACCAGGATGCGCTCACCCAGTTCATGCCGCTCGCCGTTTTCGCGGTCATGAACATCATCTTCATCCCAACGATTGCGGGAACGCCGGGACACCGCATTATGAAGCTGCGCGTCATGCGTGCGGATGGGCAGTGGACGGGGTTTTGGCGCCCAATCGTGCGCACCCTCTTGCTGGTTCTTGTTATCCCTGTCGCGATTTGGGATCAAGACAACCGCGGCCTGCACGACAAGATTGCCGGCACCTCACTCATTCAGACCTAGTCGGTCGTCACAGTAACTTCATCGCCTCGGCGGTTGAAACGACGCACCGTGCGCGGGGGCTTCGGCCCAATGTACGAGCGAGCGACGTCGACGACGAAGCCCTGCTTGAGCGCGCCGCGGCCAACCAGCATCCGAAAGCCCATATCGCTGCGATCGGTCAGTGTTACTTCAGCGCGGACGGTTTTTCCGACCATCGTGATGTCAAGCATGACGGTGATGCGTTCTTCGACATGCCCCGATGATGAGCGCACGTGGCGGATGTCGAGAACTGGCAATTCGCACCCGTGCAAGTCAGGTGCTCCCTGCCATGGGCGGATGTCAAAACGCACCCAATCAGTGCCGCCGCGTTCGAAAATTTCCATGTTGTGCGCATGCAAAGAGCTCGTTGCCGCGCCCGTATCAATCTTGGCTTTAATCCATGGCAAGTCGATGTCATGAAGATTTACCCATTCACGCCAACCAACCGTAGCCACGCCGGGCTCGTTGGTGGTTGAATTGAGTGTTCTGCTCACCCGATTATCTTGTCAGGAAAACTCTATTGAAGCTCGCTGTTTTATCGCGCGCCCCGCGTTCCTACTCCACACAGCGCCTGAAAGCCGCCGCTGAACAGCGCGGCCACACCGTTCGTGTGCTCAATACGCTGCGATTTGCGATTGACCTGACCGGCGCCGAACCTGACCTGCAATACCGCGGCAAGGTGCTGAGCGATTACGACGCTATTTTGCCGCGCATCGGCAACTCGATCACGTACTTCGGCACGGCTGTTGTTCGCCAGTTTGAGCAAATGGATGTGTACACACCCAATACGGCAAACGGGATTGCTACCGCCCGAGACAAGTTGCGTGCAAGCCAAGTGCTTTCGCGGCACAACATTGGCATGCCGCCGACGGCGTTCGTACGAAACCGCGCCGATGTTCGCCCAGCGATTCAAAGCGTTGGGGGAGCCCCCGTAGTGATCAAACTGCTGCAGGGCACGCAGGGCATCGGCGTCATCCTCGCCCCGCAAGCCAAAGTCGCCGAGGCAATCATTGAGACGCTGCACTCGACCCAGCAGAACGTTCTGATTCAGAAGTTCATCGCGGAATCGCGCGGGCGCGATGTTCGCGCACTCGTGGTCGGCGATCGCGTTGTTGCTGCCATGCGCCGCAGCGCCGTTGGCGATGAGTTTCGCTCGAACGTGCACCGTGGTGGCACCGTTGAGGGCATCACACTTGACCCCGAATACGAACAGGCCGCTGTGCGCGCCGCGCAAATCATGGGGCTTCGTGTCGCCGGTGTTGACATGCTCGAATCCGATGACGGACCGCTCGTGATGGAGGTCAACTCGTCACCGGGGCTCCAGGGCATCGAGACGGCAACGAACCTCGACGTTGCCGGTGCGATCATCGACTACATCGACAACCAGGTTGCATTCCCCGAAATTGATGTGCGCCAGCGCTTGACTGTTTCCACGGGATACGGAGTTGCCGAACTCCTCGTACACGGTGCCGCAGATATCGTCGGGCACACCCTGGAAGAATCGGGCCTTGAAGACCGCGACATCACGGTGCTCACGCTGCACCGTGGGCACACGGTTATTCCGAACCCCCGGCCAAACACCGTGCTTGAGGCCGAAGACCGGCTGCTGTGCTTCGGCAAACTTGAAGAAATGCGCTCGATGATTCCGGCGCGGCGTCGCCGTCGCGCGCGTGTACGCAAGTTGCCGAAAGACGCAGCCGAACTCGCGCAGTAGCTGCGGCGGAGCGCACTTCCTCCGCGTCAGCGGAGGGGGTTAGCGCGGGCGCGGTGCGCGAACCTTGTTGGGGTCGACCCCCTTCGGGATCGGCAGCGAGCCGACACCCGAGGCAGCAACCGATTCGGCACGCTTGACGACCGCGGCTTGCGTTGCCTTGTCGATCGCCTTGGGAAGGGATTTGATCGTCTTCGTGATCTTCTTGAGGGGTACCTGGCCCTCTTCGTCGCCAACGTAGAAGATTGTCACGGGAACACCCGACGCGATGCGCTTGGCACGCTTTTCTTCGTCAGCAACGAGTTTCTTCAACCGTGTCGGGGCGCCTTCACCCACGAGAACAACGCCACCCTTGCCGATGGTTCGGTAGAGCGCATCTTTCGTTTTGGGGTTAATGCCAACCGGGGTGTCGCTTGCGACCCATTTGCGCCCGAGGCCCGTGCTCAGCACGTGACCAACAGCACCCGGAACGCCATTCATTTTGACGTACATCGCTTGGGTTGCGATTTGCGAAAGCGTGAGCATCGCGCCCATGATGCCGAAGAGCAAGCCCGTGATGATCCAGACGACCAGAGTCAGTACGCCACCGGGAAGCAGGATCCCCGCCACAACGCCGAGCGCGATACCCAAAAGCAGCACGCCAAGAACAGCCCACGGTGCCCACGGGTACACCTCACGGGTGAAGCGCAGCAGTTGTGCGATCTGCTTGAAGATATTCGGTCGCTTTTCTGCGGCGGGTTTGTTTTTGGCCATACTCCAAGAATACCGAGTGTGCGGGGCAGGTCGCGGCACAGAGCAACCCACACTGGCAGTTTTGGCGCAGTTGTTCACAAATGGCTTAAACAAATCAGTGGCGCCGTGGGTTGGTGCTTGACTCGCACGCATGTTTCGATTTTCAAAAACTGCTCGGCCAGCCACGCTGACTGATGTCGTTGCGGTGCCCGCGCATCATCCGCCATCACTGGTGTCGGATGCGTTTCGAGTGCTTCGCCGCTGTGAGAGTGCGCGACCGTTTCCAGGGTGGATTGTGCAGGCCGACGATGCGCAGTTGCTCTTGGTCACGGATGTTGCCCCGAGTCTTTGGCAGTACGCCGGTGCAACGCACGTCTACGGTGCGAGACAGCTTGCCCGGACGACCCTCGGCTGTGCCGCCCTTGTCGAACCGTGCCTCGACAAACTGGCGACGTGGCTGCTCGAGCGGAAACTGCACCCAGGGGAGTGCGTCACAATCGCGCTCAGCCTCGTACGCGGACTCGGTGAGTTGGGTGCTCAGAACCATGACGCCCAGGGCACGTGGTGGCTCACGGCACAGCTGTGTCCGGTTTTTGTTCCGGGTACCGGTTCTGCCGCACACGACGGCGCACGCGAGGTTCTCGCGGCTGTGGGGCAGGCCACCTCAGATCGGGCCTGTGAGCGTCTGATGGCTGGAATGCACGCCGCCCTCGCAGACCCGCTCGCCGCATACACGCGCTTCGAGGCGTTTGAACAACAATTGCTTGAACTTGCAGCTCCCCGCGGGCTTGCGCAACCGCAACCGGATCGTGCGAGCTTCGACGAAATCTTGCAGTTGCCTACTGTCGTTGCACCTCAAATGCGGCGCCGCGATCGCCGTGCCGCCGCGCACCCTCGACGCAGCAGACAGCCTTCATCCTGGTACGGTGCGAGCTTCGACGCTGCGCGTACCCTTCTCGTGGCGACGATTCGACGACGAAAACCTCGTCCACAACTTGCCGCCGGCTTTGCTGCTGCGCTCGTTGTTGTACTGGGCATCGTGTGGCCGCAAGATCGGCCTGTGGCAAGTGCGGAATCGGTCGTTTTCGTCACCCCTGAGCCAGTACAGCCAACTGAAGACGTCTCTGGAGTAAACGCGCACCCGATGCCCGTCGTTGTGGCGGCAGATGTCGACCCCGTCTTTGCGACCGCTGAACTCATCGGTTACGCGCCCGAAAACCTTGAAGTGGTTGAAACGTTCGGTGATGTCGTGGTGTTGCGCGTGCTTGGTGATCGAGCCGCCGGCGAGATCGTTGTGCTTGAGCGTGCAAACGAAAACTGGCTGGTTCGCGACGTGTATTCCGTCGCGAACCAGCCAGTTGACGTTGAAACCGGTTAGACGCCCAAGTCGCCGACGAAGTTTGCTTCTTCGAGGCGGGTCTTCACAGCAGCCAAGTAGCGGGCGGCATCGGCACCGTCGATGATGCGGTGATCGTACGACAGGGCGAGGTAGACGTATGAACGAGGCGCAATCGCTTCGACGCCATTGACCTTGACCAAGCCTGGACGCTTGACAACGATACCGGTGCCGAGAATTGCCGATTGTGGCAAGAACACGACCGGAGTGTCGAAGAGGGCGCCGCGCGAGCCGGTGTTGGTCACGGTAAACGTGCCACCGGACAGGTCGTCAGGTTTGAGCTGGCCGTCACGCGTTCGCTGCGCCAAATCGGCGATACCGCGAGCGATCTCGGCAATAGTCTTGTCGGCTGGCTCACGGAAGACCGGGCTGTACAAACCCTTCGGGGTGTCTACCGCGATGCACACGTTCTCGGTTGCCGGATAAACGATGTTTTCTTCCGAAACCGTTGCGTTGATGATCGGGTAGGTCTGCAGCGCTTCGGCAGCAGCCTTCACGAAGAACGGCAAGAACGACAACTTGTCGCCGGTCTTTTCAAGGAATGACGTCTTGTGTGCGTCGCGCAATTGGGCGAGCGTTGTGACATCAACTTCAACAACCGTTGTCAACTGCGCGGTGTTTTGCATCGATGAGACGGCGTTCTTTGCCAGCACCTTGCGCAAACGCGAGAACGGTTCGCTCGTGCCGCGCAGCGCCGAAACTTCACGCTGCGATGGGACAAGTGCCTCAACCTGCGGCTGTGCGGCCGAACCTGTTGGGGTCGACGCTGCTGCCGCGAGAACGTCTTCCTTGCGAATGCGACCGCCAACGCCTGAACCTTGTACACGGGCCAGGTCGACGCCGTGCTGAGCGGCAAGCTTGCGTACGAGCGGCGTCACGTAGACACCAACGGCTTCTGGAGACGGAGCCGTAAAGGTCGGCGCGGGGCGTTCCTCGACGACTGGTGCCGGGGCAGGCGCCGGCGCGGGTGCCGGGGCAGGAGTCGGTGGCGCAACAGCCTCGGGAACAGGTGCTGGCGCGGGAGCAGGTGCCGGTGGAGCAACAGCCTCAGGTGCTGGGGCAGGGGCAGGCGGGGCGGCGGCAGCGGGTACGCCCGAGCCAATGCGAGCCAGAACCGAGCCGACCGCAATCGTCTCGTCTTCAGCGGCAAGAATCTCAACGAGCTTGCCGGCAACCGGGGACGGAATCTCGGTGTCAACCTTGTCTGTCGAGATCTCGAGCAGCGGTTCGTCGACGGCAACGTCGTCACCGAGTTGCTTCAGCCAGCGCGTCACGGTGCCCTCAGTGACACTTTCGCCGAGTTCTGGAAGCTTCACATCCGTTGCGTCACCACCAGCTGGCGCGGCCGCAGGCGCAGCCTCAACGGCGGGCGCCGCTTCGACAACGGGCGCAGCCTCAACAACGGGTGCCACTTCAACAACGGGTGCCACTTCAACAACCGGCGCGGGTGCTGCTTCCGGTGCGGGCGCGGCTTCGGCAGGAGCGGCTGCCGAAGCCGCGCCCGAGCCATCGCCAATGCGGCCCAGCAGGGCGCCGACCTCAACGGTCTCGTCTTCCTGAACCAAAATCTCTTCGAGAATGCCCGAAGCCGGGGCAGGAATCTCGGTGTCAACCTTGTCGGTCGAGATCTCGAGCAGACCTTCATCGGCCTGTACCGTGTCACCAACTTGCTTCAACCAGCGAGTAACGGTGCCTTCGGTGACGCTCTCACCCAGCGCGGGGAGGATCACGGGTGTGCTCATGAGGAGTGCTCCTTAAATATGCCTCGTGCTTCGAAACAGTTTAGTGAGTATGGGAAGTCGCTGGCACCATGCGGGCAGGGTTTTCGCGATGACTTTCTCAAAGTGTGTGAATACCGCGACCGGTCAACGCCAAAAAAGCCTCACCGAGTGCTTCACTTTGCGTCGGATGAGCGTGGATGAGGTGGTTGAAGTCTTCTGGTGTTGCCTGCCATGCAACGGCGAGTTGACCCTCGGTGATCAATTCGCCGACGCGATCACCGATCAGATGCACCCCAACGATCGGGCCATCTTTTTCGCGCACAATCTTCACGAACCCTGAAGTCTCGAGAATCTCGCTCTTTGCGTTACCGGCGAGATTGTAGGTGTACGTCTGCACAGCATCCGCCCCGAACCGCTCGTTTGCCGCAGGCTCGCTGAGCCCTACGGATGCCACTTCGGGGTGGGTGTACGTGACCTTCGGCACCTCTTCGTCGCGAACCTCGGGGGCCTCCAGACCCGCGATGCGTTCGGCAACAGCCATGCCGTGCGCGTAGCCGCGGTGCGCAAGCTGCACACCCCCAACAGCGTCACCAACCGCCCAGACGTGCGGGACCGACGTGCGCAAGAACTCATCAACCACAACCGCGGCGCCGTTTCGCGCAACACCAGCCTCATCAAGCCCCAAGCCTTCCGTCGCCGGAACACGACCAACGGCAACCAGCACGGTGTCAGCTTCGAGCACGTCGCCAGAATCGAGCACGACCCTGGCGGCTGTGCCATCGACGGCAATCTCCTGGAAACCCATGCCCGCCTTGATCGTCATGCCACGTTTGGTCAGCGCACGTGTGAGGGTTTTGGCGATATTCGGGTCTTCGGCGGCAGCGATCGTCGGCAACGGTTCGACAATCGTCACGTTGGCGCCCAGGGAGCACCACAGGCTTGCAAACTCGAGACCGATAACGCCGCCACCGATAACGACAGCGCGTTCGGGAACGCGTGTCAAAGCGAGTGCTTCATCACTCGTCAAAACAGCATCGCCATACGGAACCGCTTCGAGACGCCGCGCTTGCGCGCCAGGTGCGAGCACGACATCGTCGGCGGTGAAGATCGCATCGCCGGCTCGAACCGTGAGCGGATCGGTACTTTCAAGCACCCCAGCTCCTGTGACGACCTGAATCTTCTTCGCTTTCAGGAGCGACTGCAGTCCCTTGAACTTCTTGTCGACGATGCCATCCCGAAACGCATGCACAGCATCAAGATCAAGACCGGGGGATTCCGCGAGCACCCCAATCTTGGCTGCGCTGCGGACGTCGTCGGCGCGCTCAGCAACGTGCAGCAGAGCTTTCGTTGGAACACATCCGTTGTGCAGGCACGTGCCGCCAACCTTCTCGCGCTCGATCAGGACGACGGATTTACCGAGGGTCGCAGCACGAATGGCCGTGGCGTACCCGGCGCTTCCACCGCCGATTACAACGACGTCAACGTGCTCGTGTGGCGTTTTCGACATCGTGGTGCTTACTCGTCGACGGATGCTTCGTCATCGACACCGGCGAGATAGGTCAGCAGCGAACGTACTGTTGCACCTGTCGCACCCTTGTCGTGCGGGCCACGCGGCGACTTCGCCTCAGCAGAACCGGCAATGTCGAGGTGAATCCATGAGATTTGCTCGTCTTCCGCGGTGTTACCGACGAACTCTTGCAAGAACAATCCGGCGTAGAGGCTCCCGCCGGCGGGGTTTCCCATCTTCACGTTTTGCAGGTCAGCAATGGGCGATTCCATATCGCTCTTCATGTATTCCGGAAGCGGCAGGTGCCACGCGAGCTCGTCGGTTACTTCTGCAGCGGCGAGGTATGCCGCAGTTTCGGCATCGTTGTTGCCGAAAACACCCGTGTGGCGTTCGCCGAGTGCAACGATGATGGCACCCGTGAGGGTTGCGATGTCGATGATGACATCGGGCTTCTTGCGACTCGCCGCCACAAGGCCATCCGCGAGCACCAGACGCCCCTCGGCATCCGTGTTCAACACCTCAACGGTCTTGCCGCCGAGGTGTTTGAGTACGTCGCCCGGGCGAATTGCCTTACCCGACGGCATGTTGTCGGTGATCATGAGGTAGGCCGTTACCTTCACCTCAAGTGCAAGCTGGGCTGCAGCGCGAACGACAGCGAGTGCCGTTGCAGCACCTGCCATATCGAACTTCATTCCAACCATGCTCGCGGCTGGCTTGAGCGAGAGCCCACCCGTGTCAAACGTGATGCCTTTACCGACGAGCGCAACGCTGCGTTTTGCGTCTTCGGGCTTGTAGGTGAGCTTGACAACTCGTGGCGGACGGTCTGAGCCCTGGGCGACGCCGAGCACACCGCCATACCCCTTCTTGCGCAGCTTCTTCTTTGTGAGCACCTTAACGCTGATCGGGAGTTCTTCGGTGAGTTCGAGCGCACGCTCAGCAAATTGTGCCGGGCTCAACCATTCGGCAGGGGTTGTCACAAGGTCTTTGACAAGAGCAACAGCCTCAGCAACTGTGTGGGCCTTTTCGGCGTCAGCTTTCGTCGCTCCGCTGGCGACGATGGTCACACTCGAGAACGTGACGGGAGCTTCGGAGCTTTTATAAGAAGCAAAGCGGTAGCTTCCAAGGCCAGCACCCTCGAGCGCTGCGATCGGTTGCTCGGCCGCAGCGCCGGTCAGAACGACGGCTGCGGTTTTGAAACCGGTGTAGGTACGGATGGCGGCACCAACCCCATCGCGAACGTTTCCAGGGGTTGCGGCGCCAACGCCGACAACTGCGGCTGACCCCTCGGTCGTTGCAACACGCGTCATGCTGCCCGCCTTGGGTTCGAAGCCAATCGCGGTGATGTTCGCGGCAATTTCTGCGGGCAATTCGGCGGGGGTTTCACCCTGGGGCAAAACGTAGATGACAAGGCCCTTCTTGTCGCTGGCGGTGAGAGAGGCACGGGTTTTGAGTTTCGCTACAGACATATGTTCATCCTAGGCATCCGACTGCCGCATTGTTTTGAACCCGATGTCTGTTGCGCCTCGTACGATGGGTGTATGGCAGAACCCGGTGCAACAGCAAAGCGCGTCGAGAACGCTCCCATCGTGCCACCTGGGCTCAGCCTCGTGGTGCTCTTGACAGGATTCGTTGACGCCGGCCACACGGTGTCCGGGCTCATGACGCACTTGCGCGAGGTTGCGAACCCGCAACCGGTCGTTGTCTTCGATAATGACGTGCTGTTTGATTACCGTGCGCGGCGCCCACTGATGACGTTCCGCGGTGATCACCTTGCTGAGTTTGAGCCACCGCGCCTTGATCTCGCACTTGCCCACGACACGATGGGGCAGCCGTTCTTACTGCTCACAGGGTACGAACCAGACTTCGCCTGGGAAAGCTTCGTCGCCGATGTTCTGGCGTTCTCAGTTGAGCACGAGGTGGAAGAACTCGTTTGGTTGCACGCGATTGGCTTACCGGTACCCCACACGCGTCCCCTCGGGGTGACCGTCAGCGGTAACCGCGGCGATTTGATTGACCTGATGAGTGTGTGGCAACCCACCACGCAAGTGCCCGCAACGGCAGGACACCTGCTGGAGTACCGCTATATCGAAGCTGGGGGAGAAGGCACCGGACTGGTCTTGCTTGTGCCGCACTATCTCAGCGATGCGAAGTACCCCCATGCGGTGCTCGCGGCAGCAGATCGCCTCATGACTGCG
Organism: uncultured Microbacterium sp.; assembly: GCA_964616805.1. Classification (GTDB taxonomy): domain Bacteria; phylum Actinomycetota; class Actinomycetes; order Actinomycetales; family Microbacteriaceae; genus Microbacterium. Next base: position 2,695 of record CAZTUC010000040.1, on the reverse strand, counting down.
ACCGGGCTTGTTTTGAACATGGACAGCGTGCGAGATCAGCTCGGGGCCTTCGAGGCTGAAGTGCACTCGCAAGTGCGTGACGAACAAGAACTGACGGCCATGGTCGAAATGCTCGAGCAACGCTACGACGCATACAGTCGGGCACGCGAACAAGGCCAGGATGCCGAAGACGTCGACGCCCTCACCGAGGCATCACTGCCAAGCGCTGACGAACTCGCCGAAGAACTCCAAAAATTCCTGGCAAACCGCACCAACGGCGACGCAGAACCGCCGAATCCGGCCCCCTTCAGTGAAGACTTCTAAGTCTGACTGTGTATAATGTCAAGAGTGACCCGTTGTCAAGGGGAATGTGAAAACACTCCAAACTTGACAAGGGTCTTCGTTCTGCCCAGATTCGCTGGGTAGACACTCGAAAGGTGAAGCGTGGCCACTTCCACTGCGACAAAATCGCGAGCTACAAAGGCAAAAGCCGAAGCATCGGCAGACCAGGCAGTAACCGAAACGGATGCGGCAAAAAAACCTGCCGCAAAAAAGGCACCGGCCAAGAAAGCCGCACCCAAGAAGGTTGCTGAACCGGTAGCCGAAGAGGCCGCAGCAGCGACAGCGCCTAAGAAGGCTCCTGCAAAGAAAGCCGCACCAAAGAAGGTTGCTGAACCGGTAGCCGAAGAGGCCGCAGCAGCGACAGCGCCAAAGAAGGCTCCTGCAAAGAAAGCCCCTGCAAAGCGGGCTCCTGTCAAGCGCGGCGCGAAAGCAGCCGAAGCGGAACAACCCGAAGATGTCGTTGTCGAAGGCGAAGATGCTGGTGACGACGAAGACGCGCCGAAGCCAGAAATGGCCGAGCCGCTACCGACCGGCGCAATCGTCATTTCGTCGCGCGATGATGAAGAAGTCCCCACCTACTCGACGCAAATCACCGGCGCTACCGCCGACCCGGTCAAAGACTATTTGAAGCAGATCGGTAAAGTCGCACTGCTTAACGCTGCCGAAGAAGTAGACCTCTCAATGCGAATCGAGGCGGGTCTGTTCGCCGAAGAGAAGCTCTCGCGGATGAGTGCGGAAGAACAAACCACCCAGCTTGGTCTGGACCTGCAGTGGGTTGCGCGTGATGGCCAGCGCGCGAAGAGCCACCTGCTCGGCGCAAACCTCCGACTCGTCGTATCGCTTGCAAAGCGTTACACGGGTCGTGGCATGCAGTTCCTCGACCTCATTCAAGAGGGGAACCTCGGTCTGATTCGCGCCGTCGAGAAGTTCGACTACGCCAAGGGTTACAAGTTCTCAACGTACGCAACGTGGTGGATTCGCCAGGCGATTACCCGCGCGATGGCTGACCAGGCTCGCACCATTCGTATTCCGGTTGACATGGTCGAAGTCATTAATAAGCTAGCTCGCGTACAGCGTCAGATGCTTCAAGATTTAGGGCGAGAACCCACTCCAGAAGAGCTGGGCCTTGAACTAGACATGCCACCGGAGAAGGTTGTTGAAGTCCAGAAATACGGACGCGAACCCATTTCTTTGCACACGCCACTCGGTGAAGATGGCGACAGTGAGTTCGGTGACCTGATTGAGGACTCGGAAGCAGTTGTTCCTGCCGAAGCCGTTGGTTTCACCCTTCTTCAGGAAGAGCTTACTAAGGTTATGGGAACGTTGAAT
>CAZTUC010000040.1:0-1035 GCA_964616805.1 uncultured Microbacterium sp. | reverse complement strand
CCGATGGCCAGCCTAAGACCCTTGACGAAATTGGTCGCGTCTTTGGTGTTACACGTGAACGTATCCGCCAAATTGAATCAAAGACTATGTCCAAGTTGCGTCACCCCTCACGTTCCCAAGTTCTTCGCGATTATCTTGACTAAGGATTAGCCATGGATGCTGTAAAAATTGCCTTTCTTGTCCTCCACTTCATTGGTTTAGCCTCGCTATTTGGCGGATTCCTTACCCAGATGAAGTTCCCAATCAAGTCGATTAACGCCGCGATGGTTCACGGTGTCCTCACCCAGCTGGTCACGGGAATCGCGTTGGCTGGAATTACCTCAATGGGTGATGGAGACGTAAACCACGTCAAAATTGGAGTTAAGCTCCTCATCACCGTTGCGGTAGCTGTGCTTGTCTTCGCCTACAAGAAAAAGGACTCCATTCCTGTTCCACTTTGGGGTGCTATCGGTGGACTGACGGTGGTGAACATCATCATCGCAGTCGCCTGGAGGTAGGGGAGTGGGGCTTCCTTCTGTCCGGCTAGCCCGACCAGAAGATGCCGCAGAAATCGTTCACCTCGGCGCCCTCATGTACAAATCTGTGGGGGCAAAGACAACCCCTCGATGGGCGCTCGATTCCATTGCCACTGTTCGCACCCGGCTGAGTCTCGACAGCGATCTATACGGTTATGTCATTGATGCCCCAGAAGGAGGATTGGCAAGCTGCGGTCTGATGAACATCACCCCACGATTGCCGAGACCCGGTGCTCAGTCATGTTATGTCGGATACGTCCAATGGGTGTCAACCGCCCCTCAGCATCATCGAAAAGGATATGCGAAGTCGGTGATGGAGGCATTGCTCGCGAGGGCTGTTGCCCTCGACATTGAAGTGGTTGAATTGCATGCTAGCCCTCAAGGGCTTGCGCTCTATGAAGACCTCGGTTTCTTTGTAAAAGACGACAATATTGCGATGCGATGGAGCGGCCCCGACCGTCCTGCCCACCTTTAATAGGCGTCAGCAAAGTTCAGGCACACCGCTGACGCCTATTAAAGG
>CAZTUC010000039.1:0-15349 GCA_964616805.1 uncultured Microbacterium sp. | reverse complement strand
TGGGCCCCGAAAGCGCCGAGAGGCTCCACGCGCCGCCCTCTCCACCCAACGCAACCTCTCCCTCTACACCTGCGGCGCGTGGAGGGTGCTCCCCCAAACTGCGCACGCCTCAGTACAGCAGCGCCCGTTCCGGCCGGGCAAGCAGCTCGGCGACATCCCGCAAGAACGTCGCCCCCTGTGCGCCGTCGACCAAGCGATGGTCGAATGACAGGCTCAGCGTCAGTACGTCGCGCAGCGCAATTTCGCCGTTGTGTTCCCACGGTTGCTTGCGGATGGCGCCGAGCGCGAGGATGCCCGCTTCGCCCGGGTTGAGGATTGGTGTTCCAGCGTCGACGCCGAAGACGCCAATGTTGGTGATCGTAAAGGTGCCGCCGGTCATTGCGGCCGGCGTCGTTTTGCCCGCTCGTGCCGTTTCGGCGAGTTGGCTGATGGCATCCGCGAGCTGCGTAACGCTCATGTTCGATGCGCCACGGATGTTCGGTACGACGAGGCCGCGGCCGGTTGCGGCGGCGATTCCGAGGTGCACATCGCTCGGGATCACAATTTCACCGGCGGGCTCATCCCAGCGCGAGTTCAGTTCGGGTGTTCGCTGCATCGCAAGGCAAACGGCTTTCGCGGCGATCGCGAGCACGCCGATGCGGTGCGCCGAGTATGCACGGTCGGCCTTGAGTGCGGTGATCAGCTCGGTCGTTGCTGTCACATCGACGGTGACGAAGGTGGCGGCATGGGGAGCTGTGAAGGCGCTTCGAACCATGGCCGCGGCGGTGTGTTTGCGCACTCCCCTGATTGGAACGCGAAGCTCACCGCCCGCTGCGTTCCGAACTCCTGAAACGGCGGCACTTGGCGAAGTTTCTGTTCGCGAAGTGGCGGTTTCTCCTGAGTTTGGTCCGGAACCGGCGGCCAGATAGGCCTCCAGGTCGGCGCGCGTGACTTTGCCCTGCGGCCCAGACGGCGAAACGAGTGCGAGGTCGACGCCGCGCTCTTTTGCGAGTTTTCGCACGAGTGGTGATGGTCGGGGGCCACGCGACTCAGTTACCGCGGGTTCAACCGTCGACTCAGCCACCGGTTCGGCTGCCGGCACATCCGCACGTTGTCGACGGAGGGGAGTCTTGCCGCTCGATGTGGGGGCGGCACCATACCCAACGAGGTTCGGCGGCAGTTCTTCGGCCGGAGCCTCGTCCGGTACTTCGCCCGGCGCTGCGTCCGGCGCTGCGTCCGGCGCTGCGGCATCCGTTTCAATCGAAACGAGAATGGCACCAACCGGCACCATGTCGCCCGGTTTGGCGTGCAGCTCGCGCACGACGCCAGCGAATGGCGAAGGCAGTTCAACGGATGCTTTGGCCGTCTCGACTTCTGCGATCGTTTGGTTCAGCTCGATCGTGTCGCCTTCGCTGACGATCCACTGCACGAGCTCGGCTTCAACGAGGCCTTCAGCAAGGTCGGGAAGCTCAAACGTCTCGATCACCGTACGACCGCCTCACGCCGGCCCATCACGCGGTCAACCGTGTAGAGGATCCGATCAAGATCGGGCAAGTGGTGCGACTCAAGTTTGGCTGCCGGATACGGGATGTCGTGCCCGGTCACTCGCAGTGGTGGTGCATCGAGATCGTCGAAGCAGCGATCTGTGAGTGTTGCCACGATCTCGGCCCCGAGACCGGCGTTGCCCGCGGCCTCGTGCACAACAACGACGCGTGAAGTTTTGCGGATCGACCGCTCAAGTGTCACGTAGTCGATCGGTGACAGGCTTCGAAGATCGACAACTTCAAGCGAGATTCCGTCTTGTTCGGCCGCGAGCGCGGCGTCGAGGCACACCGAGACCATCGCCCCGTAGCAAACGACGGTGACGTCAGTTCCTGGGCGAACGACGGCGGCTCGATCCATTGGCAAAACGTCATCGAGTGCGCGGTCGGTAATGACGTCAGCACGGTCGTGGTAGCGACGTTTTGGTTCGAAAAACACCACCGGGTCGTCGCACGCGATTGCTTGGCGAATCATCGTTTCAGCGTCTTGCGGGTTTGAAACCGCAACGGTGCGAAGCCCCGCGGTGTGTGCCAGATACGCCTCGGGCGATTCGCTGTGGTGTTCTACGGCGCCGATGCCGCCACCGAAGGGGATTCGGATGGTGATTGGGAGGGTCACTTTGCCGGCTGTGCGGTAGTGCATTCTTGCCACTTGCGAGACCAACTGGTCAAAGGCCGGGTACAGGAAGCCGTCGAACTGCACTTCCATCACGGGCCGATACCCGCGGTAGGCAAGCCCGATCGCGGTGCCAAGGATGCCCGATTCGGCGAGTGGGGTGTCGAGCACACGGTTCTTTCCGAACTGTTCTTGCAGCCCGTCAGTGACGCGATACACACCGCCGTTGACGCCGATGTCTTCGCCCATGAGCAGGACTTTGTCGTCTGCTGCCATGGCTGCGGCAAGGCCGGTGTTGATTGCTTTCGCGAGCGTCAGCGTGGTCATGATGCGAACCCTTCCAGATACGCTGCGTATTCGGCACGTTGGCGCTGAAGGTTCGGATGCTCCGTCGAGTACACGTTGTCGAAGAGCGTCAACGGCTGCGGGTCGGGCATCGTGATGACCGCCGTGCGCAGCTCTGCTGCAGCTTCTGCGGCGGCGGCTGCGACATCCGATTTTGCTTCCGGAGTGAGCACGCCCCGCGTCTCGAGCAGCTTTTGCAAGCGATCAATCGGGTCGCGTTGTGCCCACTCGGCAAGCTCGTCTGCCCCGCGGTAGCGCTTGGGGTCGTCGGCTGTTGTGTGCGGGCCCATCCGGTAGGTAACCGCCTCGATGAGGGCGGGGCCGCCACCGGAACGTGCGTGTTCGAGCGCCATCCGTGTTGCGGCAAGTACCGCGAGCACATCGTTTCCGTCGACGCGGATGGTTTCAACACCGAATCCGGAACCGCGATTCGCGAGGGGCGTTTTTGATTGCACCGTCACCGGAGTGGAAATGCCCCACTGGTTGTTCTGGCAGAAGAACACCACGGGTGCTTCGTATGATGCGGCAAACACGAGCGCTTCGTTGACGTCGCCTTGGCTCATCGCGCCGTCACCGAAGTACGCGATGGCTACGTCGTTCGCGCCCTCAAACTTCGCCCCCATCGCCCATCCGGTTGCGTGCAGCGATTGCGCCCCGATGATGATCTGGGGTGTGGCCATCCCAAACTCGTACGGATCCCACCCGGATCCGGCAACTCCGCGCCACACGCGCATGAGGCTCGCCCAATCGACACCGCGAATGTACGCAACACCGTGGTCTCGGTAGCTCGGAAAGACGAAGTCGTTCGGCATGAGGGCACGGGCCGAACCGATTTGTGCCGCCTCTTGACCTTTGAGTGGCGGCCAGAGCGCAAGCTGGCCTTGACGCTGCAGAATGGTTGCTTCTTCATCGACTCGGCGCATGACGCACATGTCGGTGTAGATCGCCAGCAGTTCGGCTTCGGAAACATCCGCAACGAACTCGTCAAGCGGGTACGAACTGTGGCGCACCCCATGTTCGTCGACCAGTTGCAAAAAACCCAGTGCGGAAGAAGTCATCGTCGTTGACACCTCACCACTCACTTTCTGTACGGCGTTGTACGTTCGCGATCGGATGCTGCAATCAGAGCACGAATGTGCGACTAGCTCAACTGTTGCGGATCAAATTGCGCGAAGTGCACTCCCGTTACGCACAGAAGCCGCCTAGACTGCACAGTATGCACTCCTATGACGCGATCGATTTGACCCTCTTGAAAGCGCTCATCGATGAGCCGCGCGCCTCAAATGCGGCGCTTGCCGAGCGTACGAACCTCTCCCGCAACACGGTGCACGCACGCATGAAGCGCTTGGTAGACAACCGTGCTTTTCTCCCGTTCGATCGGATGATCAGTACGACCCCGCTCGGCTATGCGCTCAACGCCTGGATCACCATGAAGGTGCACCAGCCACATCTGCAGCGCATTGCCGATGAGCTTCGCGAAATTCCAGAGGTGCTTCAGGCCACTGGTCTTGCCGGGCCAAACGATCTGCAACTTTACGTCGCGTGCCGCGACGCACATCACTTGTTTCAGGTCGAAGCGGCCATTCTTGCGATCGAGGGTGTTGAGCGCACTGAGACAACCCTCAGCGTTGAAGAGCTCATTCCCTATCGGGTGCGCCCGCTGTTGCAGCGTGAAGCTGGCGCGCTTCGCGGGTAACCGCCACTACCCCAGCGCGCCGCCGGAGCGCTCAAGGTAGCACGAGCCACACATCGACTCGTACGTCACCGACTGCTCACCGTCGATTGCGACCTGGCCGCCGTCGAAGACGAACTTGCCGTCAACCATGCGCGCGTTGAAAACGGCCTTGCGTCCACAGCGACAAATGGTCTTGAGTTCTTCAAGCGTGTGCGCGATCGCAAGCAACCGGGCCGAGCCCGGAAACGCGTGCGTGTGAAAGTCGCTGCGGATGCCGTACGCGAGCACCGGCACACCCTCTTGCACCGCGATACGAAACAGCTCATCAACCTGTGCCGCGGATAGGAACTGCGCCTCGTCGATCAACAGCGCATTGGGTCGCTCGAATTGCGCAAACAACGCGGCGACCGAATCATCCGGACCAATCAAAAAGTCAACGTCGCGTGCCACACCCAATCGACTGTCGATTTGGCGGGCACCTTTCGTGTCGATCGCGGGCTTTGCGAGCAAAACACGCTGGTCACGCTCTTCATAGTTGTGCGCGGCCTGCAGCAAAGCCGTCGACTTGCCGGAGTTCATCGCCCCGTAGCGGTAATACAGCTTGGCCATGCGCGAGCCTACGCGGTGATCTTCAGCGTTTTCGCGGTCGCCGCGGTCGCCTTCTTGGCGAGTTTCGCGTCGTCGTTGAGGTTGAGACCGAGCGACGGCAGCAGTTTTTTGAGCTTCGGCTCCCAGTTGGCGTAGTCGTCTGCGAAGCACTTTTGCAGCACGTTGAGCATGATCGATACGGCCGTCGAAGCACCCGGTGAAGCGCCCAGGAGGCCTGCGATCGTGCCATCGGATGCCGCAACCACCTCGGTTCCGAACTGCAGAATCGCCTTGCCGTCAGCATCCTTTTTCATGACCTGTGCGCGCTGGCCAGCGTTGATGATCGTCCAGTCGTCATCTTTCGCGCTCGGCATGAAGTCGCGCAGGCTGTCGACCTTTTGTGCTTTCGACTTTGAGAGCTCGCCGAGCAAATAGGTCATCAGATCGGGGTTTTTCACCGCGACACCCAGCATCGTGAACAGGTTGTGCCCGCGCACCTGGGTGACCAGGTCGGTGATCTTGCCGTTTTTGAGGAACTTCGGGCTGAACGTTGCGAACGGCCCAAACAGCAACGAACGCTCCCCGTCAACAACGCGTGCGTCAAGGTGCGGAACCGACATCGGCGGGGCACCAACGGATGCTTGCGAGTACACCTTTGCGCGGTGTTGCGAAACAATGTCGGGGTTGGAGGTCTTCAAGAACTGGCCACCGATCGGGAAGACTCCGTAGCCGCGAGCCTCTTTGATGCCCGACTTTTGCAGCAGCGGAAGTGCCCAACCACCGGCGCCAACGAAAACAAACTTGGCGTTGATCGTGGTTTTTGAGCGGCCGTTGACGTTCATGACGGTTACGTTCCACGTGCCGTCTTTTTGTTTCTTCAGGTTCACAACCTCGTGACCGGTGTACACCTCGGTGCCACTTTGCCGCAGGTGCGTGAACATCTGGTTCGTGAGTGCGCCGAAGTCAACATCCGTACCGCTTGGCACACGCGTTGCAGCAAAAACCTCGCCCGTGTCGACGCGCTTTTTCATCAGCAGCGGTGCCCACTGGTTGATAACGCGCGAGTCTTCGCTGTATTCGATGCCATCGAAAAGCGGCTGCTTCTTGAGCGACTCGTAACGCTTCTTGAGGTACGAGACGTCTTTTTCACCCTTGACGAATGTCATGTGCGGGGTTGCGTTGATGAAGGTTTCGGGGTCGTGCAGGATGCCCTGCTTGACAAGCGACGACCAAAACTCGCGGCTCTGCTGAAACTGCTCGTTGATGCCGACTGCCTTGGCCGGGTCAACGTTGCCGTCAGCATCCTCGGGCATGTAGTTCAGCTCGCACAGGGCAGCGTGACCGGTTCCGGCGTTGTTCCACGGGTTTGAGCTTTCTTGCGCGAGCTTTCCTTCGCGTTCGAACGCCACAATTTTCCAGTCGGGCTGCAACTGGTTCAGGAACATACCGAGCGTGGCCGACATGATGCCGCCACCGATCAAAACTACATCAGCGTTTGGGGTCACCAAACTAGTCTAGATCGTTTGAAACACTGCCCCCAACGCGCACCCGCTCGAGGGGCGTGAACGTGGGCTGTTTAGCGTGCTGCGACGAGGTTTTCTGCGATGACTTCGGCGATCTGCACGGTGTTGAGTGCGGCACCCTTGCGCAGGTTGTCGTTCGAGACGAACAGCACAAGACCCTTGCCTTCGGGGGCTGACTGGTCGGCACGAATACGACCAACGTAGCTGGGGTCGTTGCCTGCCACCTGCAGCGGGGTCGGAACCTCAAGCAGTGCGACGCCCGGGGCATCCGCAAGCACCGCACGCGCCTGCTCTGGCGAAAGGTCATGTGCGAACTCGGCGTGAATCGAAAGCGAGTGGCCGGTGAAGACCGGAACGCGAACGCACGTGCCAGCAACCCGCAATTCGGGGATGCCCAGGATCTTGCGCGATTCGTTGCGGAGCTTCTTCTCTTCGTCGGTTTCGTTCTGGCCGTCGTCGACGATGCTGCCGGCGAGCGGAATCACGTCGAACGCGATCGGTGCAACGTACTTCTGCGGCTCGGGGAACGTGACGGCGGAACCGTCGTTGACCAGGCCGATGACGTTCGGCTGCGCAAGCGCGGCTTCAACTTGCCCGAGGAGTTCTTCAGCGCCGGCAAGACCCGAACCGCTCACGGCCTGGTAGGTGGCGACGACAAGTCGCTCGAGACCTGCAGCATCGTGCAGGGGTTTGAGCACCGGCATCGCGGCCATCGTGGTGCAGTTGGGGTTGGCGATGATGCCCTTCGGCGGGTTGATCGCAGCCTCGGGGTTGACCTCGGCGACAACGAGTGGCACTTCTGGGTCCATGCGCCAGCCGCTTGAGTTGTCAACGACAACCGCGCCGGCCGCGGCGAACTTGGGGGCGTACTCTTTCGAGGCGGTCGCACCGGCTGAGAACAGAGCGATGTCGATGCCGGAGAAGTCGGATGTGGCAACATCCTCAACGGTCACGGTGATGCCGTTGAAGTCAACCTCGGTGCCTGCCGAACGAGCCGATGAGAACAAGCGCAGTTCGCGCACCGGGAAGTTTCGCTCGAGCAAAATCTCGCGCATGACGCGACCGACCTGGCCGGTTGCCCCGACCACCGCTACGGATAACCCTGTTTCTGCAATTTGCGCCATCCCTCCATCCTACAAGCGCCCACATTCCCCAAAGACGGCAGTCGCCAACCCCGCCCACCTCTCGCGACGGCAGGTGCAAGACGCGGGCTCGATGCCCGCCTCTTGCACGCCCCCACCTCACCAACTCGATGGCCACCGGCCCCCCGAAGTGAGCGCGACCGGTGGCGGCGGCGTTGCATCGCGAGCATCGGGGCAGGGGACCCCGCTCTGCGAGTGAGGCAATGCCGCCGCCACCGGCCGCGCGGGCCAACCTCCGAAAGCAGCCGCCGAAGGCGCTGCAAGCCCACCCCGTGAGCAGCCGCCGCCAGGCGCTGCCCGTTCTACGAAGCCGCCGCCCTTCGTCTCGCTGACGCTCGCTCAGGGACCGGCTCTTGTTCCGCAGTCGCTGACGCTCGCTCAGGGACCGGCTTGTGTTCTGCAGGCGTCTCGCTGCGCTCACTCAGGGACCGGCTATCGCCCCGGAAACTCAGTGGAAGAAGTGTCGCTCGCCAGTGAAGAACATGGGCACGCCAGCAGCCTGTGCCGCAGCGATGACTTCTTCGTCGCGAACGGAGCCGCCCGGCTGCACGATGGCGCTGATGCCAGCGTCGAGGAGCACCTGCACACCATCCGCAAATGGGAAGAAGGCGTCGGATGCTGCGACCGACCCTTTCGCGCGCTCCCCCGCACGCTCAACGGCCAGTCGGCACGAGTCGACTCGGTTTACTTGGCCCATGCCGATGCCAACGGTCTGGCCGCTGTGCGCGAGCGTGATGGCGTTCGATTTGACCGATCGGCAGGCTTTCCACGCGAAGATGAGCGATTCCATGGTTTCGTCGTCGGGCTGTTCGCCGGTGACGAGTTGCCAGTTTGCGGCGGTCTCGGCGATGTCTTCTGGGAAGCGGTCGGCGTCTTGCAGCAGCACGCCACCTGAGATGAGGCGCACATCCATGTGTTCTTGTTCCCAGTCGCTTGGCAACCGCAGCACGCGCAGGTTCTTCTTCGTCTTGAATGCTTCAAGGGCTGCGGGTTCGAAGTCAGGTGCGACAATCACCTCGGTGAAGATGTCTTTCATGTTTTCTGCCATCTTCAGCGTCACGGTGCCGTTTGCGGCAACAACGCCGCCGTAGGCCGAGACCGGGTCGCATTCGAACGCACGCAAGTGTGCGGATGCGATCGGGTCAAGCGCGTTCGCTGCCGTGACGGCAATGCCGCAGGGGTTCGCGTGCTTGACGATCGCAACGGCGGGTTTGCGCATGTCGAAGGCGGCACGCAGCGCGGCATCCGCGTCAACATAGTTGTTGTAGCTCATCTCTTTGCCTTGCAGCTGCTCGGCCTGGGCGATGCCGCGGCGGCCCATGCGTGAGTAGAGGGCTGCGCGCTGGTGCGAGTTTTCGCCGTAGCGCAGCACGGCGACGCGCTCGGCCTGCATAGAAAGTAGTTCGGGCAGGGTTGCCGGGTCGTCAAGGAGGCCTTCGGCAAACCAGGTTGCCACGGCCGAGTCGTACGCGGCGGTGTGGCTGAACGCGCGCGTAGCAAGTTCACGGCGCTGAGCGAGGGTCGTGCCGCCCGCACGTACCGAGTCGACGATCGTCGGGTAAGCCGACGGCTGCACAACAATCGCAACGTTCGCAAAGTTTTTGGCCGAGGCACGCACCATGGCGGGGCCACCGATGTCGATTTGCTCGACGATTTCGTTGGGGGCGGCATCCGATTTGACCGTCTCAACGAACGGGTACAGGTTCACCACAACAAGCTCGAACGGGGCGATACCCAGCTCGCCCAGCTGGTCGGCGTGGTGTTGCAGACGCAAGTCGGCCAGCAGGCCAGCGTGCACGGCGGGGTGCAGGGTCTTGACGCGTCCGTCGAGTGCTTCAGCGAAGCCGGTGACCTCTGAAACATCGGTGACTGCAACACCTGCGCCGCGGATTGTGCTCGCGGTCGAACCGGTCGAAACGATTTCGACACCGTTTTCGGCGAGGGCCTGCGCGAGTTCGACGAGACCCGTCTTGTCGCTCACCGAGATGAGCGCACGGCGCACAGCGATCTCGTCACGCTCGATGTACAGCGAAGGGTCGTGGGTTGGGCCAGCCATCGGATGTTCTCCTTTTAAAACTCGGTCATTGAGCGACGAGGCGCAGCCGAGGAGTCGAAATGGGGTTTCTCAAGTTTGACGGTTTTCAAGGTCTATTGTTCCGCCCGCGACACCCCGAATGACTTCGGCGAGCAGGCGGCGTTCGACCGGTTTGATGCGATCGTGCAGGGTTTGTTCGGTGTCGTCAGGTTCAACGCTCACGCGTTCTTGCGCGAGGATGGCTCCCGTGTCGACACCGTTGTCGACGACAATGACGCTCGCACCGGTTTGTTCGACGCCCGCAGCGAGGGCATCTCGAACACCGTGCGCACCAGGAAACTCGGGCAAATATGCCGGGTGGGTGTTAATGATGTTGGGCGCAAATCGCCCTACGAGTCCGGCCGGCAGCAAGCGCATGAGACCGCTCAGCACCACCAGGTCGGGGGTGTACTCGGCGAGTTTGTCGCCGAGCGCTTCGCCCCACGCGTCGCGGTTTTCGAATTCGCCAAACGGCACAACGAAGCGCTCAATACCGAATTCGGCCGCGTGTTCGAGCCCCTCGGCATCGCGATCCGCGCCGACCGCAACAACCTCGGCGGCGATCGTGCCGGCAGCGATCTCATCGAGCAGGGCACGCAGGTTCGACCCGCCCCCCGAAATCAAGACCACGAGCTTCAGCACGCCATCAAGTTTAGTCACCGCAGACGCCGGGTTTTCATCGAGCTCGGTCGAGATGAGGGCGGATGTTGCGACATCCGCTTCTTCATCGCCCTGCGCCTTGTGGCGCACGGGTGCAAGCAACATGATTGCCGAGCCAACGCCGATTTCTGCCGCGAGCGCTGCGGCGAGCAGGAGCGGGTCGGGCCCGAGGTGTGTGAGCACGCCGGGGCCGATCGAGCCTGAGGTTGCCACCGCAAAAAGTGCCCACACGCCGGCGGTCAGCACCGTGATGAGCAGTGCCACGAGCGCGCGATGACCGATGTGCAGCCGCACCGGCGCGTTGGCGCTGAGTGCGGCATTGCCCGCGACTTCGAGTCGGCCACGCACAAGCCAGCCGGCGAGCGCGCCGACAAGAATTGGCACGAGCACGATCGCAAGCCACCACACCGAGGAGTGCTGGGGCACGAGGGCGAACATTGGAATCGGCGGGAGCACGGTCGGGGTTGTCACGACGGGGTTTGCGACGGCATCCGTTCCCATCGCGAAACCGGGCCCGGCAAGCCACGAAACCGCCCACACAACCGCGGTCGGCAAATATGCGAGCTGGCCGAGCGTGAGCGCCGTCGCACCAGCAACATCAACCTGCAGGCCCTGATAGATCGCGAGTGCTTGCGCGCCACCGAGGGCAAAACGCACGGTGAGCGCGATTGCGCCCACGCCGATGAGTCCAGCGGATGCCGCAAGCACCCCAACGCCGATCACTTCTGTGATCGTGCGTTGTTTGACGGTGAGATCGTGCACGATGCCGCGGCCCGCGCGCCAACTGGCAACCGCCCCGCCCGCCGCACTGGCAAGCAGATACACGAGCGGTGGAATGAGCAGTGCCCACAGCCGCTCGGCCGACAGAATGTCGTTGCGCGCTGGCAGCACGATGAGCGCTGTGAGAAGCGCGAAGGTGGCGGTGCCAGCGGCGATTCCGCTGAGCGCCGAACCCGCACGGGCGGCACGGGCACCGGAACCATACGCAAACCAGGCAACCGCAATCGCAAAGACAACCGGAGTCAGCGAAACAACAAACGTAGCCATGCTCGGGTCAATACCGAGGTGGGGGATGGCATCCGCTGCGATTGCAACATCGATCGGCGCACCAAACCCAAACGCCCACACAGCAGAGGTGGTCGACCACAGCGAGAAGCGCATGTCGTTCAGCACCCACGCAACTGTCAGGGGGGCGAAAACTGTCGCGAGGGTTGCCAAGGCCACAACGCTGGCATCGACAGCAGCGAGGGTGGCAATCATCGGGCGGCGCATTACCTTCGAGCCTAGCGCGGCGAGCGGTACAGACCCTTGAGGCGAGCGGCGAGGTGGCACATCCCACGAGCGCCCGCACTTCACGCGCGACGCGCTGTGCAGTAGTGTTTCGGTTGAGTGCGCTCGCACGCTACCTGCCCTGCTTGTAAAGGATTCAGATGCCCGAAACATCCGCCCCCGCAGCCGAAAACACTTCGGTGAGCGGTCTTGACCGTTTCTTCGAGATAACCAAACGCGGTTCGACCATCGGGCGGGAGGTGCGCGGTGGTGTCGTCACGTTCGTGACGATGGCCTACATCGTCATCTTGAACCCGATCATTTTGTCGTCGGGCGTTGACGTTAATGGCAACATGCTCGGGTTCGCGCAGCTTTCGGCTGTGACCGCCCTTGCTGCCGGATTCATGACGATTCTGTTCGGTTTGGTTGCGCGTCTGCCGTTCGGTTTCGCCGCCGGTCTTGGTATCAACTCATTCCTAGCATTCTCGGTTGTTGGCCACGTCACGTGGGCCGAGGCGATGGGTCTTGTTGTCATCAACGGTTTGCTGATCGTGCTGCTGGCCGCAACGGGGCTGCGCAAAATGATCTTCGATGCCGTCCCGGTGCAGCTGAAGATCGCCATCACCGTTGGTATTGGTCTGTTCATCGCATTCATCGGTTTCGTCAACGCCGGTTTCGCATCGCCTGCTTCCGGCACGCCCGTTCAGCTCGGTTCGAACGGCTCGATCGCGACTGTTCCGACGCTCATTTTCGTTGTCACGCTCATCCTGACGGCGATCTTGATGGCGCTGAAGGTGCGCGGCGGCATGCTGATCGGCCTGGTTTCGGGAACGATTCTGGCGGTCATTGTTGAAGCGATCGCGAAGATCGGGCCGAAGGTTGGCGCGGATGGTGCAATCAACCCGGGCGGCTGGGGCCTTTCGGTTCCGGAACTGCCTGCACAACTCGTGAGCCTGCCCGACCTTTCACTCATCGGCCAGTTCGACCTTCTCGGTTCGTTCACACGCATTGGTTACCTCGCGGCAATCATGTTCATTTTCACGCTGCTGTTCACGAACTTCTTCGACGCAATGGGCACGTTCACGGGCCTTGCGAAAGAGGCAAACCTTGCGGATGAGAAGGGCGACTTCCCCCGTTTGAAGTCGGCGCTTATCGTTGAGGGCGTCGGCGCTGTCGTCGGTGGTGCTACCTCGAGTTCATCGAACACGGCGTTCATCGAGTCGGGTGCCGGTATCGGCGAGGGTGCTCGCACCGGTCTTGCCAACATGGTCACCGGTGGTTTGTTCTTGCTGGCGATGTTCTTCACGCCGCTCGTTTCGATCGTGCCGACTGAGGTTGCAGCTGCTGCGCTCGTTATCGTCGGTGCGCTCATGCTCGCGCAGATCCGCCACATCGACCTGACCGACTTCAGCATTCTGGTTCCGGTGTTCCTCACTGCAACGGTCATGCCGTTCACGTACTCGATCGCAAACGGTATCGGTGCCGGTTTCGTTTCGTGGGTGCTGATGAAGCTCTTCACCGGCAAGGCCCGCGAGGTCAGCCCGCTGCTGTGGGTTGTCGCGGCCGGCTTTGTGCTGTTCTTCGCCCGCGGCCCGATTGAGGCGCTGCTCGGTACGTTCTAATTCGGACGTCTCAAGAGGGGGCGGATGCTTTCAGCATCCGCCCCTCTTCGTGCCTTCGTGCCTCCAGGCCTGCGCCCCACCCCACCGTTCTGGTGCCCAAACTCAGGAACAGACCGCCGCAGACGCTCCCCACAGCCGCCAACTGCCGCCTCTTCCTGAGTTTGGGCAGAAGACGGGTTGACGGCGGGCGGAAGCCGGCCCCAGTTGGCGATGCGACGGAGATACCGCCAGGCCGAAACCCCGCCGACCTTTCTGGTGCCCAAACTCAGGAAACCGAGCCGCTTCGCGAGCGCGCACACGGTGAACCACCACTCGTTCCTGAGTTTGGGGAGCAGGTCGATTCGATCAGGCAGAGCGTCCGAAGGCGAGTGGCCGCCGAAGCGGACGCCGCGATGAAGGCCTCCGGCTTCGCAAGGTTCCGCGCAGCGCGGCCCGCACCGCATCGATGTCGTAGTAGACATCCTCGGCAACGAGGCGAAGCGAGAGGTAACCGAGCGCCGCGAGCATCCGATCCCGGCGGCGGTCCCGTATCTGTTGTTCGGGTGAGGAGTGGTGCTCGCGACTATCGCATTCAACGACAAGCCATCCGTCGATGACGAGATCGACTCGGCCAATCCCGATGAATTTGACTTGCGCTCTGACCTCGCAGCCCAGTTCTTCAAGCAGCATCCGCACGATCGACTCCGAACCAGATTCCGCATCCTTGTTCACTCGAAGAGCTAACCGGCGCTTTCGCCTGGGCAGCTCGGCGAAAACTTCAGGCAACTCCGCGGCAGTGATAAGCCCGAGATGCAACGCACTATCTACGGTGGACACAATGGCGTACGGATTCTGCAGACACGCCACTGCCTGGCGCAGCGCCTCGAGGGGCGTTACGATCACGGCATCCGTCGGCGCTTCAGATTCACGCCAATGACGCACGGCCTCTTTCGAATCTGGCAACCTGGCCGCGTTGGGCTTCAGTTGGACATGCACCGGCGATCGATCAAGCACGAACGCACCATACTCGCTCAGAGCCGAAACGCAGTCGAGTTTGCCACCCAGGCTCGCTGCCTCGCGGCATCGATCGGGGCAGCTCGCCAAAACGTACTGACCCTGACGGACTCGGATGAACGCACCGCTCTCGACTGCGAGACGCAATGCGGATCTCGAGTGCCCTGCCGCGCGTAGCACTGCGGTACGGAACACCGTGTAGGAATCGTTCATCCGCCAACGGTTACATACGCGCAGACACAGATCGACCAACAATCGGCGTTTGGGGACAACCTCGCAAATTCGCCGCATGTGGGTTATCACGTCGCAAGGTCGCGCGGGTTGGTGCCCGAACTCAGGAACAGCTCCACGTACACGCTCCCCGCCACCGCCAACTGCCGCGGGCTCCTGAGTTTGGACAGAGTTTTGGTCAGACCAGAGCAGTGACCCCTTGTGCACGCAGGGACCCGGTGGACGACACCCGCAGATGCGACGTCACGGAACATTCTGTGCCCAAACTCAGGAAACAGGGCCGCTTCGCGCGCGTACAAGCCGCGAGCAGGCGCTCACTCCTGAGTTTGGGCGGAATACGGGTGGAAGTCGGTCGGAAGCCGGGTTAAAGACGGGCGGAAGCCGGGCACAGTCGGCGATACGACGGAGATGCTGTCGGGCCGAGACCCCCGCCAACCTTCTGGCGTCCAAACTCAGGAACAGGGCGCCGTAGACACGCCCCACAGTCATCAGCTCCCGCCTCTTCCTGAGTTTGGGCTCAAGAAAAGGGGCAGAAACACCGGGCACAAAGAAAACCGGGCACAAAGAAGGGGCGGATGCTGCAAGCATCCGCCCCTTTCGCTAACGCTTTACAGCGCAGCGATGATTTCGCGCATGAGCGCTGCGGTCTCGGAGGGCGTCTTGCCAACCTTCACACCGGCAGCCTCAAGAGCTTCTTTCTTGGCCTGGGCGGTACCGGCCGAACCCGAAACGATTGCGCCAGCGTGGCCCATCGTCTTCCCTTCGGGAGCGGTGAAGCCGGCAACGTAGCCAACGACAGGCTTGGTGACGTTGGCCTGGATGTAGGCCGCGGCACGCTCTTCAGCGTCGCCACCGATCTCACCAATCATCACGATTGCCTTCGTCTCGGGGTCAGCCTCAAACGCTTCGAGGGCGTCGATGTGCGTCGTTCCGATGATCGGGTCGCCACCGATACCGATTGCGGTCGAGAAGCCGAGGTCGCGCAGTTCGTACATCATTTGGTACGTCAGGGTGCCTGACTTCGAGACCAGGCCGATCGGGCCCTTGCCGGTGATGTTCGCAGGCGTGATGCCAACGAGTGCTTCACCGGG
>CAZTUC010000038.1:0-15648 GCA_964616805.1 uncultured Microbacterium sp. | reverse complement strand
ATCGCTATGGAAGAGGGCCTCGGCTTCGCTATCCGTGAGGGTGGCCGCACCGTTGGTGCCGGTACCGTCACCAAGGTATTGAAGTAGAGTCGGCACGGGTCACGTTTGCGTAGCAAACTTGACGCGGGATCAACTCTAGGTTGAGCCAGGCGCGAAGCGCCGAAGTCGAAACCTCATTCTGAACCGCTAAAAAGGCGGCGGATGCTACGGCATCCGCCGCCTTTTTTGTTGCCCGAAACTACGTGACCAAGTCGTTACTGGAATCTGTGAAATTCCTGAAACTCTGGCTTGAAAGGGCTGAGTATCTGTGTTTAGATGGCCCTTGTGGGTCTAGGTTTTTGGACCCCTGGGGGAAGTTCAGCTCGACTGAACATCGGCCTTTCGGCCAAAACGCAGTTTCATGGAGGAAAAAATGCGTAATCGGGGAACACGTTCATTTTCGCAAGTGCCAAAGGCGTTGCGTAAGCAGAACGAAACAGATGTACAGCGCGAGCGGAAGGCCCTGATCTGGCGCCGATGGTACGCCGCGATGCTGGTCTCGCTGTTGGCGTTTACCGGCGCAGTGCCGGCGATCGCAGAGACGCTTGACCCTCCGGTAGACCCGCCGTCGATGTTCGTCGATGAGCCCGTGGATGACGGAACCTCGGATCCGGCGGATACCACGCCTGCTCCGGACCCCACCGAGACGATCCCGGCTTCGGACCCGACCGAGACGATCCCGGCTCCAGACCCGACCGAGACCACACCCGCTCCGACCCCCACGGAGACTTCGGCTGAGCCTGTTCCGACCCCCACGGAATCAGAGCCAGCCTCAATCCTGTCCACCTTGAACGACAACGTCCTCGGTGACATCGAGTTTGAGCTCGAGGCAATGGCAGGCGGTACCGGGCTCGGCACCCCACCTGGCAGTGGTGAAGTCCTCATCCGAATCAATTACAAGGGTGGCGATCGGACCACCGCAGACACGGTAGCGCCAGCGCCGCAGGGTGCGGTTTTTGGCGCGTACTTGGCTTCCAGTGTGAATCAGAACACTTCGTCACTCACTCCGGTTGAAACGTGTACCACCGACGCCGCAGGTCAGTGTTGGATGAAGGTGTCCACAATTGGTGGTGGCCAAGGTAATAGCGAGTCGGGCTACCTCGTAAAAGAGATCACTGCTCCGACGGGATATCGCGTCCTCCCAGAACTCACCGGGTCGTCGAACGGACTTAGTGTCGGCGCCGTTACCCCCTACGCGTTTTACACCGGTCAGGTAGGCTCTGGCCGAACAGAGGCGCAGCGTACGTTCCAGTTCCCCTCGTCAACCCACCCATCGTCGGCGACTGGCAGCAACCTCCGTGTGTCTTCGGGAGTCTGGGCGAACCCACGCATCAACCCCGACGTCCCGGGGCAGTGTGGCATTAACGTGGGCCTCTTGGTTGACCTCTCAACCTCGGTCTCGCAGGCAACGGGCGGTCAAACTGCTGTGCGCAATGCGGCGGGCGCTGTGATCAACGCACTGACAGGGACGCCATCTCAGATAGCACTCCACACCTTCGGAACCACGTCGCCGGCGGGAGGCACAGCCCTTGTGCAGCGGCCCGACGGCTGGGTCGGTGACTGGCCTGCCCACCAGGCCAACTCCAATCTTGGGTTACAGAGCGTGGCTTCTGCAACGAGCTATGAGACGACGTTGCTACGGGCAAAAGCAGCAAGCTTGACGGCCGGTAGCGGTGGGACGCAATACACAAACTGGGACGATGGGCTTTACCAGCTGAACAGTCTTGCTAGCGACCTTGACGTGGTCATCATGATCACCGATGGAATGCCAACTCGATACGGCAACCCCGCATCGTCCACCACCGCGACCCGCTTCATTGAGATGGAAAACGCCATAGCGTCGGCCAACGTGCTCAAGGACCAGGACGTCAAGATCATTGCCGTCGGCGTGGGCGCGGGCGCGTCTGGAAACGCCAACCGCAACCTTCAGGCCATTTCCGGCACCGTACCAAACAACGACTACTACCAAGTTCCGACATTTGGCGAACTTGCTGCAGCGATGAAAGCACTGGCTGACAAGAACTGTGAAGGCACAGTGAATATCGTCAAGCAGGTTCTTTCGGTTGGCGGCGACTTCCCCGATGACGCAGCACCCCAAGCGGGCTGGGAGTTCACCGCGACTGCACCCGCAGCAACTGTGCGCCTCGACGTTGCAGGCAGCTCCTACGCGACGAGCGTCACTGGACAGACCGGTGCGACCGGCGTGTTGGGTCTGCGCTCGCAGTTCTCCGGAACAACGCAAGCCGACCGCCGCTTGACCGTCACCGAAGACCCGGGTGCGCAGTACACATTGCGGCCGTGGACGGTGACAGACGGTGCGCACACTGCAGGCGACAACGCACGTTGTGTGACGACGGACGCCCCGAACACGCCACTCGACGTTGAGAACGTTGGTACCACAGGCTTCCGTGTCGACCCGGTCGACGGCAAGGCCGTCAGCTGTGCCGTTGTGAACCAGGCGCTCGATCTGAGCGCGCAATTGCGCGTCGACAAGATCTGGCAGATCGACACGAATGGCGATGGCACCTTTGAACAGATCACAGACGCCAACCAGGCACCCACGACCATTCCGGGTCTCTCGGCGAGCCTGCAGCTCACTGACAACGTCGGTCTGCCAGGTGGGACGAAGTCCTTTGGCACGCTGTACGCGAACCTCGCGCACAACTCGACCGTGGGCGTAGCCGAAACAGTATCGGGCCTGCCGCCGCTGTGCACGAACACAGCCACGTTCTCGCCGACGCTCTCGGATGGCAAGACAACGCTGTCGAAGACGACCGCGGAAGGCGTGAACGTTGTCACAATTACCAACACGGTCACGTGTGAGACGAGACTGACGCTCGAAAAGAGCGTTACCGGCTCGGGTGCCCCGGCCACCGACTGGAACCTCGACGCAATCGCCCCCGCCACGGCTCTGGCCGGGCCAAACGGTTCGCACGGTAGTGCCGGTGCCACCGCGCCGGTAACACCTGGTGTCGTATACCCGCTGGCTGAGTTGGCTACGACTGACCTTGCCAAGACGTACACGCAGCAATGGCGACCGACACTGCAGTCTGAGTGGTCAGCAAACCACGCTGCTGGGGCTACCGGCTCCTGGGTGTGTGTCAGTGCTACCGGACTCGGTGCAGGCGGTGCTCCTGTTTGGGGTGCCAACCAGTATGACGGCCGTAACGGTGGCGTGACAGTTGGTGTCGGTGGATGGTCAAAGTGCACCGCTGTCAACGACCCGAACCCGACGCTGCAGCTTGTCAAGAAGATTTCAGTCGACGGTGCTGAGACTGTCGTACCCGTCGGTGACACACGGTGGACGCTCAGTGCCAACTGGGCTGCTCCCGGTTCCGGCGAGTTCAGCGGAATCACACCGTTCCCCGGCACCCAGTCACCGAACCCCGTAACCGGGCCTGCAGGCTTCGCCGCGACGACAGTTAAGCCGGGTTCGTACACGCTCACAGAGACGGGTTCGGCACCCGGTTTCACGAACGGCACGAGCTTCTCGTGTGTTGTTGGTAACAATGCTCCGGTGACAGTCAACGCTGGCCAGGCAATTGCCTTGTCAACCGGTGACGCCGCGGTCTGTACGATCGTCAACACGCAGATCAACCCAACCCTGACGCTTGTGAAGGCGTTCTCGGGCGCAACGGGTAACGTTGCAGACTTCCCGTTGTCGGCATCCGCTGCTTCAGGAACCCAGATCACCGGGGTTATCTCGGGCACGGATGATGCAAACAACGTTCCCGTCACGGCCGGTGTTCAGTACACGCTCTCTGAGATGATCAACGCGGCCGGTTGGGCCGCAAGCGGCACCTGGAGTTGTGTAACGAATGGCGGAAGCGCTGTTCCGGGTAACACGATCACGCTCGCAGCGGGTGCTGCGGCAACGTGTACCGTGACGAACACCCCAATACCGGTCACACCGAAGATCGAAAAGGCCGTTTCGAGTGGCCCAGTGCAGAACGCTGACGGCAGCTACACGATCACGTACAGCGTTGTTGTGACGCAGCCGGCGACCGATCCGACGACCAACCCGCTCGGTGTCTCGTCGGTATACGAGGCTCGCGACCTGCTGCGCTTCGGCACCGGCTTCAAAGTAACCGGTGTTGTGGTCAACGGTACGGCGCGCAACCCGGTTCCGACCGGCGAGTTTGAGCTCGGAAACGGCACGCTTGCGGCCGGCGCCTCTGCGACCTATACCGTTGCGGTTACCGCGACGATTGAGGCGAACGTTATTAGTTCTGACGCCGCCAACTGTGTGTTGGATGGAAACGAATCGGGCACGGGCTTCTTGAACGAAGCACGCGTGTACGTCAACAACACCAAGGTTGACGACGACGACGCATGTGCGACGCCGACGAACCCGGGCATCACCAAGTCGAACGTCTCATCGATCTACGATGCCAACACCGACCTGTGGACAGTGAGTTACGACCTTGCTGTTGCCAACACCGGCAGCAACAACAACTACTACTCGCTGACTGACACGCCGGCATTCTCGAGCAACGTTCAGGGCACCCCTGTGGTAACCCCGCAAGGTTCGACTCCAGCATTGCCCGCAGCTGTTGGTTGGGCTGGTGGTGTCCTCACGGTCATCGCCCCGGCAAACGTGGTAAACATCCCTGCGGCAACCACGCACACCTATCGAGTGTCGTTCGTTGTTGACACCGCCGGCTGGGCTTCCGACAAGCTTGAGTGCTCGCTGACCGGCGGAAAGACGGGCTTCTTCAACGAAGCAACCCTCACGGTCGGTAACGACACCAAGACCGACGACGCTTGTGCGCCGGTGACTGAGCGAGTTGGTCCGTCGATGACCAAATCGATCAGCTCGTTCGCGCAGGGCACGGATGGTGTCTGGGAGATCGTTTACAACGTTGTTGTTAAGCAACCGGGGGGCGACGCAAACCCGGATGGTTTGAGCGCACGTTACAGCTTGGTCGATGACCTCCGCTTCGGTGGCGACATTGCCATCGTTTCGGCTGCTTGGACAGGCCCCGGCGCCGCAAGCGGCTCGTGGGCCGACCCAGACTGGACAGATGAGGAAACTCTCGCAACGAACGCGGTTATTCTCGCGGGTGCAACCCACACCTACACGGTGACGGTGCGCGCCAACGTTGATGCCGAAGCGTTCGAAGACACCACGCTCGTGTGTGTCGACGCAGTTTCTGGCGAGGCTGGTGGTTTCCTCAACGTTGCCACGATGACGGTTGTCGGCGGTGGTGCCCCGATCGTTGATGACGCGTGTGACGAGCCGGCCGCTCCTGCAATCGAGAAGACGGGCACGACGACCGCTGGTGCGGGTGCTTCGACGGTTGTTACCTACACGATTGAGGTAACGAACCCGTCGCTGACCTTGCCGCTTCAGGTCAAGGTATCCGACAACCTCCCGGCTGTTCCGACTGGCTGGACACTGACCGGCAACGCATGGACGATCACAGCTGTGGGCACCACGCCGATTGCTAACCCAGTACCGGGTGGTACCCCGAACACTGACGTGATCATCTACAGCGGTTCGATCCCGGCGGACACCACCTACACCTATACGGTGACAGGCACGTTGACGCCGACCAATTCGGCTAGCCCGATCCAATGTGGTCCGGGAACAACACCGGGCACAGGTCTAGTGAACACCGCAACCGTTGAGTCGGGTGCGTTCGAAGCCGACGACAGCGACTGCGTGAGCATCCCGCTCGGTGCAGTTGAGGTCGACAAGGCCGACGGTGTTGTGACGCAGCTTGCTGACGGCACGTGGCAGATCGATTACGCGATCAAGGTGACGAACACGAGTAATGTCACGACGGTATACACGTTGACGGATGCTCCGGACTTCGGCAACGGCTGGGCCGTACTGAGCCAGGGTTGGGTTGGTACCCCACCGGTTGCGGACACGACGATCGCTCCCGCTGGTGTAGACACCTACACCTACCGAGTCACGGCTGAGATTGCCGAAGACTTCGATGGTGACCTGTCGCGCGTCTGTGACGGCGAAGACGGCGGCGAAGCGTTCTACAACGTGGCATCCGTAGCCTTCCCGGGCGGAACTGACGTTGACCCTGGTTGCGCTCAGCCTGCTTCACCTGTTGTCGCAAAGAAGGCACTGGATGCAACGCAAGACGGCACAACCGGTATCTGGACGCTGAGCTACGAGGTGACGGTAACCAACCCGGCTACCTTCGACCTCGCGTACACGGTTACTGACGACGTTGCAGCCCTGCCGACTGGCGTTACCGCGGTCACACCGTGGGTAGCAACCGGCCCGGCAATCGCGGGCGGCGGCACTGGCACACTGACGGCCGGTTGGGCAGGTTTGGGTGAGTTGGCCACGGGCCACTTCCCGGCAAAGGCTCAGCACGTCTACACGGTCAGCAGCACGGTTTCGATCGCAGCGGATGTTGACCCAACCGACCTCGTCTGCAGCGAAACCTCGGATGGCGACGCCACGGGCATCTGGAACACCGCAACCGTCACCAACGGTGTCGGCGGCAATGACGCAGAAGACTGCATCGAAATTGACGTTCCGGACGCAGACATCACGAAGACGGTTACGTCGACGACGCAGCTCGAAGATGGTACGTGGGAGATCACGTACGACATCGTCGTGACCAACAGCTCGGAAGAGTTGGCTGCGGTCTACAACCTGACTGACACGCTCGAGTTCGGTGGCGACATCCTCGTCAACGAGGCCAGCTGGTCGGGTGAGGGTGATGGCGATGACTTCGTCGGTGGCACCGCAACGATCGCGACCAACAAGGTTTTGCCTGCCGATGGCGAGCACACCTACACGGCTGTGGTCAATGCGACGGTTCCGGTTGACGCGTACACGCCGGGCAACCTCAGCTGTGACGCCGAAGATCCAGATAGCAGGGGCTTCTTGAACACGGCGCTGCTCACAGTTGCTGGTGACGAGAAGCCGGCCGAGGACTGCTCGGAGCCGAGTCTGCCGACCATCTTCAAGCAGGGTGTTTCGGCACTGCAAACTGCCGACCCAGACGTTTGGGCCGTCAGCTACACGATCACGGTTGACGCCGGCGAAAGTGACACGTACTACACCCTGAGTGACACCCCTGACTTCGCCGTCGGCGTCGACTTGGGTGCAGGTACGGCGCAGCGCGACGACATCGATGGTGAGCCCGTGTTCGACATCGAGCCGGGGGACGAGTTCCCAACAGAACCTATGGCGATTGCCGCCGGCGCCACGCACACCTGGACAGTCACGTGGCTGGCCACGATCGACGCACCGCTTGACCCTGACGTCATGGAGTGTGGCGAAGTGCCAACCGCAGGTCAAGGCTTCTACAACTCGGTCGAACTGCTGCAGGGCGGCGAGCCGGTTGTCGACGACGAGGACTGCATCCCGGTTATTGAGCAGGTCTACCCGACCATCACCAAGACGGCAACGTCGGTGACGCAGGGTGACGATGGCCTCTGGACGATCACGTACGACATCAACGTCAACCTTGTTGACGAAGATCTCGCCGCGAAGTACAGCCTCACTGACACGCTCTCGTTCGGTGGCGACATCGCTATCGTTTCGAAGAAGTGGGAAGGTCAAGGCACAACCGACGGTGCGTTCAGCGGTAACACCGCGACGATCGCAACCGACAAGGTGATCGGAACTGGCGAAACCCACACCTACACGGTGACGGTTGTGGCAAACGTCACGGCCGCGGCGATCGAGGGTGGCACGACGGTTTGCGAAAGCGGCGAAGGTGGTTCGACCGGTGGATTCCTGAACACCGCAGAACTCACCTCGGGTGGCCAGAAGACCCCGGCTGAAGACTGTGCCGAACCGGTAACGCCTTCGGTCAGCAAGGTTGGCCAAACTGCTACGCAGAACGAGGATGGCACGTGGGAGATTTCCTACTTGGTCACCGCTGAGCTGCCAAGCGAACTGCCCGCACTCGCACCTGAGAGTGTTACCTACTCGCTGACCGACACACCGACGCTGCCCTCGGGTACTGCGCTGGTCGCCGGCACGACCTGGGTAGCATCCGCTGCCGACGACGACACTCCGGCACCGAGCCAGGCAACCTGGAACGGCAGTGGAACGTGGAGCCTGGTATCGGGCGGCGCACTGACACCTGAGAACGCGACCCACACCTACCGGGTCTCGGCTAAGGTTCAGGTTTCGTCGGTACCCACTGGCGGCATCGGTGAGTGTGAGGATGTTGACGACTCCGGCATCGTCGTTTGGAACAACGTCGAACTGAAGTCGGGCAACCACGTCGTCGATGACGACGCCTGCACCGTGGTGCACCTTGACGATGTTGGCATCGTCAAGACCACGAACAACCTGCCAGAAGTTGGCAGCGTTGAGCCGGGTGATGTGTTCGACTACGTACTGACGGTGACGAACTATGGCAGCCGTGCAGCAGAAGACGTTCGTGTTCTCGACGAGAGCATTAACGACCGCCTGCAGATCAACGGTCTTGCGGTTACCCCCGCAAGTGTCACGTGGGGTGACGCACCGGGTTACACCGGCAACGTCGTTGACCTCACGCTTGACTCGCTGCCAGTTGGTGGTTCGGCCGAGATCGTGGTCACGGTTGAGTTCTTGCCAGCTGAAGCACCCGCGGTTGAGCACTTGCCGCCGAGTGCAGACAAGCCAGTGGCTGCAGAGCCGCTTGAGCTGCTGGAGAACACGGCATGTGTCGAGATGGAAGGCGACAGCAACCCAGACAACAACTGTGACGATGCTGAAGTTCCGACTCGTGACATGACAGTCGTTGTGTTCTCGACCTGTATCGCGGATGCTCCGCTGCTCGGTTGGAACGTACGCAAGTCGAGCTTGCTGATCGATCAGCCCACCACGGTTCTGTGGACGCCCAACGAGGCAGTTGCGACAACCGACCCGGCATCGATCACGGTGACCGATCCGGCAGGTTCCGCGAACTGGTCGAACGTCATCGACTGGCCCGGTATCGCCTTTACCCCCTCGGGTATCAGCGTTGACTGGCCTGGCTGGCGCACGATCACCTCGGCTGACATGACCGCCGATGGCACCGGGTACTACCTGCCTGGTACCTCAACGGTGATGACTGCAGAGCAGCAAGCTGAGTTCGTATTCAACGGCAAGATTCTCGACCCGAGTGAAATCGACTTCGCGTGGCGCGGGCTGACAACAGTGAACGTCTCGGTCAACCCCGAGCAGAGCTTCACGGTTGCCTACCCGCCGGCTATCGACGACTGTGCTGCAGAACGTCACGCTGAGGTTGAGATCGAAAAGACCGCCAGTGTCAAGCGCACTGACCCGGGCAAGTCGTTCACCTACGACATCTCGGTGAAGAACGTTTCGGACGTTGCAGCTGCTGATGGGGTTGTGGTTACTGACCAGATCCCGGCACAGTTGAAGGTCACGGATGTCACCTGGACTGGCAAGGGTAACGACAGCGTCTTTGCGAACTGGGCGTCCTGCACGATCAGTGGCCAAGATGCAAACGGCTACGGTGGTCTGCTGACGTGTAAGCTGCGCGGACCGTTGCAACCGACCAGCACAACCGATGGCGCCTGGGCGGCACCGACCATCACCCTCGCGGTGACGGTCAACCCCGAGGCGAAGCCAGCGCTGGTCAAGAACACGGCCGTGGTTGACTACCACACCTTCGGTAACCCTGAAGATGCCGGTCAAGATGATGATTCGGTAACCGTGAGCATTTCGATGCTCCCGCCGACCGGTCTGGTTATCTCGGGCGGTCTGATGGGCCTGGTGGGCTTGCTCCTCGTCGGTGGCGCGCTGCTGATGCGTCGCAAGCGTGAAGAAGCAGAGCTGGTCTCCGAAGAGGCGTAACGGCTACGAAAAGTGGGGCGGATGTTTCGACATCCGCCCCACTTTCGTGTTCAAATACGGTGAGTTTCGTCTGAAAGTTTGCAAACAGCGCCAAATGGGTGAAACTTGAAGGAGTTCTGCGCAGCGCAGTACGCGCAACGGTGGCGTTCACCGCATGAAGGAGACCAACATGAGCATTAACGACGCAAGCGACGCCGTCAAGGCCGCCGCCGCTTCAGCCGCCGACAAGGTGAAAGAAGCCGCAGCTGCAGCACCTGACGTTTTCGCTGACGCAACCGAGAAGGTAAAAGACTTCGGCGACAAGGTCAAAGACGCCGTAGCTGGCCCCGAGGCACTGAGCAAGATCGAAGAAGTCAGCGACAAGATCATTGACAGTGTTGCGGATGTTGCGAAGAAGCTTCTGCCCGAATCGCAGCACGAAACCATCGACAAGGTTGCTGAGAACATCGACGCAGCGCTCGGCGACAACAACTCGTAATCAGCCGAATTTCAGGTAGCTGTAAGCCCCCGCCCAGGTTCTGGGCGGGGGTTTTTCAGGTTTCAGCTATTACGCTGGGGGGCATGCTTTCGCACCTGAGGGGCGCGAGTCAGAATAAGGAAAGTCATGCAGAACACAACTCACACACCAAAACGCGCCTTCGCGCGGAGTGCAAGCGTCTTCGCGCTGATCGCGGCTCTCGCGTTCGTGCCGAATGCGGCATCCGCAGAAACTACCGCTCCAGAGCCCGACCTCACCGACATTGAGCTTCCGGCAGACAACGTTGATCTGCTGCAACTTGGACCGGTTTCGACGACATCCGAAAACGCCACACACATTACTGAGCCTGAGGCTCTTGAACTCGAAGCGATGGCGGCCCAGACGGTGATGCCGGTCTACCGCTTCTGGAGTGAGAAGTACAAGGCACACTTCTACACGGCAGATCTTGCAGAGCGTAACCGTGTGATCGCCACGTGGCCAAAAGAGTGGTCGTACGAGAAGGTTGCGTACGGCGCGTACGGGTCGCAGGTTGACGGCACGGTTCCTGTGTACCG
This sequence comes from uncultured Microbacterium sp., assembly GCA_964616805.1. Lineage (GTDB taxonomy): Bacteria > Actinomycetota > Actinomycetes > Actinomycetales > Microbacteriaceae > Microbacterium. Next base: position 4,802 of record CAZTUC010000038.1, on the reverse strand, counting down.
GTTCTGGTCGGAGTGGCGCAAGTCGCACTTCTACACGACTGACCCCGCCGAGAAGGCTTACGTTGAAAAGACGTGGCCCGACGTGTGGAAGTACGAGAAGGTTGCTTTCTACACGTTCCCCGAAACGTCGACCGCTTCTGGTCTGCAGAAGATCACCCGTTTCTGGAGCGCGCAGTTCCACAGCCACTTCTACACCGCTGACAGCAATGAGGTCACGAAGGTTGTTCAAACGTGGCCGAAGGAGTGGTCGCTCGAGGGTGAGCGTTTCAAGGCACTTCCGGCTCCGGCTGGTGCGCCACTTCCGGCTCCGCAGCTGAACCAGCGTGACCAGTGGAAGCAAGATGCCGGCATCGCACGCAGCGACTGGACGTACGTTGATTACATTGTGCAGCGCGAGAGTGGCTGGAACCCGAACGCAATGAACCCGAGCTCGGGCACGTGTGGCCTCGTGCAGATCGCCCCGGTTCACGGCGCCGCGTACACGACCTGTAAAGACCCGGTCGCGAATTTGCGTTGGGCCAATAGCTACGCAAAGAACCGCTACGGAAGCTGGGCTCAGGCCTACAACTTCTGGATCAACAACCACTGGTGGTAAATCTCCCCAACAGAACCCCCGCTTCACGGCGGGGGTTCTGTCCGTTAACCGCATCCTCGCGGTGTAGGGCGCCACTGGCGGCAAATGTCTGCCGTGGCGGATGCCTCTGGCAGAAATCTCCGTGCGGTGCGCCTTCTACCGCCTCCTGCGCCTGGCCCGCCGTGTAGTGGCCGGATCTGATTTGGCGGAGCATGTCGCCCCTGGCGGATAGTTTGACGAACTTGTTCCGCGTGGTGCGCCTTCCCCCGCCTACTGCGCCGGTTAGCGTGCGCGGAGTTCGGGGGCGAGGTGCAGCTGCTGGGCGATTGCGGTAATGAGGATACGTTCTACTTCGTGCCAGCGGTACATGATCTGTTCGTACGAGAAGCGAAACACGGTGAACCCGCGTAGCCGCAGGGCAGCGTCGTGCGCGATGTCTTTCGTGCGCTGTGCCGACCCCTGGTGAAATTCGTACCCATCGACTTGCACGACGAGATGAGTCCCGAGAACTACGTCGACGGGGCGGCCGAGCAGAACGACTTGCTGCCGCACAGCAACAGGCCACTGGCGGATGCGTGAAAGCAGCATTGTCTCGAGACCCGAGTCGCTCGCGTATTCGAGCTTTGAGACGATGTAACGCGCAACATCACTTTTGAACTCGATCGTGGCAAGCATCTCGGGCGCAATCAACTCAATCCGAACGGCCGACTCCCAAATGACTTGAGCGGGCTCGCCACGCACACACGTTGCGATGTGGGCAAGCGCGTCGAATACAGAGGTACGCAAACTGAACTCGGACGATGGTGCCAATGGTTCGGTCCAGTGCGCGATTGCATTGGATGGCGTATGGCCACGTGGCGGCATGTGTAGGTGCAGTGACGTGTCGATGCCTTCTGGGATGAACCAACCTCGCTCGCGTGCAAGTGACACGCAACTGATCTTGCCGCCGGCACACGCGGCGGCTCGAGCGGTGGCATCCGTCTCGCCAAGGCAGATCCATTTTGTGTTGAGGCGGATGATGTCACCGCGCCGGGCGGCGAGCTGAACGCTCTTTGGAGAAAAGCCGTGCTGTTGGGCGAGTTTGCGGTGGGCTATGCCGCCTTGTTCTTGGAGCCAGGTTGCGATATTCATGCGTTGAGCGTTGCCCACACCCGAGCGTTTTGCAGAGCCCGGAAGACGGAAACTCACTGAACTCAGGAAAACTCGCCACGGGAGCGGGTTGTAGGTTTACATCTAGCGCGGCTCTCGCTGGCGGAAGAAGGTGCGCTTGGCGGGGAGCTGCCAGCAAATTCTCCGCAAGTACAGACAAGTTCCGCCATTCCAAACCGCACCTATCCCGCACACTCAACCGCTTCTGAAACGCAACCACACTTCTCTTGGCGTCGGCGTCGCTTGCGAAGCTGACGCGCCGCACGCCGACAGGCGTGCGTATGCGGTCTGCTGTGCGGAACAAGGCGCACCCTGCGGAGCGTCTCGCGCGAAGCATCCGCTGGGGGAGACATACTCCGCGAGAACGGACTACGAAACGACCGCGATGCGGTCGGCCGCGTCGCCTTCGCAAGCGAAGCCGACGCGAAAGGGAGAGTGGTTCGTGGGGTAGGTGGGGAGGGTGAGGGCGCGGGTAGCGGAGAAAGGTGCGCATTGCGGAGGGGATCGGCAGCTCCATCCGCCGGGGGCGATATTCTCCGCACAGGGCACCGCCAAGGGGCGCGACACGCCCGGGTTGCACGAATCGCGCGGGCAACGTAGACTAGGGAAGTTCCACATTTTGGCGTGCGCTTCGGCGTGTCGCTGAATCACTGTCAGGGCAGTGCATAGGAATCGCGAATCAGCGAGACACCTAGGCCGCGGGCAGCAGAACAATTACCCCAAACAATAACGCGCGATTCGTCGTGTGTTCGCGTGCGGGTTGATAGCAAAACAGTGGTGGGAAGCCCACGCAGCATCCCAACAAGGCGTTTATAACGCAGCAGGGCGTCCAATGCCCCCGAGAAAAGCTCGGGAGGTATGACGCATTATGAGAGTGAGCAAGCAATGGCGGGACAAAAAATCCGCATTCGCCTGAAGTCGTATGACCACGCCGGTCTCGACGCCTCAGCGCGCAAGATTGTCGACACGGTAGTCCGTGCCGGCGCTACGGTTGTTGGCCCTGTGCCGCTGCCGACCGAGAAGAACGTTATCTGCGTTATCCGGTCGCCGCACAAGTACAAAGACAGCCGCGAACACTTCGAGATGCGCACACACAAGCGCCTCATCGACATCATTGACCCGACGCCCAAGGCCGTCGACTCGCTCATGCGTCTCGACCTGCCGGCAGACGTCAACATCGAGATCAAGCTCTAGGGGTCACGATGGTTCACGTTAACGAAAAAGTTTCCAAGGGACTTCTGGGCACGAAGCTCGGCATGACTCAGGTGTGGGATGCAAACGGCAAGATCGTTCCCGTCACTGTTGTTGAGGTATCGCCGAGCGTTGTCACGCAGATTCGTACCCCTGAAAAAGACGGCTACAACGCCGTTCAGATCGCTTACGGTCAGATTGACCCGCGCAAGGTAACCAAGCCGCTGACTGCTCACTTCGACGCAGCTGGTGTTACCCCGCGCCGTCACGTGACCGAGATTCGCACAGCGGATGCCGCTGACTACTCGCTCGGCCAAGAGCTGCTCGCCGCTGAACTGTTTGAAGCAGGTCAGCTGGTTGACGTTGTTGGCACCAGCAAGGGTAAAGGCTTCGCCGGTGTTATGAAGCGTCACAACTTCAAGGGTGTTAGCGCCTCGCACGGTGCGCACCGCAACCACCGTAAGCCCGGTTCAATCGGTGCTTCGGCGACCCCGAGCCGTGTCTTCAAGGGCAAGCGCATGCCGGGTCGTATGGGTGGCGACCGTGTCACCGTACAAAACCTCACGGTGCACGCTATTGACGCCGAAAAGGGCCTGCTGCTCATCAAGGGTGCAGTTCCCGGTGCCAAGGGTCGTATCGTTTTCGTCCGCAACGCAGTGAAGGCAGGCTAAGCACATGGCTGAGCAGACTCTCGCACTCGACGTCGTGGCTGTTGGTGGCAAGAAGGCCGGTTCGGTCGCGCTTCCCGCTGCAGTTTTCGACGCGAACACCAATGTTCCGCTGATTCACCAGGTTGTTGTTGCACAGCGTGCTGCAGCCCGCCAGGGTACCCACTCGACGCTTCGTCGTGGTGAGGTCTCGGGTGCTGGCCGCAAGCCGTTCAAGCAAAAGGGAACCGGTCGCGCTCGTCAGGGCTCGATTCGTGCACCGCACATGACCGGTGGTGGCGTTGTCCACGGCCCGAAGCCGCGTGACTACAGCCAGCGCACCCCCAAGAAGATGATCGCTGCAGCACTCACCGGTGCACTCAGTGACCGCTTCCGTGGCGAGCGCATCCACGTCATCGACTCGTTCGGCATTGACTCGACTCCGTCGACGAAGGCAGCTGCTGCTGTTTTGAAGTCGCTTGGTGCAGTCAAGAACGTGCTCGTTGTTATCGAGCGTGGTGACGAAATCACCATCAAGAGCGTTCGTAACCTCCCCGAGGTTCACGTTTTGACGTTCGACCAGCTCAACGCTTACGACGTAATCGTTTCTGACGACATCGTCTTCACCAAGGCAGCCCTCGACGCATTCATTGCGGCGAAGTCGGGTGCCTCGACCGAGGAGGTCTCGGCATGACCGAAGCAAACTCGCTCGCTACCGCAGCGAACAAAGACCCGCGGGCAATCATCTTCGCTCCCGTTGTTTCCGAGAAGGCGTATGCCGGCATCGACGAGGGCAAGTACACCTTTACCGTTGACCCCCGTGCGAACAAGACTGAGATCAAGTTCGCTATCGAGAAGATCTTCGGTGTGAAGGTTGCTTCGGTTAACACTCTCAACCGCGTCGGTAAGGCGCGTCGTACCCGTTTCGGCACTGGCAAGCGTAAAGACGTAAAGCACGCAATTGTCACGTTGAAGTCGGGCACGATCGACATCTTCACCTCGGCAGTCTGACGGGGATAAGGAACACTAAACATGGCTATTCGTAAGTACAAGCCCACAACCCCGGGTCGCCGCGGTTCGTCGGTGGCTGACTTCGCTGAGATCACCCGATCGACGCCGGAGAAGTCGCTGCTCAAGCCCCTTTCCAAGACCGGTGGTCGTAACAACCAGGGTCGTATCACCTCACGTCACATCGGTGGTGGCCACAAGCGCCAGTACCGCGTCATCGACTTCCGTCGCAA
>CAZTUC010000037.1:0-15976 GCA_964616805.1 uncultured Microbacterium sp. | reverse complement strand
CGAACCCGTCGTGCTCGGCCAACCCGAACGCGTCACCGCTGAGCAGTTTCGCGTCGAGGGTGACGTTGATGTTGGCTTTGAGTGCTGCGAGCCCGTTCGCTTGCACGGTTTCCGGGTCGGAAGCCAGCAGCATGTCTAACGCAAGATCGCAACGGATCTGGTCACGCGTTCGCGGATCAACACTGCCGGGCAGTTCAGCGAGTGCTTTGGCTTGTTTCGACATCCGATCGTATGCACCACGCACGAGAATCATCGGGCCGTGAATGATCAGCTCACCCATCCCGTTGCCGCAGTCTTCAACCCGCACATGACGCTCTTCGCGGGCTTTGCGGTGACGATCAATGGTGTCGTCAGGGTCAATCGTGTCAACCAATTTTTGTGCCCGCAGCCGGGTTGCCCGCGGGGTCGCGCCAAGTGCGAACTCAACAATTTGTTGCTCGTACAACCCGACAACAACATGGTCGTCAGCGATCTGGTGCGCTGGTTCCACAATTGCCCGCACATGCTCCAACGACAGTTCCCCGGCAGCGAACGCGGCACCTGTGACGGTGAACGTGTGCCGAACCGCGGTAGCGATACTCATCAGGTCGCCAACGGCACCTTCGCTCATGCGTGCATCAACCGCGAATTCGGCAAGCAACGAGTGAACCGCGGTTTCATATTCGTTCGCGTGCACACCAGAAAGCGCATCGGAAGCATCCGCCAACAGTGCCAACCGTTCAGCTTCACGTTTCGCACGTTCAACACCGGCCGCGGTGAACGCAGCAACCAACCCCGCAGGGGATGGAGGTTCGGTGGTGGATGGTTTGAACATACCTCTAGTTTAGAACATATATCCATTCTGCACAAGGCATATATTAGACTTTTTCGCACTGATGTCCACTCGCCTCGAAGCGGCAGGTGCCGATACTTCGCCTACTTCGTTGCTTCGAGCCCGCCCACATTCGCACTGATGCGCTTGTTGTGTGACCAGATCATGCCGATCCCCAAAAGCAGCACGACGCCGTAGAAGCCGAGGATGAAACCGACGCGGTCGACGCCGATAAGCACCCCACTAGGAACCAAGAAAAACACCCCGAGTACCCGCGTCCAGATGGAGTGGGAAGCAACTGGGTCAGTGTTCGCGAAGTACGGCACGCGCTTGTCAGGATTTGACCGGATCACCAACGCAATCGAGAGCAAAAAGAGGATTGCGCCGACCCCGGCGAAGATCCAACCCACGATGACCATGCGACCAACCTATCGGGAATACCCCTCAAACAGAGCTGTCGCCTCACCGGCCGACACGCTTGCAGCATCGGTAGGGTTGAACCATGACGATCCCCCTTCACGTCAACCAGATTCAAAAGAATTATGGCGACCGTGCCGTACTCAAAAACATTACGTTTACCGTCGAACCCGGAAAGCTCACGGGCTTCGTCGGCGGTAACGGCGCCGGCAAAACCACCACGATGCGCATCATCTTGGGGTTGCTCGAAGCCGGCGGCGGCACCGTCACACTCGGCGACCGGCCCCTGACGCCAAAAGACCGCAGCACGTTTGGGTATATGCCCGAAGAACGCGGGCTCTACCCCAAAATGCCGGTGCTCGAGCAGATCGCCTACTTCGCCCGGCTGCACGGATTCAGCAAAACGGATGCCACCGCCCGCGCTGAAGCATTGCTCACCGAACTTGGCCTCGAAGAGCGGTTGAAAGACAAGGTTGAAGCGCTCTCGCTGGGAAACCAGCAGCGCGCCCAAATCGCGGCCGCGCTCGTGCACGAACCCGACGTACTCATTCTTGACGAACCGTTCTCGGGACTCGACCCCATCGCGGTTGACGTCGTCGCCGGTGTGCTTCAAGAGCGTGCCGCGCGCGGCACTTCTGTGCTGTTTTCAAGCCACCAGCTGGACGTTGTTGAGCGCCTGTGCGACAACCTCGTCATCATCGCTGACGGCGAAGTTCGAGCCGCGGGCGAGCGCGAGGCACTGCGCGAAGCTCACAGTGAACCGCGTTGGGCGCTTGTTGCTGACGGCGATCTTTCGTGGGTCGGCGAGCTCGCCGGGGTTCGGGCGGTTGAAGCATCCGATTCCCGCGCTGTCTTCAACGCCGAAAACGAATCCGTCGCGCAAACGGTATTGCAACAGGCAGTTGCTCGGGGCAATGTGCGATCGTTTGGTCCGCAACGGCCCAGCCTTGCGCAAATCTTCAAGGAGGTCATCGCATCGTGAGTGTCCAGACCACACCCGACCGTTCGATTTCGAACGCGCAAGCGATCGCGCTTGTCACTGAACGAGAAGTCAAGGCGCGATTGCGCAGCAAAGCGTTCCTGATCTCGACTCTGCTCACGGCCCTTGTGATTCTTGCCGGCGGCATTTGGATGGGCATCAACCTCAACAAAGCAAGCGAGCCAGAACCGACACCGGTCGCGGCCACAAGCGAGATCGCGAACGCGCTTGCGGGGCATCCGATGCTTGATGTGCACGCGGTTGCAACGCAATCGGATGCGGAACAACTGCTTCGCGACGGCACCGTTGAGGCGGTTATCGTTCCGGGCGCCCCGCCGAGCGGCTTGAAGGTGCTGGGGCTTTCCAGCCCGCCCGAAAGCGTTGTTGCAATGCTCTCCACAACGCCGGAAGTTGGTGTTCTTGACACCGAATCGGGCTGGTCAGGCGAGCGCTACTTCGTCGCGCTCGCGTTCGGGATGATCTTCCTGATGGCGTGCATGACCTTCGGAACCGCCGTTGCAACGACGGTCATCGAAGAAAAGCAAACCCGCGTCGTTGAGATTCTGTTGGCATCCGTTCCCGCCCGCCTGCTGCTGGCCGGCAAAGTGCTCGGCAACACGGTGCTCGCGCTCGTACAAGTGCTGACCTTTATTGCCGCCGCAATGATCGCGTTTCTGGTCACCGGCCAGGGTGCGCTCATCAAACAGCTCGCGCCCGCGCTGGGCTGGTTCAGTATCTTCTTCGTTGTCGGCTTCATCTTGATCGCCGCTGTTTTTGCCGCTGGCGCTTCGCTCGTTTCGCGACAGGAAGACGCCGGCTCGGTGTACACCCCGGCCATGATTATGGTTTTCGCGGCCGTGTATGGCCCGATGTTCCTCAACGGCAACCCGCTCGCGATGAAGATCATGAGCTATCTGCCGTTCACCTCGCCCGTCGCAATGCCGGTGCGACTGTACGACGGCGGTGTCGCGTGGTGGGAGCCGGTTTTGTCGCTCGCAATCTCGCTCGCCGTTACCGCCGTCATCATCGCGATCGGTGGCAAGATCTACGAGAACTCGGTGCTGCGCATGGGTGCGCGCGTGAAGCTCAGCGAGGCGCTGCGTCCGAGCTAGATCGAGTATTCCTCGATGAGTGAATCATCGCCGAGCCGGTGCCAGCGATGTGAGTGATAAACGAGGGCTCCGGATGCCCCGTTGTCGCGCGAACCGCGCAGGTTCGTCTCGACCGGCTGGGCCACGACAATCGTTGCGGCACCAGCCTGCACTTGGTCAATAACCGCGCACCGCAACCACACGGGTCCGTGAAACGCGACCTCCCCCGTTTCGAGCGTGCTCCACTGGGCCTTGTCGGCAAAGCGATCGACACCGCTCGTCGCGCCCAAGCGCGCCAGGTCGAGGTGGTCGGCGTCGAGCAAGTGCACAACAACCGTCTCGGCACCCGTTATCGTTGCGGCCGCAGACGAAAGCGCCGAGACCGAAAACACCAACAGCGGTGGGGCTGCGCTGACGCTCGAAACGGATGTTGCCGTCAGCGCCACCGGGCCATCGGGGCCAACCGCCGTGATGAGCGCAACACCACCGGGCTGGCCACGAAACGCGGCCTTGAACTCATCGGCGCCGAGCGCCTCAAGCGATCCAACAAGTTCGCGCGGCACGACGCGACGCTCGCTTTCGAAAACAGAAATTGCAGCCATGATCTGATTTCACACGGGTTGGGCGTTCGAAGCATCCGCCGCGTTCAAACGAGGTAACACACGCCACCGAATGTGACGAAACTGTCTTATTTGTCGGCATTTGTGACGAATGTGAACACCCTGTGACGCCCGCAGATGCCAACGGTGCGTGTCGTCTTTACGCTCGGTAAATCGCCTCGGTTTTGGCGATCCCCATCCGTTCATCCCCCGGAGAGTCGAACATGAGCGAAACCCTCACCGCCCCAGTGTGGCAACTGCCAACGGCGTTTCCCGACCCTGCCCAAGCACGCGTCGCCAACGACGTACTCGAGCTTGTCGGAAACACCCCGCTGGTGCGCGTCAACCGTTTGGCACCCGGCGCTCCCGGCGAGATTTACGTCAAGCTCGACCAGTTCAACATTGGTGGCTCGTCGAAAGACCGCATCGGAATCAACATTGTGCGCGAGGCGATCGCGGATGGTTCCCTCAAGCCCGGCCAGCGCATCGTTGACTTCGGTGCGGGCAACACGGCCATCGGCTATGCACTTGCAGGGCTCGCCACCGGCCACCAGGTCACAATCGTCGCGAACTCGACACTGTCTCCAGAAAAAGCCAACCTGTTGCGGTTCTTGGGTGCCGACATTGTGCCGGGCCGTCACGACGTGCCCGGTGACCACCCGGAAAACTGGGAGGTCATCGCCGAACGCTACGAGCGTGAAGACCCCAGTAACTGGTGGGCGCGGCAGGCCACGACGCGTTCGAACCCGGCGTCACACATTGAATCCACCGGCCCCGAGCTGTGGGCACAAACCGGTGGCCGCGTCACACACTGGCTCGCCGCGGTTGCCACGGGTGGCACCGTCAGCGGCACGGGACGCTACCTCAAATCGAAAAACCCCGACATCGAAGTGATCGCGACCGACTTCTCCGAAAAAGTCGACAACTCCAACCTGCGCGCAATCGTCGAACGTCATGCGGGCTGGCAAGAACTCGAGCGTGATTTTCCGGAGAACTACGACCTCCAAGCAATCGATCGCATCGAGACCCGCGCAAAAGCTGAGGTCATCGATTACGGATGGCACGTTGCCCGCACCGAGGGCCTCTTCCTCGGCCCATCGTCGATCTTGACCCTGCGCATCGCAGTCGATCTCGCCTACCAGGCCCAACCGGGAGATGTGATCGTGGCGTTCTCGGCCGACAGCGGCCGTGACTATGTCAGCCGTGAGTACAACGCCGAGTGGTTGCGCGCGAACGGGTTCGGCGAAATCGCCGACAAGTATGAAGGGGGTGCCGCGTGAGCATCCAAATCCGCCTCGCGGGCGCCGACGACTTCGAGCTTGTTGACGAGCTTGTGCGCGCTGCGTATGAATACGACTACGGCCCCCGTGAGCACGGCGATGACCCCGTGCGACTCGCGGCGAACCGTTCGAAGCTCGCCGACGTGTGGGTCGCGCTTGACGACGAAGAACTCGTCGGCACAATCACGATTCGCAGCGCGAGCGGAGCCTCGTTGCAAGAAGATACGCGAGCAGACGAACTCGACTTCCGGTTGCTTGGTGTTGACCCCACCCACCGTGGTCGTGGCCTCGGTAAGCACTTGACTGAACACGCGATTTCGATTGCCCGCGAGCGCGGCAACGCGGGCGTGTTTCTCAAGAGTGCCCCCGACATGATCGGCGCGCACCGCCTCTACGAAAATCTTGGCTTTACGCGCGCACCGCACCGCGACGGACTTGTCATCGGTGGCGAAGTCGTGCTTGACCTTTTTGCATTCGAGCTGCCCCTTTCGGCAACCTCTGCCTCACCCTCCGCAACCCGAGAGAACGAATATGTCTGAATCGCTTGCATCAGAACCCCGGCCCATCAAGAAGATCAACTTCTTACACATCGTGCCGTACCGTCGCGAAGACCCCGCTGCGGGCCTGAACGAGGCACTCGAACTGTTCGAGTACGCGGAAGAGTTGGGCCTTGACGGCGGATGGATCCGCACCCGCCATCTGCAATACGGTATCCCCGGTGCGGCAACGTTCCTCGCGGCAGCTTCGCAACGCACAACGCAGCTCGAACTCGGAACGGCCGTCATCCCGACCGCCTACGAGTCAGAATTGCGGCTGGCCGAAGATCTCTCCCTCGCCGACCTGCTCTCGGGCGGACGTCTGCAACCCGGCTTCAGCGTTGGCGCACTGCGCGGCATCGACCCCGAAACCGCGGCCCGCATTTTCGGCCCTGACTGGGAAAACATCGACACGTCGTACGACCGCATCGATCGCATCGTCGACTTCATCTCCGGTGTGCCGGTTGGCACCGAGCATCCGATTGGGCTCGGCGGTGCCGACGAGTTCTCGTCTGACCGCATTGAACCGCACAGCCCGGGGCTCGCAAGCCGCCTCTGGTACGGCGCCGGCTCGTACCGTTCGACCGCATACGCAGCCGAGCGTGGGTTGAAGCTGCTGGTCAGCAACATTTCGAGCATCGATTCATCCGAAGACTTCGAAACCGCACAGCGCGAACAGATCGACGCGTTTCGTGCGCAGCACCCCCTCGGCGAGCAGGCCGTCGTCGCAGCCGGTCGGGTTGTTATCCCAACGGATGGTGCGACCGACGAGCAGCGTCGCCGCTTCGCTGACTACGTCGAACTGCGAACGCCCCGCACGCTGCAGCGCCAACCGCAGGGCGCGCTCATTCACCCCGACGTCATTGGCGGCACCGAGCAGATCGTTGCCGCCCTGCAAAACGACCCCGCCGTCGCCGCGGCCGATGAACTGCTGCTTGAGCTGCCGTTCCAGTTCGACGCATCCGACTACCGACACATCATCGAACAGATCGCAACCCAAATCGGGCCGGCCCTGGGCTGGCGTCCGGTGCACGCCCGCAACCTGGAGGCAGTTTCAGCATGACGAACCCACGATCAGACCGTGACCACCTGATTCTTGCGATCAGCTATTGGCCGACGGGTGCAACCAACAGCGGATGGCGCTCAGGCGCCTCATACAACGGTGGCATCTTCGACCCGGTCTTGCTCGCCGAAACCGCTCGCACCGCCGAGCGCGGCATCTTTGACTACTTCTTTTGGGGCAACTCCGAAGACAGCTCGAACGCCAACCCCGGCGGCGTTATCCGCAACGCGTTCCAGCTCAACGGCTTCACGGCCGCGTCGTACCTCGCCGGTGTCACCTCGAACATTGGTCTCGTTGGCACGATCAACACCACCTACTCCGACCCGTACTTGACCGCACAACTTGCCAGCAACGTCGACCACCTCTCAAAGGGCCGATTTGGATTGAACTTTGTCGCCGGTGCGCCGGGCGGTGCTGCTCACCGCAACTTCGGGCACGACATCCGCCCCGACCATTCCGACGCGTACGTTCGCGCCAACGAGTTCCTCGAAATCTTCACCCGTCTGCAAGATTCGTGGGCTGACGACTGGTTCGTCGGTGACAAGCAGCGCGGACTGCTGTTCGCGCCAGAAACTGCCGTGCCAATCGATTTCGCTGGAGAGCACTTCAGTGTTGCTGGCCCGCTGAACTCGCCGCGTTCGCCACAGGGTCAGGTGCCGATCGTGCACGCTGGAACGTCAGAAGAGTCATTTGAGCTTGGCGCGAAGTATGCGGATGTTCGCTTCAGCCCGTACATTTCACAGGCGTGGAACCGCGAATACTCGGCCTCACACAAAGCGCGTGCAACCCGCTTCGGCCGCTCTGGTGACGACTACTCGATCGTTGTCGGAGCCAACATTTACGTCGCCGACACGCATACGAAAGCCCGTGAGCTCTTCAACGAAGTGCAGCGCAACGTTGTTGAGGTTTTCGCACCCGCACTTGTTGCGCGAACACTCGGACTTGACCCCGACCGAATTCACCCGAACGCGCGCGTGAGCCGCGAAGCTGATCTCTCGGCGTTGCCGGTTGGTGCCAAGGGTCGCGACGAGCTCGACAACTTCGCCGCGATCGTCGGTGACTACGACTTCACGTTCGATGACTTCTACCGCTTCTTGGCGAACAAGAAGAACTTCCCTGTCGTGATCGGTGACCCGGGTGAAGTGGCTGACTGGATCGAAGCTGGCTACGCCTCGAAGGCATTCGACGGCGTGAAGGTATTCCCCCCGTTCTTGCGCTCTGTCTTCGGCGACTTCGTCGATTTCGTTGTTCCCGAACTGCAGCGCCGCGGCGTCGCTCGCGACCGCTACACAACCAACACGCTGCGCGGGCACCTCGGCCTCGAGCGCCCCAGCGTGCTGCGCCGCAACGCCGACCTTGACACTTTGGTGCAGACCACCGAACTGCAAGGCGTCAACGGCTTAGCCAACGTCAAGGCCTAGCCAAACCCGGCTCCTCCTCGTTTTATCACTCATTCAAATCCTCGAAAGGAAAACCATGTCTGCCCCTCGCAAACGTCAACCCCGCTTCCGCATCGCCGCCGCCGCAACTGTGCTGTTCGCAACGATGATGGCCACAGCGTGCGGTAGCGCTGGGGCAGCCCCCGCTATAACCCCGACCGCAACCGAACAAGGCGCTACCGGCACCAGTGAGACCTATGAGCTTCGCGTCACCGACCCGGGGAACTCCGGTTGGTTGGCCGCTGCACGCCGCGACGGGGTCTTCGAAGCAGCCCTCGAACCACTGGACGTCACCGTCAACTGGGTGCCCGCCAAGGGCGCCGTGTCGGCAAACCTGCCGCTCTTTGCAACCGGTGAGATTCAGGTCAGTGAGGGTGCGTACACACCCGTTGTTGGCAACGCCAGCAACGATGCGCCGATCCGAATTGGTGCGATCGTGGCATCCGAAACTCGCGGCAAGAGCTCGGGGATCGTCGCAAGCACGGCAAGCGGCGTGACCAAGATCGAAGACCTCGTCGGCAAATCGATCACGGTAAACCCCGCCGGTAAGGGCGAATACATCGTGCTGCAAGCGTTGCGTCAGGCCGGAATCGACCCTGACAGCGTCGAACTCCAATACCTCCAGCCCTCGGACGGCCTCGCCGCTTTCAAAGCGGGCAAGGTTGATGCGATCGCAACGTTCGGCGAGTTCTTCCGTCAGGCGCAAGCGGATGCCACGATTGTCGCGACCGAGCAAGACATCGATTCGCAAGACGAAGAGATCATCTTGTTCACAACCGACCTGCTTAACGAGCGGCCCGATATCGCGAAGGCCTTCGTCGAAGCAGCCGGAGACGTCGTGGCGAACCGCAGCGTGAACCCGGAAGACTACGTGAACGTTTTCGACAGCACTGGCCCACGGGCAATCAGCGGTGAAGCGCTCGAGTGGCAGCTGGAAGTCTTCCGCTCGGCACCCGCGACCGTACGTTTTGCCACCGAACAAGACCGCATCGACTTGCAGTCGGTCATTGACCTGTTCGCCGAGCGCGGTGTTATTCGAGAGGGCGTGAAAGCTGATGACCTTATCGCCGACTTGGGTTGAGCCAGACTCGCTCGAAGCGGAATTCTCAGCAGAGGCGGCCGGGGCTCAGCCCCCGGCCGCCGAGCTGGCGCCGCCCAGCTATCCGAAAAAACGCATTGCGCGGCCAGGCATCGTTACCCTGCGCCGTGCCGCACTCCCCGTCGCGGTGATCGTGGCGTGGTGGGCGCTGACCCAGTTCGGTCTTGTCGCACCGGCCGTGCTGCCGAGCATTCCCGAGGTGCTGAGCGCCGGATGGGAACTCGCCGTCTCGGGTCAGCTCGCGGCGTCCCTGGGAGCATCGCTACTGCGCGTTGCCGCGGGCGTCACGCTCGGCGTCAGCCTCGGCCTCGCACTCGGCCTGTTCTCTGGCCTGTCAAAAGTCGGCGAAGACCTCGTCGATGGCACCCTGCAAATCATCCGCGCCATTCCATTTCTGGCAATCGTGCCGCTTTTCATCGCATGGTTCGGCATCGACGAAATCTTCAAGATTGCCGTCATCGCATTCGCAACGATCGCGCCGATGTACGCCTACGTGTATCTCGCCGTGCGCGGCATTGATCGCAAACTCATCGAAGCCGCCCAGGGGTACGGCCTGCGTGGCGCGCGCCTTGTTGGCGAAGTCGTGTTGCCGCTTTCGCTCCCCGGCATTCTGATGGCGCTGCGGATTTCGCTCAGCATCAGCATCGGCGCCCTTATCGGTGCCGAAAATGTCGGTACACGAATGGGATTGGGTTATCTCGTCTCGCTCGCCCAGCAATACAGCCGCATGGACTACCTCTTCTTGTGCGTTGTGATCTACGCCCTGCTCGGGCTCGCGTTCGACGCAGGTGTACGCCTGCTCGAAAGAGTCCTCCTGCCATGGCACCAAGGAGCGAGCCTACGATGACCACCCCAACTTTCACTGCGACCACGCCCACGGATACCGCTGACTTGCGCGTTATCGCAAGCGACGTGCATTTGTCGTTCGACGAACGCCCGGTGCTCTCGGGACTCAACTTGCGCGTTGCGCAGGGCGAGTTCGTCGCGCTGCTCGGCCCGAGCGGCGCCGGCAAGACATCGCTCTTGCGCGTGCTCGCGGGGCTGCAACGCCCCGACAGTGGCGAGGTGCTCGTGCCAGAGCGCACCACGTATGTCTACCAAGAGCCCCGACTCATCCCTTCAAAGCGCGTCATTGAAAACGTTGCGATTGGTTTGAAAAAAACGGATGCCACACAGCAAGAGGCCACCGAAGTGCTCGCCGAAGTCGGCCTGGCCGGACGCGAACGCAGCTGGCCGAGCACGCTTTCGGGCGGTGAAGCGCAGCGCGTTGCGCTTGCCCGGGCACTCATCCGCCACCCCCAATTGCTTTTGCTCGACGAACCACTCGCGGCCCTTGACGCACTCAAACGCTTGAGCATGCAGAACCTCGTGGCCGAACTGGTGGAACGGCACCGGCCCGCCGTCGTGCTCGTCACACACGATGTTGATGAAGCGCTGCGACTCGCCGACCGAGCGCTCGTGCTCAACGAGGGCGAGATCGCCTACGAGCACCGCATTGAGCTCTCACGCCAGCAAGCCGACGAACGGCTCAATCTGCACGAGCTACGCAAACGACTCATCGCCGAATTGCATATTCGCTAGCTCCTACGAGCGAATATGCAATCGGGGCTAGCGGGTTGCCGCCGCGATGAACCCCGCTACGGCACCGAGTGCTGCGGGGCTTTCAAAACGGCCGTCTTCGTGGTCGGCGGCCGCAATCGTGAGCAGTTGAACATCCGCTTTCACCCACGAGAGTGCGTCGAACAAGATGCGCTGCGACGATTGAAACTCAACCGAATCGTGGTCGCCAACAAGCAGAAGAAACGGCGGCAGTTCAGCCGGATCAATCCGGTCGAGGTGAAAACGTGGATCAGCATCGAGAGCGTCTCGCAGCGTAACCTCGCTGAAGTCCTCTGTGCCGATGAGCGAGCGGAACGGGTCGTTGCCGAGTGAGCCCGGTTGCAAACCTCGATCCCAGAATCCGCCGTGACGAGGGACGGCCGGGTAGCGGTGGCGCAAGAATCGCGAAATCGGGTCGAGCGGCGCGTACCACGAAACCACCCCGGCGATTGGGGTCGCAAGTGTGCCCTCAGCGAGCCCTTTCGTAACGGCGAGCGAAGCAAGATGTCCCCCCGATGATGCTCCACCGAGCAGAATCCGATTCGGGTCGATTCCGAGCTCGTCACTGTGCGCGACGAGATATCGCACCAACTGCAAGACATCGTTCACGTTTTGCGGGTACGGAGCGTGCGGCGTCAGCGTGTAGTTGGCGTTCACCACGGTTATCCCGAGCGCGGCGAGGCTCGCCGGGACCGTCGTGTTCGCTTTGTCCCCTGCGCGCCAACCGCCACCGTGTAGGTAGACCAACACTGGCGCGTCAGTGCTTGCGCCTCGGTAGAGGTCAAAACTCTGCGCGATTTGGCTGCTTGCGGCGTCGGTGTAGACGCGGTCGCGCAGTTCGGGTTCAAGAGTGTCGATCGTCACAGTCATAGTGCGATTTTTGCAAGGGTTGGACGAAAACGGATGCCGCGGCGAAACCCGCCGAAATGATTAGCGGTAGGTGTTTCGCGACGTTACTTCGCGCGCGTCGCTGCTCGCTCACAGCGTAGCGAATCCCCTCGTTTTCATTTGGGTCGTCAACTAAAATGGAGGTATGACTACCAACAATGAATCCAACCCCATCGACGTAACACAAGCCGCCGCAACAGAGGCCGCCGAAGCAGTTCAGGCCGGTGCGACTGAAGCTGTTGAGACCGCCGCTGAAGCAACCGAAGCTGCCGCTGAAGCAGTTCAGGATGCTGCTGCAGATGTGAAGGCAAAGGTTGAGGCAACGATCGCAGATGCCAAGGCGACCGCGACCGAAGCTGCTGCTGGCATTAGCCCGACGAACGACGTGCTTTCGGCACACGAGTCAAACGTGCTTTCTGATGTAGCCACGCAGTTGCGCGACCTGCTCGCGAAGGCTGGTCTGACGGAAGAAAGCGTTGCGAAGTTCAGCGGTGACGTACGTACGGCACTTGAAAAGGGCGTCGAGACGGTCAAAGAGAACGACTTCGTTGAAGACGCGATTGAAGACACGCAGGAGTTCATCCAAGGTCTGAACCGCAAGCTCAACAAGTGGGCCAACGACGCCGTCGCCGCGTGGAACAAGGCTATTGCTGACGAAGACGCCGAAGAGGCTGCGAAGGGCGACGACGACTAATCGTCCTTAGTTCGCAGGGCCGCTTTCCACAGTTGTTGAGGGAGGCGGCCCTTCTGCTTCGGTCGTTGAGCGGAGGCGGCACCGCCGCCGAAGTCGAAACACGCCCAGCCCTCAGACTCACCAGTCCCGCGTAACGTTAGATGAGCGACTCGTCGAGATCCAACAGACGGCGATCGCGCGACTCCACGAGCGCGAACTGCGCGTCAACGCGCGGCAGAATGTGGTCGATGAAGAACGACACGGTTTGCAGTTTGCCGGCGGCGAAAGCATCCGATCGTGAACCAAGTGCTTGCACCTGGTCGAGCAGCAGCCACGCAATAATGACATCACCGGCGGCTTCAAGGTACGTTGTTGCGTTCGCAAGCGCCGTGCCCGCATCACCCGACGCCCATGCCGCGCGAGTGGCGTGTTCGAGCCGGTCAACGCGCGACGAGAGCGCAGCGGCCAGCCCGGCGTGATCCGTCGAAACTGCAACAACCGTCGCACGCATCCGCTCAAGCAGTGCCGCAAATCCGGCTCCGCCGCTGAGCAGCACCTTGCGGCCGAGCAAGTCGAGGCCCTGAATACCGTTCGTGCCCTCGTGGATCTGGTTGAGTCGGTTGTCGCGGTAAAACTGTTCGAGCGGGTAGTCGCGCGTGTAGCCGGCACCACCGAGCACCTGAATCGCGATGTCGTTCGCGGCAAGGCCCCACATTGATGGCCACGTCTTGGTGATCGGGGTCAAAACCTCAAGCAGCAGCTCTTCCGCGGCGCGATCCTCAGCAGTCGACGCGGATTGGCTCTCGTCGAGCACGCGCGACGAGTACAGGCTCACGGCAACGGCACCTTCGGCATAAGCCTTCGCGGTCAGCAGCAGGCGTCGGATGTCGGGATGACGCACGAGCGGAACCTGCGGCAGTGACGGGTCTTTTGCCGTCAACTCGCGACCCTGCAGGCGCTCCCGCGCGTATTTGCGGGCGTGCAAGAAGCCTGTCATGCCTAGCGCCGCGGCTGAGGCGCCAACACCGATGCGCGCTTCGTTCATCATCAAGAACATGTACGACAAGCCCTTGCCCTCTTCGCCGATGAGATAGCCGACAGCACCGGCTTCACCATCGACCGGGTGCGCTCCCGAACCGTACGAGAGCGCGGTGTTGACGGTTCCGCGGTACCCCATCTTGTGGTTGACACCCACGAGGGTCACGTCGTTGCGCTGCCCCAACTCTGAAGCGGTGCCCAAGAACTTCGGCACGATGAACAGCGAGAGCCCTTTCACTCCGGGGCCACCCGTGCGTGCCAGCACGAGGTGCACGATGTTCTCGCTCAGGTCGTGTTCGCCGCCTGAGATCCACATTTTGTCGCCGCGCACACGGTAGGTGCCATCCCCGACAGCCACGGCGGATGTTTTCAAGTCACCAAGCGATGAACCGATTCCGGGCTCGGAAAGGTTCATCGTGCCAAACCAGCTGCCATCGAGCATTGGCGGTAGGTACCGTGCCTGCAACTCCTCGGATGCGTGCTCCCGAATGAGATGCGATGCGGCAACCGTCAAGAGCGGGTACGAGACTGTGGCAATGTTGGCTGCCTGGAACCACATGAACGCGCCACGAAAAACAACGTGCGGCAGTTGGAATCCGCCATCTTCGGCGTTCATCGTTGCCGAAAGGAAGCCTGCCTCAGAGAACGCCTTGAGGGCCGGCTTTACGTCATCGATAACCTCAACCCGGCCGTCGACAAACTTCGGCTCGTTGAGGTCGGCTTTGCGGTTGTGCGGGGCAAATAACTGCTCGGCGAGCTCACGGCTGAGGTCGAGCACCCCGTCGAACGTATCGCGATCGAGGTCGGCGAATCGGTCGAATTGATTCATCCTCTCGACTTCGAGCCAGTCAAACAGGCAGAATTCCAGATCTTCGGCGTTGAGGATGAGCGAATCAGTTGTGTTCATCGCTCTAGTCAAGCATGCGCGCCGCGCGATAGCCGACACCCTGCCGCAACGCAATAGCGCCACCACACCCCGACATCGGGGCGGGTGGCGCTAAAGCGTGTGGGTAAGAAGACTTACTTACCAGCAGCCTTGAGCTTCGAGCCAGCGGTTACCTTGGTGCGGTGACCTGCAGGAATCTCGATGGTGGTGTTGGTCTGCGGGTTGCGGCCGGTGCGAGCCGAGGTAGCAACCTTCTCGAACGAGATCCAGCCCGGAATCGTGACCTTCTCGCCGCGCGAGACAGCCTCCGAGACCGAGTTGAAGAAACCGTCGATAACACTCGAAACGGTAGCCTGCGACTGACCCGTGGCGCTTGCAATCGAAGCAACGAGTTCGGTCTTGGTGATAGCCATAGCATCCTCCGACGTCTCGCCGCGGCGAGGCGCATTCTGTTGTTGATGTGCAAGGCGGTTACCTTGCTCGCTCGACACTACCCCGAATCACCGACATAACCGCGATTTTTCGCGGATTTTCGCGCTTTTTCGTGCATTTTCGTGCCGTATTTTCGTCTTTCGGCCCGTTCCCCCCGCTTCAGGTGACAGTTTCTACCGTTTTCAGCCGGTCAAAGTGGTAGAAACTGTCACCTGAAGCGGGGGGAGTGCGCAAAAGAGGGGCGGATGCTTGATGCATCCGCCCCTCTTTTTTTGAAGTGTTTTACCAGCTCGACTTGGTCACGCCTGGCAGTTCGCCACGGTGAGCCATGTCGCGGAAACGCACACGCGAAACGCCGAACTTCGTCAGCACACCACGCGGGCGACCGTCGATAACGTCGCGCGAACGCACACGTACCGGCGAAGCGTTGCGGGGCAGCTTCTGCAGACCAACGCGAGCGGCTTCACGCTCTTCGTCGGTCGAGTTCGGGTTGACCAGAGCCTTTTTCAGCTCGGCGCGCTTTTCTGCGTAACGGTCAACAACTACCTTGCGCTGCTCGTTACGTGCAATCTTGCTTTTCTTAGCCATGGATTAACGCTCCTCTCGGAACTCAACGTGCTTGCGCACTACCGGGTCGTACTTCTTCAGAACGATACGGTCGGGGTTGTTGCGGCGGTTCTTCTTGGTGACGTAGGTGTAACCCGTGCCAGCGGTCGAACGCAGCTTGATGATCGGACGAACGTCCTGGGACTTCTTTGCCATTAGAGCTTCACACCCTTCGCAATGAGGTCTTTCACAACGGCGTCGATGCCACGGTTGTCAATAATCTTGATACCCGTGGTCGAGACGTTGAGCGTGACCTTGCGGCCAAGCGATGGAACAAAGTAGGTCTTGCGCTGCACGTTCGGGTCAAAGCGACGCTTCGTCCGGCGGTGCGAGTGCGAGATTGAGTGACCGAAACCAGGAACCTTCCCGGTCACTTGGCACACTGCTGCCATGTCGTACTCCTTCAATACCGTGAGGCCGACGGCCTCACCCAAGATCCCTTGTCTGCACGCCAAAACCCAAGATTCAAATGGGAACAGCTTGAAACGAGAACAGTTTCAGCGCACGAACTGCACACAGGAGCGTGCGCAGACAAAGATC
>CAZTUC010000036.1:0-16022 GCA_964616805.1 uncultured Microbacterium sp. | reverse complement strand
ACGAGAACAGTTTCAGCGCACGAACTGCACACAGGAGCGTGCGCAGACAAAGATCTACTTTACCAGAAGAATCGGATGCCGCCCTGCCCGCCGCTCACTGCGGTCGCTCCCGTCGCACAAACTGCTGTTCTAGGGCCGCTTTAGCGACGTTTCGCGCGACCGGAACGCGAATGGGGCGCCGAACCGACGGGTGCGCCGCCGAAGCATCCGCTCGCGTCGCTCCCATCGTTCCCGTCGCACAAACTGCTGTTCTAGGGCCGCTTTAGCGACGTTTCGCGCGACCGGAACGCGAGTGGGGGCCGGAGCGAGGCGGTCGTGAGCGTACGGTTGACCGCCAGCCCTACCGGTACACCTCGCGCCGGTGCCCGACTTTCAGCACGAGCACGATGAGCTGCCTGTCACGGATCTCGTAGATGATCCGGTAGTCCCCCACGCGCACGCGCCACGCTCCGGCACCACCGACAAGCTGCGTGGCTTTCGGCGGACGTGGCGTCTCGGCCAGCAACTCAAGTGCAGCCTGCACGGTGCGGCGCGCGTTGGGGTCAAGCTTCTTGAGTTCGCGCTGGGCCGCGCTGGTCAGCTGCACCTCATATGTCATGTCAGACCGAGCTCGGCCTTGACCTGCTCCCACGGGATCGTCTTCCCGCCGTCTTGCTCAAGTTCTTCGAGCGCAAGCTGAGCATCGCGGGCGTCTTCAAGGTCTTCGAGCTGCTCGACCAGGTTGAAGAAAGTCTGAGCGTCGATCACAACGACCACTTCGCGGCCGTGCTTTGTGAGCACTACGGCTTCTTTCGCGAGGTGCGCACGGTCAACGATCTGACCAAGCTGCTGCTTTGCCTCTGATACCGAAATCGCCTGCATGGTCAAATCATACCATTTGGTCGAATTGTCCAAAATGCTCAGGGTCGTGGTCGTCATGCGTTCCAGCATGCCAATAACTCCCGATACGCAAGCGAAGTTATCCACAGGCACGGATGATCCATCGGGGCTCTTGCAGCACATCATCAAAAGGCTTCCACTCGGCCGCACCGATTTCGATCGCCATGCAGGCTGGGCGACACTCGTCGTTGTTGGCACCGGGATGCGCCCCGAACTGTGGAATCGGATGATTCAACGCTCCCCGTCGACCTCGGCCGGCGCGACCGCTCCCGCCGCGATGCCGCCCCGCACATCGAGAATCCCACGCATGACTTGATTGGGCCCTCTCGGGCGAGCGGCGTTTCGAGGGTAGCTGGCGGTGGGTCACGTTTCGCCGCTCGACGGAGAGCTGATGCCTCGGGCAAGCCCTCGGTCCGAAGGTCTGATAGCGAGTCGCTCCAAGGAGAAGTGGCCGAACCACGTGAGCAGGAGTAGGGGTGTCGATGCTATTTGGGGTATGGTTTCCCGGAACCATGAGCCCAACGCCGGAACCGTTCTTCGAGATCGCAACGCACCAGACGTCCATTGCGGACATCTGGGACTTCTCGACATTCGGGCCCGATCTGATCGTTGGCTTGCTCACTGCCCTTGTCGTGGGGTTGATTCTGCTCTGGGCTGAGAGACGGGCCACAACTCGCGGCCGGGCCGAACTGATTACGCAGCAGCAGGAAAGTACTGTTCGGACGGGTGCCCAACTTCTCCAAGACCAACTTCTCTATCTCGGCGAGAGGTCAGACGATCTTCTTCCCTCGGGGACGAACCTAAACCGCCTCCGCAGCATGGTACTCGCTGTCCCGTCAGAGCCAAGCTTGAGAGAAGTATTCGCGTACCAATGGCTTGTTGAGATTGCCACGCTCTACGAACAGTTGGAAGTGGCGTCTGAGGGTGCTCGATTGCAGCTAACGCGTCTTTCCGTTGCGTACCCACCGGCTATCAAGACTTTACTCTTCGACCATGTCCGCGAACGCGCTGGCTCCCCTCCTGACTATTCCTTTTCATGGCACGCCTATGCTGCGGCAGGCGCACTGCCGGTGACGCTGGCGAGTCAACTCGACCAAAATGTCGACTTGAGAGCTGCGCTTCAAGGGTACTTTCACACAGCGCACGTGCTCGCTGGATACCGGTCGGTATTTCTAGACGCATGGCACGGCCTTTCAGCGGAAGCACACTTCGTGAACATCGAATCTGCTCGCGGTGCACCACACGGACCATTCAAGCGGCGCCAAAAGGAGCATGAGCGACGTAAGCAGTATCTTGCGTTAACGGCGCGATTCGTCCAGGAGGCCGAAGACAAGCTGAACCGATTACGGGGTGGTTGTTAGCCCAACGGATGGGTAAACACCACGTGTTGGCGATCGTGCGAGGAAGCTCGGCTACGCCATTCGTGCACTAGCTGGACCAGCCAACAAAGGCATCAGCCATTGAGCCGTCTACGTGATCGACAACCCAGCGACGAGAGTTTGCTGCGATATGGAAGTTGATCTTTTCGGGTACATCCGTGAGCCCATCACCGATGACCAGGACCTTTTTGGGCGACAGCGGAAAACAAATGGCGGTGATCGGTGAAGTCTTGTCTTCGCGGAACAGTAAGACTGCGCCATCGCCAGTTACTAGATTGCCCTCCACGGGGAATACCCGCCAGGTCCAGCGGGCGACACCAAGAGCTTCGAGTCGGACGACATCGATGTTAGCGTCTTTTGCGAAATTCAGTCGATCGCCCAGAGTCATACCGACTTCACGCGCACTGGACTCACCTGTCGTAAAATCCACCGTTACAAGCGATGCAGGGATAGTCGCTTTTCCTTGACCGGCATATCGATGCCGGTCAAGGAACATATCCAAAAAGTCAACAATCGCATCCCGCTCAACTTCGCTGAGTGGCCCGCCAGAGGCGGCGATGCGGAGTAACCTGACACCGATGCTCTCGATCTTCGAGTAGTGCTGCTCGAGATCGAATCCCGATACGTCGGCTCGATACGCGTCACCGACAACGGTGGCATCGTTAAGTGAACGCACACCATCGACGCTGTTCTCATAGTCCCAGACGCGCACACGACCGCGCCCGTCTGCCCACGGTTCGAGGTACGCGCGCGTGATCATATGTGCCCGTTGTTGTGCCACACCTTCATTGTCGCGGATGCCTCAGCCCGTGGACGCTTCAACCCAACACGGTCAATCCTCTCCATCTCCGAACACATCGGTGCCGGGTGTTCTTGCAGTTCTTACGCAGCAAGAGTCGAGTGGACGGATTGCACACCCAGAGCTGGAGAACGTTGACAAGGTGGGCGATTGCGGGGGGGGACATGGAGGAACCATCGATACGGCAATCAACAAATCCCTCGAAACTGATCCCGGGGAAAAGTCATCAACCCGAGGGATTGATCTATGAGGTGCATACGCGTTCGGAGGGGCTGGTGGCTTCCAACGGCACTTCAGCCGATCGGGGCTAGCCCACTGGCAAGCGATTCCGCCCAGTCCCAGGCTGGACTGGGGGTCTGGATGTAGAACTTGTTCTTGGAATCACCGCTTGGGATTGCGCGTATCAAATCAAGTTCGATGAGTGCGTCGAAGGGGCGCTGCAGGCTACTTAAAGGCACATTGAGTACCAACGCAAGGTCGCTCAGACAGCAGAGGCCATCATCCGCGCCACGGATTGCGAGCATCAGCTCCAACCGATGCGTCTGTCCAAACGCGATCTTGGACATGGCCCGCAAACTCTCGACACCCGGGTGATGCTTCATGCAATACTTCTATCACGCTACGCAAATTGCGTAACGTAACAGAAGGTACGGCATGCCAAAAAAGACTGGTATCGAGTGGACCGAGGTCACGTGGAACCCCACAACAGGTTGTGACCAAGTTTCCGCTGGTTGCGACAATTGCTATGCGCTGGTGCTGGCGAAACGCTTGAAGGCTATGGGGTCCGAAAAGTACCAAAATGATGGCAACCCGGTGACCTCGGGCCCCGGCTTTGACTTGACTCTTCACGAGCCTGCTCTCGCCCAACCTTATCGTTGGGGAGGTCGTCGGACTGTGTTCGTTAACTCGATGAGTGATTTGTTTCACGCGCGAGTTCCGCTCGATTTTGTGAAGCGGGTGTTTGAAGTGATATCAGACACCCCGCAACACACCTACCAAGTGCTTACCAAACGATCCTCTCGGCTCCCCCGCGTTGCGTCAAAGCTGGACTGGCCCGCGAATCTGTGGTTGGGCGTCAGTGTCGAGAACGAGGATCATCTGTATCGAGTGGATGACCTTCGATCAGTACCGGCCGCAGTTCGATTCTTGTCCTGCGAGCCACTACTCGGGCCCCTTCCATCGCTCTCCCTCGAAGGCATCGATTGGGTGATCACAGGCGGGGAGTCGGGCCCGAACGCTAGACCACTCGATGCCGACTGGGTACGAGCTATTCGCGATCGGTGTGTTGAGGCCGAGGTTGCGTTCTTTCACAAACAATGGGGCGGTCGCACACCGAAAGCGGGCGGACGCGATCTCGATGGGCAAATTTGGGATGAGATGCCGCCGAATGTCAGGACTATGCCCGTGTGATGACCGCCTTGCTCAGGGATCTAAGCCTCTTGTCTCGCGGCAGAACCTCCCCCTGGCTCGCCAGAGTATCCCACGCACGCCGAACATGCTTTTCTCCGGCGAATCCGAGTGTATCGCCGTAGATCTTAAGTACATGATCTGCTAGAGCGATTTGTGACGTACCGCTAAGAAGCGCGGCAATATTCGTTGCAATCGCAGACACCCACAACGTTTCGTGCTTCTTTTCTTCTGCTTCAAACTGCGAGTCAGAGATTTCTTGCAGCATCTCGAACGGCAGCAAACCGTCTTGAGGTAGCTCAGAATCGGATCGGTTCTTATAGAACGACCGCAGCCGCCTGTTCGAGGATGAGGCCGCGTCAGCGAATACCCATGCGGCTTGGCCGCTCTTGAAGAATAGGGTGAGTAGAAAGATGGGAGTGCCGGATCGCGAACGCCTTACCGGAACGTGAAGAGCATCGAACCCAAGTCGAGCTTTTAATAACGACTGATACTCAGCGGCGATCGCCTGGGCCGCAGCCGAGGCGCTCCCGCGATCTTCGGCACCTCGTGTTTGAATAAACCTGGAGCGCCACCAGTCTCCCCCCACGAATGCATCGACTTGTTGAAGCGCCTTGCTTGAACGCAGCTTGGAGTCGGCACTTGAGAGATAGCCCCCAATCCTCCAAAGGGACTCAACATTGAAGTTGAGCAGAATCTCTGTGACTGCCCCGAGGGGTCGCGCCTTGAGTGCCGCGACCAGGTCGTCCAAGGGAATACCCACTCCAAATGGGTCGAGAAAAATCAATAAAGGCGACGAACCGGTCTTTTGCACTGCTTCAAGCAAGTGGGTACTTGCGGTGCCGTTGTGCACAACGTGTTGCCTACCCGTTGCAGATTGCGTAACGAGCAGCCTGAGCTGATCAAAGTACTGACTATTCGGCTCAATGAAAACGCCACGAACTCTTGTATTCTTGATGTTCTCGGCGACGTCACAGAGAATCCTTGGAGAACCTGGCTCCGCTGGCGCATCGTCTTCAGATTCATATTCACCCGGCCCCGCGAAGGCGTCAATAAACCAGACTTCGGGTGCTACCGATCCGAGCTTTGAGGCGAAAACCGAGAAATAGTGCTGCAGAACAGCGTGCTTTACAACAGCGGCTGGCTTACGTTCGCTGAAGAACTCGTTGTTGTTGACCACGCACTACCAATCGGTTCGACTCTCGCCATCCTTGCAGCCAGTGCGGACCAAGGGCCTTATTGCTTGCCGTGTCGCAGAGATGTACAAACTCCACGGTGGCCAGCCAGATCGACGACGTGCGAGACAGTCTCCGAGCGAACTCTCGACAACCGTGCTCTCAGACGAACCCTCGAGGTTTAGTTCGTGTCAATACGACAAGGTGACTTCGAGATCCTTTAGGGCAGGATCTCGACTGTCGGTATGGCGAGCCATGATCCTATCGCCACGCGTAGCGGTAGCGTTATAGATCACGGGATCAAGCATGCGGCAGATCGCGCGCACGGCGCAGAGGAGAAACAAACTATGGCGCGGCCCACTGCAAAGGCAAAGCCCCAGAAGACGCTCGAGCAGACACTCTGGGAGGCAGCCGATAAGCTGCGCGGGAACCAGGAGCCGAGCGAGTACAAGCACGTCGTGCTTGGTCTGGTGTTCTTGAAGTACATCTCGGACCGCTTCGAAGAGCGCCGCAAAGTGCTGAAGGATGACTTGATTGCTGACGGTATCAAGCCGGAGCGCCTCGACTCCTTCCTTGAGGATCGCGACGAGTACACGAGCCACAACGTCTTCTGGGTGCCCGAGGACGCACGATGGGAGCACATCCAGGCCCGCGCCAAGCTGTCGACCGTCGGTGAGGATGTTGACTCGGCGATGGACCTCATCGAGAAGGAGAACCCTTCGATCCGAGGTGTGCTCCCTCGCAACTACGCGCGCGATGGATTAGACAAGCGTCGCCTGGGAGAACTGGTCGACCTCATCGGGTCAATCGGATTCACAACGAGCGATGACCACGGTGCCGATGATGTTCTTGGCCGCGTTTACGAGTACTTCCTTGGGCAATTCGCTGGCAAAGAGACTGGCAAAGACGCAGGGGCCTTCTATACACCTCGTTCTGTCGTCAAGACACTTGTCGAGATGCTCGAACCGTACCAGGGGCGCGTCTATGACCCGGCGGCAGGGTCCGGCGGTATGTTCGTGCAGTCAGCGGAGTTTGTCAAGGCTCACGGCGGCAAGCGCACCGACATTTCAGTGTACGGGCAAGAATTCACCGATACCACCTGGAAGCTCGCAAAGATGAACCTCGCATTACGCGGCATCGAGGCGGACATGGGTTCACATTCTGCTGACTCATTCACGGAGGATTTGCACCCAGATTTACGGGCGGACTTTGTGATCGCGAACCCGCCGTTCAATGTTTCGGACTGGTGGGACGCGAAACTAGCTGATGACCCACGCTGGAAATTCGGCACTCCTCCGCAGGGCAATGCAAACTTCGCATGGGTGCAGCACTTTCTCCACCATCTCCGCCCAAGCGGGCGGGCGGGTTTTGTTCTAGCAAACATGTCAGTCGCTTCGGACGACAATGCCGAGCGTGCGATTCGTCGAGCGCTCGTCGAGAACAACCTGGTTGATTGCATCGTCACGATGCCTGACAAGCTCTTCATCAATACTCCCGCAGCTGTGAGTCTATGGTTCCTTGACAAGGGGCGCGACTCGCGGGGCGAAAAGAAAACGCTGCTCGTGGACGCGAGCAGAATCGGAGCACCGCTTACACGAACCAGAAACTTCGTAACCGACGCGGCGATTGAGGATCTAGCGAGTCTGTACCACGCCTGGCGTGTAGGCATCGACGAGCTGCCGGACATTGCGTCACTGCCCTATGCGCGTGTTACGCGTGACGATGTTGAAGCGAACGATTGGATTCTTCAGCCGAGCGCATACACGAGCCACTCAGGGTCTGGTTCCGGACGTGCCGAATCAATCAGCCAGGCCATTGACGCGTCAGCACTCGCATCCGTACTCGAATCGATCGGGCGCATCGAGGAGAGAGCATCGGCGCTCAGATCTGCCGTGGATCGTGTCCGAGCCACTGGGGATCAACGAGTAGCCGAACGCTCCATAGTGAAGATTGGTGATCTCGTCGAACAAGTGAAAGAGACGCTGGGCAATCGAGAAGAGCCAGAGTTACTTACTTGCACAGAGAGCTCCGGTCTGGTGCTCCAACGGGAGCGATTCGCCAGTCGCGTCGCGACAGAGAACGCTAGCAAGTACAAGATGGTCAAGAAAGGTGACATCGTCTACAACCCCTATCTCCTCTGGAAGGGATCCATCGACCAATGCTGGATCGTGGATGAGGGGATCACCTCACCGGCTTATGAGGTCTTCCGCGTCAAGGATGGTTTCGACCCAGTAGTCGTTGGCGAATTACTTACCTCGCCCAATATGGTTCGTCGGTACGACGGCATTAGCTTCGGCACGATTCAACGGCGGCGACGTGCCGCTCCAACCAGTTTTCTGGATATGACCGTCGAGTACCCGAGCGGCGGTGCCTCCGAAGATCTGCGCGGCCTGCTTCAAGAGTTGCGTGACTTTCAGGCCGAAGGTCGTCTGATCGAGCGGGGGGCCAAGTCTGCGGTTACAGACATATTCGACGGTCTCATTACCCCTGGCTCTGAGTTCCCCATGGAGGCCACGTGACCGGCTTCAACGAAAACACCGTGGAGGCTGCGGCGCTTGAGTACTTTGCGGAGCTTGGCTATCATACGGTGCACGGCCCGGACATTGCTCCTGGTGAACCTGCCGCCGAGCGAACGTCCTACGCCGACGTCCTCCTCTGGGGCCGGGTCAGGGACGCCCTCCACCGAATCAATCCCAGTGCCTCACCCACCCTCCTCGACGAGGCGATCAAGCGGATTTGCCGCGCTGAATCACAAAGCCCCATCGATGAAAACTACCGTATCCACAAGCTGATCACTGAGGGTGTGCCTGTAGAGCACCGCAACACCGACGGCTCGCTGCGGACGACGAGGCTCTGGCTTATCGATTATGAGAGCCCACGGAACAACGACTGGGTAGCAACCAATCAGTTCACGATCATTGAGGACGGCAAGAATCGCCGCCCCGATGTCATTGTGTTCGTCAACGGCCTGCCACTCGGCCTCCTGGAGTTGAAAAACCCAGCCGCCGAGAACGCGACGCTGAAGTCGGCCTGGAACCAGATCCAGACCTACCGCAAAGACATCCCATCCGTCTTCCTTTCTAACGCTGTAACGGTGCTTTCAGACGGCACCTCCAGCGCGATGAGTTCGTACACGGGTAGCTTCGAACACTACGCACCATGGAAGACCATCGAAGGGCGTGAAGTTATCAGCAATCGCCCTGCCCTTGAAATCATCATCAAAGGAGTATTCGAGCCGCAGCGGTTCCTTGACCTGCTGCAGAACTTCGTCGTGTTCAGCGACGAGACGGTCACCGACAAAGCGACTGGGCAGCCGACTCGGGTACTGGTCAAGCGTGTGGCAAAGTACCACCAATACTGGGCAGTGAACGCAGCCGTCGAGTCGACGGTTCAGGCTTCTAGTCCCGAGGGCGACCGCCGTGGTGGCGTGGTCTGGCATACCCAGGGCTCTGGCAAGAGCTTCGAGATGGTGTTCTACGCCGCGAAGATCATGCGCGACCCCCGCATGGCGAACCCGACCCTGGTCTTCATCACCGACCGAAACGACCTCGACGATCAGCTCTTCGGCGAGACCTTTGCTCCCGCCCGCATCCTGCCTGAGACCCCGGTGCAAGCTGAAACACGAACTGACCTGCGCGCGAAGTTGAAGCGAGCATCCGGCGGCATCGTGTTTACGACGTTGCAGAAGTTCGCAGTTGGCGAGGACGGCGACTCAAACCCCGTTCTGACTGACCGACGCAACGTCGTGGTTGTGGCCGACGAAGCCCACCGGTCCCAGTACGGCTTCAGCGAAAGGCTCGACCGTCACGGGCGACTCAAAGCGGGCCTCGCCAAGCACATGCGCGACGCTCTGCCGGGCGCGACGTACCTCGGCTTCACTGGCACGCCGATCGAATCCAACGACAAGAGCACCCGCTCTGTCTTTGGTGACTACATCGACATCTACGACTTGACTCGCGCTGTTGAAGACGGGGCGACGGTCAAGATCTTTTACGAATCACGCCTGGCAAAGATCGATCTCTCGGACGCAGACCTCGAAGCCCTCGACGAACTCGCCGAGGAGATCACCGAGACCGTTGAAGACAACGCTGCGGCTGCCGCAAAATCACGTTGGTCGCGCCTCGAAGCAATCGTCGGTGCTGACGCGCGTCTTGACCTCATCGCCCAGGACATCGTGGAGCACTGGGAGAAGCGCCGCGAAGCCATGCTCGGGAAGGCCATGATCGTTACGATGAGTCGGCGCATCGCTGTCCGGCTGTACGAGGAGATCGCCGCGCTGCGCCCGGACTGGCACTCCGAAGACCCGTCGAAGGGCAGGATCAAGGTGGTGATGACCGGCTCGGCAGCAGACCCTGCCGAATTCCAACCGCATATCCACTCGAAGGATGTCCGGAAGGATCTCAAGCTCCGCGCCAAGAACCCCGACGACGAACTAGAACTCGTGATCGTTCGCGACATGTGGCTGACTGGTTTCGATGCGCCGTCGATGCACACGATGTACGTCGACAAGTCAATGCAAGGCGCTGGGCTTATGCAGGCGATCGCCCGAGTCAATCGAACCTTTCGCGACAAGCCGGGTGGTTTGATCGTTGACTACATCGGAGTCTTCGCCAACCTCCAAGCAGCTCTTGCTGAGTACTCGCCGAGCGACCGCGAACAGGCCGGTGTGCCAATCGACGAGATTGTTTCGGTCATGCTAGAGAAGCACGACATTGTCCGCGGCCTACTGCACGGCATTGACTACGACTCGTCACCCACGTTGTCTGCGTCGCAGCGATTGTCCGAGTACGCGAAGGTGCTCGACTTCATCATGACTGACCCAGACCGCACGCGCCGATTCACTGACCAAGTACTCGCGCTGGCCAAAGCTTTCGCACTGGCTGGTGCTCGTAACGAAGCGGCAAACATAAGGGACGACGTGCGCCTTTTCACTGACGTGCGCGCTGCGATCCTGAAGATTCAAAACCCCGACTCAGGGCGAGGTGGCTCTGGCGCCGTCGAGATCGACACGGCACTCGGCCAACTCCTCAACGAAGCCATCGCCGCAGATCAGGTCGTTGACATCTACAAACTCGCAGGAGTTGAAACGCCAGAGCTGTCCATCCTGTCGGATGAGTTCCTCGATTCTCTTGCCACGAGAGACAGGCCAAGTCTCCAACTCGGGCTGCTTCGCAGAATCATTAACGATCAGATCAAGTCCGTCCAACGCGTGAATATTGTCCGTGGTCGAAAATTCTCCGAGCTTCTCGACGATGCAGTAAAGCGCTACACAAATCGTTCACTCTCGACTGCAGAAATCATTGCTGAACTCGTCAAATTGGCAAAGGAAGTGCGCGACGATCACGGTCGTCAGCAAATGCTAGGTTTATCCGAAGCCGAAATCGCGGTGTATGACGCGCTCGCGAGCAATGGTGCCGCAGTGCTTGAAGTTGGTGACGATACCCTCAAGAAGATTGCAGTTGACCTAGTCTTGGCTGTTCGGGGAAGTGTCGTCATCGACTGGGCTCAAAAGGAAAGTGTGCGGGCAGGCATGCGGTCCAGAATTAAGCGCCTCCTGGCCAAGTATGATTACCCACCTGCGAATCAGTCGACAGCAGTTGAACTGGTGCTCGAGCAAGCAGCACTCTTCGCCCAGCAAGCTGCATAGTCAGCGAAGGGGATGCTGGGCATAGGAGAAAGGGGGCTTGGGCGTTTCTCCGTCAGCGACAATGTCACAAGGGCGCACTTTCGGGTATCCGATATCAAGCGTGAAACAGGCAGAGTCAACAAACACTGTTCCGGTACTTTGATCCGAAGTGTTCGCAAAGGGCCACATAAGCGCGGAGTGCTGATAGTACTCGACGCGTTGACGTGGAGCGCGCTCGTATGTAGTCGCGATGTAGCGCAAAGGCCTTGACTCTTCTGAAACGTGGTTCCCCCTAGAGTGTCGTTGATTGCAGATAGCCTCTGGGAATGAGCCAAACAACACAGATCGCAACCCTCGAAGCCTGGTCGATGCTCGCGACGGCCATCTTCACAGCACTCTTGTTTTTTGCCGCGTGCTGGGCCGGCTCAGTCGCGGTGAAGACGATGAACGCCTCAGAGAAAGCGAGTGCAGCTGCCGAACGTGCAAACGAGCAGCTGCAACGTGACTCTGAGGCTAGAACAAGGCCCTACGTGTTCATCGAGGTGCTACCTAGCATTGCAGGCCCAAAGACGTTTGACATTCTGATCCGCAACGTCGGCGGCACACCTGCGCGTAATCTCACACTCGAATTCAGTGATTGGCCAATGCCTCTCGACGACGTAGCGAGTTCGGTCAAACAGCTGTTCGAACACCCACGAACCCTGCCTCCTGGCTGCTCGATCCGCGCTTACTGGCGGATGGTTGGCCCATTCTCGGATGGCACAGAAGAGGCGGGGATGCCGGTAAAAGGAACGATCAAAGTCTCTTATTCAGGCGCTGATGAACGTGGAACCAGTTATCACGACGCGTTCGGTATCGATGTCGACCAAGCTGGACTCTGGCCGATAGCCGACGATGGACCAGAACCACCTAAGACTCTGGATAGCGACGCAAAGAGCTTCTACAAGCTTGGTCAAACGATTGCGCGCGCTATTGGAGGTCTCGCTCGCTAGCGCAGCCGACAACGTGGGTTTGCCGCGCACCACATGTTGATCGCCGTCTTGTCGAAAGGCAAACTCTCGATGCTGAAGTCACCCATTCTTCACGATCCGGCCGTTTTGGAGTTCGACGGGGTACTTCCTGCCCGACTTCTCGAGCTTGTCGAGGATGATCTGCTCGGGATCGAGGTCGAGTTTGCCTGCGAGGTGGAGGCAGTAGATCAAAACATCCGCAAGTTCATCTTTGACCTCATCGAGGTTCGGCTCACCCCATTGAAAGCACTCGAGGAGTTCGGCAGCTTCGATGCTGACACTCTTGGCGAGATTCTCTGGGGTGTGGAACTTCTCCCAGCCCCGCTCGGTGACGAACTGGCGCAGGGCCTCTCGCGTGGTGTCGTCGAACATGAGTCAAACGTAGCAGCGCGTGGGGGCTTCCTCCCACCTAAGCAACGGATCAGCCCAACCGATTCCGCAGGTCAGTGTCGGATGTCTCACAGCATCAGGCTTACTGCCGCGCCACAGATTGGCGACGCGTCGCGATCAAGATCGCGCCGAGCACGAGAAGACCCTGACCGATCGTGTACGTGGTCATGACCGCGGGGCTCCCCCAACTGCCGGGAACGAGATCGGGGCGGAAGAGACGGAACGCAAGAATCGTGTCGCTCGCGAGAAAGAACACACCGCCGAGCGTGACAATTGGGCCGCAGCGCGCAGCGAGGGTCGCAGTGCCAGCAAGCACGAGCCCGTATATCGCGACTGCGGGAAGTAGCGCTCCGACGTGACGCCACAGCACGGCAAGTGTGACGAGCCACCAGACGGCGTAGATAAGCGTCCAGGTTGGTACCCGGCGTTGCGGGAGCACCCGCCCGAACAGATACATGTACACGAGGTGGGCAAGCCCGAAGAAACCAAGCATGTACGGCAGCTCAGGCGCTGGAAAAAACTTCCCCGCACCGTCGCCGAGCCACGAGAATGCGATTGCTGCGAGCAGCAGAATGGGCACAATTCGCGGTTCGAGGCGCCGCCAGAGCACGATCACGGGAATCGCGAGAAACGGCATGAGCAGCAGCTTGGTAAACGGGCTGAGGTCGGTGCGGATGAGCGCGACGTGCACGATCGAGATGACGATGTACGGGGCAAACGACCAGAGCAGCAGGCGCTTCGTTGGGCTTGGCATGTGGCTACCGTAGCGCGGATCGCGTCGGGGGTTGAGATTGAGCGCAGGAACTACCACCCTTGAACCCCGCGAAGGGAATACAGTCGAAGACATGAGCTTTGCGCCCAACGATGCGCGCCGCGGAGTCTACGTTTCGGCGCTGCAATTCTTCTCGATCGGCATTGGTCCGTCGTCGTCGCACACGGTCGGGCCCATGCGCGCCGGGTTCGACTTTGCGCAGCGAGCTGCTGGGCTGGCGGATGTTTCGCGGGTTTCCGCGACGCTCTACGGATCACTCGCGGCGACGGGGATCGGCCACGGAACACCGGATGCACTCGTTGCAGGCCTCGCGGGACTCGAACCTGAGACGTGTGACCCGGCTGCGGTTCGCGGAGCGTGGAGCTCGCTTGGTGACGAATCTGAGCTGGCACTGGCGGGGTCAGTGCCGATCGCGTTTCGCAAAGATGACGTTGCCTTTGATCAGCTGACGCGGGGGCTGGCGCATCCGAACACCATGAAGTTCTGCGCGTGGGCTGGCGACGCACTCCTGCTTGAAGAGACGTATCTTTCGATCGGCGGCGGGTTCATCGAATGGGTCGGCGCCGATGCTTCGAGTGGTGCCCGTGACGTGCCCGACTCGCTCGCGTACACCTCCGCTGCCGAGCTGATGCCGCTGTGTGGCAGCGGCGTTTCAATAGCGGATGTCGCGTGGCAAACCGAATGCGTCTGGCGCACCCCCGCCGAAGTGACCGCCGGACTCGACGCGATTTGGGCCGCCATGCAGCAGTGTGTTGCGTCGGGGCTTTCGACCGAAGGGGTGCTGCCTGGCGGGCTGAATGTTCCGCGACGGGCACCCGTGATGAAGCAGTGGCTTAACAGCCGATCGGATGCCACGGCCGGTGATTGGCTGAGCGTTTTCGCACTCGCGGTCAACGAAGAAAACGCTGCCGGTGGGCGCGTGGTCACTGCGCCGACGAATGGGGCGGCGGGAATCGTGCCTGCCGTGCTGCACTACTGGTTTGAGCGCAACCCCTCAGCCTCCGCAGAAAGCGTGCGGGAGTTTTTGCTGACGGCCGCGGCGATCGGGTCGTTGCTCAAAGCCAACGCGTCGATCTCGGGCGCCGAGGGCGGATGCCAAGCCGAGGTTGGCTCAGCGTGTGCCATGGCTGCTGCCGGACTGTGCGCGGTACTCGGTGGCACCCCCGCGCAGGTTGAGAATGCGGCCGAGATCGCGGTCGAGCACCACCTTGGGCTCACATGCGACCCGGTTGCGGGGCTCGTGCAGATTCCGTGCATCGAGCGCAATGCTGTTGCGGCGTCGACAGCGGTTACCGCGGCGCGGCTCGCGCTGGCTGGCGACGGGCGGCACATCGTTTCGCTCGACGCAGTGATCGAGACAATGCGACAAACGGGCGCCGACATGAGCGAAAACTACAAAGAGACCTCCCGCGGCGGACTCGCGGTCAACGTCGTCGAGTGTTGAGGGCTTGGCAAACCCGCTGCTGGTGCGTTTCGCCTCGACTCGCTGACGCTCGCTCAGTACAAGCGTCTTCGGCGCTGTGCGCCTCCGCTCAACGGCCGACGCGGAAGCGGGCCACTCACCCCTCGGGCGTTGAGCGAAGCTCACGTCAGCAAGCGAAGCGAAACGCGCCCAGTAGAGCGGCTCCCTCCCCGGTCGTTGAGCGGAGGCAGCGTAGCTGCCGAAGTCGAAACGCGGTTGCTGAAACCTTGCCAACACGATCGTAAAAATCTTCGAGAAAAAGGTGAGTAACCTCTTGACCCGGATGGATCTTTGTTCTAAACTAGAGGTATGTTCAAACCATCCACCACCGAACCTCCATCCCCTGCGGGGTTGGTTGCTGCGTTCACTGCGGCCGGTGTTGAACGCGCGAAGCGTGAAGCCGAGCGGTTGAGTTTGTTGGCGGATGCTTCGGATGCGCTTTCTGGTGTTCATGCGAACGAGTATGAGACCGCGGTTCACTCGTTACTTGCCGAATTCGCGGTTGACGCGCACATGAGCGAAGGTGCGGTTGGTGGGCTGATGTCGATCGCCACCGCGGTGCGGCACACATTCACCGTCACAGGTGCCGCCTTCGCTGCCGGGGAACTCTCGTTGGAGCATGTGCGCGCCATTGTTGAACCCGCGCACCAGATCGCCCAGGACCATGTTGTTGTTGGGCTGTATGAGCAACAAATTGTGGAGTTCGCGTTGGGTGCAACCCCGCGGGCGACACGGTTGCGGGCACAGAAACTGGTTGACACGATCGACCCTGACGACACCATTGATCGTCACCGTAAAGCACGCGAGCAACGTCATGTGCGGGTTGAAGACTGCGGCAACGGGATGGGTGAGTTGATCATCCACGGGCCCATGATCCTTGTGCGTGGTGCATACGACCGGATGTCGAAACAAGCCAAAGGCCTCGCTGAACTGTCCGGCAGTGTTGACCCGCGCACACGTGACCAAATCCGCTGCGACCTCGCGTTAGACATGCTGCTCGCTTCCGACCCGGAAACCGTGCAAGCAACAGGGCTGGCGGCACTCAAAGCGAACATCTCGGTCACCCTTGACGCGAAACTGCTCAGCGGTGACGCGTTCGGGTTGGCCGAGCACGACGGGTTCG
>CAZTUC010000035.1:0-16540 GCA_964616805.1 uncultured Microbacterium sp. | reverse complement strand
GATGCGTCACGCATGTGACGTATCGAGTGGCGCCGTTGGGACTCAAGTCCGGCCCGCCCTACAAGCTTGCGCGCCGGCTTCTGCCGGTGCGCAAGGTTGTACGTGTGGTACGTGTTCCTTGTACTGTGGGCCCCGACGCGCCAGAGGCTCGATGCGTCACGCATGTGACGTATCGAGTGGCGCCGTTGGGACTCAAGTCCGGCCCAAGCTGAGCCTCACTTAACAAAGCGCAACCTTACGAAGCACAGCCTTGTCTTGCTTGCGAACGCGGGGAATCTGAGTACCGTTAACAGTGAAGGTTTTCCCCGTGACAATAAAGGAGTCACCATGAGCAAGCAGACAATCGCAACCACAACCGCAGACGCAACTGTCGCTGCCGGTGTGGCACAATTCCTCACCCCGGTCGTGCACGGTCTTCAGGCCTTGCAGATCAACGGCAAGCAGGCCCACTGGCACGTTCGCGGTGCGAACTTCATCGGTGTGCACGAGTTCCTCGACACGCTCGTTGAGCACGTCGGAGACGCAGCTGACACCGCCGCAGAGCGCATCATCGCCCTCGGCCTTCCGATCGACGCTCGCTTTGGCACGATCAACGACAACGTGAAGGCAACGAGCGTTGCAGCCGGTTTCGCCCAGTCGACCGACGTTATCAAGGCTGTAGTCGCCGACCTCGACGCAGTTATCGCTGACACGCGCGCTGCCGTTGACGGCCTCGACGAGATCGACCTCGCCAGCCAAGACATCGCAATTGCGATCTT
This sequence comes from uncultured Microbacterium sp., assembly GCA_964616805.1. GTDB lineage: Bacteria > Actinomycetota > Actinomycetes > Actinomycetales > Microbacteriaceae > Microbacterium. Next base: position 15,782 of record CAZTUC010000035.1, on the reverse strand, counting down.
GCAGGACCTCGAGAAAGACCGCTGGTTCCTCGTTTCGCACATCGCGGAGTAAGGTTCAACCAAAAAACGCCGGCTGTGATTGTTCACAGTCGGCGTTTTTGTGTCTCTCTACACATTGACCCGCGCAGTTTCCCCGGCGCCATACAGTTTCTCAGCGAGAAACTGCGGGTTGGCGGGGAAACTGCGCGGTTCGATGTGTGAAACCTCAGCGGCTTAGGCGTCGTAGCTTTCGATCACGACAACTGCGTTGTGGCCACCGAAACCGAACGAGTTGCTGATTGCAACCTGCGGGCCGTCGCCGAGCGGTTGCGGTTCACCCGAAACCTGCAGCGGAATCGCCGGATCCTGCGTTGTCATGTTGATCGTCGGGGGAGCGACGCGCTCCTGCACGGCCTTGACCGTGAACAGCGCTTCAAGAGCGCCCGTGCCACCCAAGAGGTGACCCGTCGACGCCTTCGTCGCGGAAACCGGAATCGTCTGCACCCGGTCACCAATCACCTCGTGCAATGCGGTGTATTCGTTCGGGTCACCAACCGGGGTTGAGGTTGCGTGGGCGTTGATGTGGGTGACTTCATCCGCTGTGCGCCCTGCACTTTGCAGCGCGAGGTGAACGGCACGAGCAGCGCCCTCGGGGTTGTTCGCGGTGATGTGGTACGCATCAGCTGTGACCCCGCCACCAGAAACAACCGCGTAGATCTTGGCTCCGCGAGCCAAAGCGTGCTCTTCGGTTTCGAGTACGAGCACTGCAGCGCCCTCGCCCATGACGAACCCGTCGCGGTCTTCTGCGTACGGACGCGAAGCGGTCTCGGGGGAGTCGTTGCGCTTCGAAAGTGCCTGCATCGACGCGAACGAGGCGAGCGTCACCGGGTGAATCGCAGATTCAGCGCCACCGGCTAGAACAACATCCGCCAGGCCCGCACGCAAATGCTCAACAGCGTTGACGAGCGCTTCGGTGCTTGATGCACAAGCCGAAGCCACGGTGCGTGCATACGCACGAGCACCAAGATCGAGCGAAATTGCTGCCGCGCCCGAGTTAGGCATCAGCATCGGAACAGTCATCGGCAAAACACGTCGTGGGCCCTTTTCGCGCAGGGTGTCCCACGCGTCAAGCAGGGTCCAGAGACCCCCGATGCCGGTTGCAAAGTCAACACCCAAGCGGTTTGGGTCGATCTCGGGAGCACCCGCATCAGCCCACGCTTCACGCGCTGCGATGAGCGCAAACTGTGACGACGGGTCGAGGCGCTTCGCTTCCTGACGACTGAGAATCTCATCCGGGCGCACGCGCGACTCAGCAGCGAATGTGACCGGTAGCTCGTACTGAGCCACCCAGTCGTGCTCGAGCGTGCGCGTGCCGGAAACACCGGCGAGCAGGTTCTGCCAGTTTTCTTCAGCGGTGGCACCGATCGACGAGATGGCACCGATACCGGTGACAACAATGCGCTGCGTCATGTCTTGCTCCTTAGTCAAACGGTGCCCGCCCCAGCGGGAGCAGGCACCGTGCGACGAAATTACTGGTTGTCGGCGATGTAGTTGACCGCGTCAGAAACCTTGACCAGGTTCTTGACCTCGTCGTCAGGGATCGAAACGCCGAACTTTTCTTCTGCGTTGACAACGATTGTCATCATCGAGATCGAGTCGATGTCAAGGTCGTCCGAGAACGACTTGTCGAGCTCAACCTCTTCGGCTGCAATACCGGTCTCATCGGTGATGAGTTCGGCGAGTCCTTCGAGTACTTCTTCTTTACTGAAAGCCATGATTTCTCCTTGGTGTCGGCTAACGGATGTTTCAAGTTTAGGAGTCAGAGGTCGCTACAGCCTGGGGCAACACGACAACCTGGGCGCCATAAACAAGCCCAGCACCGAAACCGATTTGCAACGCGAGTCCACCACCGGCTTCCGGGTGCTCTTCAAGCAGTCGGTGCGCGGCGAGTGGTACGGATGCCGCTGAGGTGTTTCCGGTCGTGGCAACATCGCGGCCGATGAGTGTGGTCTCGGGCAGTTTCAACTGCTTGGCAAGCTCATCGACGATGCGCATGTTCGCTTGATGCGGCAAGAATGCTGTGAGCTGGTCGGCGGTGATACCCGCGGCTTCCAATGCCTTGCGGGCCACTTTCGCCATTTCCCAAACAGCCCAACGGAAAACCGTCTGGCCTTCTTGGCGCAGGGTCGGCCACGGTACTTCGCCGTCGCGGAACTGGGGCAGTGTCGCGTTCATCCCGACAGCGTCGGCTTTCGAACCATCCGATCCCCAGATTGTGGGCCCAACGCCGTTGAAGTCGCTCGGGCCAAGAACGGCTGCGCCCGCGCCATCACCCAGCAAGAACGAGATCGAGCGGTCGGTGGGGTCAACGATGTCACTGAGTTTCTCGGCACCAACAACGAGCGCGTACGTTGCGGCAGCACCCGAGCGCAAGAGTGCGTCGGCTTGAGCGATGCCATACGCAAAACCGGCACATGCGGCGTTGGAGTCGTATGCCGCGGCAGGGTTTGCGCCGATGCGGTCGGCCACGATCGCAGCAACCGATGGCGTTTGTTTCGGGTTTGAAATCGTACTGATGATGACGACACCAATGTCGGCCGGGTCGATACCTGCGCGCGCGATTGCGTCACGGGCAGCCTCGGTTGCGAGGTCGATCGCGTTGGTCTCTTTGTTGGCCCGCACGCGCGTGATGATGCCGGTGCGCTGTTGAATCCACTCGTCGCTCGAATCGATCGGCCCGACGAGGTCTTCGTTGGGCACGACGTTCTCACCTCGCGCAGCGCCGTACGCGTAAATGCGGGTGAACTGCGGTCCGGTTGATTGGCCAATGGCTGGTTGCGTTGTGCTCACGATTTACTTCTCTGTTTTCGTTTCGCTGATGAGTTTCTTTGCACCGACAATATCTTCGGGTGTTTTCATAGCCACGATCGGCAGGCCCTTGATTGCGCGCTTAGCCAAACCAGCGAGGGTGCCGCCGGGGGCAAGCTCAATCAGTGCAGCGACGCCCTGCGCGATGAGCGTGTCGGTGCACAAATCCCAACGCACCGGCGAGGTGATTTGCGAAACAATCAGCTCAAGCGCACGTGCGCCCTCAGCGACAACCGAACCGTCACTGTTGGTCAGCAGCTGTGTGGTGGGGTCGAGCGCGATGGGGGTCAGCTCGTCGACCGCGTTTTGCACGTCGGCAACAGCATCCGCCATGAATTGCGTGTGGAACGCACCCGCGACCTGCAACGGAATGACGCGCACACCCTTCGGGGGTTCTGCGGCAAACGCGGCAATACCAGCCACAGGTCCGGCAACAACAATTTGCCCGCCGCCGTTTTCGTTTGCGGGAACCACGTTGTGTTTTGCAGCGGATGTCACGACATCTTCACGCTCACCACCGATCGCAGCCGCCATGCCAGTCTCAGCGAGGCCAGCAGCGCGAGCCATTGCGCGGCCGCGTACGCCGACAAGGCTCATGGCTTCAACATCCGTAATAACTCCGGCGATTGCAAGGGCTGCGAGTTCACCGACGGAGTGCCCCGCGACAATGTCGGGGGTGGGGGAGCCAAGTGCCCGCCAGCTCAACAGGCTCGCTGCCACGATGAGTGGCTGTGCGATCTGCGTGTCACGAATCGCGTCAGCATCGGCAACCGTACCGAAGTGATGCAGATCAACACCGGCCGCTTCCGAATAGACCGCAAGCTGTTCGCGTGCGCCTTTGGCTTCAAGCCAACCGCTGAGAAAACCTGGAGTTTGGGAGCCCTGTCCTGGGCAGACGATCGCGATCACACATCAAGTTTGCCAATACATGCCACACAAAATGGCATAAACCCTCACAAGATTCGAAAAAACCGTTGTCGAATCCCGACAGAATGGCGGTTTCTGGGTGTTGTGTCGTGTGGAACGAGCGGATTAACGGGTGCGCCGAAGCGGACGACGCCGACCGGGATCAACCGGGCCGATTGCGCCGAGAATGAGCGCGGTCTGCAAAATGAGTGCTTCGCGCGCGCCAGTCGCATCCCAACCGATGACTTCGCTCACGCGCTTCAGCCGGTAGCGCACCGTATTGGGGTGCACGAAGAGCTCCCGTGCCGTGGCCTCCAGCGAGCGACCGTTGTCGAGGTAACTCCACAGCGTTGCCGTCAGCTCACCAGAGTGCTCGTTGAGGGGGCGATAAATCCTGTCAACAAGGGTCTGCTTCGCAACCGGGTCGCCGGCAAGGGCTCGCTCGGGCAACAGGTCGTCCGCGTGTACGGGTCGCGGAGTCCCGCGCCAACCACGTGCGACTGCAAAACCTGCGAGTGCCGCCCGGGCACTTGTGCTCGCATCAACAAGCGTCGGAACTGCGGGGCCGACGACGATGTGTCCAGAACCAAAGTGCGGTTCTAAGCGTTCGGCAATCTCAGCGAATGAAGGTTGGGTTTCAGACTCAACCTCATCATCGAGTTGCGCGCGACCGACCACCAAAACCAAACGTGAGCCCTGCACTCCGATGAGCAAATCAACGCCCAAGCGGCGAGCTGTGCGGCGCACCTGATCGACATCGAACTGTGTCGGGGTTGTGCCGACGATGACGGAAATCTCGCCGTGTCCGTGCCAACCAAGCGCGGCGATACGACTCGGCAGTTCGTCGTCGGCCTCACCCGTGAGAATTGAATCAACAACGAGCGCTTCGAGGCGGGCATCCCACAAGCCACGTGCTTCGGCCGCACGCGCATACACATCAGCCGCGGCGAATGCGACATCACGTGAGTAGAGCAGCACCGCTTCGCGCAAGTGATCGCTACGCCCAGCAATGCGTTCTTCGGTGACCTGAACAGTCACCCGCACAAGCTGCAGTGTCTGCTGCAGGCTGACGCTTCGCAACAGCTCACGTGGAGCGGCAGCGAAAACATCCGATGCGATCTTTGGTGCTTGCGTGGGGTCTTCGTACCACTGCAAGAACGAGGTGATGCCACTTTGGGCGACGAGGCCGACGGCGCTGCGGCGCGCGGGTGGCATCGACGCGTACCACGGCAGTGACTCTTCCAGTCGCTGCAGGGTCGCTGTCGAAAGCTCACCCGAAATGCGCCGCAAAAACGCCAGGGTGGCGTTGCGCTCGACCTCGTCAGTCACCAAAGTTAGCTCTCACCACCAGCGTTGCCGCTCGTACCGGCGTTGACATTGAACAGCTCGTACTTCTCGATTGCTTGACCAACCAATGCCCGGTCGATCTTGCCCTCGTCGGCGAGCGCCTGAAGCGCCCGCACAACAACCGAGGGTCCATCAATCTTGAAGAACCGGCGTGCTGCGGCACGCGTGTCGCTGAAGCCGAAGTCGTCAGCACCGAGCGTGTAGTACGGCTGCGGAACCCACTTGCGGATCTGGTCGGGAACCGCGTGCATAAAGTCGCTCACAGCAACAACCGGGCCGGCAGCGCCCGTGAGCTTGTCGCTCACGTACGCGGTCTTTCGCGCCTCATTCGGGTGCAAGAAGTTGTGCTCGTCAGCGGCGAGACCGTCACGACGCAACTCCGTCCACGAGGTTACCGACCACAGGTCGGCAGAAACGCCCCAGTCGTCGCGCAGCAGTTCTTGTGCCTCGTAGATCCAGGGCACACCAACGCCAGAAGCGAGCAGTTGCACCTTCAGATCGGATGGCGCAGCATCCGCCGTGAGCTGGTAGATGCCCCGCACGACCCCTTCGGCGTCGACATTCTCGGGCTCAGCCGGCTGTACGAGTGGCTCGTTGTAGAGGGTGATGTAGTACTGCACGTTTGGGTCCGGGTGGTTGCCGCCGTACATGCGGTCAAGCCCCGACTCAACAATGTGCGCGATCTCGTACGCATACGCCGGGTCGTACGAAACATAGGCCGGGTTGGTCGACGCCAGCAAGTGCGAGTGACCGTCGGCGTGTTGCAGACCCTCACCCGTCAGTGTTGTGCGACCGGCAGTTGCACCCATGACGAAACCACGCGCCATCTGGTCGGCTGCAGCCCACTGGGCGTCACCTGTGCGCTGGAAACCAAACATCGAGTAGAAGATGTAAATCGGAATCAACGGCTGGCCGTGTGTTGCATACGCGGTACCCAAGCCGGTAAACGCTGCGACGGCACCGGCCTCGTTGATACCGACGTGCACAATCTGCCCCTGCGGGGATTCTTTGTACGACAGCAGCAGGTCACGGTCAACCGAGGTGTAGTTCTGCCCCGACGGGTTGTAAATCTTCTGTGTCGGGAAGAACGCGTCAATACCGAAGGTGCGTGCCTCGTCGGGAATGACCGGAACAAGACGCTCACCAAAGCCCTTTACACGAGCGAGGTCTTTCAACAGACGCACGAAAGCCATCGTCGTGGCAATCTCTTGGTGCCCCGAACCCTTCTTCACTTGCGCATACACATCTTTGCCGGGCAACGGAATCGTCACCGGGTTGTTGCGACGCTCGGGCAAGAAACCGCCGAGCTGGTTGCGACGCTCGAGCATGTACTGAATGCTCTCGTTCTGCGGACCCGGGTTGTAGTACGGTGGGTGGTACAGGTCTTCTTCGAGCGCAGCGTTCGTGATTGGCAGGTCGAGAGCGTCACGGAACGCCTTCAGGCCGTCCATCGTGAGCTTCTTCATCTGGTGTGTTGCGTTGCGACCTTCGAACTGGGTGCCCAGGCCATAACCCTTGACGGTCTTCGCGAGAATGACCGTTGGTTTGCCCTTGTGTGAGAGCGCCGAGTTGTAGGCTCCGTACACCTTGCGGTAGTCGTGACCACCACGCTGCAATGCCCAAACCTGGTCGTCTGAGTAGTCTTTGACGAGGTCCAGGGCGCGGGGGTCGCGGGCGAAGAAGTTTTCGCGGATGTGTCCGCCCGACGCGGCCTTGTACGTCTGGAAGTCACCGTCAGGTGTCGTGTTCATGAGGTTCAGCAGCGCACCATCGGTGTCGGCTTCAAGCAGCGGATCCCAGTTTCGACCCCAAACAACCTTGATGACGTTCCACCCAGCGCCGCGGAAGAACGACTCAAGTTCTTGAATGATCTTGCCGTTACCGCGCACGGGGCCATCAAGGCGCTGCAGGTTGCAGTTGACAACGAACGTGAGGTTATCGAGTCCCTCGTTGGCTGCGAGCTGCAGCTGGCCGCGGCTTTCAACCTCATCCATTTCGCCATCGCCGAGAAACGCCCACACGTGCTGATCGCTCGTGTCTTTGATGCCGCGGTTGTGCAAATAGCGGTTGGTCATTGCCTGGTAGATCGCGTTGATGGGGCCAAGACCCATCGAAACGGTCGGGAACTGCCAGAATTCGGGCATCAAACGCGGGTGCGGGTAGCTGGGCAACCCAAACGGTGCTTGAGATTTCTCTTGACGGAAACCATCAAGGTGCTGCTCGCTCAGGCGGCCCTCAAGGAAGGCGCGAGCGTAAATACCGGGGGAGGCATGGCCCTGAATGAAAATCTGGTCGCCGCCACCGGGGTGGTCTTGACCGCGGAAGAAGTGGTTGAACCCAACCTCATACAGTGCGGCGGATGACGCGTAAGTCGAGATGTGACCACCAACACCAATTCCGGGGCGCTGGGCGCGGTGCACGAGCATCGCAGCGTTCCAGCGGATCCACTTGCGGTAGTTGCGCTCGAGTTGCTCGTCACCGGGGAAGGCGGGTTCATCGCTTGTTGCAATGGTGTTGACGTAGTCGGTCGTCGGAACCATCGGAATGCTCAAATGGCGCTCTTTGGAACGCTTCAACAAGCTCAACATGATCTCGCGACCACGCTCGGGACCCTTTGCCGCGATCAGTTGATCAAACGACTCTGTCCATTCGCTTGTCTCTTGTGGATCACTATCGAGAGGACCTTGTGAGTACGGATCCTGGTCGTGAACGGGCATTTGAGAGCCTTTCATGCGGATGGCGATGTGCGCCAAGACAGTCGGGTATTGCGGGCGAATGCTTGTTGGCATTCCACAACAACTCCAGCCTAGACCTGTTCAGGATGCCGAGTGCTGTTTTGACCAGTGCTTTTTGGCGGTCGGTGGAACAATCTGAAAGTTGCGGAGTGAGCACTCACTCATTAGAATGGGCTGTTATGAGCTCCAGTGAATTCGACGCCGTCACACGGTCAAAACACGTTGGGCGTGCGCGGCCAATGTCTGTTGAAGAACGGCAGGCGATGATCGCGACATCGGCGATCCCGCTGTTCATCGAACACGGCGGGTCGTTGACAACTCGGCAGATCGCTGACCATCTCCAAATTGCCGAGGGCACCATCTTCCGTGCATTCGGCGACAAAGACACACTCGTGCGGGCAGTCGTGGATGCATTCTTCGACCAGACTCAGCAGACCGTAACACCGGAATTAGACCAGCCGGGCCTGAGCTTGGCGCAGAAGCTACACATCGTCATCCGTGCTGCACGTGTCCGTACCCGTGGAGTATTCGCAATGCTGTCGCTGCTGGATCCCGCTGAGGCACACGAGTACATGAAGCAGCGCCACGGGGGATACTTCGAAGAGATCGCGACCGGTACTTTCGCCGCTGATGTTGCCGAGCTGAACGTTTCTCCCGAGCGCTTGGGCGCACTTATCCGGCTGCTCGTGATTGCAGCCTCCGCGCCACCAATGGATGGCGGCGCTGCACTCACCGACGAGGAACTCGTTGCATTCGCACTGTACGGGATCGCCGGTCGACCCCCGCACGACGATGCCGCACACGCGGCGGTAAGGAAGAACTGACGTGCTCTGGAAACTTTTGGTGCGCTACCTGAAGCACGCGTGGCCGCTCATCGTCGGGGTCATCGTCTTCCAACTGGCGCAATCGATCGCATCGCTGCTGCTGCCAGCAATGAACGCAGACATTATCGACAAGGGCGTCGTCACAGGCAACATCGACTTCATCTGGTCAACGGGCGGCATCATGCTCCTGGTCACACTCGTGCAAGTCGCATGCGCGATCGCTGCCGTGTATTTCGGCTCCAAACTCGCAATGGGCCTGGGGCGAGACCTGCGGGAGGCAATCTTCGATCGCGCCGTCGACTTCTCCCAGCGTGAGGTCGGACAGTTCGGAGCGCCATCGCTCATTACGCGCAACACCAACGATGTGCAGCAAGTGCAAATGCTCGTGCAGATGGCAGCGACGTTGATGATTTCTGCACCGATGCTCGCGATCGGTGGGGTGATTATGGCCTTGCGACAGGACGCAGGACTGTCGTGGCTCATGGTTGTCAGCATTCCGATCATGCTCGTCATCGTGGGGCTCATTCTGGTGCGGATGCTGCCGGCGTTCCAGTTGATGCAGAAGCGCATTGACCGGCTGAACCAAATCATGCGTGAGCAGCTCACCGGTATCCGGGTGATTCGCGCGTTTGTGCGCGAAGACGAAGAGCGCGCTCGATTCGAGACAGCGAGCGAGGGTGTCGCTGAGGTTGGCATCCGTACGGGCAACCTGATGGCGCTCATGATGCCCGCAATCATGCTCGTGATGAACCTCTCCAGTGTTGCGGTGATTTGGTTCGGCGCCTCAGAGGTGCAGGCCGGTAACGCACAAATCGGCACACTTTTCGCGTTCTTGCAGTACCTGATGCAGGTGCTCATGGGTGTGATGATGGCGACGTTCATGTTCGTGATGATCCCGCGTGCGGCCGTTTCTGCGAATCGCATCGGGGAAGTGCTGGATACCGAACCGTCCGTTGTGGCACCGGCCATGCCGGTCAGCCCAGAGCAGATCACCGGGGAGATCGTTTTCGACGATGTTGAGTTCTGTTATCCAGGCGCTGAGGAGTCCGTGCTCAAAAGCATCCGCTTCCGGGTGGCACCAGGCACGACAACAGCGATCATCGGTTCAACTGGCTCCGGCAAATCGACCCTGATCGGGTTGGTGCCACGACTCTTTGATGTCACTGGCGGCAGGGTCCTGCTGGATGGCAGCGATGTGCGCGACCTCGACCCGGACGATCTGTGGCACCGCATCGGGCTTGTGCCGCAGCGCGCATTCCTCTTCTCTGGCACGATCGCCTCGAACCTGCGCTACGGCAACGCGGCGGCGAGCGATGATGACCTCTGGCGTGCCCTCGACATCGCACAAGCAAAAGACTTCGTTGCGGCGCTGCCCGATGGCCTCGAATCCGACATCGCCCAGGGCGGAACGAACGTCTCGGGTGGGCAACGCCAGCGCCTCGCAATCGCCCGAGCTCTTGTGAAAGACCCTGAAATCTACATCTTTGATGACTCGTTCTCAGCGCTTGATGTCGCCACCGACGCGGCACTACGCCACGCGCTGGATACGCAACTGCCGGATGCCACCCGACTGGTCGTAGCCCAGCGGATCAGCACAATCCGCGACGCCGATCAGATCATCGTGCTCGATCACGGCGAAATTGTCGGCATCGGCAAACACACCGAGCTGCTCGAGAGCAGCGATACCTATCGCGAAATCGTCGAATCGCAAGAGAGCGTGGAGGCAGCATCGTGAGCGAGCAAAAGAGCAGCCAGGCAGCACGTCCAGCTCGAGGTCCAGCCGGTGGCGGCCCGATGGGTGGCGGGGGACCCGCCGAGAAGGCACAGAATTTCTTCCCCTCGGTCAAGCGTTTGCTGGGCGAACTCCGACAGGACATGTCGCGGATCATCTTCGTCATCGTGCTCGGGATTGTCAGCGTCGGGCTCACCGTTATCGGCCCGAAGCTCCTCGGTGAAGGCACCAACATCGTCTTCGCGGGCTTCATCTCCCTGCAGTTTCCGCCTGGCACAAGCAAGGCCGATATCATCGCCCAGCTCGTCGCGGCGGGGCAGGGGCAGCAAGCCGACATGCTGCGAGCGATGGACTTCGTCCCCGGTATGGGAATCAACTTTGCCCAGCTCGGCACGGTGCTGCTGTGGGTTGTGGCAGTCTACGTCTTGGCGAGTGTCTTCGGTCTGCTGCAGGCGCGGATCCTCAACGTTGTCGTACAGCGCGCGACGCACCGCTTCCGCCTGCAAGTCGAAAACAAGATCCACCGTTTGCCACTGAGCTACTTCGACAAGGTACAGCGCGGCGAGCTCCTCAGCCGCGTCACCAACGACGTCGACAACATCGGACAATCGCTGCAGCAGACACTCTCTCAGGTGATCACATCGCTGCTGACGGTTCTCGGCGTGCTCCTGATGATGTTCCTCATCTCTCCATTGCTCGCAGTCATCGCGCTCGTCACAATTCCGCTCACCATCTTGATCACGGTGCTCGTCGCGCGGAAGTCGCAAGGGTTGTTTGCGGCGCAGTGGAAGCACACCGGGATTCTGAACGCCCGAATTGAGGAGACATACTCCGGTCACGCGGTCGTGAAAGTTTTCGGTCATCAAAAGGCAGTCAAGGCTGCGTTCCGCGAAGAAAATGGGCAGGTTTACAAGGCGAGCTTCGGGGCGCAATTTGTCTCTGGAATCATCATGCCAAGCATGATGTTCGTCGGGAACCTTGTGTACGTTGCGATCGCTGTCGTCGGTGGCCTCCGGGTCGCCTCGGGGCAACTGTCGATCGGTGACGTGCAGGCGTTCATTCAGTACTCCCGCCAGTTCACGCAGCCGCTCAGCCAACTTGGCTCGATGGCAAACTTGCTGCAGTCTGGTGTCGCAAGCGCCGAGCGTGTTTTCGAACTGCTTGACGAAGACGACCAGACTCCCGATGCACACCCCGCCGACACGGTACCTGACGATGCGAGTCACCTTGAGTTCCGTGAAGTGTCATTCCGATACGCTCCCGACAAGCCGCTTATCGAGAACCTGAGCCTCACCGCGCACCCGGGCAGCACCGTCGCAATTGTTGGGCCGACTGGTGCGGGCAAAACCACACTCGTCAACCTCATCATGCGGTTCTACGACATCGACTCCGGATCGATCACGCTTGGTGCGGCCGAAGATGGTGCTGACGCGGTAAGCACCGCACAGATGACCCGCGACGACCTTCGAGCGCGCACCGGCATGGTGCTGCAAGACACCTGGTTGTTCGCTGGCACCATTCGCGACAACATCCTCTACGGCCGACCCGAGGCGACTGAAGAAGAGATGTTGGATGCCGCGACAGCCGCATATGTCGACCGTTTCGTGCACATGCTGCCTGACGGGTACGACACGATGCTCGATGACGAGGCGACAAATCTCTCGGTGGGGGAGCGTCAGCTGATCACGATCGCTCGTGCGTTCCTTGCCGATCCGCGCCTGCTCATTCTCGACGAGGCGACCTCCTCGGTGGACACGCGAACCGAATTGCTCATCCAGCGCGCGATGTCGCGGCTACGCAAAGACCGCACCGCGTTTGTTATTGCGCACCGTCTCTCGACGATTCGCGATGCTGACCTCATCCTCGTGATGGAAAACGGCGCGATTGTCGAGCAGGGGAGTCACGATGATTTGCTCGCGGCAAAAGGCGCGTACTGGCGACTGTACAACGCCCAATTCGATGCGCCGATGGATGAGGCATCCGAGTAACCTGGCTTGTACCCAACGGTGAACGAGCCGATGCTACAACCCGAAAGTCAACGGTGAGTGCTACGCCGTGTGGCCACCGGTGACTTCGGCTACCGTGGCTGCGATATCGGCAAACACCTGTTTCGTCTCTTTCGCCGCTGCGAGGCCGACGAACACATGGAACCCATCGGGAAACGTCTGCAGCACGACCGGGCTCCCAGCCGCGTGCGCCTTCGCGGCAAACCGCTCGATATCCGGCAGGAGCAGATCACGCCCACCGGCGTAGATACGCATTGGTGGTAGCTGCTCGAGAGAGTCCTCAATCGGACTCACGAGCGGATGCCGCACACCCAAGCTTCCCGCCCACATCTCGCCGCACTGGGTGAGCTTGTCGACGTTGAGCATCGCATCGCGTGCTTCAGCCTCGCGTGCCTTCGGATTCTCCATGGAGATATCCACCCACGGTGAGAAGAGGAAAACACCGCTGAAGCGGATGGTCTCCCGGTGACGAATCACCAGGGCTGCTGCGAACCCACCACCCGCTGAGTCGCCGGCAAGAAAGAGCGGTCGGCTCCCTGATGCCGTCGTGTGTAGCAACACCGCATCCAAGAAGCGCATGCCGTCGGTCACCTGGTGCTCTGGCGCGGTCGGGTAGAGCGGTAGGATCACGCGGGTGCCCGTGTTTCGCAACAGTTCACCGATGATCGTCCAGTGCGAACGCATCATCGTCTTCACGTACGATCCGCCATGCAGGTAAATCAGATCACCAGAGGGCTCGGCATGCATGGGTGTGAGCGTGATGACCGGATAACCTCCGATGGTTTCCCGGGTCACGTGGTGCTGTGCTTCGAGCTTCCGTGGCACCTCGGCGGGCGTGTTCGAGGCTTTCCCCGCCTCCTCAGTGGCAGGATCGTAGCCCAAGACCAATTTGGGGTGGTTACGGATCAGACTGTCGGCCACGCGCATCAGTAATGTCATCGTTCGGCTCCTCGTTTTCTGAGCCAGATTAGCGCTGCACGAGCGCGTCTGCCGAGATCCGTCGCGACGCACCGAAGAGGCCCACCGCAGTGATCAACAGGGCAATCGGTGAGACGATGAGCAGCGCTGTTTGCAGTCCGTATGCCCCAGGATCCACCCCGGCTGGTACGACGCCGGCCGAGAAATGGTCGGAAAGCAAGCCCACGATAATCGGCCCGAACCCGCCACCCAGCAGGTAAAACGCCGCGAAGAAGAGGGCGACCGCGGTTGATCGCATCGCTGGCGGCACGACGTCAGACAGTGCGGGGAGCGCAACCGTGTGGAAGAAGGGCATGATCAGGTGGGCCGCAGCGAGCACAGCGACCACAACCACGAGATCGCCCGGCCCGCGAGTGAAAGCGATGATCGTGAGCGGGGCCGCTACGAGCATGGCGATCGCACCCAGCCGGACGCGCCGGTCAAGCCCGCGACGACTCGCACGGTCGGAGAACCAGCCGCTGAGCGGCATACCGATCCCCTGAGCGAGACCCAACACGATGCCAGCGCTAATACCCGCAGCGGTAAGGGTGAGATCGAAGTTGCGTTGAAAGAAGGGCACCATGAACGTGCCAAGGCCGTTGGCAATGATCTGAATGCCGATACCCGCGAACACCAGCCACCACATCGTGGGAATCGAGAAGATGGTGCGAATCGCGCTGAGTAACGACGGCGCCTGTTCCTTCGACACCGATATCGGATCTGACGCTCCCCGAGCAGGTTCCGCAATGCGGAACATCAGCACGCCGAGGATGAAGCCGGGGATCGCTGCAATAAAGAAGGCAGCTCGCCAGGTGCCGAACGCCTCGACGATGGCGCCCGTTGTGAAGAATGCCACCAGCAGACCGAGCGGAATGCCGAGCTGGAACCATCCGATGGCGCGCGCGCGTTTGTGTGAGGGGTAAAGGTCTGCGATGAGCGAGTTCGCGGCAGGCCCGTAGGATGCTTCACCGATGCCGACCCCGAGTCGAGCGATCAAGAGCGAGGCAAAGCTCCAGGCTCCGCCTCCCGCCGCGGTGAAGATGCTCCAGACGATCAAGCCAATACCCATGATGCGTCCGCGAGACCTGCGATCGGCCATCCGCCCAAGGAAGATACCGGCTACGGCATATACGACCGTGAACCCGCTGCTCAGCAAGCCGATCTGCCCGTCGTTCAGACCGAAATCCTCTTTGAACGACTCGACGAGCATCGCTGGCATCGTACGGTCATAAAAGTTGAGGATGTTTGCGAACGTCAAAAGCAGCAAAACCCGTCCAGCGTTTGGCGCTTGTATACCTTTGCTGGCAGGTTCGTCTGCGTGCTGCCCAATTTGTTGTGTGCTCATATCCAGGTCACTGCCTCTTTGCTCGTACGTTTGGATGTTGAATGAAAGCTTGTGGCTACTCGGGGCGAACCGGAGTGCGCCAGTGGGGGCCCATGCCTGTCCAGACAAGGTCGGCTAAGAGCGCGGTAAGTTCAGCCCTGCTGGTGGAGCTCGACGCGCCGCGTTCGAGCCAGTCGTCTGCTGCGGCGCGCACCATCCCGATGTAGGCGGCGCCCCACACGTGAGCAACATCGGCCGGCAAGCCGGGGACCAGAGAGACCCAGATCTGCTGCAGGCGGCCCACCGCGCTCCAACTGCCGGGACCGTGTGGGTCGCTCGTATGCCTGGCTGAGGAAGTCGTCGAGACGAATCGATAGATTTCGGGTTCGCTCTCGATCATCTCCAGATACACATCGATGATGGTTTCGATCACTTCAAGCCCGCTGACCGGGTGCTCGTTGTTCAGGGATTCTGCCACGGCGGCTGTGACGCGACCGAGGATATTCTGCTCGACCTGCTCCGCGACAGCGTCGTGCAGTGCACTCCGGTCGTCGAAGTAGCGATAGAGCACTGATTTTGTCGTTCCGGCCACGGCCGCGATCTCGTTCATCCCGACCCCCGCACCGTGGCGGTGAATGGCTCGCAACGCTGCCTCGATGAGCTCGTGACGGCGAGTGATGCGGTGCTCAGCCCACCGAGTGTCTCGGCCTTCGGGCTTGAGCACGGTTGCAGCGGAGCCTGCATCGGATTCCATGCACACAAGGTATCAGGTACTGCGGGTATCCGATACCCAAAGTTTCAGATACTGCTCGTCCCCGATGCGCTCCGGGTGTGGGCCCTACCGGGATCGTCCCTACGGCGCCACTCAAGACGTCACATACGTGACGCCGCGAGCCTCTGGCGCGTTGGGGCCCAAGGTTCGCTCTCGGTGTGACACAACGACAAAGAGCTGCCACCTGACGGTGACAGCTCTTTCTCGTGGGCCCTACCGGGATCGAGTCCCTCTCGCTTCTCCAAACGCCACATGCGTGGCGCTTGGAGCCTCGGCTTGGACTGCTCCCCGAAAGTTGGACTCTTTCGGCTAGAGCCTACGCGGCGAGAGCG
>CAZTUC010000034.1:0-18650 GCA_964616805.1 uncultured Microbacterium sp. | reverse complement strand
CGCACCCGGAACCGATACCCCTCAAACGCAGACTCGCACTCAGATACGCACTCGGCGATCTACACCCACCACGAAGATTCGCACCCGCCGCGTAGGCGAACGACTTCGAGAGACTCTCCGCGCTTCACCCTTGCGAAAACCGCGGAAAACCAGGCCAAAACGCATGCCTGTGGATAACTTTCGAGGCAGTTCGCGATTTTTTGGCACGATGTGCACGTGACCAATCACCTGTCGGTACTTTCGGAGCGCATCCGCGACGAGGTTGTGCGCCAGCGCATCGATGCGGCATCCGAACCGGCGCGCGTGCGTGAACTCGCCGCCGTTGAAGTGCGGCGGTACAACGACGCCCGTTTTGCCGCCGGTGAAACCGCAATTGGTGATGAAGACGCGGTCGTGCAGAGCATTAGCAGTACCGTTGGCGGATTCGGCAAACTGCAACGGTACCTCGATGACCCGACGATCGAAGAAATCTGGATTAACGGCTCGCGCGGTTTCATCGCCCGCGACGGAATCGCCCACCAACTCGACGAAACATTCAGCCCCGGCGAGCTGCGTGACCTCGTTGAACGGATGCTGCAGCGCACCGGGCGCCGCGTCGATCTCAGCCAACCGTTCGCTGACGCGTCCCTGCCCGACGGCTCGCGTTTGCATGTGGCAACCGGTGATGTTGTGCGCGGTGCGTGGTCGCTCAATATCCGCAAGTTCATCAAGACCACCCGATCGCTCGCGGCACTCGTTGTGAGTGGCACACTGCCGGGCACGCTCGCCGAGCAATTGCAGGAGGCGATGCGCGACGGCAAGAGTGTGCTCGTCTCGGGCGCAACCCACGCCGGAAAAACCACTCTGTTGGCCGCGCTTTTGCAATCGTGCGCCGACTCGACGCGTATCGTGACGGCTGAAGAGACGTTCGAGCTCGCCATCGAGGGCCCCGACATCGTCAACTTGCAGGGACGACAAGCGAACCTCGAAGGCAATGGTGAAATCTCGCTGAGACGGCTTGTGAAAGAGGCGCTGCGCATGCGCCCGGAACGACTTGTCATCGGAGAGGTGCGCGACGCAGAAGCACTCGATCTGGTGCTCGCGCTCAACACGGGTGTTCCGGGGGCTGCCTCGATTCACGCACGAAGTGCTGCCGAAGCGCTCGACAAACTCGCGACCCTGCCACTTTTGGCGGGTCGAAACATTTCCCGCGAGTTTCTCGCGCCCGCGATTGCCCGATCGGTTGACTTCGTGGTGCACTGCGAACTGCGCGGCGGCAAGCGACGCGTGGCCGAGGTTGTCGAGCCGCTCGGCATCGAGCCTGACGGAACATTTGTGACCCGCACCGTATACGAGGCTTCAGCATGAATGGTGCGATCGCAATCGGCCTGCTGCTGGGCACAGGCGTCGTTTTGGCAGTTTCGCCGTGGCTTTGGCCGCGTACTGAAAAACCCGCGAAAGCACAGCGTGAAAGCGCACTGCAAGCACTCATCGATGAATCAGGTTTCGCGAAACTGCGCCCACATCACTTCATTGCTCTGACTATCGGATGCTGCCTCCTGGCCGCTTCGCTTGCCTGGCTCATTTCGCCCGTGCCCGTCATCACACTTCTCGCAGCCATTGCTGGTGCAGCACTCCCGGTCCTCACGCTGCGTCACCGCAGGCGTGCCCTGCGCAAGCGGCGCAGCACGATGTGGCCTGACGTTTGCGATTTGCTTGTCGCCGGCATCCGTGCGGGGCTGAGTCTTCCAGAAGCTGTTTCAGGTCTGACGACGAGCGGGCCCGCAGCACTGCGCCCCGCCTTTGCTGACTTCGCTCGGGAAATCGAATCAACCGGAAGCTTTGACCGTAGCGCTGTGCATTTGAAGACGCTGCTTTCTGACCCCGTCGCCGACCGCATCATTGAGAGCCTGCGCATGGCTCGCCAGGTTGGCGGCACCGAACTGACGAGCGTTTTACGTACCCTCTCGCAATCTGTTCGTGCTGAAACGGCGTTGCGCAGCGAAGTCGAAGCCCGGCAATCGTGGATTCGCGGCGCCGCAATTCTCGGCGTGAGTGCACCATGGGTGATTCTCGTGCTGCTGAGTACCCGGCCCGAGGGTGCCGTTGCGTACAGCACGCCCGAGGGACTCATTGTGATTCTTGGTGGTGCAGTCGCGAGCGTCGTAGCGTTTCAGCTCATGATGCTGCTGGGCCGCTTGCGTGAAGCAAAACGGTGGTTTGCCTGATGTGGGCGCTGTTGGGGTCGCAAGCAAACGCAATCGCGTTTGCGATCGTGTGTGGCACGGCGTTTGGTGCTGGGCTTGTGCTGTGCATTGCGGCCTTGCCGCGGTGGCGCGCACCCTCGCTTGCCGTGCGGATCGCCCCGTACTTGCGTGACGTCTTGCCAGATGACGTGTTGCCACCATCGGTGCGTGCAAGCCTCGCGCAGCAGGCGAGTGCCGGATTGGGGGCGGCGGCGCAATTGCGTGAGCGGATGTTGCACCGCATCCGTGCGGTTTGGGGCGGCGAGAGCCTGCTCGAACAACGTCTGACGCAGGCGGGTAGCCCGCTGAGTGTTGAGCGATTTCGCAATCGTCAGCTCACGTGGGGGATTACCGCCGCTGCCGTTGGCGTTGTCGTCGCGATCGGGTTGACGATTGCCGGGCGCGGTTCGGCGAGTGTCGCTTTTGTTCCCGTGCTCGCTGCGCTCCTGGCGGTTGTTGGGTATGAACAAGCCCTTTCGTATCGCGCGAAGCGACGGATGAATCGCATCAACGAAGAGCTCCCCACGATGCTGGAATTTCTCGCCCTGTGTCTTTCAGCGGGCGAGACACTCAGCGGTGCCATCGCACGCCTTGCTTCGGCCAGTCAAAGCGAACTCGCGCGAGAATTCGACCGGGTTGGTATCGCCGTTGCAAGCGGTGCACCGCTGATTGATGCGCTTGATTCGATGGCGCGACGCATCGATGTGGCAAGTCTGACGCGGGCCATTTCGCAGATTGTGGCGTCGCTGGAGCGTGGCTCTCCCGTTGCGCAAGTGCTGCAGGCACAGGCCGCCGACGCGCGTGAAGAAGCCCGCCGCACCATCATCGAAAGCGCCGGTCACAAAGAAATCACGATGTTGCTGCCCGTCGTATTCGCGATTTTGCCTCTTTCGATCATTTTCGCGATCTTTCCCGGTTTGTATGTGCTCGATACCGGGTTCGAGTAGGAATCAAAAACACCAGATCAAAAGGAGAAAAACAATGCGCAAATACTTCGCAAAACTCGCTTCGTGGCAGCCGTTTGAGTCGCAGCCGATTGCTGACGACGAGGTCGGCGATGTGCCCGGCTGGGTGCTAATAACTTTGATGACCGCGGCAATTGTGATCGTGTTGTGGGGTGTTGCCGGCCCGGCGCTGGAGAACCTCTTCCACCAGGCGGTCGACCGCTTCGGCGGTATGTAAGTCAATACGCGAACATGCACGAGAACGAGCGCGGGTCGGCCCCGGTTGAGTTCGTCCTGGTCGGCGCTTTGTTGACGGCGCTGACCCTGGCGATCTTGCAGCTCGGCTTTGCCCTTTACGTGCGAAACGTGGTGCAAGACGCTGCGGTCGAAGGCGCCTACTCGGCCGCCCGTGTTGGCGCAACGCTGGGTGACGGCATCGTTACGGCCGACAACGCGATCCGCACAGCGGTGGGTTCGGGGTCGCGCCACGAAGTCACGGCCGGCTACAGCACAGCTTACGGCTACGAAACCGTCGCGGTCACCGTGACGGCGACCCTCCCGCTCGCCGGGTTCTTGGGCCCCGATCGTGGCATCATCGTTACCGCCTATGCACCACGAGAGAGTTTCGATGATTGAGCCCACCGACAGTGGAGAACGCGGTTCGCTCTCGCTCGAGTTCATCGCGTTTGGACTCATCGTGCTCGTGCCACTCGTGTATTTCGTGATTGCAATTACGTCGATTCAGCAACACATGCTGGCAACCGATGCCGCCGCTCGTCATGTCGCCCGCGCAATCTCGCTCTCGACCGATGCGGGCGAGGCAGATTCGCGCAGCAGCGCGGTGCTGGGGACCATTTGGGCGCAATACGCGCTCGCGCCGGAGAACGTTGGGGTCGCGATTTCGTGCACGCCAGCGAATGTGCCGTGTCCGAGCGCCGGTGCGATCGTGCACGTCGAAATCTCTACCCGGGTTGCGCTTCCGCTTGTGTCGGGTGTGCCCGGGCTGAGCGATGTTGCAAGCGTGCCGGTGCGGGCAGAGGCTGTCAACCGGATGGGGAAAGCATGGTCGGGGTAAGAGAAGACGAGCGGGGGAGTCTGGCCCCGCTCACGATCGGATATCTGGTTCTGGCGTTGTTGGCTGCGTTCATTTGTTTCAGCGCAACCGACCTGTATATCGCGCAAAAACACCTCGATCGGGTGGCGGATGCTGCAGCGCTCGCGGCAGCCGACGGGTTTCTGATCGACACGGGTGGCGAAGGGCGCACGGTTATCGGTGCCGAGCAAGCGCAAACGCTTGCCGACGAAATTGTGGCGCTTTCGGGTTCGGTCAGCACGGGAAACGCTAGCGCTGCGTGGCTTGTGAGCGTTGCCGCCGCTGGTGACACGGCGACGGTGCACGTCGCGAAGAGGTGGCATCCGCCTGCCCTCAGCGGACTGTTGCCGAGCGTCACCCTGACGGCCGAAGCATCCGCCGCGACCCGGTTGCGTTAGGCAGCCGCACGCGCAACCTGCGCGAGGTGCCCGGGCACGTTAGGCTGAATCGACATGCTAGAACTCGATCTCAGTAGCGAAATTGTTGCCGTGCGCAAGACGTTTGCCGACATTTTGGCGGTCGTGCAGCCCGATGAGTTGCGCGCGCAAATTGCCGAATTGAGCGAGCAAGCCGGTGCCCCCGATCTGTGGGATGACCCCGAAGCCGCGCAAAAGGTCACGAGCGCGCTCAGTCACCGGCAGGCCGAGCTGAAGCGTGTCACCGATGTGCAGCAGCGCCTTGACGATCTCGACACCCTGATCGATCTGGCGGTTGAGCTTGAAGATGTGGATGCCGCTGACGAGGCTCGCGCAGAACTCGCGGGCTTGCAGCAGGCGGTCAGCGACCTCGAAGTACAGACCCTGCTTGATGGCGAGTACGACGATCGCGGTGCGGTTGTGACGATTCGTTCTGGCGCGGGTGGTGACGACGCAACCGATTTTGCCGAAATGCTCATGCGCATGTATTTGCGGTGGGCTGAGCGGCACGATTACCCCGTGAAAGTGCTTGATACATCGTTCGCTGAGGGCGCCGGAATCAAATCGGCAACGTTCGAAATTGACGCGCCGTATGCCTACGGCACGATCTCGGTTGAGGCAGGTACGCACCGTCTAGCGCGCATCAGCCCGTTCGGTTCGGCGGACAAGCGGCAAACCTCTTTTGCTGCGGTCGAGGTTATTCCGATCATGGAGGAAGCGCAGTCGGTTGACGTTCCAGAGGGCGACATTCGCGTTGACGTCTTCCGGTCGTCCGGCCCGGGCGGTCAGTCGGTCAACACGACAGACTCTGCCGTGCGCATCACGCACTTGCCGACCGGAATCGTTGTGTCAATGCAAAACGAGAAGTCGCAAATTCAAAACCGTGCCGCCGCGATGCGTGTGCTGCAGACGCGCCTTTTGCTGCTGAAGAAAGAACAAGAAGCGGCAACGAAGAAAGAACTCGCCGGAACCATCACGGCAAGCTGGGGCGACCAAATGCGCTCATACTTCTTGTACGGCCAGCAACTCGTGAAAGATTTGCGAACAGGGTACGAGGTTGGAAACCCGGCGGTTGTTTTCGACGGTGACCTTGACGGGTTGATTTCTGCTGGCATCCGCTGGCGCAAGCGCGCAAACAACGAATAAGAACAGCTCGCGAGACAACGTGCTGGGCTGCGGCTCGGCCTGAGCGTTTGGCCACCTTCGGGGTGTCGAGAGCAGGCTCGGAGGTTCGACGCTTAGGCTCAAACCGCAATGATTCGGTTCGAAGGCGTCACGAAAAAGTTCCGTGGCACACCTAAACCCGCGCTCGATGACGTCAGTTTTGAGGTCGACCGCGGGGATTTCGTGTTCCTTGTTGGCCCTTCGGGTTCGGGCAAGTCGAGCTGCTTACGACTTATCTTGCGCGAAGACACCGCGTCGCAAGGCGTCGTGACCGCACTCGGTCACGACTTGCGGAAGCTGCCGAACCGCAAGGTTCCGCTGTATCGCCGAAACATCGGTACGGTTTTTCAAGACTTCCGCTTGCTGCAGCAGAAGACAGTTTTTCAAAACGTTGCGTTCGCGCTGCAGGTGATTGGTCAATCGCGCGGGTTTATCCAACAATCGGTGCCCGAAGTGCTCGAACTTGTTGGCCTTGCGGGGATGGCCAAGCGTCGCCCGCACGAGCTGTCTGGTGGTGAACAGCAGCGCGTTGCGATCGCCCGCGCACTGGTCAACCGGCCCAAGATCTTGCTTGCTGACGAGCCCACCGGAAACCTTGACCCGGCCACCTCGGTTGGCATCATGCAATTGCTCGCGCGCATTAACGCAAGCGGTACAACGATCGTGATGGCAACGCACGAAGCCGGATTCGTTGACCAAATGCAGCGCCGTGTGCTCGAGCTGAGCGAAGGCCAGCTTGTGCGCGACGACCGATCGGGAGGATACGGCGACACCTCGTCGATTCCTGCACTCAAGCCCGTCACGGAATTGGGGGCGGCAGCATCAGATGCGCTCAGCCGCGCACGCGAAGTGGTGCAAGCTGCAATCGAGAGGCAAGCGGATGCCGAAGCGTCCGCCCGGGCCCCCGAGCAGGCAATCACCAAGCGCCCGCGCACCCGCCCTGTTGACATCATCGACACCGAACCGGCACCACCGGCGCTTCCGACGCACGAGATCGATCTGGAAGAGCTCGGCCTCGCCGACCGTCTCGGTCTCTCGGGTGACGACAATGAAGTGGGGCCGACCGCATGAGCGCCAGGCTGGTTCTGGGCGAAGCCTTCACGGGGCTGCGCCGCAACCTTTCCATGGTTGTTTCGATCATTCTCGTGACGTTCGTTTCGCTCACGTTCGTGGGCGCTGCGATCCTCATGCAAATGCAGATCTCGTCGATTCGCTCGTTCTGGGAAAACCAGGCGGAAGTCTCGCTGTACATGTGCTCGACAACCTCAACGGCCGAAACATGCACACCAGGCTCATCGGCAACCGAAGAGCAACTCGCTGAAGTTGAAGCAACACTGAGCAGTGACGCACTCGCCTCGGTTATCTCGGGTTTCGAGTATCAAACACCCGAGCAAGCACTTGAAGAAGCCAAGCGCCTCCTCAACGACGAAAACTACGCGTCGCTGCTGACGGCCGAGCAAATGAGTGGCGTTTACCAAGTGAGCCTCAACGACCACTCCGACGCCGACGTTGTCATTGAAGCATTCACCGGTCGCCCTGGGATTGATGAAGTCAAGAACCAGATGGGTTATCTCGAGCCCCTGTTCTCAGCGCTCACGGTTGCAACCTATATTGCGGTGGGGATTGCTGCGTTGATGCTCATCGCTGCGGCGCTGCTGATCGCAACGACGATTCGTCTTTCGGCATACGCGCGCCGCCGTGAGATTGGCATCATGCGCTTGGTGGGCGCTTCGAACCGGTTTATTCAAACCCCATTCGTGCTCGAAGGTGTCATCGCCGCCACAATTGGTGCGGCGCTGGCCAGCGCGGCAGTACTGTTCGGTGTGCACTACGGCATTGACGGTTACTTGCGCGATCGTGTGCCGTTCATTCAAAGCTGGGTGGGCATGCAAGAGGCATGGCTGGTTGTTCCAGTGCTGTTGATTATCGGCATCGCGTTGGCTGCATTGTCGGCCGGTTTCGCTATTCGTCGCTGGCTTCGTGCCTAAGGTTTCCGGCGTAGACTGAACCTCTTGCGTTGACACTCCCGATCGGGGTTATTCGTCGACGCCGTGTGCAGGAGAAGTCATGAGTCCGAAAGAACGTGGTGAGAAAGTCGTCGCGACGAACCGTCGCGCGCGCCACGAGTACACAATTGAGAAAACCTACGAGGCCGGTTTGGTTTTGACCGGCACCGAGGTCAAGTCGTTGCGCCAAGGGCGAGCAAATCTCAGCGACGGGTACGCCTACATTCAAGGCTCAGAAGCCTTCCTCGATGCTGTGCATATTCCGGAGTATTCGCAGGGGCACTGGACGAACCACGCCTCCAAACGTGTGCGCAAACTGCTTTTGCACAAAGAAGAAATCATCAAGCTTTCGCACGCGATCTCGGCCGGCGGCTACACGCTCGTACCGCTCAAGCTCTACTTTAAAGACGGTCGCGCCAAAGTCGAACTGGGCGTTGCTAAGGGTAAGAAAGAGTACGACAAGCGGCAAACCTTGCGTGAACGGCAAGATACTCGCGAAGCCGAACGCGCGATGCGGTTGCGAAACCGCACGGGCGAATAACCCGCACGCGCTCAGTGGCGCTCAGTCGAGCAGTGTCACCCCGAACTCGGCAACGACGGCGCGCAATTCGGTGAGATAGCGCTGCGCCTGGCTCGTGAGCGGAATCGATGCGTGGCCGATCCATCCGATTTCGATCTGCTCGTCAACGTCGAGTGGAATCGCGACGATCTCGGGGTCGAGTTCGTCGCTGATGATGCCGGTTGAGATCGTGTAACCGCCAAGGCCAATCATGAGGTTGAAGATCGTAGCGCGATCAGAGACGCGGATTTCGCGTGCACTCGAGAGTGTCGAGAGGATCTCTTCGGCAAAGTAGAACGAGTTGTTCGCGCCCTGATCGAAGGTCAGTCGCGGCAGCCCCTCAAGATCGGCGAGCGTTGCTCGGCCCCGCGCTGCGAGAGGATTATTGCGCGAAATGAAGATGTGCGGCTCGGCAAGAAACAGCGGATGAAACGCGAGCCCCGAGTCGCGCAGGAGCTTGTCGATGACCTTTCGGTTGAACTCGTTGCGGTACAGGATGCCGAGCTCGCTGCGGAGGGTGCGTACGTCTTCGATGATGTCCCAGGTGCGGGTTTCGCGCAGCGAAAACTCGTACTCATGGGCCTCGGTGGCATTGACCATGCGCACGAACGCGTCGACGACGAACGAATAGTGCTGCGCTGAGACCCCAAGCAGACGCCGGGAAGGTGGCCTGCCCAGATAGCGCTGTTCGAGCAGCGCCATCTGCTCGACAACCTGTTTCGCGTAGCCGAGGAACTCAGTGCCGTCGACCGTGAGACTCACACCTCGGGCCGATCGTACGAGCAATGGTCGCCCGGCCCGGGTCTCGAGGTCTTTCATCGCGGCCGACATCGTCGGCTGCGCGATATACAAGATGTCGGCGGCAGCCGAGATTGACCCCTCGGCCGCGACCTCGATGAAGTATTGCAGCTGCTGCAGGGTGATACCGTTCGATGTACGTGCCATAGCGAAAGTCTATAGAAAAGCATAGATTGCGCGAATTACCCGATAGCTCCCGCGTGCCCACATGATTGAGGAATGGCAAACGACTTGACGTTCAGAATCATCACGACGCGTTTTGATGAGAATTACACCCCGGCAGATAGCTCACGACTGACGACGAACTTCGCCAATCTCGCGCGCGGCGAGCACCGCCAGCAGAATCTGCGCCACGCGCTGACCATGATCAACAAACGCTTCAATGCCCTCGCGAACTGGGATAACCCCGACGGCGACCGCTACGAAATTGAACTCGAAATCGTTTCGGTGAACGTGGCATTCACCGCAGCGGATACCGCTGAGCAGTTCCCGCTGCTTGAGGTGCTCAATACGTTTATTGTCGACCGTTTCGCCGGCACTCGCACGAAAGGCATCGTGGGGAACAACTTCTCGTCATACGTGCGTGACTACGACTTCAGCGTCGTGCTGCCGCGCGCCACCGAGGTCGCTGGCACGTTCACGGTTCCCGAAGATTTCGGAGATCTGCACGGCAAGCTGTTCCAGAGTTTTCTCGACTCGCCAGCGTACGCCGAGCGCTTCACCAAGTCGCCCGTGATTTGCATTAGTGTCTCGACGACCAAGACGTACCGGAGGACGGCCAATACGCATCCGATTCTTGGCGTTGAGTACCAGCAAGATGACCACTCGCTGACCGATGAGTACTTCGCAAAGATGGGTCTGCGTGTGCGGTACTTCATGCCGCAAGGCAGCGTCGCCCCGTTGGCGTTCTACTTCCGCGGTGACCTCTTGAACGACTACACCAACCTGGAACTCATCAGCACGATCAGCACGATGGAGTCGTTCCAGAAGATTTATCGCCCCGAGATCTATAACGCGAATTCGGTTGCGCCCGCTGTCTACCGCCCGAGCCTCACGTTCGACGATTTTTCGAGCACGCAGGTCGGCTACGACCGCGACGAGCGCACGCAACTCGCCACCAAGCAGGGCAAGTACACGGAAGAGTACTTCATCAAGCCGCACGCTGATGCGCTGCAGCAGTGGTCAGCCGGCTACCTGGCGACCGTCTCGTGACAGGCGAGGCTGTGTCGCGCGTGAACACGTTGTTGCCAACCTCGACCGTTGGCAGCTTGCCGAAGCCTTCGTGGCTCGCCGAACCCGAAAAGCTCTGGTCGGACTGGAAGCTGCAGGGTGACGAGCTGATCGAGGGCAAACAGGATGCGCTGCGCATCGCTGTGCAAGAGCAGACGAGTCGCAACATCGATATCGTCAGCGATGGCGAGCAGACACGTCAGCACTTCGTGACGACGTTCATCGAGCACCTCGAAGGTGTTGACTTTGTAAACCGTGAGACGGTGCGTATTCGTAACCGCTACGACGCGAGTGTGCCGACTGTTGTTGGAGACGTCAGGCGTTCGAAGCCCGTGTTTGTCGACGATGCGAAGTTCTTGCGCGCCGAGACCGATCGGCCGATCAAATGGGCGCTGCCCGGCCCGATGACGATGGTCGACACGCTCGCTGATAAGTACTACGGCAGTCGCGAGAAGCTTGCGTGGGAATTCGCGACGATTCTCAATGAAGAGGCGAAAGAGCTCGTGGCCGCGGGCGTCGACATCATCCAGTTTGACGAGCCGTCGTTCAACGTGTTCTTCGACGAGGTGAAAGATTGGGGCATCGCCGCCCTGGAACGCGCCGCCGAGGGGCTCAACGCGGAAACTGCCGTGCACATTTGCTACGGCTATGGCATCAAGGCCAACACCGACTGGAAGGCGACCCTCGGGGGCCAGTGGCGGCAATACGAAGAATCGTTTCCGCTCTTGCAGCAGTCTTCGATCGATATTGTTTCGCTCGAGTGCCAAAATTCGCACGTGCCGATGGAGCTTATCGAACTCATCCGCGGCAAGAAGGTCATGCTCGGTGCAATTGATGTTGCCAACGAGACGATCGAGACGCCCGACGAGGTCGCGGCCACTCTGCGTCGGGCGCTCGAGTTTGTCGACGTTCAGAACCTCATTCCCAGCACAAACTGCGGTATGGCTCCGTTCCCGCGCAATGTCGCGCTGGCAAAGCTCAGCGCGTTGAGCGCGGGTGCTCAGATTCTGCGCGAGGAACTGACTCATGGTTAGTGTGCAAGCATCCGCGATCGAGTCGCCGAATTTCGCGTTCGCGCCGTCGCTTTTACCGGAGGAGTTCCGCGCACTGTTCCGCGGGCACCCGGTCGGCGTCGCGGTCATCACAGCGGATGCTGGTGATGGGCCTGTCGCGTTGACTGCCTCGTCAGTGGCATCCGTCAGCGCCGAGCCGCCGCTGCTGGTCTTCTCGGTCTCGGCGTTCTCGTCAGCGGCCGATGTGCTCGCACGCGCTGAGACGGTCGTCGTGCACTTGCTTGATGCACAAGACATCGCGGTGGCGAAGTTGGGTGCTGCGAGCGGAGTCGATCGTTTCGCCGAAACAGATCGGTGGTCGCGTCTGAAGACCGGCGAGATCGTGTACCACGGCGTGCGCGCGTGGGTTCGCTGCGCAATCGTCAACCGCATGGATGCGGGCACCGCAACGGTCATCGCGGCACACGCGTTGGAATCGCACATCGAACGCGACGTGCAGGCCGGTGGTGCCGGCGACGCGCTGGTCTACCACAACCGCACGTGGCACCAATTGGGCGAGCACTCGCGCGTCGACGCTGCGAGCCGAGGGTCAGCGACGGCCGCGCTCACGGGCGCCGCTGAGGCCGCAGCTACACCGAGCGCATGATTGCGACAACCTTGCCGAGCACGACGGCCTCGTCGGCGAGGATGGGCTCGAAGGCGGTGTTGCGCGGCAGCAGCCACGTGTGACCGTCGCGCTGACGGAACGTCTTGACGGTTGCTTCGCCATCGAGCATCGCGGCGACAATGTCACCGTTCTCAGCGGTGTTTTGTGAGCGCACAACCACCCAGTCGCCGTCGCAGATAGCGGCGTCGATCATTGACTCGCCCTGCACTTTCAAAATGAACAGGTCGCCCTTGCCTACGAGCTGGCGGGGGAGCGGGAAGATCTCTTCTACTTGCTGCTCGGCAGTGATTGGAATGCCGGCCGCAATGTGGCCGACGAGCGGCACGAGCGCAGCATCGCCGAGCTGTGGGCCCTGATCGGCCGGGTTCTCGGTTGCAGAACCGGGCGTATCGATGAGCACTTCGAGTGCGCGGGTCTTGCCGGCATCTTTGCGCAAGTAGCCACTGAGTTCGAGTTGGTTGAGCTGGTGCGTGACACTCGAAAGCGATTTCAGGCCCACCGCATCACCGATTTCACGCATCGTGGGCGGGTAGCCATTGCGCCGCGTTTGCGTCTGAATGACCTCGAGAATCGCGAGCTGTTTGGGGCTCAGCGCCTTGCGGCGTCTGGTGCGTGGTTGATCGGATGCTTTTGCCGACCCGCTCTGGTCGACTTCTTCTTCGCTCATGTGCTGCTCCCTTGCGTTTTGACCCAACCGCAGTGAATGTCAGAGGTCGGTGGTGTGCTGTTCGTAGATCAAATAATACCGAAGTGGAAGGCATTTGCGAAAGGTTTGTTCGAGTGTGTTGAGAACTTTTTCGAGCAAGAGTTCGAAAATAGCTTGACGAACACCTGTACCGAAGCTATATTCGAAAGCAAGACCGATTCGAACATATCTTCCGGTTCGCAACGTTTTGGAGGAATCATGAGCACGACAGCATTGCACACCGTACCCACCGTCCTGGCGGTACGCCCCGCGGCTACACAGCGCTGTGAGGCGCGCGTCAATCTCGCTTCTCGTTCGAACACGAAGTTGCGCCTCACGCGTCGCGGCCGTGTGCTTTTCGCCGCGGCGATTGTCTTGCTGGGGCTCTTTCTTGTCGCTGCAGCGTTGCGGCCGGCCGGGGCAGTAGCCGAAGTTCCGGTTGCCGATGTGCAAACGACAACAGTCACGGTTATGCCGGGCGACACGCTGTGGGAGGTGGCCGCAGCGCTCGACATTGATGGCGATGTGCGCGACGTCATTGAGCAGATTCGCACGCTCAACAACCTGCATGGTACGTCGCTGCAGGCTGGCCAGCCGCTGCTGGTACCGGTGAGCGCTGGGTGACGCGCCCACGGCTTAAGATTGAAGGGTGACTTCGCTCGACAATTTGCCCCTGCGTGACGACCTGCGTGGGTTGAGCCCATACGGTGCACCGCAGGCCATGGTCCCGGTTCTGCTCAACGTTAACGAAAACGCTCATCCGGTTCCCGCCAACGTTCGCGCAGACATCGTTGACGAAGTCGCGAAGGCCCTTGAATCGGTCAACCGGTACCCAGACCGCGAGTTCACCCAACTGCGTCAATCCCTCGCAACCTACCTCGGTCACGACATCGCTCCCGAACAGGTCTGGGCAGCGAACGGCTCGAACGAGGTTTTACAAAACGTCTTCCAGGCCTTCGCGGGGCCAGGACGAACCGTGATGGGGTTCGCACCGACATACTCGATGTACCCGCTGTTGTCGCAGGGCACGGGCGCGCGTTACCTCGCTGGTACGCGCGCAGATGATTACACCCTGACGGTGGAGTCAGCAGTCGCGCAGGTTCTCGAGCACAAGCCCGACGTTGTCATTTTGTGCAGCCCGAACAACCCCACCGGGACCCCACTCGATCAAGACGTCATCACCGCCGTGTACGACGCGACCGACGGGCTCGTCATTGTTGATGAGGCGTATCAAGAATTCGCACCATCCGCATACCCGACAGCGCTGGGGCTCCTCGAGGGTCGGGAACGGCTCGCGATTTCCCGCACGATGAGCAAAGCTTTCGCGTTTGCCGGTGTGCGCTTGGGTTACCTTGCAGCAGACCCGGTATTTGTTGATGCCCTTCGGTTGGTGCGCTTGCCGTATCACTTGAGTGCACTTACCCAAGCGGCAGCGGTCGCAGCCTTGCGCCACAGCGATGTCATGCTCGGCACGGTTGCGGCGGTCATTGAACAGCGCGATCGCATCATTGCTGAGTTGCCTGCGCTGGGATACACCCCCGCGGCATCCGCTACCAACTTCGTGCTGTTCGGCGGAGTACCCGATTCGCACGCGCTGTTTGAGCAACTGTTCGACCGCGGCGTGCTCATTCGCGATGTCGGAATTCCCGGCACGCTGCGGGTCACGGCCGGCACCGAAGCTGAGACCACCGCATTTTTGGAGGCTCTCGCCTCGATAGGATCGAACACATGAGCGCACGTACCGCAACCAAGCAGCGCAAGACGAGTGAGAGCCAGGTCGAGGTCAAGATCAATCTTGACGGCACCGGTCAGAGCAAGATCCAAACGACCGTGCCGTTTTACGACCACATGCTCACGGCCTTCGCGAAGCATTCGCTCACCGACCTTGAGGTGACCGCCAGCGGAGACACCGAGATCGACGTGCACCACACGGTAGAAGACGTCGCAATCGTGCTCGGCCAAGCGGTGCGCGAGGCGCTCGGCGATAAGGTCGGCATTGCGCGCTACGGTGACGCACTCGCACCGCTTGACGAGGCACTCGCGCGCGCCGTTGTAGACATCAGTGGCAGGCCGTTCCTCGTGCACGAGGGGGAGCCCGACGGCTTCCAGTACCACCTCATCGGTGGACACTTCACCGGTTCGATGGTGCGCCACGTCTTTGAGGCGTTTACGTTCAACGCTGGCCTCACGGTGCACGTTGATGTCATTCGCGGTCGCGACCCGCACCACATTGCCGAGGCAGAATTCAAAGCGTTCGCCCGCGCATTCCGCAAAGCGAAAGCTCTTGACCCCGAAGTACACGGCGTTCCCTCCACCAAGGGAGCTTTGTGAGCGCAAAATCCGTCGTCGTCTTCGACTACGGCTCAGGCAACGTGCACTCTGCCGTGAAAGCGTTGCGTGCTGCGGGTGCGGATGCCGTGCTTAGCAGCGACCGCAAGCAAGCGCTCGACGCTGACGGTTTGCTCGTGCCCGGGGTTGGCGCATTCGCCGCAGTCAAAGCTGCACTTGACTCCAGCGGCGGAAGCGAACTCATTGAAAAACGCATTTCAGGTGGGCGCGGTGTGCTCGGCATTTGTGTTGGCATGCAGGTACTGTTCGAAGCCGGACGCGAACACGGTGTTTTTACCGAAGGGCTCGGCCAGTGGCCCGGCGAGGTAACCCAGCTTGAAGCGCCCGTTCTGCCACACATCGGCTGGTCTCAGGTTGAGGCAGCCGAAAACAGTGCCCTGTTCGCGGGAATCGAACACGAACGCTTCTATTTCGTGCACAGCTACGCCGCGAAAACCTGGAATCTCGAGGTCTACGGCGCGTTCCGCGAGCCCGCGGTTACCTACAGCACATTCGGCGAGCGCTTCATCGCGGCCGTCGAGAACGGACCCCTCAGTGCAACGCAGTTTCATCCCGAAAAATCGGGCGATGCTGGGTTGAAACTGCTTTCGAACTGGATTGAGACACTATGAGCGATTTCGCATCACAACCCGAACTGATCCTGCTGCCTGCCGTCGATGTTGCGGACGGCAAAGCAGTTCGCCTGACACAAGGCGAAGCTGGCTCTGAGACGAGCTATGGTGACCCGATTGCTGCAGCCGAAGAGTGGGTCGATAGCGGTGCTGAGTGGATTCACCTCGTCGACCTTGATGCGGCATTCGGTCGCGGTTCGAACCACGCACTGCTCCAGCGCGTCATCAAAGCGGTCAAGGACGTCAACATTGAGCTTTCCGGCGGCATCCGCGACGATGCAACGCTCGAACGCGCACTTGAGGCCGGCGCGACCCGTGTCAACCTTGGCACGGCAGCGCTCGAAAACCCTGAGTGGACGGCGAGCGTCGTCGCTCGTTACGGTGATGCGATTGCGGTTGGTCTTGACGTTCGCGGCACAACGCTTGCCGCGCGTGGATGGACGCAAGAGGGCGGTGACCTGTGGGAGGTTCTTGAGCGCCTCGACAATGCAGGCTGCTCGCGGTACGTCTTGACGGATGTCACCAAGGACGGAACCCTCCGCGGACCCAACCTTGAGCTGCTGACCGAATTCGCTCGCGCAACCAACAAGCCGGTGATCGCATCGGGTGGTGTTTCAAGCCTCGACGACATTGCGGCCCTCCGCGAGCTCGTGCCGCTCGGTGTCGAAGGTGCGATCGTTGGCAAGGCCCTCTACGCGGGTGCTTTCACGCTGCCCGAGGCGCTTGACGTCGCACGCGGCTAATGTCGCACGACAACTGCGCTCACGAGCCCGATCCGGCTCTGGCTGATTCAGCCGGTGTTCCGTGGGCTGGCCGCAGCTTTCAACCGAACCCCAACGCCGCCGATGACGGCTCGGCAGATCCAGCGCTCCTCGCTGCTTTGCAAGCGTTTCATGCGGGGGAGGGTTCGCAAGAAGAGGTCGTGCGCGCGTTTCGAAGCGCTCGTGTGCTGGTTCCCCTGCTCGCCGAACGCGGCGACGAAGGTGTTGGTCCGACCGGTCTTGTCGTTGACAAGACGCAAGAGCTTTCACTGTTCACAGTCGCCGCGCCCGATGGCCGCACCGCCCAAACGGTGTTCTCGAGCGTAGAAACGCTTGGCGCGTGGGATAAAACAGCCCGGCCGATTCCAGTTGCGGCAACGCGAGTGGCGCTCGCTGCAGCATCCGATGAAAGCGATTTGGTCGTGCTCGACCCCGGCGCGCCAACCGAGTTTGTTATTCGCCGCCCGGCACTGTGGGCGATTGCACAAGGCGAAGATTGGGTGCCGAGCTTTTTCTCACCCGAAGTGGCGAATGCTTTTCACGAATCGATCGGACAAGAACTCGCGGTCATTGACATTGCTCTCGCGAGCGGTGACCCCACAGCGCGGTTGCGCGGCCCAGAGCTTTCGGTAACCCTCACGCTCAACGCCGGCCTCGAACGCGACGAACTGCAGGCGGTCACGAACCGTTTAGCGCAGCGTTGGTCGCGTGATGACCGCATCGCGGTGCTTGTCGACTCGCTCGCCGTGAAACTTGTCTCCGACGAGGAAGTGGTCTAGTTCACTGGACCGGTGTATTTTTCGCCCGGCCCTTGGCCGATCGGGTCAGGAATAACGGATGCCTCGCGAAAGGCCAACTGCACGGAGCGCAACCCGTCACGCAATGAACGCGCGTGCATGTCACTGATCTCGGGTGCGCCGGCGGTAATGAGCCCTGCAAGGGCGTTGATAAGCTTTCGGGCTTCGTCGAGATCGAGCTGCGTTTCGGGGTCATCTGCGAGCCCAACCTTCACTGCGGCGGCGCTCAACAGATGCACTGCGGTTGCCGTGATGACCTCAACCGCCGGCACGTCTGCGATGTCTCGCGTTGCCGCGGCTGCTGCCTCAGCTTGGGCTTCCCACTGGGCTTGACGGTCGTCGGATGTCATTACTCGCCTTTATCTGGTAGACTTTCGCAGGCGTCGGAAGGTTATCTTCCGGCTTGAAAGAGGATTCACTTCCCACCCGCGCTTGCCGCTCTAGGCTACCGGGTCTCACGCTCCGCCGGGTTCGTTTGAAAGAATGTTCCGGGTAGATGATGAAAATCATTCAGGGCAAGCCCGCGTTCTGTACGTGCGGGCGCAGGTGAGAGGCGATGATCTTTTCCGCTTTTCACCTAAGGAGTTCATATCAGCGATCCGCGCACGAATGAGCGCATCCGCGTACCCGAGGTTCGACTTGTCGGCCCGCAGGGTGAGCAGATCGGCGTCGTCCGTATTGACGTAGCACTGCGCTTGGCGCAGGAAGCAGACCTCGATCTCGTTGAAGTTGCCCCAAACTCGAAGCCGCCCGTGGCAAAAATCATGGACTACGGCAAGTTCAAGTACGAGGCAGCGCAGAAGGCGAAAGAGGCTCGTCGCAACCAGGCAAACACGATTCTCAAAGAGGTTCGTTTCCGTCTGAAGATCGAAGACCACGACTACGAAACCAAACGCAAGCGCGCTGAGGGCTTCCTCAAGACTGGTGACAAGGTCAAAGCAATGATTTTGTTCCGCGGTCGCGAGCAGTCCCGCCCCGAACAGGGTGTGAAGCTGCTGAAGAAGTTCGCAGAGGATGTTGCCGAATTCGGCACCGTGGAGTCAAACCCCACGATCGATGGTCGCAACATGGTCATGGTGATCGCACCGATTAAGAACAAGTCCGAGGCGAAAGCAGAGCAAAACGCCACACGTGCCGCACAGAAGCAGGCTTCACGCGAGAACCGTGCAGCCAAGTCGGGCACTGAGAATGCTCCTGCTGAGAACGCAGACACCACAGACAACTAGTCATCCAAGCCCAGGTCGAAATCGACTGGGCACCACACGAAAGAAGAAACGATGCCGAAGCAGAAGACCCACTCGGGTGCCAAGAAGCGCTTCAAGGTCACCGGAA
>CAZTUC010000033.1:6134-21516 GCA_964616805.1 uncultured Microbacterium sp. | reverse complement strand
GACACGTTCAATGTTGACCCGCACACGGTCGGGGTTCTCGAAGACGGGCTCGGCACCCTCCCCGGATGGCTCATCGCACAAAAAGCATGCGACACCGGTATCAAACCCTGTGTGATCGACCGTCGCGGTGACCCGCTCTATGTTGGGCGAGACCAAAGAACATTCACCCCAAAACAACGCCAAGCCCTCACGTTGCGAGACGGGGGATGTGTGTGGCAGGAGTGTGACCGGCCCGCATCAATGTGTGAAGCACACCACATTGACCCGTGGGAACACCACGGAGCCACCGATATTGATCGGGGTGTGTTGTTGTGCAGGTTCCATCACATGCAGTTGCATCAAAACCAGTGGCATATCACCCGGTCAAAGAACCGGCCCGGGGAACCCACCCTGGGTGAGTTCATCCTGCACCCACCACCCGGGCATCCGGTTCCGGAACCGATACCCCTCAAACGCAGACTCGCACTCAGATACGCACTCGGCGACCTACACCCACCACGACGCTTCACGCCCGCAGCGTAGAAGCACCCGGTCCCTGAGCCTGACGAAGGGCCCCAGAAGAACGTGTCTTCTGCGCCGCCCTCTTTTCTCGGTCGTTGACTGAGTGAGCGCAGCGAACGAATGGAAACGTCGAGCCGCCGCGCGCCAGCGCGACGGCGGACAACTGCCTCTCGGGCCCAACCATGATCGGGCCAGCGAAGCAGGTGGGCCCGTTTCCACTCACTCGCTGCGCTCGTTCGGTCAACGACCGGGTGGGATGCTGAGTTCGCTCGGCGCCCGGCTTACGTTCCATTCGCGACGACGCTTCGCACCCGTGGCATAGAAGAGCCTGGTCCCTGAGCCTGACGAAGGGCCCCAGAAGAACCTTTCTTCAGCCACACCCCTCACGTCTACAACTGCGTTTCGCCTTCGCGTCGGCTGACGCCGTCGCTCCGCTCAACGGCCGAAAGAGGATCGTGCACCCCTTTTCCGCTCGTTGACTGAGTGAGCGAAGCGAACGAATGGAAACGCCGAGCCGCCGCGCGCCAGCGCGACGGCGGACAACTACCTCTCGGGCTCAACCATGCGTTTCCCAGAGCCGATCTGGCAAGCTAGCCCGTTTCCACTCACTCGCTACGCTCGTTCGGTCAACGATCGGGTGGGACGCTGAGTTCGGTCAACGACCGGGTGGGATGCTGAGTTCGCTCGACGGTCGGGTGAGCGGCGTTGGTTCGGGAAACGATCGGGTGGGAGGCTCAGTTCGCTCGGCGCCCGGGTGAGCGGTGTTGGTTCGGTAAGCGGCCGAACGGGAGCCACCGATCCACTGAATGGGTTACGCTCAATGCACCGAACCGGTACGGGAGGCAACGATGCCGAACGCGTGGCAAGCGTTGCACAGAGGCGAATCTGTGCGCGAACGCAAACGCCAACTTGAGCGTGCCCACGAACGGTTTTTGCACGACCTCGGCAAAGATCTACGCACCACCGACTCGGAAGAGGCAGCACTCGAACGCCTCGCTGCCGAACTCGGTGTTCGGCCGATCGTGCTCGACTCGTGGTTACGATCCACGGGATCGACACTCGACCCAGCCTCACAACCCGGCGGATCGGTGCTCACCGCCGACGAGCTGAAATACCTGCAAGTGCAGCATCCGATCGCGCGCGCTGTGCCTGTTGTACAGCGCCTGCTGTTGGAAGAGGCTGCCGATTCCGGATTCATCGTTGCACTCGGCGACGCAGAAGGGCGCCTCTTGTGGGTTGACGGCGAACGCCGACTGCGCAGCAAAGCCGAAGACATGGGGTTCGTTCCCGGCACCGACTGGTCAGAAGCCGCTGTTGGCACGAGCGCACCCGGTAGCGCCCTCGTACTCGACCACGCGCTACAAGTCATGGGCGCCGAACACTTCAACGTACAAGTACACCAGTGGAGCTGCACCGCAGCCCCCGTGCACGACCCCGTCAGCGGCGCGATCTTGGGTGTACTCGATGTGACAGGCGGCGACGAGGTTGCCGCACCGCACATCCTGCCGCTGGTGCAAGCGACCCTCGCGGCAGTCGAAGCAGAGATCCGCCTGGATGCACTACGCAGCCGCATCGAATCAGACCGCGCCGCCCAAACCCGGCGCACACAACGCTCAGCGCAGCTACGCCCAGCCGCAAGGCTCATCTTGCTCGGCCGAGACCAAGCGATCGTGCAACACGGCGCGACGAGTGAAGCACTCAGCGCCCGCCACACCGAGATCCTTGTCGCACTCGCGCACGCCCCCAACGGGCTCAGTGCCAGCTCCCTCGCAGAACAGGTCTACGGCGACCACAACGCCGAAGTGACCTTGCGCCCCGAAATCGTGCGGTTGCGCAAAGTGTTGCAGAATGCCGGGGTCGCACTCACAATCGACTCCCGCCCATACCGACTCAACGGCCAGTTGAAGATCGACGCCAACGAAATGCTGCGCGCCCTTGAACGCGGTGCACACCGTGTGGCACTTGCCGCCTACGAAGGCCCAGTGCTACCAGCATCCGATGCGCCCGTCATCACCGCACTGCGCGACGAAGTCGATGCCACCCTGCGGGAGGCGATGCTGCAGTCCGCTGCGCACGAAGTGCTCTTCGACTACGCAACCCAGTGGGCGGCAGAGGATGTTGAAGTGTGGGAAACACTGCTGCAAGTGCTGCCCGCGCTGTCGCCCAAACGCTCGCGCGTTGTTGCAAAACTTGCCGCGCTCGACGCATAACCGGCACCAGGGCAAGCCAAAAACCCACCCGTGCAACGTGGATGCAACGTTGCGCCAGCTAGCGTGGCCGCACGCCATGCAAGCAGCAGGCGCACAAGAACTCGTCAAAGGAGACGAAGCATGACCGTATATGCACACCCGGGTACACCCGGTGCGTTGATCGATTTCAAGCCGCGCTACGAGCACTACATCGGTGGCGAATGGGTCGCTCCCATCAAGGGCAACTACTTCGAGAACATCACGCCCGTTACCGGCAAGGCTTTCACCGAAGTTGCTCGCGGCACGGTTGAAGACATCGACGCAGCCCTCGATGCGGCGCACAAAGCAGCACCGGCCTGGGGCAAGACGAGCCCCGCAGAACGCGCCATCATCCTGAACAAGATCGCCGATCGGATGGAAGCCAACCTCGAAATGCTCGCGGTTGCCGAAACGTGGGACAACGGCAAGGCAGTGCGCGAAACACTCAACGCCGACCTGCCGCTTGCGATCGATCACTTCCGCTACTTCGCCGGAACCATCCGTGCGCAAGAAGGCAGCCTTTCGCAAATCGACGACAACACCGTCGCCTACCACTTCCACGAGCCGCTCGGTGTTGTGGGGCAAATCATTCCGTGGAACTTCCCGATCCTCATGGCCGTGTGGAAGCTTGCGCCAGCACTTGCCGCCGGTAACGCCATTGTGCTCAAGCCGGCCGAACAAACGCCGACGTCAATCCTCGTGCTGATGGAGCTCATCGGCGACCTGCTGCCCCCGGGCGTGCTCAACGTCGTCAACGGTTTCGGTGCCGAAGCCGGAAAGCCGCTCGCTTCAAGCCCACGCATCCGCAAGATCGCCTTCACCGGCGAGACCACAACCGGTCGATTGATCATGCAGTATGCATCCGAGAACATCATTCCGGTCACCCTGGAGCTCGGCGGCAAGAGCCCGAACATCTTCTTCGAGGACGTGATGGCTCAAGACGAC
This sequence comes from uncultured Microbacterium sp., assembly GCA_964616805.1. Taxonomy (GTDB): domain Bacteria; phylum Actinomycetota; class Actinomycetes; order Actinomycetales; family Microbacteriaceae; genus Microbacterium. The sequence continues at coordinate 17,842 of CAZTUC010000033.1, read as the reverse complement.
GCGTACTGGGACAAAGCACAAGAAGGTTTCGTGCTCTTTGCCCTCAACCAGGGCGAAGTTTGCACGTGCCCCTCACGTGCGCTCGTGCAAGAGTCGATCGCCGACAAGTTCTACGAGTCCGTCGTTGCCCGTACCGCACTCATCAAGCGCGGTGACCCGCTCGACACCGACACGATGATGGGCGCGCAGGCATCGAATGACCAGTTCGAGAAGATCAAGTCGTACCTCGACATCGGACGCCAAGAAGGTGCTGAAGTACTCATCGGTGGCGAGGTCGACGACCTCGGTGGCGAACTGTCGGGTGGGTTCTACATCCAACCGACGATCTTCCGTGGCAATAACTCGATGCGCATCTTCCAGGAAGAAATCTTTGGCCCGGTTGTTTCGACAACAACCTTCAAGGATTACGACGACGCCATCAACATCGCCAACGACACCCTGTACGGTCTCGGCGCTGGTGTTTGGAGCCGAAACGGCAACACGGCATTCCGTGCCGGTCGTGACATTCAGGCCGGTCGTGTCTGGGTGAACAACTACCACAACTACCCAGCACACGCTGCGTTCGGTGGGTACAAGTCGAGCGGTATCGGTCGCGAGAACCACAAGATGATGCTCGACCACTACCAGCAAACGAAGAACCTGCTGGTGAGCTACAGCCCCGACGCCCTCGGATTCTTCTAAACAACCCCCAACAGCGGGGAGGTCGGCTGGAAATTACCCTGGCCTCCCCGCCCCTTTCGGGGCACAATAGGCGTAGTCGAAAGAAACGCGAGGATGCGTTATGGCCGAACAAACAGCAGAGGCTTGTGAAATTGTCGCAAGCCCGATTGTCGAGTCGATCCCCGGTAGCGTTGCCGCTCGGGCTGAGGTCGAGGGTGAAGCAGAAAGCCGATTGGCATTCACGCCCGAGGCGATCGAACTCATCGATTTCTTGTGGAATATGCATGGCCCACTGATGTTCCATCAATCGGGCGGATGTTGCGACGGCAGTGCCCCCATGTGTTACCAACTGGGCGATTTCAAAACCGGTGGCCAAGACGTTCTGCTTGGCACACTTGAGCTTCCGCCACTGGGCGGCGAAGGTGACGACCGCGAAATCGGATTCTGGATGTCACGCGAACAGTTCGGTGTTTGGCAGCACACCCATTTGACGGTTGATTGTGTTCCGGGGCGGGGGAGCGGCTTCTCGCTTGAAGCGCCCGAAGGTAAGCGCTTCTTGATTCGTTCCCGCCTGCTTTGAGTGCAACCTCAGCCGCCGAGCCCGTCGGGAGCGGGGTAGCCTGGGGTCATGTTTGATTTGGGCTACGAAGAAGAACAACCCACGCGCGAAGAAATCGATGCGCTCGAAGGTGACGCGCTGCTGATCTTCGGCACAAACTGGTGCGGATACTGCCGAGCCGCCGCGAAACCGCTCGACGCGGTGCTGGCAAAAGCTGGCGACTTGCGGGTCATCAAAGCCGAAGATGGCAAAGGCCGGCGCCTGGGCCGTTCGTTCGGGGTCAAACTCTGGCCGACGATGATCGCGCTGAAAGACGGCGAAGAAGTTGACCGCGTTGTGCGGCCGAATCGGCCAGCTCAGATCGAGGGACTCATCGGGGCGCTTCACACCGAGCCGCAATCATGAGCGAAACCTACATTCTTGCGGGCGGATGCTACTGGTGCCTCGACGCTGCCTACCGCGCTCTACGCGGGGTTGAATCAGTTGTCTCGGGCTTCATTGGGGGCGACGTGCCGAACCCGTCATACGAAGCGGTGTGCACAGGCATGACCGGGCACGCGGAAGCCGTCGCGGTCACGTTCGACCCAGACGTGATTCCGCGCGAGGTAATTCTCGACGCATTTTTCACGATGCATGACCCGCGCCAGCTCAATCGCCAAGGCAACGACATTGGTTCGCAGTATCGGTCGGCGATGTTTCCGCAAACACGAGAGCAGCGTGAACAGTTCGAGTTGGCAATGCAGCGAGCATCGGATGCTTGGGGCGGCGGCCTGGTCACCACGATGGAAGCTTCGAGCGACTTCTATGACGCACCCGACTACCACCAAGATTTCTTCGCCAAGAACCCCACGCAGGGGTACTGCTTGGCGGTCGCAGTGCCAAAAGTGAACAAGATTCGGGCCGGTTTCACCGAGTACTTGGTTTAGGTTTCGGCGCTGAGTTTCGCGCCACGACCAAACCCACAGTCACCGCGTTTAGAAAGTTCTGCACAAAGGGCTGATTCGCCCTGCGTGCACGGCGAGAACTTGCCACCCTTGTCGTACCCCGGCTCGCTCGGGCAACGAAAGGCAAGAAGATGGCAGACACCATCACCATCCACGGCAACCTCGGTGGCGACCCTGAGACGCGCGTTCTACAAAGCGGAGCCACCGTCACGAACTTGCGGGTGGGCAGCAGTCACCGCGTTCGCGACCGACAAAGCGGTGAGTGGCGCGACACCCACACCAATTGGTTCGCGGTTTCGGCGTGGGACACGCTTTCAACCGCAGCGCAACGACTCCGCAAGGGCGATCCGGTCACTGTTATCGGTTCGGTGCGACTCAATCAGTGGGAAAACGGCACAGCGCACGGAGCAACGCTCGATGTGCGCGCCGACGAAATCTCGTACGATCTGCGGCGCGGCAGACGCCAACTCGGGGAAGTACAGCCGGCAGCGCCGTCGGGTGATCCGCAAGATTCGGCGCAGCCGACCGGCACGGGAGCGGTGGCATCCGATTGGGGAGCCGCAGAGTTTGCGGGCGACGAGACACCGTTCTAAGGCGCACGAAAGGCGGCGGCGATATGCTTTCCCGGTGCCCGTTCTTCCCCAGCATTCGCCAGCCCCCCTTCGTGGACTGCGAGCAGCAGGCGTGGCGACCGTGGCATTGCTAGCACTCAGCGGATGCACCACGCTCGATGCCGACCCAACACCAAGCGGCACACCAACCGCCACCGTCGTCCCGACGCAGGCACCAACCGATCGACCGGTTGTGCTGCTTCCCGGGGGGACGGCTGAAGAGAACCTGCCACTTTTCACGCAGATCATCAACGAGGTGTGGGAGAGCGAGCAAGCGGGTGTGAGCGCGGCATATGCGCAGGCGCTCGTCGATGCTGGCTTCTCAGCCGAGAACGTACAACGCAACGCGGACACCACAACCGTTGGTGTTGCAGCCGACACGTTCTCGATCGCGGTTGCGTGGCCAGACGGCAATTGCCTGATCGGTCAGGTGGGTCAGAGCACGGGCGATCCGATTGCTGCGGTCACACCGCAGCTCGGAAGCGGCGGATGCCTCATCGGCGCCGCCATCACCGGACCATAGCTTTGTTAGGCTTGAGGGGTATCCCGGGCCGCTTTTCAACGATTCAGCGCGCTTTTTCCGGGTAAAACGCTTGAAGGAGACAGCTCTCGTGGCTGAGTACATTTACTCGATGGTTCGTGCCCGCAAAAAGGTGGGCGACAAGGTCATCCTCGATGACGTCACGATGGCGTTCCTGCCCGGAGCCAAGATCGGTATGGTCGGCCCGAACGGTGCCGGTAAGTCAACGATCCTGAAGATCATGGCGGGCCTTGACACCCCGTCAAACGGTGAAGCGATCCTGACCCCCGGGTTCACGGTTGGCATCCTCATGCAGGAGCCCGAGCTCGAAGACGAAAAGACTGTCCTCGAAAACATCCAAGACGGTGTTGCGATCAAAGCAAAGCTTGACCGCTTCAACGAGATCTCGTTGCTGATGAGCGAACCCGACGCCGACTTCGACGCACTGCTTGCCGAAATGGGCACGCTGCAAGAAGAAATCGACGCAGCAGACGCGTGGGATCTCGACTCCCAACTCGAACAGGCCATGGACGCCTTGCGCACCCCGCCAGGCGACGCTGTTGTCAAGCACCTCTCCGGTGGTGAAAAGCGTCGTGTTGCACTCGCCAAACTGCTGCTGCAAAAGCCCGACCTGCTGCTGCTCGATGAGCCCACCAACCACCTTGACGCCGAAAGCGTGCAGTGGCTGGAACAGCACCTGCAGAAGTATCCCGGCGCTGTTATCGCGATTACCCACGACCGGTACTTCCTCGACAACGTTGCCGAATGGATTGCCGAAGTCGACCGTGGCCGCCTCATCGGCTACGAGGGTAACTACTCGACCTACCTCGAGAAGAAGGCCGAGCGCCTGAACATTCAGGGCAAGAAAGACGCCAAACTCGCAAAGCGCTTGCAAGAAGAACTCGACTGGGTTCGCTCAAACGCCAAGGGACGCCAGGCCAAGTCGAAAGCGCGTCTCGCCCGGTACGAAGAGATGGCTGCCGAGGCTGAACGCACCCGCAAGCTCGACTTCGAAGAGATTCAGATTCCGGCGGGGCCACGCCTGGGTAACCTCGTCATCGACGCCAAGAAGCTCAAGAAGGGCTTCGAAGAGCGTGGTTTGCTCATCGACGACCTCAGCTTCAACCTGCCCCCGAACGGCATTGTTGGCATCATCGGCCCGAACGGTGTCGGTAAGACCACGCTATTCAAAACGATCGTTGGTCTCGAGCCGCTCGACGGTGGCGACCTGAAAATCGGTGAAACGGTCAAGCTCAGCTACGTCGACCAGTCACGCGGCAACATCGACCCCAACAAGACGCTGTGGGAGGTTGTCTCAGACGGCCTTGACATCATCACCGTCGGCAAAACCGAGATCCCTTCGCGCGCGTATGTTTCGAAGTTTGGTTTCAAGGGCCCAGATCAGCAGAAGAAGGCTGGCGTGCTTTCCGGTGGTGAGCGCAACCGTTTGAACCTTGCGCTGACGCTGAAAGAGGGCGGTAACGTGCTGCTGCTTGACGAGCCGACAAACGACCTTGACGTCGAAACCCTGCAGTCGCTCGAAAACGCGCTGCTTGAGTTCCCCGGTTGCGCCGTGGTCATCACACACGACCGGTGGTTCCTCGACCGCATTGCCACGCACATCCTCGCGTGGGAAGGCAACGACGAGAACCCCGCCAAGTGGCACTGGTTCGAGGGGAACTTCGAAGCCTACGAGAACAACAAGATCGATCGTCTCGGTCCAGAAGCAGCACGCCCGCACCGCGCGGCGTACCGCAAGCTGACGCGCGACTAAGAGGCGGTGATGTCGGCGAGCGCCGACGTCTGGGGTACCCGCACCATGATTTCTTGCGTGACGTTTGCGACGAGCAGTCCGTCACGCGTGTAGATGGTGCCCATCGCGAGGCCGCGACCACCCTTCGAGCTGGGTGAACGGTGCACGTACAGAAGCCACTCGTCAACCCGTGCCGGGCGGTGCCACCACATTGCGTGGTCGAGGCTTGCCACGCGCATACCGCGTGTGAACCACGTCAGCCCGTGCGCGCGTAGAACCGATTCTTGAATCGACATGTCGCTCAGGTATGCCAGTGCCGCCTGGTGCAGGATCGGTGAGTCTGGCAAAGCTCCGTCCGCGCGCATCCACACCGCTTGTTCAGTCGTACGAGGCGCGTTCGGGTCGATCATGCCGTCTTTGTCGACGCGGCGCACATCCAGTGGACGGCTTTTGAGGAGTCTTGCCGCCGCCTCCGGAACATTCTGCAGCAGTACTTCTTCGCGGGGCAGGTCTTCCGGCTGCGGGATACCCTCTGGCATCGGTTCAAAATGCTCTAAGCCATAGTCGGAATCCTGGAACGAAGCGATCGCAGAAAAGATCGGGACACCGTTTTGGTAAGCCTGTGTGCGGCGAGTTGAGAATGAACGCCCATCGTGAATACGGTCGACCCCGAGTGTGAGCGGCGCTGAGACGTCGCCGGGTCGCAAGAAGTACCCGTGCATCGAGTGGATGGAGCGTTCATCACCAATCGTGTGTGCCGCGGCCAGCATGCACTGAGCCAAAACCTGGCCACCATAAATTCGCCCGTTGGGCATCGCGTGTGAACCGGCGATGAAGATATCCTCATTGGTGCGGGCGCCCGTGTCTTCAAGCTTGAGCACGCGCAAGAGGTCGGCAAGCGAAACCTCAGTGGTTCCAGAATCGGATGCCGCAGCAGACATTTGCTCTCCAAGCTCGCAGGACGTTACGCGACTAGTCTAGTTTCGATGGCGAACGAACTTCTCTTCCCCGATGCGCAAACCGCTCGCGACGTGCTCACGTTCGCGCAACGTGCAACAAAAAGCGGCTGTGACGGCATCCGCATCACCGCGAACGACGGCGTGTGCGTCGCGACCGCAGCGGTGCTCGCCTCGCAAGGGCTGCTCGATCCGACACCGCTCGTGCTCGGCATCCGCATCGCACGAATCGACCCGGAACTGCAGTGCGATTTGGTTGTTGCAGAGCTGATGGCGGGGGAGACTGACACGGCGCTTGCGTTACCCGAAACGGCACTCGCTCCGTCGTGGGCTGGTGTTGCGCCACCGAAAGGCGGCTGGCAACGCGTCGCCGAGCTTGATGCGGCGGTGATAGCAACGCGGGCGCAGTGGGGGATTTCGGCCGTTGCGCATGGTTCGCCTGCCGGTTCAGGGGAGGCCGCAGTGCAAGCATTGCGCTCGAGCGTGTGGGGTGAACTCGACGAAGAGCTCGCCGACCTGCCGCGTGGTGTTGCGTTCGCGGCGCACGCGTTGGGGTTCATTTCAGGCGAAGAGCGCGTGCCCGTCACCTCCTCCGGCCGCTGGTATCGGTTGAGTTTCGCCCGCGGGCATGTCCTCACTCGTGGGCCGGCGATTACCGGGCTCACGGCAGTTCGCGAAACGGGCTAACGCGCGGCAGCACGCCCTGCGGCACGGCCAGAGAACAAGCATCCGCCCAAGAACGTGCCCTCAAGTGCCCGATAGCCGTGTACGCCGCCGCCACCAAACCCGGCGGCTTCACCGGCGGCGAAAAGGCCCGGAATCACGTTGCCAGAAGCGTCAAGCGCTTGCGAATCAAGGTTCGTCTGAATCCCACCGAGCGACTTGCGTGTCAGCACGTGCAGCTTCACACCAATCAGGGGCCCAGCGGCTGGGTCTTCAAGCTTGTGCGGCACGGCCGTTCGAATGAGCTTGTCGCCGCGATAGTTTCGTGACTGCCGCAACATCGCAATTTGCGAGTCTTTCGTGAACTCGTTGTCGATCTCACGGTCACGCGCCACAACCTCAGCTTTCGCACGCGCAGCATCGAGTGCATCACTGCCGGGAAGCGCCTGCATCTTGGCGACGAGGTCATCAAGGTTGTCGGCGACAACAAAGTCGACCCCGTTGTCCATGAACGCTTGAACGGGCCCGGTTGGGCCCTTCGCCAAACGCGAGCTCAGCAGCAACTTGACGTCTTTGCCCGTGAGGTCAGGGTTTTGCTCGCTGCCCGACAGACCAAACTCTTTCTCGACAATCTGACGCGTTGTGATGAACCACGAGTGGTCGTAGCCGGTCTTGCGCAAGTAATCGAGGGTGCCGAGCGAGTCAAATCCGGGGTACAGCGGCACGGGCAGACGCTTGCCGGTCGCGTCGAGCCACAGCGATGACGGGCCGGGAAGAATGCGGATGCCGTGATTCGGCCAAATCGGATTCCAGTTCGTGATGCCCTCAACGTAGTGCCACATCCGATCCATGTGCGTGAAGTTCGCACCGGCGTCAGCACTGACGCTGTTCATTGAGCCGTCAACATACTCCGGAACACCGCACAGGAACGACTCGGGCGCCGTGCCCAAGCGATTCGGCCAGTTCTGGCGCACGAGGTCTTGATTGCCACCGATACCGCCCGATGCGACGATGACCGCGCCCGCGCGAATCTCGAATTCGCCAACAACCGTGCGTGTGGTCGCCTCACCGCGGGGGAGCGACGACGGCTCAAGCACCGACCCACGAGCACCAACAACAGCGCCGTTTTCGACGATCAGCTCGGTCGTTTTGTACCGCGGGCGGATACGGGCTGTGCCGTCGCGCTCGGCTGCCTGGAGTGCGTTTGCGAACGGTTCGACGATGCCGGGGCCGGTACCCCACGTGATGTGAAAGCGAGGAACCGAGTTACCCGGCCCAATTGCACCGCTGCCGCCGCGCTCTGCCCAGCCAACAACAGGGAAGAACGAGACACCTTTCTCGCGCAGCCACTCGCGCTTCTCGCCGGCCGCAAAGTGCAAGTAGGCCTCAGCCCAGGCACGACCCCACTCGTCGCCCTCGGCGTCGAACCCCGCGTTGCCGAACCAGTCTTGCGTTGCAAGGTCAACGGAGTCTTTCACGCCCAGGCGGCGCTGTTCGGGCGAATCGATGAAGAAAAGCCCGCCAAACGACCAAAATGCTTGCCCGCCGAGGTTCGTGCGTGCCTCTTGGTCAGCGACGATAACCCTTTTGCCTGCCGCCAGCGCTTCGGTTGCGGCAGTGAGGCCGGCAAGGCCCCACCCGATGACGAGAACATCTGCGGTCTCGACTGTCGTGGGCATGAGTACTCCTTATGAGTCGTTCGTGTTTGGTTGTTTCGGTGCGGCCTGAACGTCGAACGCGGGACGCGCGCCGGCAGCAAGATCTGCACGAGGCATTGTGTTGACCATAGCGTGTGCGGCGCGATCCAAATAGTCCCACAGGGTCGCTTCGTGCAGGGGCGACAAATCTGCAGCATCGACACCGGCTCGCATGTGCTTGAGCCAACGATCGCGCGCATCTGGATCAATGTGGAACGGCATATGACGCATCCGCAACCGTGGGTGACCACGACGCTCGGAATACTCCGACGGGCCGCCCCAATACTGTTCCAAGAACAGCAGCAGACGCTCCTCGGCCGGGCCGAGATCAGCCTCCGGATACATCGGGCGCAAAACCTCGTCGTTTGCGACTTCTTCGTAGAAAACCTTCACGATCCGCGCGAATGTTTCGCGGCCGCCAACTTCTTCGTAAAAGCTCATGGACGCTTTGGCTTCCGCGATTTCGATTGCGAAGGCGGATGCGCAATGGGCTTCGTAATGGGCTTATCCGCCGGAATCGGGCCGGTTACCTTCCCCGGTGGCAGGTCGACTGCTTGGGCTGGTGTCGCCTCGTGGATTGGCGCAGCCTCGTGGGTTGTTTCTTCTGTGACGGCCTTCCACAGTGCGCGCACCGGGCGGTTTGAGCCTCGGGTGCGCTGGGCCAACGCGCTTCCTTCGAGCCGTGTCGAGTCGAGCGTTCGAAGCGGTAACCCGGCTTCATGCATCGCGGTACGAATCCGCTCGCGCAGCTCGGTTGCGACGTCTTCTTGCGCTGTTGTACGGGTTTTGACGACAACACGCACGAGCATCTTGTCGCCGTCGACGCGTTCCAGACCCCACACTTCGGGCTTGTCAAGAACCCGCGCCCGCCACCTGCTGTCTTTCGCGAGCTCTTGTGCGGTCGACAACAGCACATGCTCAACCTCGTGCAAGTCGAGGTCAGCGGATGCCCCAACATCCACAATTGCACGCGACCATCCCTGCGACATGTTTCCGATGCGGGTGATTTCACCATTTCGCACAAACCACAGCGTGCCGTTCACATCACGCACTTCGGTGATGCGCACACTGACGTTTTCGACGATTCCCGTCGCGAGCCCCAAATCCACAACGTCGCCAATACCAATCTGGTCTTCCGCGACAAGGAAGATGCCGTTGAGGGTGTCTTTGACGATGTTTTGCGCACCAAAACCCAAACCGGCACCGACCGCTGCGGTTAAGAGCGCAAACGAGGTTGACAATTCCGGAACCAGAATGTGCACGATGGCCAGAACCACGATGATGAACACCACGGTGTTGATGATGTTCTGCAGAATCGCCCCGAGCGTGCGAGTGCGCTGAACGAGTCGCATGTCAGCCAGCGGGGAGTGCTGCAGGGCTTGCGTGTCGTCGACTTTCGCTTTGGTCTTGACGTTCGAGACAACACGATTGACGATATAGCGCACGAGCAAACGCATGCCGCGCGCAATGAGCCACGCGAGCACAATGATTGCCACACACGCGAGCAGGCGCAAACCAAACTCAGCAAGCCACGCGAGCACCTTCACCCAGTCGATGTGGTACCACGGCTGGGTGCCAGCGTCTGTCTCGGAAGGGTCGACATCTGTTGTGTCGAACGGTGCAATGTTCATCGTTCGCGAGTCTACTCCCGCAGAGCGAAACGTGCCGGTTTTCGTTCGTTGAGCGCAGTGAGCGCAGCGGACGAAGTCGAAACGGGTTTGCTCGTCGTAAAGCCGTGTGCCTACTCGGCGTCGCGAGCTTGCACCGTGAGTGCGCGCTCAACGTCAGCGACGTTTTCCGCGACCAGGCGGCGCAGGGCTGCCGGGGCATCCGTATTCGCTGCCAACCACGCACGCGTTGCATCACGAAGCTCAACGCTCGCGAGCGCCTTCGGGTAAAGACCGACGATCAAGTACTGCGCAATTTGGTAGGTGCGCGAGTTCCAGATCGGCAAGAGTGCATCAAAGTACGGGCCAACGAATGCGCTCAACTGTTCGGCGCTTGACGGGTGGGTGAACCCGAGCGCGGCCGAACGGATGATCGTGTTTGAAAGCGAGTCGTCTGAGGTGAGCTCGGTCCAGGCTGCCTGCTTGGCCGCGGCCGTCGGCATGGCTGCACGGGCCTGGGCAGCAAATTCGCCACCCTTTGCCGTGTTGTCTGCAGCCAGGGCAGCGTCGATCTCATCGGATGTCGCAGCCCCCGCCGCAGCAAGACCGGCAAGCAGCGTCCAGCTGAGGTCGGTGTCGATTTCAAGGCCGTCGAGCTTCAGTGCGCCATCGCGCAGCGAGCGTGCAATAGCTACCTGCTCTTCGGTGACGAGCGCGTTCGCGAACGTCGTGACGAACTGCAGTTGGCTGTCACTGCCAGCTTCGGCGTTTTGCGCCAACTGCCACAGTGCATCAGCGACACGCTCACGTGCAGCGGCACGCTTCTCCGGCGCAACATACGTCGCCGCGGTCGTGAGCAACTGCGCAAGGGTCGTGCGAACCGTCGTCGACTCGGTTTCAGAACCGATGTTGTTGAGCACGAGGTCGATGTAGTCGCTTGCTTTCGCTTCTGCGTCGCGGGTCTGATCCCACGCGGCGCCCCACACGAGTGAACGCGCAAGCGGGTCGGTGATCTTCGCGAGATGCGCAGTCGCCGTTGCAAGTGAACGCTCGTCGAGGCGAATCTTCGCGTACGCGAGGTCTTCATCGTTGAGCAGCACCAAGTCGGGACGCTGTCGGCCAATAAGTTCAGCGACGGCCGTGAGGTCGCCGTCAACGTCAACCTCAACATATTCGCTGCGTGTCAACGCGTTGCCATTGAGGTTGTAGAACCCAATTCCCAACCGGTGCGGGCGAATCGTGGGATAGTCGGCTGGCGCGGTCTGGGTCACGGCGAACCGGGTGATCGTGCCATTCGCGTCAGCGTCGATAACCGGTGCGAGCGTGTTGACACCCGCGGTTTCCAGCCACTTTTGCGACCACGTGGTCAGCTCGCGTCCGCTTGTGCGTTCAAGCTCAGCAAGCAAATCGGAAAGCTCAGTGTTACCCCACGCGTGCTTCTTGAAGTACTCGGAGACACCGGCGAAGAACTGTTCAATGCCGACCCATGCAGCGAGCTGCTTGAGCACCGAGCCGCCTTTGGCGTAGGTGATGCCGTCGAAGTTCACCTGCACATCATCGAGGTCGTTAATTTCGGCAACAACGGGGTGCGTCGATGGCAGTTGGTCTTGCCGGTATGCCCAGGTCTTTTCCATCGCGTTGAACGTCGTCCACGCTTCGGTCCACTCGGTCGCCTCAGCGGTTGCAATCGTCGATGCCCACTCGGCGAACGATTCGTTGAGCCACAGGTCGTTCCACC
>CAZTUC010000033.1:0-6124 GCA_964616805.1 uncultured Microbacterium sp. | reverse complement strand
GTTCCACCACTTCATGGTCACGAGGTCGCCGAACCACATGTGCGCGAGCTCGTGCAGAATCGTGACAACACGGCGCTCTTTCATGGCATCCGTGACCTTGCTGCGGAACACATACGACTCGGTGAACGTCACCGCGCCCGCGTTTTCCATCGCACCGGCGTTGAACTCCGGTACAAAGAGCTGGTCGTACTTCTCGAAGGGGTACGGCACGCCGAACTTTTCTTCGTAGTACGCAAAGCCCTGGCGGGTCTTCTCGAAAATGTAGTCCGCGTCAAGGTGCTCCCACAAGCTCTTGCGGCCATACACACCGAGCGGAATAACCTTGCCCGACGAACTCGTGAGCTCAGAGAACACCGACTCGTACGGGCCAGCAACAATCGCGGTGATGTACGACGAGATGCGCCCCGTCGGTGCAAAACCCCACGTCACACGGTCTGGATTCGCCTCGTGCACAATCGGTTCGGGCGTGGGGGAGTTGGAGATCACCTTGAACGACTTCGGCGCCGTCACCGTGAACTGGAACGTTGCCTTCAGATCAGGCTGCTCGAAAACCGCGAAAACGCGGCGCGAATCAGGCACCTCGAACTGAGAGTATAGGTAAACCTCGCCATCGGCCGGGTCAACAAAGCGGTGCAGCCCCTCACCGGTGTTCGTGTAGAGGCAATCAGCATCAACAACGAGCGTGTTCGCCTCGTCGAGGTTCGCAAGCCAAATACGAGAATCCGCGTACACCTCGGCCGGGTCGAGCTCTTCGCCGTTGAGGGTGATCTCACGAACACTGTCGGCAATCAGATCGACGAATGTGCTTGCGCCAGGCTGGCCGTCGAACGTAATAACGCTGCGCGAACCAAAGACGCGCTCACCTTTTGTCAGGTCGAGGGCGATTTCGTAACTGTGGGTTGCAACGGTTTGTGACCGTTCTTGCGCTTCACGGCGGGTGAGGTTTTCTCCAGGCACTGCAGGACTCTCCGGTACGTCGGGAACATGTTGGGATGCCAACTTACCCAGCCTACGCCCTTGAAAACACGGCCGCACCGAAGGGCGGCCTCATAGTGAGCAATGGAAGGATAGGGGTGTGACGAATATCGCTGAAGATCAAGTTGTTTTGTACGCATCCGATGCCGCGGCGAGCGGTGCGCCGTTTATTGAGACTCCGGTTGACTATGACGCAATCATTCTCGCGAGCTTCGGTGGGCCGGAAGGGCAAGACGATGTCATCCCGTTCTTGCGCAACGTTACCCGTGGTCGTGGCATCCCTGATGAGCGCCTCGAAGAGGTCGCGCACCACTACCGCCACTTCGGCGGCGTAAGCCCCATCAATCAGCAAAACCGCGACCTGAAGGCTGCGCTCGAACAAGAACTTGCCGACCGGGGCATTGATCTGCCGGTGTATTGGGGCAACCGCAACTGGAACCCCTACCTACACGAAGCGCTCACCGAAGCACACGAAGCAGGCCACAAGACACTACTCATGCTTGCAACGAGTGCCTACAGCTCGTTCTCGAGTGACCGCCAATACCGCGAAGACATCCCGATTGCGATTGAGCAGGCCGACCTCGAAGGCAAAGTCACCGTCGACAAAGTGCGCCTGTTCTTCGATCACCCGGGTTTTGTGAAGCCGTTCCAAGATGGGGTTGCGGATGCCTTGCAGACCCTCAAGGCAGAAGGCATCGATTTCGCCGACGTGCGGGTCTTGTTCGCGACGCACTCCATTCCCACCGATGACGCGGTTCGCTCCGGCCCGCGCGATCAAGACTTTGGCCCGGGCGGTGCCTACCAGGCACAGCACGAAGCTGTTTCGCAATACGTTATGGACACCCTGCCGGAACCGCTCACCGAAGGTGTTGTCCCGTCATGGGAGCTCGTTTACCAATCCCGCTCAGGGCCGCCCACGCAGCCGTGGCTTGAGCCCGACATCAACGACGTCATTGAGACGCTGCCAGACCAGGGCGTCAAGGCGGTTGTTATTGTTCCGGTTGGTTTTATTAGCGACCACATGGAAGTGCTGTGGGATCTCGACACCGAGGCTGTTGAAACAGCGACTGAGTACGGTTTGCGTGTCATCCGCACCCCAACGCCGGGTGTGCACCCAGCGTTCGTTTCGGGGCTCATCGACCTCGTGCTTGAACGCGTCAATGGCACGCCGGCTGCAGAACGACCCCATGTGACGCATCTGGGGCCGTGGTACGACATTTCTCGTCCCGGCGACTGCGAGAATGTACGTGCAGGATTCAAACCCGCAGCAGCCGGTCTGCTGCCGTAAGCACGAAAGCCCAACATGCGCATCCACGTAGCAACTGATCACGCTGGCCTCGAGTTCTCCGAGCAAGTACAAACTCACCTCGCCGCGCAGGGTCACGACGTTGTCGACCACGGCCCCGTCGAACACGACGCACTTGACGACTACCCATCGTTCTGCATCCGCGCCGCACAGGGCGTTGTCGCTGACCTCGACGCTGGTGTCGAAGCCCTCGGTGTTGTTTTCGGCGGCTCCGGCAACGGCGAACAAATCGCAGCAAACAAGGTCGCTGGTATTCGTGCTGCACTCGTGTGGAGCCAGGCAACGGCAGAGCTCGCCCGTGAGCACAACAACGCCAACGTCATTGCGGTCGGTGCTCGCCAGCACACCCTTGAAGAAGCGCTCGGCTTTATCGACACGTTCGTTGCAACGCCGTTCCCCGGCGATGAGCGTCACGTTCGTCGCATCGGCCAGATTGCGACATTCGAAGCTGACGGCTCGCTCGAACCCGACCCGCGCGCGTAATGCCTGAGGGCCATTCCGTCCACCGCATTGCGCGCCAATTCGGTCGCAACTTTGCCGGAAAGCAGGTTCAGGCCTCCAGCCCGCAAGGCCGCTTTGCGGAGGGGGCTGCGCTCTTGAGCGGACGTGAGCTTCTGCTTTCGCGGGCTGTCGGCAAGCAAATGTTCCTCGAGTTCGAGGGTGACATGTGGTTGCGGGTACACCTTGGCATTTACGGTGCGTGGGATTTCGCCGGCGATGTGTCGATCGACCCCACGATCGCATCCGCGAACGGGCGTATGGGGCAAACCAACCATCACGGCACGGTTCTTGATGATGCCGCCATTTTCGATGACGCGGGCGAAAACTCGCTCGCCTCAATCGGAGCACCCCGCAAGGCACGCGGCAGTGTGCGCATGTCTGAAGAATCACGCGCCTTGCCCCAATCGGATGCCACCTGGCCACCCGAACCGGTAGGGCAGGTGCGACTGCGCCTGCTGACCGAAAAAACCCTCGCCGACTTGCGTGGGCCGACAGCGTGCGAACTGCAAACACCCGACGAGGTTGTTGCAACAATCGCCAAACTTGGCCCCGACCCCCTTGTTGACGACCCTGCCGAAGGTGAAGAACGCTTCGTTGCCAACGTGCGGAGCAAACGCACACCAATCGGACTTGTGCTCATGGACCAGAGCGCTGTCAGCGGTATCGGCAACGTCTATCGCGCCGAAATGCTGTTTCGTGCCGGCATCAACCCGCACACGCCCACGCGAGAGCTCACCGAAGAACAGCTCCGCGGTCTGTGGCGCGACTGGGTTGGATTGCTTCGCATCGGTGTCGAAGTCGGCCAAATGATGACGATGGACGACCTGTCACCCGACGAGTACCGGGCAGCCCTCGTGAGCCGTGATGACCGCCACTTTGTTTACCGTCGGCAAGGCCTTCCGTGTCGCGTGTGCGGCACGAGCATCGTGCTCGAAGAGGTTGGCGCCCGCAAACTGTATTGGTGCCCGTCGTGCCAGAAGTAGTCTCGCTTTTGCGTGGTGCGCGCCTGCTCGAGTCCGGCGAGCTCGTCGATATCGCAATCGACCGCGGCGTTATTCAGGCGATTGCTCCCGTTGGCACGCTCACGGCAGACAGCGCCGTCGACGCTAGTGGCATGTGGGTCTTACCCGGCCTGTGGGACAACCACGTGCACACCGGCGTTGCTGCGCTCACGGCCGACCGTGTTGATCTCGCTCAGGCAGTTTCGTATGCCGACGCGGCCGAGCGCATGGCTGCTGCACCAGTCGACGAAACCGGGCGTCGCATCGGCGGCGGATACCGCGTCGCAACGTGGCCCGATGAACCAACGCTTGCATTGCTCGACGAGGCAACCGGCGACGTGCCGACCTATCTCGTCAACGCAGACCTGCACAGCATGTGGCTCAACACCGCCGCGCTCGAACGCGAAAGTATGCGCGAAGCCGCCGACGGCACCGGCATCCTCGCCGAAACCCCCGCCTTCGAAGTTTCCGCGCGCCTCGCCGACGTCAGTGAACAGGCAACGGATGCCGCGGTCGGCCGCTTGCTGCAGCGCGCCGCCGCCCGCGGGATCGTCGGCATCATCGACTTCGATTTCGACACTTCAGCCGCCGCGTGGCAACGTCGCTTCGGTGCCGGCGCAACACCCATGCGGGTTGTCTACAACGTGTACCCGCAAGGCTTTGATCGGTGGCTTGATGCGGGCATCCGCACAGGGCATGAGACCTCGAACGGTCTCGTGCATGCCGGTTCGTTGAAGTTCATCACCGACGGTTCACTCGGCACGCGCACCGCGGCCTGCACGCACGCCTACGATGATGACCCGGAAAACTTCGGCGAATTCACCTATGGCCCCGAAGCAGTGCACGACCTCATGGGCCGAGCCAAAGCCGCCGGCATCACGGTCGCGGCGCATGCAATCGGTGACGCGACCGTCGCAATGGTGCTTGACGCGTTCGAGAACACTGGGGCAAGCGGCACAATCGAACACGCGCAGCTGGTGGCAAGCGATGACATCATTCGGTTGGCACAGTTGCCGGTTGCAGCCAGCGTGCAACCCGAGCACACGCTTGACGATCGTGAGTTGCTCGCGAAGTATTGGCAGGGGCAGACAGCGACCGCATACCCGTTGGCTTCACTCGCTGCAGCAGGGGTGCCGTTGCGTTTGGGTTCGGATGCCCCCGTCGCACCACTTGATCCGTGGATCACAATTTCTGCCGCTGTACACCGGCGTCGTGGGGAAGAACCCGCATACGAACAACACGAGGCACTCACGTTCGGGCAAGCATTGGCGGCGTCAACGCGCTCGACAATCGCAGTCGGGCAACCAGCCGACCTCGTACTGGTAGCCGATGACCCGCGCGAGGTTTCGCCCGCCGCTTTGCGCACAATCCCCGTTGCGCTCACGATACTCGCAGGACAGATCACGCATCGTGCGTGAAACACCTCCGGTCACGAGTGGTCAGGTGCGTCGACCCCGCTGTATTCAGCAATTCCGACTCTGACCACTCGCCCGGAAGCAAAACCTTCTGACTAACCAGCCCTGTGGAGCAGGACGATGTTCGCGCCAACCTCGGGGTTGCGGAACGGTTCGAGTTCTTCATCCCACGCCGCCCCGAGTGACGCGGTAATGAGTGACGCCAGGTCGACGTCATCCGATTGCGAGCGAGCAATCAAATCGCTCAGCACGTTTTCGTCAAGCAACACGTTGCCTGCTTCATCGATACGGGAGGTGTGCGCACCAAGACTTGGCGTGTGCATCCAGCGGTAGCCCGAAAGTGACCCCTGCACGATTTCGGTTACTTCATAACGCAATTCGGCCCAACCGAACAGGGCAGACGTCAAACGCGCACCGTCGCCTTCGAAACCGTGCCAAACAACACTCGCTTGCGAGAGGCCGGGGGCGAGGGGATGATCATTCCAGAGCACGCTGATGCGGGTGCCGAGAACGTCGGCGATCGCCCACTCGACATGCATGCGAAGCTGACGCGGTACGGCGTGAACAAATAGCACGCCATCTGCGAGTCGGTTCATTTGTGCCTCCTTCATTTTCTTCGTCTTCCCCTACGAAAAAATGATGGAGCTTCCTCTATTGTGCGCCGGAATCCTTTGAACCGCAAGAGCGGTAGGCTGGTTTTGCGCATCGCGTGTGCGCGGGGCGGTGGCCAAGCTGGTTAAGGCAGTGGGCTCATAACCCAACGATCGCCGGTTCAAGTCCGGCCCGCCCTACAAGCTTGCGCGCCGGCTTCTGCCGGTGCGCAAGGTTGTACGTGTGGTACGTGCTCCTTGTACTGTGGGCCCCGACGCGCCTGGACTGCTCCCCGAAAGTTGGACTGTGGTTGTAGGTCTGACTGGAGGAGTTGT
>CAZTUC010000032.1:0-21558 GCA_964616805.1 uncultured Microbacterium sp. | reverse complement strand
CGTATTCGGAAGCTCGCCTCAAGGACATTGCTCTCGAATCTGGGGTCAGCGAAGGAGCGATTTATGCGCACTACGGCAGTAAGGCTGACGTTGCGAAAGAAATTCTCGCGGCACAACAAGAGCGCATGTCCGCAGTACTTGCAAAGATCACCTACGGCAACGGAACCGGGCTCAACAAGATCATTGAGGTCGCACGAGGGTTAGCCGAGCTCATTGCGACGGACGTGGTCGTACAAGCCGGAACGAAGCTAAGCACTGAGCCAAGTCGCGAACTTCCTCCTGACGAGATGCACGACCCATACTTCGAGTGGGTGAGCATTGCGCGGGCACTGGTGGAGCAAGGCATTGATGACGGTTCAATTCGAGCTGACGAAGACCCACAGGCGGCCGCAGAGTTTATTAACGCGATGTTCGTGGGGGGGGCAGGTACTCTCGGGATTCCAGGACTCGTGGGCATCGCTGCCTACTCGTATGTCGGGTCTCGAGAACTACATCACCCGCGTGCTTGGCGCAACTGGGAGCGGGGAATGATCGCTATTCATCATCGTGTTCTCCTGGCGCAATACGGGGCAGTTGTCTCGACCTAGTAGTCGAGACAACTGACTTTCACTGGTCTGCGATGGAGGAGACCGAGCGCCGGGAGTTCCGCTCCAGAAACAAAGCTGAGCCTTCGGATTTAGCAGTCGATACACATAAGCATGATGTGCGAAACGTATGGCTGAAATCGACAGTTGCTCGCGAAAGCGGCGTACTCGCCGCGACTTTCGAGGTGCCCGAGCATACCGCAGGTGTTAGATTTGCTGACCTAATAGAGGTGCAGCGTCAAGCGGGCATCGCACATGTGCATCAATGTCTCGAAATCCCTCACGGGACAGTCTTCGTTCTCAACGAGATTGAACTCGCTGCAACGGATGAAGCGGGCTTAGGGAACGAGCCAGCTGCAAGCGGCGCAATATCGGTCTGTGCGCACGAAGTAAAACGCAGCGGGAGAATTGTTCGGGAGGCTCGGCAGCGATTCGAAATCGAACTCGAGGGCGGAAACCGACTCGTAGGAGCATCTCGTGCAACGTTCTTACCGCGGCCAATATACGAGCGCATACGTAAGACTGGTGACGCAATCAAGGACACGGGGTCAATTGGCAATACAATCGAGGGAGCACTGACAGGTACACTGAGTGAGTTCGAACTCACTTTCGACTCGTCAGATCCCCTTTTACGCGATCACCAGTCTGATCATGTTTCTGCGATGGCCCTGATCTGCGCGATTGAGAGCGAAGTGCAGACAGGACATCGGATACGGTCGCTCTCAGCCCGCTTCCTGGCTTACGCCGATGCAAATATCTCTTCAACCGTATTCTTGGCCATTGAGCAATCCGAGTTTCATGGGCACCTGATGCAGCTGGCGTCAATTCGTACGCAGTTTCGGGGACGGGTACAAGCAATCTAGCAGGGGAGTGCCATGAGTGCGATTCGATCGAAATACGCAGTGGTGACCGGGGCGAGTGGGGGTATCGGTGCCGAGATCTGTCGCACCCTTGCTCAAGATGGATTTGCGATCATCGCGCAATATTGTGGTGGGGAAGCACGAGCTACAGAGCTTAGGCGGACAATCAAGGCCAGCGGAGGTGAGTGTCACCTGACACAAGCCGATCTGTCTACGACCGACGGTGTAGTTCGTGTGGTCGAGTGCGTCAGAGCGCTCGTCGATGGTTCGACGAACACACTTGACGCGCTTGTGAACAATGCAGGAAAGCTCCTCGGCCCGTCGTTCGGTGATGCGACTCCTGAACAGTTTGATGAGTTCTTTGCGATCAACACCCGCGCGCCCTTCTTCTTGTCACAATCCCTCGCACCCCTCCTTAGGGAAGGTGGATCCATAGTGAATATCTCTTCTGCAAGTGCCCATTTCTCAAGCCCTGGCGACATTATCTATGCGATGACCAAGGCCGCTATAGAGTCGCTTACGCGCAACATGGCTGAAGCGATAGCCGAACGCGGTCTTCGAGTCAATGCTGTGGTTCCGGGGTTCACAGACAACGGGCACCCTGCATTCAGCCAGAAGGAGGTTAGGGACTACATGGATTCCTTCGCCGTGCTTGGAGGGGTGGCATCGCCCTCTGACGTGGCTTCAACAGTTGCGTTCCTGGTATCTAGGGGCGCAAGCCGCATTACTGGATCGGTCCTCGACGTAAGCGGTGGGAGCACTTTGGGAGCCCGGGGGAGTCGAGCGCATTCGGTACGCGATCTTTTCTAGCCCGTGCGACTCAGGAGCGGAGTCGATTTGTTCTAACCTGGGGCGCAGTCAATAGCTTACGTCACCTCCGGGTAGGTTTGGGTGACCGCACCTTTCGTGGAGCAGCGAGTACCTTGGACAGTGGCGCAAGTCGGGCCTATTGGACCTTGCCGATCGATAGGCCCCTGACGAGCAAGTCTGGCGAACCATAGTAGGCGACCGATCCTGCGATCCAATGCAGACTGGAGCCGACTGCCACTATCTCGTTGAGCATCTCGAAAACATTGCCTGCGATGGTAACCCCGGTTGTGAGAGATTCACCGTGCGCTGATTCTACGACTGCAGAGGTGGACATCGAGAACGCGCCGGTAATTTCGTTTGCCATGTGCAAACCGTGGGACTGAAGCACTTCAATGGTGCCTGGCTGGATGTCGATTGGCTCAGAGCCTGCCTGCACGAAGAAGTTGCTGCCTGTTACGCGAGGTGCCGAGGTCATATCCGGCTGCCAGGCATTGCCTGCGGAAGCTATTGCTTGAGTGCTCGCTGACGTTGAGCCGAGAAAGTCCAAGAGCACTCCGTTCCGGACTAGTTCCTTCCGCCTTGTGCTAACACCTTCATCGTCTACGCGGACAGTGCGCGGAGCAAGAGCATGAAACGGGTCGTCGACAATCGATACACCAACTGACGCTATTCGAGAGTTAATGCGATTCGCTAACCTGCTTCGTTGTTCGACGACTGCCTCAGCGGAAAAGGACTTAGAGATGAGGGCAACCAGCTGGGCCGCAATTTCTCGTGGGATGAAGACCAAAGCATCTTTGTCGGCGCAAAGCCTGCTTGCCCGGGGGATCCCATGAAATCGGGACGCCCGTGGTATCGCATACTCGGTGAGTTCATCCAGGGCGCTGGCTATGTTACGTTGAGCCCCGGAAATCGAAAAGTGGTTCGTTGATTCCAGAGCGAGCGTTGACCTGAACTCATAGGTTGTAGCGGTGTATGACTCCTCGGCCGAGACCCCTCGCCTCACAACGCCGACTCGTCGTCGGACTACCTCAGTTCGAATTTCTCGGTCATGCTGGCCTGTCGGCGACTCCGTGAGGCGCGCGACTTTTCGCCGTAGACGTTCATCGGAGTTTGTTGCGTCGTGCACGAAAGGCAGCCGTGATTCGGTTCTGATTGTGGTTGGCGATACGAGGTCACCCAACGCGTGCTTCAGAAGCTCTGCCGCTGGGATAGACGACGGCATGACAGTTACCCGTGATCGACCGTTCTCAGTTTGGGTTACAGCCACCGAGCCGTCATGTACCGCGGTTTGGAGTAGCTGCGCTCCATTGCGGACGACAGCAGTCTCAACCTCTTCTGATAGATGGCGGACGGTTATGTCCCTCTCGGTCTCTGCTAGCAGCTGAGAATACTGCTCGGTAATCTGGTTCTCGATCATCGCTTTGTACCTCCGACCCGGAGCGAGGCGATACGTAGGGTGGGTCCGACCACCCCGACGGGGACGAACTGTCCCCGTTTGCCGCACTTCGCGGCACCTATCTGGACGTCGTTGCCGACCATGTCGATTTTTGTCAGAACTTCAGCGCCATTCCCGCTAATTGTGGTCTCCTCGATTGCATCGCCAAGTACGCCGTTCTCTATGAGTCGGCCGTTTAAGACGCGAAACGCGAATTCTCCTGTTGCTTCGATAACCTCGCCACCGCCGACCACCTCGGCGTAGATGCCACGTTGAGTGTTAGCGATGATTTGATCCCGGTGAAATTCTCCGGTTCCAACGACGGTGTTAGACATACGAGGAATCGGTGTGTTCTTGTAGTTCTCAACTCGCGCATTTCCACTTGACGGTTGCCTGAGGGCCCGTGATGTCGACGAGTCAGTCAGAAGCCCTGCGAGTATTCCATGGTCGACGAGCGTCGTCCTTTGTGCAACTATCCCTTCATCATCAAACCCATAGCTACCGACTGCGCCCCCGATGCCGGGGTCATCATAGATTGACAACTGGTCTGATCCAATGGTCTGGCCGAGACGTTCGGCATATACTGAGCCTCGCAAGATTTCGTCACCTTCCAGCGGGTGGCAGCATGCTTCATGGATTAGCACCATTCCGCGTCCACCTCCCACTACGACGGGCAGGTTCGCGATTGGTGCGGGCCGTGCGCCCAGACCAGCGACCGCCCGTGCTGCGGCCGTCGAACCGATTTCAACTGGATCGAGGTCACCCAGCGGCCCGGAAATGGCAGGAGTATAGAACCCCGTGGTCAAATCACTTCCGTCAACACTCACCGCACGCACGGTGAGATAAGCGAGCGATCGTTCTTCGCTTCGAAGATTGTTCGGAGTCACGATTGTGATTGTCCTGTGAATGATTTCGGCATCAATCAGCACTTGGGTAACAGTCGACGCGTAGTCACGCGCGACTTGGTCGACCTGCGAGCAAAATGCGTCAAGCTCGGCAAGCTGTACGGTGCCTTGGAGCCTCAGGTCAGTTGCTTGACCGGTTTGAAGTAGCCGCTCGCCACTGCCTTGCAGCAGGTTACAGATGGCTTTGGGTTGCGATTCATTGCTAGCGAAAAGTTCGCTGGCTCCGTTCGCGCCGACGACTCTGAGCGCAGAACCGACTTGCTTACTCGATGCTGCCTTGATGATCCGCCCGTCCGCATATTTCGCGGTCAACGTGTCCGTGTCTTCGATGAATACGGATCCTGTCTCGCCTCGCCGAAGCCGAGCTGCTAACACAGGCTGGATCACCGTATAGCTCCTGGCATCTTCATTCATGGTGTGTCTCTGTCTCTTTTTCAGTAGTTGGTCGTCTGTATCCCCGAGCCGCGTGCCAAACGAACACAGCTAGAACGGAGCCGACCACCACAGGCAGAAAAACAATAAGGTTGTATGACGAAGTGCTGGTCCATCCAAGGAGCAGGGCCGAAGCGGGGATCGCACCCATGATGAAAGCTCGAACTATCGCATTGACGCGCCCGATGAACGCGGGGTCAATTTGCTCATGTCGAAGCGCCATGGTTGCGACATTCATCGGGCCTGCAGCGAATGACATCAGAATGAACGCGGCGCATGCGATGAGTGGTACTGGGGCAAGCAACAGAATCGACGCCGACGCCGACGCCGCCATCCACAGCGTGATTCGGCGGCCCCACGGCCACCCCCGCGCAAGTCGATCGCCGAGCCCCGATCCCAACGCTGCTGCGATCGCAGCGACTGACACGACCGCTCCAATATCTACTGGCGACCAGCTCCACTTCGACACACCAATCGCGACGATTACCGTCCCAATGCTGCCCACGCCGAGATTGTAGATACTAAGCGCCCAGGTGAGTCGTCGGATATCCGGAAGAGCAATGAACTCCGCCCAACCAGCCTTGAAGCTTGCGACGATGCCGACACCGGGATCGATGGGTTCGCCGCCGACCTTCAACTTCCAAACGACGACGGCAGTCAGGACGAACGATGCTGCATCGATGAGCAAAGCAGTTTCCACTGACGTTGCTGCCATAAGGATGCCTCCGAGCAGCGGCCCCAAGAATCGAGCAATCGAAACCCAGAAGTTGTATCGCGAGTAGGCCTTGCCTATTTCGTCCTCAGGCACGAGTGACGGTATCAGGCCGAAATCGCTCGTCAAGTTCGAAATCACCGACCCCGCCCCCAGGAAGAGCAGGCAAATGTATATTGCCCAAATCGCATCGTTCACGAGCAGAAACGGTATGAGGGCAACCAGAACAGCTTGTAAGAGCTCAGACACTACGAACACGTTCCGTCGGGGAAAGCGATCTATGAGAGCGCCGAGCCACGGCCCGGCAAGGTTCGGTAGATTTTCGAGGGCTACAGTCGCTATCGCGGCAAACGGCGACCCGGTCGCTACAAAGATCGCGATCGGTACCGCCAAGCGGAGGAAGGTGTTGCCCATCTTCGATGTCGCTGAAGCGAAGGTTAGAATCCAGAACGGAGCCATGTTACGGACCAGACTTGATTCGTGGATGCAGCAAATCATTGTGGTCAATCACGACAGTGGCGAACTCCCATGGCGAACACGATTCGAAATAGAGTCGCTGGCCTTGCACGTAACGTCGGTTGCCTGGGTGATCAGGGTCTGGGTCACATCCATCCCGGGCGGCCATCCGCGGCACTGAAGTTGAGAAGTCAACATCGAGGAAAATCGAGTAGTCCCAGATGTCCCTTAGTTCAGGGCGGTGGAGGAATATGCCGTCAATGATGACTACACATGGGCGCGTGATTTGCTTGAATGGCCCCTCCAGGACGGCGTCGGTATCCAGATCATGCGACGCTTCTAGGTAACGGCCTTGACCCTCCCTAAGCGGTACGATTGCTTTCTGGAAAAAGGCATCGTAGTCGTAGGAATCAAGCCAGAATCCTTCTGGTGAGTCACGACCAAGTCGATAGCGATCGTTGCGTTGTTTGTGGAATCCATCGATTGAAATGCGAACTAAGGGAACTTTTCCGCGCAGCGAACCGGCTAATTCATTGGCGAAGCAGGTCTTTCCCGATCCGTCGACGCCGTCGATGCCAATAAACATAGGGGAGCCATCGAATTGAGAAGCGATCTGATTGCCGATTTTTGCCATCAGCGTGGCGCGCTCGTCTGCGGGCGGCTCTCTTCGGGTCATCACTGGGCCCCGATTCTGATGAATGGACGGAGATCTGATTCGCTAAGTCGAACCTGATTGGCCCCGGCGAACTCGCGCGAACCGTCGAGCTTTACGACATCCTCGATGAAGGCGCTGTTGATCTGGTCGGTTCGGCCGATTGCGCGCCACACCTCTTCAGAAAGTCGCGGCATAATCGGGGCGGCAAGAAGTACGAAGCCCACTAGCCATTCTGGTGCCGAGATGTGGCTCTGTGTGTCAGTCCAGTCTCGGACTAAGCGCACCGCTTTGGCCGTGTCCATCTGCCCCGGTGTCATTGCTTGATCCTGGTCGAATAGAGCATCACGTAGTTTGCTACTGGCCCGGAATACTGGGTCTTGGTGAAGTTGGTCAAGCGCAACTGCAATCGCTGGCAAAACGCGAAGGCGAACGTAGTTGATTCGATCAACTAGTTGCTCCAGGGTAATGTCGTCTGCGCCATGGTCGAGTTGCGCTTGCGCCAATGCGAAACGCAGCTCGTCGCTATTCAGATAGTTGCTTGCGAGAACCTCGGATACCCAAATGCCGTGGCGTTTGCTTGTCGAGCATTTTTCACCTTCGAAGTTCAGCATGCCGTTGAGGACCACGTGATCGAACGGCCGAAGCGTACCCCCGGAGCCCTGCGCAATCACCGCCGGGACGATCACTCCGGGGGTCGTATTATCGGTCCCAAAGAAGCCGACAGTGGACACGCCTGACCTTGGTTCGAAAGGATTGCGTGAACTGCCGTGATGCCGTTTGTAAACCTCTCCGCAATACACGGAGTAGAGATAGTAGCTGTTCATGAGTACCGACTCATCGCCAACGAGGCTGCTCTTGATTCCCCAGGATCCGCCGCCCGATAGCCGCACACGCCCCGACTTCGTCTGTAGATAACGAAGCGCAGGTTCGGCGATAGCCGGCCGAAGATCTCTCGCGATGATCTGGCCGCTAAGCTCATCCAGATCACGTGGGTGCGCAAACCAGCTTGAAATTGTCTTCCACTCAAGCGCACTATCGTCGAGTCGTGAGTGGGGGTTTTTAAGTTCTTCAGGCTGGAAGTGGTCACCACATTTCACACAAGAGCTTCCGCCAGCAGACGCACCGCAGGTTGGGCATTCGCCTGCAATCCACGTGCCGACCATAGTTTCGCCGGTGGTAGGTGAAATGGGTACTCGCTCTTCCTCGAGCCGGGCGGCGCCCGTGCCCTGTAATGCGGACAAGGCGCGTTCATGTACGGCGATGTACTTGTCACGGTGAACGTCAGAGAGCGGATCGATCCATTCATCAAGGGAAATGTTCAGGGCGGTCAAGTCCTTATGGATCTCGGCGTGGTACCGCTCGCAGACTGCAACGGGGTCCATGCCGAGCCGGAGCGACTCGGCCAGCACCCAATTCTCGTAGGCATCACTTCCCGTGATGATGGTGACCTTGTGCCCGCGAGAGGTCAGGTAACGTGCCAGTACATCTGCGCGTAGGTACGTGCCGCCTCCGTGGCCGATGTGCATCCGCCCATTGGGCGTCGGTTGCATGGGGACTAATAGATACTCGGTCATGTAGGTTCCTTTGTGTTGGTAGGGGCTCCAAGCAGCCGGGGAGCATCAGCGAGGGATGTGATTCGCTCGCCAGACCAAGAGCCATGGTCGCTACTGCCGACCAGAACGGGGCGGCAACCTGCGTCATGGGCTCCTTCGAGTTCGTTGTCTTGCCCATCACCGAAATAGGCGGAACCACTAGGCGAGGAATCAAGAGCCTCTGCGGCCAAGTGGTATATCCGAGGGTCCGGTTTCATCATTCCAACGTCCGCCGACACGATGACGGCATCGATGTAGTAACTGATGCGACTCTGCGCGATCATGTCGGCGACATCCGAAGTTCCGTTCGAAATCACACCTATGCGGTACCCGCATTCCCGCAACGCACCTAGGGATGACTCTGCGTGAGGCATTGGGGCGGAGAATCCAATCGAGTGGATTGCCCACCTCGTCGTCAAGACACGAGAAATCGTTTCATCCGACCAACACGCTCCGAGGTGGTTGCCAAGGGCTACCAGGTAGTGCCTCAGGTCAGTTGTTTCGCGTAGGTGCCTGGTCTCCCGCCAGACCAAGTCCAGTTCGCTTTTATCCACACCCAACAACTTCGATGTTTCGGCGAAGGCGCGGAGCTTCGTTTCATTTGTTAGCGGAATCAATGTGTTCCAAAGGTCGAACAACACGATGCGATTGGAGGAACGATGACCCATTATTCGAGGCCCAACCGCTCGCGCAAGTTTGAATACAGATCTCGCCCGTACTGACCGTAGTCCCTTAGATGGCGCGGGGTCTGCCCGATTCGAAGCAATGAAATCTCATCCAAACGCGAGCCATCAATGTGCATCGTCGATCCATCGACGATAGATAGCGATGTGGACGGCTGCGCGTGTATCCCATTGACAAGAATCTTTGGGTGTGTTGGGACGTACCCGATCGCCTGAACAATCAGGCTCGCGTCACCGAAGACTTGCGCACTGCCTTCGATAGATTCCGATTGCAGGAGGCGTGCGCCGCGAATGCGTCGTGCCCAGAGATCGCAGTAGAGATCTCTACTCTCGTGGCGCAGACCACTGTCGCGGAACACGAGTCCAGTCTCGGGACAGACGTCCGTCCTTGGATCGGGTAGAGCCTCACGACCGGGAACTAGCTGTCGACACGCATCATCTAGGGAGCTGTAGAGGAGACGTGCGGGTGAGCGATACACCACAACGACTTCTACTTGCTCGCCATCCCGGGACCCTTGTGCTCGTTGTATGCGTTTCAGCGCGGACATTGCGCTGTGGGAACTGCCGACGATGACAATCGGCCCTGCCTGAAACTCGCCGACTCGTAAGCGCCTCGACAAGTCGTTTGTGGAGGATAGGAACCGGCCCGAAAGCTCTACCTTTTGGGCGAAAGGGTGGAGAGCTGGGTGAAGAACTTCGTGTCGACCGGTAGCAAGGACCACGTGCTGAGTGTGCGCTTCGATCCCAGATGATGAAATGAGCGTTGCGCCCGACCCGGGGATCACGTTTATTGCATCGATAGGCGTTTCGCACACGAGATTTTCACTAAGTTCGCGTACTAGTAACCCCCCAAGGCGATCTAGGGCGAGTGTCAAGCTTGTCATAGAGACGGGGTCGTCCGACAACGCAACTGCTCGATAGTCGGCGTAATTGAGTAGTTCCCCCCATACGCCTTGGTAGTTCACATGTTGGAAGAATTTCGAACCAACGGAAGTTGTTCGGGCATCGAACTGGCCGAATGAACCCGGGCCGACACGAGATCCACGTTCAAAGACAGCCAGCCCACTCGATGGAAGACGTTTTGTGCTCGTCAAGAACGTTGACGCGCGGAAGCCGGCACCGACGATGGCGGTGTTTAACTCACGAGGGATGCCGCTATGTAGCATGTGCGATCAGCAGAGCTTCGAATCGGTCGCAAAGCAGGCTAGCTTCGTCCATCGTGAGAATGAGCGGTGGCCGAATCTTGAGAACGGACCCCTTCCCATATCGCGAAGTTCGGAGTAGGAGTCCAAACTCCGGAGCCTTTTCGGCGATGTGGTTCGCGAGGTCGACGGCTTCCCTTCCATCGGCATCCACCAGCTCTATGCCGATCATTAGACCGACGCCTCGGATGTCTCCGATCGCCGGAACACGGGGCTGGAACTGGGTGAGCCGCTCCAAGATATATGCGCCAGTTTCCCTCACATTCCGAAGAAAGCTCTCGTTGTTGACGATCTCCAGCGTTGCGATCGCGGCGGCCGCGGCCATTAGATTGCCACCAAAAGTGAACGAGTGCTCATTGATTGAGAGGCCTCCAAGTGATTCATCGGCAAGGATTCCAGCCACTGGTGCCCCTGAACCGCCTAGCCCCTTGGCGACAGTTATCGCATCTGGCGCTACGCCGAAGTACTCCGCCGCAAACACATACCCGGTGCGCCCGATTCCGGTTTGGATTTCGTCGAAGATGAGCTTTATCCCGAGCTCATCGCAGACCGACCGCAACTTAGGAAGATACTCCGGCGGGGGTACGACATTCCCGCCGTTTCCAGATATTGGCTCGATAACTACTGCCGCAACGCTTCCGCTGCTCGCGAATTCAGCGAACTCAGATATCTGCTCTGCACACAACATCCCACATGCGTCGGGCGTAGTCCGATAGAAGCAGCGATAGCAATGTGGATCAGGCACGATCACCTTGTTTAGAAGCGGTAACTCTAGATCGCGTCGTCGAAATCCATTGCCAGACAACGCGGCCGTAGTTCCGGTCTGCCCGAGATGGCTCCTGAACATTGTGATGATGTCCCGACGCCCAGTGGCGCGTTGAGCCATCTTGATGGCACCTTCGTTTGCCTCAGAACCGCCCGAAACCTTTAGATGTGCCGACACAGTGTTTGTTGGAGCAGCATCAACGAGCATCCGAGTCAGACGGTTTATTGGGTCAGATTGATAACCAGACGTGAGATGGATTAGCTCATCCATCTGTGTTCGCATTGCTTTTAGTACCGCTGGGTGGCCATACCCCAGGCTCAGATTGAATGTGCCGGACGCGCAGTCTAGGTACCCGTTGTTATCTGAATCGAACAGGAAAACACCGCGACCGTAGACCATCTTTTTATCCGCGACCGGGTAATAGACCGCCGAGGCTTCGCCGGTGTTTGGGGTCGGCCCGCCAGACGTCATGCTTGAGCCCCAGGGTCAATAACAATTGAGTCTAGGAACCACTCGTCAACGCGGTCCAGCACGGCGCACACTTCATTCGCTGATGACGCGACAGCGGTCGCCGAACCGATGACGTCACTAATCGAGGTTGGTGCGTTAAGCTGCGCGCCGATTGGAACTTCAAGCCTGAACTTGAACACACCGGGGATTGAACACTCGGTTGGCGCGCTCGTCAACACTCCGTCCTCTGGTGGCGGGTACAGCGAGAAGGCACCGATCAGTGGGGCAGGGAAATCAGACAACACAGGGGATCCATGACGCCAGGCGTTGCGGACGTACCATTCTTCGAGATTGATTCCGAAAGCGGCGTGCAACATAGTCTTGATGCGTCCACCGCCCATTCGGCTCGCGATCTCATTGACGATCAGCTCTCCATCTGCAGTCGCGAACACTTCAGCATGGAAGATCGATACTCGAGGCGTCGGAAGGGCGACGAGAGTTCGTTCGACGAGATCTCTGACTTCATCGAGCATCGGATCCTGGGGCTCAAACATCGTGCACCGATTGACTGTTCTGCCGTGAAAGGCCAACCCGTAAGTTGCGTGACTTGGCCAGCACATGATGACTTTGTTCTCGAACACAGCGCCATCGACGTGGAGTAGTTCGTGTGGAATGTACACTTCAGCAAGTAGGTCCGCGCTACCGTCACTCCGGAATTCCGGGGCAAGCGCAGCGTAGGTGCAGAGTTCCTCGAAGTTCTCAACGACGCGAACACCGAGCGAGCCTGCGCCGCGACGCGGCTTGACAACGAGCGGGAAACCGTATTGCTCGGCAAACGCAAGGAGGTCGTCTACCGCATCGATTTTGCGGAAGTCGGCTACCGGAATTCCGGCACTCCGCAGTATCGACTTCATCCTGAACTTATCGCGGTAAGCAGTAGCGCTCTCAAGGTCTTGGCCTTCAACACCCATGAGCTTTCGAAGCCGCGCAGCCCTGATGAGGTCAAACTCTGATAGTGCAATGACCTCGTCGAAATGGACCTCCTTGTGGAGTTCGAGAGCGCGAATCTCTACCTCAGGATTGTTGAGGTATTCGCTGAACTTCAGGACCGATGTGTAGTTCGAGAGGTCATCGGACGGCGTGACTGCACCCTCTTCAGTGATCATGTAGACGTCCATACCTTCAAGCCATTCGGGGTAGAACATTGATGAAAGGCCGAAGCGATTCAGTACGAGTGCCGCAGTCATTGGCGTATCTCCATCCCACTCGGTGGTGCGAGCAAGCTAATGAGATCCCAGGATTCAGCCACCTCGTCGCGTGAGCCTGTGATAAGGCAATAACCCAGGCGTCGGCCAGCACCATCGGCGACTGGCGCCTCTACGTAATACGGGTACCAGTGTTTAGAGTCGCGAATTGTGGACTCCAAAGTCGTTCCGCGGACTGCCGAGGTTGCTGGCCAAACGATTTCAGTTCCGGGAAGACAGTCATAGAAGCGCACGGCGCTCACCAGATCCCGCGAGGGGCGGATTTTCCTGGGGAGGTGTCCTGTGATGGCACCAAGTTCGAGTTCGTACATGTTGATCCCGGTCGATTCGAAAACCAGCCGAGGGATCAAATCACCACCTAGCCGGCCAGCGATCTCCACCACAACCGGACCATTCTCAGTCACTATCACCTCGGCATGCGAGGCTCCGGTAATCATCCCGAAGACGTCAAGTGCCTTGTGGACTTCGTCCACGATTGCGGTCTGCAATGCATCATCAATGTCGGCAGGAACGAGGTGGCCCATCTCGACGAAGTATGGAGGACTTGAAGTGAATTTCTTTGTGATTGCAACGGTGGAGTGGTGACCCGACATCGAGATGGATTCGATGCTGTACTCGGGGCCATAGAGGCGTTGTTCGAGAATCGCCGTCCCCGTGGGTGATTTGCGGATTGCGGCCTCAGCCGCCGGACGCAATTCAGAAAGCTGCGTCACGAGGCTAACGCCGGAACTTCCGGCATAGTCTGCGGGTTTTACGATGTGATCGCCGTGACCGAGGGTCAACCAGGCCTCGAGCTCGTCGGGGTCCTGAGAAGCTACATACTCGGGGGTGCGCATGCCCGCCAACGCCAGAAGTCTCCTCATCTCGGGCTTGTTCCGAAACGCAACAGGGTTCAGGACTGGCCCAGGTATCTTCAAGACCTTCGCGAATTCGATCGCGCGCGGCAGCGAGTATTCTCCCCAACAGACGATGGTGTCCCATTCGTAGGGGCTCTGCGAGGTAACTTGCTGGATATCTTCGACGGAAGACGGCGCAAACCCGTGCACCCAGTCCACCATGTCGGTCGGTACAAAACTGAAGTCGTCGATCACCCCGATTGTGTGGCCCAGGTTCTTCAACGTTCGAAATCCGAACTCACGGTCCACGCCGGCGCCGACTACAAGAACTCTCATCAGTCAGATACCTTCGGCAGGCTCGTTCGTAGTCGAAATCTTGAAGTCTTTAGTCAACGTTTTCAATACAGGATCAAGATCTTCACGTTGATCAACCCGAAAGATGATGGTTGCTGGTCGATCGTCCGAACTTCTTAGCGGTTTCACGAGACCCCCGAGCGCGACATCCACGCGCACGTCAGATACGGCAGGGTTGGCTAACACCAGATCAACACCCGCAATGTCGGTCACAATCCCAGGCGGGGCTTCGGGAAACCACGCAACCGCGACACCAGACCTCGTGGGCACGGGTGCTTCAATTTGCTCTCCGGCCATAGCCCTCACTGTTTCGCGAAACAGATTTATCCCCGTGGCGATCGCATGAAGCTCGAGAATATGGTCGCCAGGTGTTCGGAGCGCAAACTCAATAACACGCCAATCGCTTCCTGCACCGCGGACTTCAAGGTGTAGGAGGGAAGTGCCAACCATCGCTGCGGCAACAACCTGTTGTGCGAGTGCGGTGAGGGCATTCGTTTCCGAATCCTCCAGGTGTGCCGGGGCCACATGCGCAACCTCTACGAAGTAGGGCAGCGGTGTGGTGATTTTCTCAGTTATGCACACGATCTCGACGTTTCCCTCGACGACAACGGCCTCGACACTGTATTCGGGAAACGCGACGAATTCTTCGATGAGATACTCGCCGGTGATGCCCGCTGAACTATGCCATTCAACGAGTTCCGTCTCATTCGCTACCAGCTTCACGCCTGAACTCCCTGACCGATCAACAGGCTTGGCGACAACGGGGTACCGGCCGTCGCTGTACTCAAGGCCGAGGGCAATGGTCGGAGCGATATAGAACTGTGGTTGGGGTATTGCGGCGCCTTCCAACACGGACCGTTGGACTGACTTCAATTGCGAAATCGAGACTGCTGCTGTTCCGGCTGTCGGAAAGCCGAACTCCTCGGCTAGAAGAGCGACGGCGACCACTTGTACCTCTGTGAACGGAACGATGCCCGCCGTAGTTTCGTCGATAAGTGTTCGTATGGCCGAGTACCACTCTCCGGCGCTCCAGCCCGCCACCGACCGGCGCGGAACGCTAGGCCCAAGAAGGGACGACGTTCGCTGAGACGATAGCGATATCTGATCATCTACGACGGCGACCTCATAGCCAGCATCTCTGGCCGCCTTCACGTACGGACGACCAGTTCGTCCGAGGCCGGCTAGAAGGATTGACCTCATTGATTTAGCACCTTTTCCCGCCGCTTGGACATGCTGCCCCCTGCATCTATAGGTGCCCGCGAGCCTACTCCAAGCCTGATGCGTTGTCGAGTAAATAAAGTCGGGAACCCGCTTTCAAAGCAAACTTCCAGAGATAATCTTGCGGCCGCTCGCCTTGGCAATCGATGCTCGGTCCGGCTTAGAACGGGCCAAAAGTTGCATTGATGAGTTGGGGTCAACTGGCAACTTGTGGTGGCGCTTGTGCAGTCACCGTGGGGAGTTTGTGCGGCACGGACCCTATCGACGGGCTTTGGGTGCGCGGATCTCGGTGAGGCGTGAGGAAGCCGTCCTTCAATCGCCGGTCAAGCGGCCAGCACGATGTCACGCTCGATGTAAATGTGAGTGTTTAGCTTGAAAAGTAGACTCACCCAGGTCAACTTGGTCGGACGGTATCGTGCCCCTCTGGTCGCGTGCCGGGCGTTTGTTGGGCTACACCAACGGCTGTTTTCGGCGGCTTCCGCGGGTTACCTTGGGCAAGTCGTCATCTAAGCGAATAAACTTCAACGGTCTTTCGCCATAGCGAGCGCATCTCGTTTGAGTAGGGGGAGGGACATGAGGCTCGCTGCTGTCAGCCATAGCAAGAACCCCGAGGCAATCCATAGAAATGCGGCGGGGACCGATATCAAGTACTTTGCTAGGAAAGCCAAGCTCAGAGACCCCACGGCGACGCCTACGCCTGCAACAACTGCCTGTTCAAAAAACACGAGGATCCCCAGTGAACGCGGTGAGGTCCCTGAGAGGCGATACGTAGCGAACTCTGCCGCGCGGAGCCGAATTCCCAACCCGGCCACGAGAGCCCCGGCAAGTCCGATGACGATGGGCAGGAACCGAGTCGGTCTATCAAGGAAGAGTGCGATTGGATCCATTGTCTGCTTGGTCGCTTCGCGTCCAACTATCGGCGCCCCTTGTGCATCAAGTTGAGACACAAGAAAGGGAATGACGGTCTGCGCTTGGGCATAAGGCGTCAATACGGCGAAACACTCGGCTGCTGACGTTGTCGATGGGCTAAGAGGGAGAATTAGGCTTGAGTTGGTATTCAAGCCTTCCGGCTGTGCAATTGCCTTCGTGGCACTAAAATGCCCAAGGCCGGTAGTAATGGTTCCGCTGCGTTGAGGTTGCTGTCCGAAGGCCGACCCAACTAGCGCTTGGCTTCGCTGCAGTTGTGGAAATAGTGAGGTGCTGGCAAAGACCGTATTCGTAGGTTGCCCTAGTTGAATCACCTCCGTGGAGCCTGCGGCGACAATGAATCCAGCACGCTCAACTCCTGGCGTGTCGGTTAGGGCCTCGCAGGAGTCTCGATCTATTTCGGCGGTGACATTAGGGTCAGCAGAAATAAGACTCACCAGATTTCGCCCCTTCAGATCGAGATCAGTGAGCCGATTTCTGAACGAGTTCGCATCAAACGCGAGCGCCATCGCTAGGACTGATCCGGCAACGATCGCGACTAAAGTCACAAATAGCAGCCTTGATTGGTGCGCAAACACATTGCGTATTGCCTCTCGAGCTAGGGCATTGATACTCCACCCATCATGCTGGAAACCTGTCATCGTAGCCGCACCGTTTCGTCGGCCGCGTCCATGAGTACCGGGTCATGAGTCGCGACAATAATGGTCGCGTCGGTGCTGAGCTGCGTAAGCAGGCCGGCGAGCTGCTCAGTATTTGCTGCATCAAGGCTGGAGGACGGTTCGTCGGCTAGAATTACGGGGCGCTGTGATGCCAGTGCTCGAGCGAAACCGACTCGCTGGAGTTCACCGCCGGACAACGTATTTGCCGGTTCATTGGCTTTGCGCAGGAGCCCCACACTGTCGAGCGCTCGAAGAGAAAGGGCCGTCGCATCACGCGGGGAAGCTCCATTGCTCAACGGGCCGATTAAGACGTTGTCGAGTGCTGACCGGGGGCCAAGTGCGTTATTGCCTTGTGGGATCCACACGACCTTGTCGCGTTGTGGGCCTTGGCGTTGCATGTGACTCACATAGGTCACTGATCCTCGGGTCAAAGGAATCATTCCCGCGATCGCCGCGAGTAGGCTCGTCTTGCCGCTACCCGATGGGCCCACTAACGCAGTAACTTGCCCTGCGGCGAAGGTCGCGGTGACGTTCGAGAAAACTGCCGGGGCGCCTTGGTAGCTGATACCCGCGTCCATAACTTCTATTTCTATTTGCATTGCAGCTTCGCGCTCTCTGGAGCAGTCGAAGCGTCCACCAACACGCTTTTCCCTACAAAGCGTAGGTCCACTCCGATTGTGCCGAGTTCCCCAGCCACCGGTTCGGCTTCGGCTAGCCGTTCGGCAGTGACACCAGTGTTGGTACTCATAAATAGGCACATTGTGCCCGACGGGGAAGTAAATACCGCTGCTGCCGGAACGGTGCCTACTTGCACCGGGTCTCGGAGAGCAAGCACTAGGCCCGAGTACTTCTGACTGGCCTCAGAGGATTGGGCGCCGGATGGGTCTCCGGACGTTGATTGGGCGTGTGTGGATACGAAGTCATAGAAGGCAGCAAGTTCCTCTCCCGTTGGCTCAAGTGACGATAGCTCGAATATCTCGGTTCCGACCGTGGCTGTGAGAGGCGCTCCGGATAGTGCCGCGAGTGTCTGTCCTTGGGCGCTCGCTTTTAGCGTCGCCAGCAGTGGCGGTCCCGCGAGATGTAACAAATCAACGCCCTGTGAGACAGTGGAACCGACCAGGTGATTAATTTTGGACACGAACCTCGCGTCCTCCGGTACATATGCCGCATAGCTCCGGCTGAAGGTGCTGGAAGGCTCGACTCCGATCGATTCCTGGTATGCGTTGATCGCGTCAACAACTAGCGAGCTCACATAGTTGGATGCGCCATCCGGAGGGAGAAGTCCCCGTGAAATCAGCAACTTGGTCAAACTCTCAACGT
This sequence comes from uncultured Microbacterium sp., assembly GCA_964616805.1. Taxonomy (GTDB): domain Bacteria; phylum Actinomycetota; class Actinomycetes; order Actinomycetales; family Microbacteriaceae; genus Microbacterium. Next base: position 3,437 of record CAZTUC010000032.1, on the reverse strand, counting down.
CTGGTCCCTCCATTCCATCTACGATGTCGCGGTAGATCGGAACCCCACCTAACGAGGCAGCGACTGGCGTACCGTCGATCGCAAACAGCGGCTGGCCCTGCTCGATCGCGCTCCCCGGCGTAACTTCGATCGAAGTGAGCATCCCTCCGGTTGGGGCTTCGAGGGATGCCGGGCTGCCGAAAGTAAACTGAGCGTCCGCAGACTGGCGATGATCTATTTCCCGCGATCCAACGGGCAATGACGAAGGGACTGAGTCAGTCTTCACGGCGGCTTCTTCAGCCTTGCCGGCTTGGGGTACCGCAAGGGCGAACGCGCCGAGCGGCACTAGCCAAAGGATAACTAGCGGTAATGCGAACCACTTATAAGTCGTTCGGCGGACCCGCGCCGGTTGCCCGCGCTCTTCTCTCGCGCCTGCGGCTCTGTGCCTCATTGCTCGCTCCTAACATTTTCCACCGCTCCCAACTAGCGGCGTGCTTGGACGTTTCCCTCGCCTTTACGGCATGAGTCAACCTCCAATGAGTACTTCGGGACACCGTTCATACATCGTTGCGCGATCGAGACTCATCGCCGCCAATTGAGCGTCCATTTCATCAAGAGTTGCCTTTGGCGTTTCGCCCATCACGGTAAGGCACGCACGAGTCCGATCGGCCTCGTCGCTGAAGTCACGATTTGCAATCTGCCACTCGATGTCGAGCAACCTGAAGTGATCTTCATAACACGACTCTGCGATTCCTGCATCCATGGCGGTGCCCGGGATCGAGTAGTTGATCAATCGATCGTTTCCGACGCCAATCTCATCAATGTCATAGCCTGCCTTTTTCACGCACGCGACGAACGAATCGAATCCTGCACGGTATTCGTCGAAAGTTACGTCGCCGTCTGCCAGAGCCTCGCGCTGTGAGGCCGGGGAGTTTGTCTGCCCGCTGAACGCTGTCGCGTCGGGCTCTTGCGAACCCGACGCGCAGCCGCTAAGTAGGACCAGGAGTGTTGCCATCAGGGCACCGGCTGCTGGTCGACGCATCACGTTAGGAAGTAATGCGCTGAGGCATAGCCGGCGGTCGAACCATGTACTCCGGTGAAGATTGCACCGAATTCACTCGAAGTAAGCGTACGGGTCGTCGTGTCATATCGCCATGGCGAATACGCTTGTACACCCCCAGGAGCCCAGTAGCCGATCTGAATTCCAACGCTTCCGCAATCAGAGGCGTTGGCCTTGTTTGTATTTGCAGCCGACCCTGTGCTCCATCCGTAAACGGTTGTGGTCGACGAGCATGCTCGGGATGATGATCCGAGCGCCATCGCTGGCGAGGCTACGGCAACGCTACCGACCACCAGAGCCGCGGCAAGCGGAATCGCTGCGATTCTCTTCCGAAACTGTGTCATTTTGACTACCTCATTTCTTCTCTTCATTGAGTGATGGCGCACCCGTCGTTGGGTGCTTTCTCCATTAGACGACGAAAAAAGCGGGTTGTCCACTTTCATTTTCTAGATCTCGGGAAGGGCCCTGATCGAGCAGCTGGATTGAAAAAATCAAGACATCGTAGTACGCAGAGGCGCTCGCTCGGTGTGTAACTAATGCGAGTGACTACTATCTTTATTGACGCCCGTCGCGTAGTCTTGGCGCACTATCGGTCAACGAAGACCTAGCCCAGGAGGTAGACATGCAGAAAGAAATCGCAAAAATAGCTCTCGTTCTCGTGGCTCTCGCAGTCAGTACCGTCGCGACGACTGGCTCAGCAAGCAGCGAACCAATTGACTGTGCATCTCAAACCGCGACACTCTCGCAAGTGTCGGCAACCGCAAAATGTAATGTCGAGGGCTGGGCAGTTGAGACGACTCTTGGGAATTCCTTGACTGTCCCAGAGCGAGGCACTTCTGTGAGCGCGGTGGGCCTCCGTGATGATGGAGTTGAATCTCCGATGGTTTCGCTCTACCACGGTACGGATGGTGGTATCGCCGTCCTTGAGAACAGTCAGATTGTGGCGTCATCAAGCAAATCGGCATCGACTGAGGCGCTCAAGCACCTTAGTATTGCGACCCCGGGGTTAGGTGAAGTTGGTCTACTTGCAGTTTCCAAGTGCGACTCCGCTGCACCCTACAGCCATATGTGGGCCGGGTACGCATCGAAGAATTACTACTGGTACTACAACTCGTCGGGCCAACCGAGTACAACTTCGCTGGCGCGGATGCAAAATGCGGCAGCAACGATCGCCGATGGTAGTAGCTCCACGTGTGGCGGACTATCTAATGGGCTAACTCAAACATATGGCGGGGCCGCGTCATCGTCGCCCAACATCACCTCGACCGGCAGCTGTACAACTAATGATCTTGCGAGTGTTGTTGGCTTTGGGGCTGTTGACGGCACCTACTTGGCTTGGGCTTGCCGATGGACTTCCGGCACCGGACACTTGAGTCACGCAGATATTCGATTCGACAACAGCAGTCGGTCGTGGCACACGTCGTCGAGCACATCTGGATGCACGGGAAGCACCTGGGATCTCCAGGGGGTTGCGACCCACGAGTTTGGCCACGCAGTCGGGCTAAATCACGTAGACCCGTCAGAGCCGCAGGTAATGAACCCGAGTCTTTCGCAATGTAACTTCACCTGGCGTCAACTGGGTCGTGGCGATCAGAATGGCTTGCGAGCCCTATACGGTCCATGAGTCTTGCGACCCATCAGAAATAATGAGGAGATGACTCACCGTGGCACTGCGTAAAGTTGCAGCTCGAGTGTTAGGCGTATGCCTTGCGGCGGTGTTCCTCGCCTGTGTCCTGATCTGGATCGTTGCACCCCCTGAACCCGGGCCGGCTGGGTCAAGGTGTGGCGATTCGACCGATCCGGGGATGTCAACGTGTGAACCGTTTTAGGTCCATGTCGGTCAGTGATGAATACTAAGTAACTCACGTCGATGGCGGTCGACCTGGTTCAAGTGCGGAATGGTCAGGCGTCGCTAGGTGACGATCTCGCAATGGCTACCGCGATCTGGTCGTCAATCAAATTATGGAAGTGCCTGTCGATAGGTACATCACGGCAGGCGTGGACAGCGTTGCATAGTTGGGGTTGGATATCTTTGCAGCGCAAGTTCCGGTGTGGTACTTCCTTGCCACGACCGATACCTTCGAGCAAAGGGGTAACCGCTTTGACTCGTGGCTTCAATAGCTGGATCAAGGATCTTCGGAATTCCCGGAGGCGTGAGCCCGGCTCAGGCATACCAGATCTTCGGACTCTGCTCCGCCATCAAGCATCGGCGCATACTCGGCGCAAAGGCACATCGAGTTGTGTCGAGGGTGCCCTAGGGTTCGAGTATGATGGAACCATCAAACACTCAGATGGATCGAGGAATTTCGGTCTGATCAGAGGTTTTATTTCCTTAGGGAAGTAGCGGCAGGGTAGCTCAGTTGGTGAGAGCGCACGACTCATAATCGTGAGGTCGCGG
>CAZTUC010000031.1:6350-24076 GCA_964616805.1 uncultured Microbacterium sp. | reverse complement strand
GACGCGGTAGTGCTTTCCGATCTCACGCAGGAAGTCGATCGCTGAAAGCGGCGCGGTCCAGTCGAGGTTGTTCACGATGCGGGCAGCGTTTTCGCCTTCAAAGCTCAAGTACTGCTCAACCTGGGCGCGCAGTTTGCCAACCCACTCGGTTACCGTCTCGGTTGTGTTCAGTGTGCGCTCTGCCGTGGGGCGCGGGTCACCAATGAGACCGGTCGCACCCCCGACGAGGCCGAGCGGCTTGTGGCCCGCAAGCTGCAAGCGACGCATCAGCAGCAGTTGCACGAGGTGCCCGAGGTGCAGGCTCGCTGCTGTCGGGTCGAAGCCGCAGTAGTACGTGATCGGGTCACCCTCGAGCAGGTCGCGCAGTGCGTCAGCATCCGTTGATACATGGATGAGCCCGCGCCACTGCAGTTCATCCCACAGGGTTTCAAACGAGTCGTCGTTGGACGGATTCAGCGCACGGATTTCTGCTTCAGACACGCCTTCGAGAATATCAGCGAACACTCAACACCCCGCCGCTCGCGCGGGCGGGCGTATCCACGACAACTGCGTTTCACTTCGACTCGCTGACGCTCGCTCAGTACAGGCGACTTCGCGGCTACGCCGCTCCGCTCAACGACCGAGGAAAGAAGAAGCGGCAGAGGTTGCGGCGAGCAGGGCCCGCAGCTGACGAGCAACGGCAGAAGGCGCAGTGCCGCCGATGCCGTCACGGGCGGCAACTGAGCCCTCGATCGAGAGCACGTCGCGAACCGCCGGTGTCAAATGCGCAGAGACGGAAGCGAGCAACTCGTCGGATGCGTCCTCCAGCCCGATCCCCTGCTGTTCGCACGCACGCACAAGCGCACCCGAAATTTCATGGGCGTCACGGAACGGCACCCCGTTCTTCACGAGCCACTCGGCAACATCCGTTGCAAGCGAGAACCCTTCGGGTGCAAGCGATGCCATCCGCTCAGTGTTGAACTGCAGGGTGGCGACCATCCCGGTGAACGCCGGCAGCACAACTTCGAGCGTGTTTACCGAATCGAAGACGGGCTCTTTGTCTTCTTGCAGGTCACGGTTGTACGCCAGGGGCAGCGCTTTGAGCGTTGCCAAGAGCCCCGTGAGATTGCCGATGAGCCGGCCGCTCTTACCGCGGGCAAGCTCAGCGATGTCGGGGTTCTTCTTTTGCGGCATGATGCTCGAACCGGTTGAGTAGGAATCATCGAGCGTGACGAAATCGAACTCGCGCGTGTTCCACAGAATGATTTCTTCGCTCATGCGCGAGAGATTGATCCCGATGAGGCTTGCGATAAACGCAAACTCGGCAACCACATCGCGTGATGCGGTGCCATCGAGTGAGTTTTCGGCGGGTGCAGCAAGGCCAAGCTTGTTTGCAACGAGCGCCGGGTCGAGCCCGAGTGTCGATCCGGCGAGCGCTCCCCCGCCGTAGGGCGAAACGCTCGCGCGTTTTGTCCAGTCGCCCAAGCGGTCAAGGTCACGAGTGAGCGCCCACGCGTGTGCAAGCAAATGGTGCGCCAACAACACCGGCTGCGCGTGTTGCAGGTGCGTACGTCCGGGCATGATTGCGCCCGGGTGTTCTTCAGCCTGTGCAACGAGGGCGTCGATCAGCGCCAAGACCTGGCCACCGATGACACGAGCGTGGTCGAGCAAGTACAGGCGCACGAGTGTTGCAATCTGATCGTTGCGGCTGCGACCTGCACGAAGCTTGCCGCCAAGTTCGGCACCAACCTCAGCGATGAGGGCGGCTTCAAGCGCGCCGTGCACGTCTTCGTCGCTGTCATTCGCGGCAAGCGTGCCGTCTGCGACAGCCGCCGCGAGCGCGTCGAGCCCCGCGTGCATGTGGCCTGCTTCATCCGCAGTCAAATAGCCGGCCGCTTCAAGCGCAGCCGCGTGTGCGTGCGAGCCTGCGATGTCGTAGGGGGCAAGGATCCAGTCGAAGTGGGTCGACTTGGAAAGAAGCGCGAGCTCGGGTGACGGTCCGCCCGCGAAGCGTGCACCCCACAGGGCGCCCTCATTGGTTTTCTTGCTCATCAGGCGCTCCCACCGATGACCCGCAAGCGCGGACCATCGTTGTCATCGGCTCGCTCAAGCAACCACACCAGCAGTGCCTTTTGGGCGTGCAAGCGGTTTTCGGCTTCGTCCCAAACGACGCTTTGCGGTCCGTCGATAACATCAGCGTCGACTTCGTACCCGCGGTCTGCGGGCAAGCAGTGGATGAAGATGGCATCGGATGCCGCCTCCCCCATCAGTTCAGACGTGACCTTGTACGGCGAAAGCGTCGCGATGCGCACCTCTTTTTCGTCTTCTGTGCCCATGGAAACCCACGTGTCGGTCACGACAACATCCGCACCCGCGACAGCCGCGACTGGGTCGTCAGTGATGAGTACGGAGCCACCCGTTGTGCCGGCGATTCGCGTGGCGTCCGCCACCACATCGGCGCGGGGTGCGAATTGGGCAGGCGCACCAACGCGAACGTGCATGCCCGCCGTTGCACACGCGAGCAAATAACTGTGGGCCATGTTTGAGTTGCCGTCGCCGACGAAGCCGAGCGTGAGGCCGGCGAGATCACCCTTGTGTTCGCGGATCGTCAAAAGGTCGGCGAGCAACTGGCACGGGTGAAAGTCGTCGCTGAGGGCGTTGATGACCGGCACGATCGTGCCCGCGGCCATCTCTTCAAGCCCCGACTGTGCGTACGTGCGCCACACGATTGCGGCAACCTGACGCTCGAGTACGCGTGCGGTATCGCTCGGGGTCTCTTTGCCACCCAGTTGTGAATTGGCCGTCGAGATGATGAGCGGAACACCACCCAGGTCGGCAATGCCAACCGCGAACGATACTCGCGTGCGGGTTGATGACTTGTCGAAAATAACCGCGACCGTTTGCGGACCAGCGAGCGGCTTTTGCGACCAACGATCAGCCTTCAGGCGCTGTGCGAGTTGCAACACTTCGGCTTGTTCAGCGGGCGAAAGGTCGTCGTCGCGTAACAGGTGGCGGGTCATAATGTTGCCTCCGCAACGGTGTCAAGCGCTGTCTGCAAGCGCGTCAGGAAGACCTCAACATCAGCCGGCCCGATGTTCAGCGGCGGTGCAATGCGAATTGTCGTGTCGTTTGCCGCGTTCACGATGAGGCGGTTGTGTTGCGCGGCTTCACGGACGGCGTTTGCAACGGGCTCGGCGAGCGCAATACCCAGCAGCAGCCCACGACCACGAACACCGGTAACAAGCGGATGCTGCAACGCAAGCACACCCGCGGTGATCTGCTCGCCCAACACTCGTGCGTTCTCAACCAGCCCGGCGTTTTCAATTTCGCCGACAACTGCCTGTGCAACACCGGTTGCGAGCGGGTTTCCGCCGAAGGTCGATCCGTGTGTGCCAGGTGAAAGCAAATCAGAGCAACTGGGCCACATGAGCATGGCACCGATCGGGAACCCGCCACCGAGACCTTTCGCGAGGGTGATCGCGTCGGGCGTGATGCCGCTGTGCTCATAGCCGAACCAGCTACCGGTACGGCCAATACCCGTCTGAATTTCGTCGATGATGAGCAGAGCCCCATGCTGTGTGGTGAGTTCGCGAGCAGCTTGGATGAATTCATCCGAAAGCGGTTGCACACCGGCCTCCCCCTGAATCGGCTCAAGGAAAACTGCGGCAACGTCGTCGCCCATAACCGCCTCGAGTGCCTCGACGGTTGCCGGGATGTGCTCGACGCCACCGGGCAGCGGTTCGAAATCGTCTTTCATCGCGCGTTTCGCCGTGAGCGCGAGAGCCCCAATCGTGCGACCGTGGAACGCACCCTCAAGGGCGATGATGCGTGGGCGTGCCGGGCCGCCGTGCAATCGGGCGAGTTTGAAGGCTGCTTCGTTTGCCTCAGTACCTGAATTGCAGAAGTAGACGCGGCCGTCGGCAGGCTCCAAGCCAGCGAGGCGCTTGATTGTTGCCGCCAGCTGCAATTGCTGTGGCGTCGTGAACCAGTTCGAAACGTGCGCAAGTGTTGCTGCCTGCTCACTGACCGCTGAGACGAAAACCGGGTTCGCATGGCCGAGCGCGTTGACGGCAATTCCGGCCAAGAAGTCAAGGTATTCGTTGCCTGCGTTGTCGTAGACATACGCGCCCTCACCGCGCACGAGTTGCGCCAGCCGCGGACCAATGTTGATCGCGAGGTCACGTCGTTCGGCTACCCGCCACTGGGCGCTGGTGCCTTGTGCTTCTTCGGGGCTTGTTGTCATTGCACGACCTCGGTTCCGATGGTGTTGTTCGTAAGAAGTTTGGTGAGGACGGCGTGTGGTTCACGTCCGTCAATTATCGTTGCGCTCGTAACCCCGGCTACAACCGCGTCGAGGCACGCTTGCATTTTGGGAATCATGCCAGATTCCAGACTCGGCATGAGTTCACGCAGTTCGTCAGATGTGATGTGGGTGACAAGCGAGTCGCGGTTGGGCCAATCGGAATACAGCCCGGCAACATCAGTGAGCACCACGAGGATGTCGGCGACGAGTGCTGCGGCGAGCGCGCCAGCTGCGGCATCCGCGTTCACGTTGAGCGAAAGGCTCGGGTTTTCCAGTTCGGGTGCGATGCCCGAAACCACCGGAACGCGCCCGGCATCGAGGTGGTCACGCACAATTTGCGGATTGACCTCAACGACATCGCCGACAAGCCCCAGGTCAACGGGTTCACCGTCAACGACCGTGCCGCGGCGACGCCCACCGAAAAGACCAGCGTCTTCACCGCTCACCCCGGCAGCAATCGGCCCATGCTGGTTGATCCCGCGAACGAGTTCGGGATTGACAACACCCGTGAGTACCATGCGTACAACATCGATTGCTTCCGGAGTTGTCACCCGGTAGCCGCCGCGGAACTCGCTTTCAATTCCGAGTGTCGTGAGCATTGCCGAGATCTGCGGGCCACCACCGTGCACAACAACAACGTTTACGCCCTCGGCACGCAAGAACGCAATGTCGTCGGCGAACGCCTGCTGCAGTTCGGGTGAGAGCATGGCGTTTCCGCCGTACTTGATGACAACGGTTTTGCCGCGCAGCGCTTGCAGCTGCGGTGAAGATTGAAACTCTGCAGCAACCGTCATGACGAATACGCACTGTTCTCGTGAACGTAATCGTGGGTGAGGTCGGTCGTGCGGATGCTTGCGCTGCGCTCGCCCGACTTCAGGTCGATCACGATCGTCGTCTTAAAGGGCGTGAGGTCGACCTCTTCACGCGGACGATCCGGCCCACCCTCGGTGCACACACGCACACCGTTGAACACGACATCGGTGTTGTACGGGTCGAACTCAGCCTGTGTCGTGCCGATTGCGGCCAACACGCGCCCCCAGTTGGGGTCGTTGCCAAAAATGGCCGCTTTGAACAGATTGTTGCGGGCGACGCTGCGCCCCACCTCGACAGCGTCAGCATCAGATGCTGCACCAATCACCTCAATCGTGATCGCGTGGCTCGCACCCTCAGCATCAACCTGCAATTGCTCAGCGATGTCATCGCAAATCGTGCGTAACGCCGCAGCGAACTCGTCAAAGCTCGGCGTGACACCGCTCGCGCCGCTCACCAAGAGGGAAACCTGGTCGTTCGTTGACATGCAACCGTCAGCATCGAGCCGGTCGAACGTTGACGAGGTTGCCACCCGCAAGGCCCGGTCGGCGGTTTCAGCGTCGAGCACGGCATCCGTTGTCAATACAACAAGCATCGTGGCAAGACCCGGTGCGAGCATTCCCGCGCCCTTCGCCATGCCGCCGATCGAAAAGCCATTCCCCTCGACGAGGGCGATCTTGGCAACGCTGTCGGTTGTCATGATTGCGTGTGCCGCATCGTCGCCACCGGTTTCGCTCAGGTGAGCGATGGCGTCTTTCGTGCCCGCGAGCACTTTGTCGCGGAACACCTGGTCACCCGTGCCAATGAGTCCGGTCGAGCACACCAGGATGTCCCCCGCACCGACACCGAGCAGTTCGGCGGCGAGCTCAGCCGTTTGGTGGGTCGTTTGAAACCCGAAGCTGCCGGTAAAACAGTTGGCGCCACCCGAGTTGAGCACGATGGCTTCGACAACGCCATCTTTCACAACCTGCTCTGACCACATGATCGGGTTTGCTTTTGCGCGATTACTCGTGAACACGGCCGCACCAACTTTGAGCGGGCCAGTGTTGACGACAACCGCAACATCTGACTTACCGGTGGTTTTCAGGCCGGCCGCGACGCCGGCCGCGGTGAAGCCTTTGGGGTGCGTAACGGTCACGGGGCTACTCCATCGATCGAAAGTGCTCGGGCCTCATCAAGCCCCAGAGCGATGTTCATTGATTGAATTGCGGCACCGGCAGTGCCTTTTGTGAGGTTGTCAACCGCGGTCACAACCACAACGCGGTTTGCTGCGCGATCGATTGCCAAACCCATGAGTGCGGTGTTCGCACCGATGACGTCTGCCGTGCGCGGAAAGTGATCCGCGGGCAACAGCTGCACGAAGGTTTCATCGCCATAAGCATCCGCCCATGCGGCCCGGATTTGCTCGTCACTCGCACCCGGTGCGATCGGTGCTGTGCTCGTCGCCAGAATGCCGCGCGACATCGGTACCAGAACCGGCGTAAACGAGATGCGGATGTTATTGCCGCCAGCAGCCGCAAGCGACTGTGTGATTTCAGGAATGTGCCGGTGTATGCCACCAACGGCATACGGGTTGGCGCTGCCCAGAATCTCGCTCGCGAGCAAATTCGTTTTGAGGCTCTTGCCTGCACCACTCGGCCCAACAGCAAGAACCGTCACAATGTCGCTCGGGTCGATAACACCCGCAGCAACACCGGGAGCAAGGCTGAGTGCAACCGTCGAGGCGTTGCACCCCGGCGCCGCAATGCGCGTCGCTCCGACGAGGTTCTCGCGCTGCTTCTTCCCGTGAGAGATGAGTTCAGGAACACCGTAGGCCCACGGCTCGGGGTGGTCGCCGCCGTAGAATTTCGCCCAGGCTGCCGGGTCTGTCAACCGGTGATCGGCGCCAGCATCGATCACGAGCGGGGTGTCGATCAGTGCGTCGGTGTACTGGGCCGATTGCCCGTGCGGCAAGGCCAAGAAAACGATGTCGTGTCCGGCCAAGATTTCTGGCGTTGTGTCTTGCAACGTGAGGTGCGCAAGTGAGCGCAAATGGGGTTGGTGTTCGATCAGCGGCTGGCCAGCATTTGAGTGGGCCGTGACCGTTGTTATCTCAATGTCGGGGTGAGCTGCCAAAAGGCGAAGAATTTCACCACCGGCATAGCCGGATGCGCCTGAAACGGCGACGGAATACGTCATGGTTCTACCTTAGTTGTCGCGAGAAAAACGGGCCGGAAGCGGCGACTCTTTTCCTCAAGCGAAAACCGGTTTGGTGCGCAGGAAAAAAGCCGCCTAAATTCGGCGGCTTGCGCGACGTCGCGAAACAGCGCTGAGTACCAACTCAGTGATGTTCGCAACTTTTGCCATGTGGATACGTTAGCAGATCAGTGTGGCGCGAACAGCAAAAGCGTCGCGACGACCAAGAACAACCCACCGAAAATACGGTTGAGCGTCATCGCGCCCTGTGGCGTTGACGACCACTTGCGAAACGGACGCGCGATCGCGGCAAAAAAGAACCACATGATGACGACGTCAACCACAACTGTGGTCGCCATGATGATCAAGTACTGCGGGAGTTGTGGTTGGTCAGGGCGCACGAACGATGGCATGAACGCGAGATAGAACACGATGGCCTTTGGGTTCAGCAGGTTCACCCACAGCCCGCGCATAAACATCTTGGTGCGCGACTCCAGCGGCACCATGACGTCGTCAGCGGATGATTCGGTTGGTTGGCTGAGCAGCATCCGAATACCCAGGTACGCCAAATACGCAACACCCGCGTAGCGAACAATCTCAAACAACACCGGTGAGCGTTGCACAAGCAGTCCGACACCGGCAGCGACGATCGCAATGTGAATGATCAGGGCCGCCTGCTGCCCCAGGATGCCCCAAATTGAGCGTCGCCAGCCGTGCGAAAGCGAGTTCGACATCGTGTTGATCGCGCCCGCTCCCGGGGTGAGGCTAATGATGACCAGAGCGGTCAACAGCGAGAGCCAGAGGGTGAGGGTCACGAATAGACCATACGCCATTGGCGACTAGTCTAGATTCATGTTGCGTGCCCGCGAATCTGCCATGCCAGACCAATGAACTGGCTGCTCATCGCGGGCGGGCTTGTCGCTCTCATCATCGGCGCTGAACTCTTGGTTCGTGGTGCGACTGCACTCGCCCTTCGCTTAGGAATCCCGCCGATCGTCGTTGGTTTGACGATTGTGTCGATCGGCACGAGTCTGCCTGAACTTGCAGTCGGTATCGAGGCGGGACGCCTCGGCGCCGGCTCGCTCGCCGTTGGAAACATCGCTGGCACAAACGTCGTCAACATCTTGCTCATCCTCGGGTTGAGTGCCGCGATGATTGCGGTTCCGCTTTCGCGCAACACGATTCGATTCGAACTGCCGATGATCGTTGTTGCCAGCGCACTGTTGTGGCTGCTCGCATCCGATGGCGATCTTTCACGCCTCGACGGTTCGATACTGCTTGCACTCGCCGGATTCTTCACCTACGGCGTCGTGCGTTTTGCCAAGCGCGAGCCCATCGACGTCGCCGAGATCGAAGCCGAACTGCCAAACCCCGGCAAGGCCCTCGTCGATATCCTCATGCTCGTCTTCGGCATGGTTATCGTCATTCTCGGCGCAGAATGGCTCGTCGACGGTTCCGTCGCGATCGCCCGCAGTCTCGGCATCTCAGAGGCCGTCATCGGCCTAACGATCGTTGCGATCGGAACATCCGCACCAGAACTCGTCACAACAATCATCAGCACGATTCGCGGACACCGCGATGTTGCAATTGGCAACCTGATCGGGTCAAGCATTTACAATCTCGCACTGATCCTTGGCCTCACATCACTCGTGACCCCGCTGACCGTATCGAGCGAACTCATTCGCATCGACTTGCCCGTCATGGTTGCCGTTGCACTGTTGTGCATTCCGGTGTTTCTCACCGGCCGGCGAGTCTCGCGTGGCGAAGGCTACGTGTTCATCGGCTTATACGTGGCCTATCTCAGCTTCCTGATCCTCCTTCGCACCTAGGTTTTGTCAGACACACCTAGGCTTGCAGCATGCGCCACACACCCGTTTACGTTGTCACTGACCCCGCCGAAGTGAAGCGGATGATTCGCCGGAACGCGTGGGCGACATTTGTCTCGTCCACAGCAAACGGGCTTGTTGCCTCGCACTACCCGGTGATTGTTGATCCGAACGACGACAGCGACGACATTGTGCTCGTCAGCCACTTCGGTCGCCCCGATGAAGAACTGCACGAACTCGGGCAGCACGAGATTCTGGTGATCATTCAAGGGCCACACGACTACGTCTCAGCCAGTTGGTATCCCGAAGGGCAAGTCGTTTCGACCTGGAACCATGTGACCGCGCATCTGTATGGCACACCCGAAGTGCTCAGCGACGAAGAAAACTACTCCATGCTCGAAGCGCTGACCGATCACTTTGAGCAACACTACGACGGTGGCCGGTCGCTTTCAGAAGACCCTGAAGGTACCCGCCGCATGGCAAAAGGCACCGTGGGGCTGCGCCTGAAAGTCGAGCGGTTTGACGCACGCTTGAAGCTCAGCCAAAACAAACCCGAAGCGGTTTTCGAACGCGTCAAGAGCGAACTCGCCGAGACGAATCCTGCGCTTGCCGCCGAAATGGGACGCGTGACGCCACGCACCAAGCGTTAGCGAACGCTGCGGATCTTTGGCACACCCGTCAGTGGGTCAATCGGACGGTGGTGCACACCTTCAACGTCTTCAACCGGGTAGCCTTCACGAACCCAATACTCCCATCCGCCGATCATTTCGCGCACGCTGTAGCCGGCGCGCGCAAACTCGAGCGCACCTTTCGCGCCCGCGTTACAGCCTGGGCTCCAGCAGTAGACAATGACCTCGGTTTCGGGCGAGATGAGCTCAGCGGCTTTCGTGGCGATTTCGCGATACGGCAAATGAATGGCGCCGATGATGTGACCCTGTGCATAGGCGATATCCGATCGCACATCAACGACAACGACGTTCTCGCCCGCTTTGATGCGTTCGTAGAGGTCGCTTGCGTCGGTTTCAAAGCTGAGTTTGGCGGTAAAAAAGTCTTCTGCGCTCATCATGATGCGACTCTACGCCCATATCCACGTGCATGAGCGTAGGGTCAAAACCATGAGTGAATCATCCGCAGCGAACTGGGCAAACGTTGACGCATGGCTTGAAAAAACGCTCGTCGGTGATGACGAAGCGCTCACAGCGGCACTCGATGCGCAACACGCAGCGGCGATGCCCGATATTGAAGTGGCACCGCTTGCCGGAAAGCTTTTGAGCTTGTTCGTGCAGATGTGTGGCGCCAGACGCGTGCTTGAGATCGGCACGCTCGCTGGCTTTTCGACCATTTGGCTCGCGCGCGGCGTAGGCGAGGACGGCAACGTCGTCACGATTGAGGCCGAACAGAAGCACGCCGATGTGGCACGCGCCAATCTCGAGCATGCTGGTGTCGCCGCTCGCGTTCAGGTCTTGGTGGGCCGTGGGGAAGATATGTTGCCGGACCTCGTCGGCACTGAACCGTTCGATTTTGTGTTCATTGACGCGGACAAGGAGTCAAACACGCTCTACCTCGATTGGGCAGCACGCCTCAGCAAGCCCGGCACGGTTGTTGTTGTCGACAACGTTGTGCGCGATGGCGAAGTTGCCAATGACCAAACCGACAGCTCACAAGTCCAGGGAGTGCAAGCCGGATTGCGGATGCTTCGCGACGACCCGCGGTTCGATGCATCCGCTGTACAAACCGTCGGAGCGAAGGGCTGGGACGGGATTGCTCTCGCGCTCGTGACGGGAGCTGAAAGGTGAGATATGTGGCACTGTTGCGCGGCGTCAACGCTGGCGGGCATCGTAAAGTACCCAAGGCCGAGTTCAAGCTGGTGCTTGAAGACCTCGGGTTGACCGACGTCGTGGTTTACATCAATTCGGGCAATGCAGTCTTCACGAGTGCAAGCGAAACCTCAGCCGCGACCGTGCAAACCGCACTCGAAGACCATTTCGGATTCGATATTGCCACGCTCGTCATTCCCGCCACCGACATCGTGCGTATTGCCCAGGCAATCCCCGCCGATTGGGAGAACACGCCACCAACGCCTGACAAGTCTGGCCACCAGGCCAACGTGTTGTATCTGTTCGATGAGATCGACCGCCCGGACACGCTCGCCCTGCTCGGCTACGACCCCGACATTGAGGAGATGCTTTACGTACCGGGTGCGATCTTGCAACGCATCCCCCGTGCCACGCAAAGCAAGTCGAGCCTGCAAAAAGCAATCGGCAAGAAGATGTATTCACAAATGACAGTGCGCAATGTCAACACGGCAAGGAGACTCGCCGAATTGGTAAGTGTCGCCGGCTAGCGCGTTTCCACTCCTTCGCCTGCGGCTCAGTCGGTCAACGACCGAAAAAGAACGCACCGCACCCCCCGGTCGTTGACCGAGGGAGCGAAGCGACCCCACTCCGGTCGTTGACCGAGGGAGCGAAGCGACCCCCCTCCGGTCGTTGACCGAGGGAGCGAAGCGACCGAGTGGAAACGCGCCCGCCTGGGGACTACGCCTCGATGTGCTCGAGGAGTGCCTCGAGGAACGCCTCGGGCGCCTCGAGGTGCGGCGAGTGGCC
This sequence comes from uncultured Microbacterium sp., assembly GCA_964616805.1. GTDB lineage: Bacteria > Actinomycetota > Actinomycetes > Actinomycetales > Microbacteriaceae > Microbacterium. Next base: position 12,380 of record CAZTUC010000031.1, on the reverse strand, counting down.
AACACCGTCGAGCTCAACTTCGGTGAACATCCCACCGGCGGCCGCGTATGCGGCAAGAACATCACGCGTTTGCGTCTTCATCAGCTGCCCAGGCGCGGCATCCTCACCCGACCACCCGGGAATAACCCCAACCACGCCGAGGTAGTTGATGTCAAAGAATGAAGCATCCGAAACAATCGCATCAGCTGTGCCGTGAATCCACAGGATCGGAGGCTTTTCTGCGAGGTCAACAAGGCCCGACGTATTGAAGTATTTCGGCACCATCGTGTTGAGCACGCCCGTCGTGCCAGCGGCAAACCCAGGCCAGGTTTCGGTCGCGGTCGCATCACCTGGATAGTTGCCCGGCTCGATCGAGGTTGTCAGCATCGAAGCAACCCAGATGTCTTCGTGCTCGCTCGTGTAGCCGGGGGCAACGTAGCTGCCGCGGAAAACATTGCGCGGTGAGGTCGGCGAGTCTTCTGACATGTCGCCATCGCGTAGACGCTGCACGAAGTCGGGGTTCGCCCCACCCCCACCGCAGCCGGCGTTTTCTTCGTTCAACTGCGAGCCGTCACGGCGGGTGCCGCCAAACCCGTACGGCGAAACCGGCGCCTGCAGCGTCAGGCTCAGCACATTGTGATCGAGGGCGTACTGCATAACGATGCCGCCGCCCATCGACCAGCCAACAAAGTGCGCCGTCTCGATGTCGAGTGCACGAAGCGCGGCGGCGATGTCGTCGCTGAAATCGCGCACACCGCGGGTCGCGTCAATCGGAGCGACCTCGCTGTCACCGAAACCCCGCAGGTCAATCGCGATCACGCGCAGATCGCTCGGCAGTGCGAGCATTTGTTCTTGCCAAAAAAGCGACGAAGAGCAGTTACCGTGCACCAGCACTACCGTCTTTTCGGGGGACGCATCGGGGCTGTCTCCAACGCGCTCGAGGATGTTTGTGCGAATGCGATCGGTTTCAATTACACGAGCGGTGACACCCTCGAAAAGCAAGCTGGTCATCGGTTTCCTTCCGGTTTTGCGTAGCCTCATCGCTACCCCTGAACCGATGCTAACCCCATTTCACCCAAATATGAACCACCTTTCAGGTTTGCCGTGTCGTCACGGTCAAGCTTCACGGGTTTCGCCCGCTGGTTTGGGGGCTCGGGGCGATCGTTTATAGATGGAAGCCGAAGGCTCGCCAGGGATCCAAAACCGCCACGGTGTTTCGGCCGCCTTTGAAACACCAACGCGCGGACCGCTCGCGATTTCAATCGGATGCTGCACAGATTCTCCAAGCTGCACGGGGCTATCTGACGCCAAAACGTCGGCACCGAGGTCTGCAAGCGTGATTCCGAGCGCTTTTGCAAGATTGCCGGGGCCGCGGGCGAGAGCGGCATCCGCTACCCCACCGCGTCGCTCGCGCGCGAGGTCGATGCCGTCAATGATTTCACCGGCGCGCAACAAGACAGCTGACGCTGTCTCAGTTGGCCCCGTGACGATGTTCGCACAGTGGTGAATGCCCATGCTGCGATAGACGTACAGACGCCACGGCGGGCCAAACATCGTCTCAGAACGCGGCGTTCTGGTGAATGCGTGCGAGGCCAGGTCGCGCACACCACCGTACGCTTCAACCTCGGTTATGCGAATGGTCACGCCATAACCCGTGAACTCACGCCCGAGCAACAGCTGCGCCCGCTCGGGCACATCAAGCCCGGTGTCGAACAGCGCATCAGCCATGCCACGAGTCTGCCGCATCCGCGAGTGCCTCGGCTGCATCGCTAGGATGAAACAACAACGAGGAAGCCATGAAAAAGCTCATCACAATTCTGATTCTGATCGCCGCCATCATGGCGCTCGCGATCGTCGGTTACTTGCTGGTTTTCAAAGACCGCCCCGTTATCGGGTCCGGTAAAATCACGAGCGTCGACCGACAAGTCATCGACGCGGTGGAATCCAAAGAAGAGGTCGTGCTGCTCGCGCTCGGGATCGAAGGCATTCACACCGCCGAATACGACGGCACCAATTTTTTTGGGCTCACAATTCCCGGCACTGAACGCGTGAAATTCTTGCAGTACTCGTTCGATGGCAAGCTCGGTCTCAACGGGGCGGATGTTGCCATCGAAGCATCCAATGAACACACCTATAGGGTCGTCGTGCCGGCGTTTGAGTTCATTGGGTTTGACGACCCCGAATTCAAGGCAGCAATTGACAAGAACGGTGTGCTCAGCTGGTTCTCGCCCGAGCTCTCAGAAACGCTCATCATCAACGAGATTCTCAGTCCCGATCATCAGCACGAATACGTCATCAAATACGACGAACTCTTACGCGCGCAAGCCACCCAGTTCTACACGAACATCATTACGTCGATCGACCCCGAAGCGATCGTCAATGTGGAGTTCTCCGAAGACGCCCGGCAGTAATTCGCTCGCCTTCGCCGATTCGGTCAGTGCAACAGTGGAAGCCGTGAGCTCGATGCTCGCGGTTTCCACGCATCACCTCATCAACATGCCGCTGCGCGCAAACAGAGTGATGGGGTGGCAACACTCCGGGAGTTGAGCATCGGGGCAGGGGACCCCGCTCTGCGAACGAAGGAGTGTTGCCACCCCATCGCGGAGTTGAAGACTTGCGAAGTACGTCAGTCGCGAATCGTCGCGCCGAAACGCGACGTCGCCTCGGCGACACCGGCGAGCTTCGCTTCCGTTGCCTCCGCCTGCGTCAGCGTGCGGTCAGCAGCGCGGAAACGCAGCGCGAACGTGAGCGACTTCTGCCCCTCGGGAACGCCTTGTCCGCGGTAGTCGTCGACCAAACGCAGCGACTCGAGCAGTTCGCCCGCACCATCGCGCAGCGCTTGTGCGAGATCAGCGGCGATAACATCCGCTGCCACAATGAGCGAAACGTCTTGTGTCGCAGCCGGGTAACCCGAAAGCGATTCGGCCGTCACACGCTGACCGGCAGCGGCAAGCACAACATCGAGGTTGAGCTCGGCAACATACACGCGACCGGGCAGATCAGCGTCAGCCGAAACCGTCGGGTGCACCTCACCAACGAAACCAACCTCGGTGCCGTCGATCGAAAGCACACCGGTGCGTCCCGGGTGCAGCGCTTGGTGCGAACCCTGGGTCACGTCGATCTCAACACCCGCTGCGTTTGCGATCACGCGCACGGCGTCAATCGCGTCAGCCAGCTCGAAGCCTTGCGCGGCAATGCCCGGCTGCTTCGCGACCCGGTTGCCGGCAAGCAGCACACCAACGTAGCGCGGCTGCGGCGGGATTGCAGCGTTGAGTTCTGCGAGCACCTCATCACTCGGGCGCTCGCCAAGCGGCGGAACGAACGAAGTACCGTATTCGACACCGGCGACGGGCTGGAAAACCACCCCGGTCTCGAAGACTGCCAAATCGGTGAGGCCGCGGGCAATATTGCGGTGGGCCACATCGACAAGGCCCGGCAAGAGTGTCGTACGCAAGAACGGCGCCTGACCAGCGAGGGGGTTCGCGAGTTTGACGGATGCCACCGGCGAGCCATCCGCCGAACCGAACAGCGCATTTTGCTCGGCCGTCATGAACGGGAACGAAGGCGTCTCAACGAAGCCGGCTGCGGCGAGCGCGTCGGCAACACGGCGACGTCCACGTTGTGCGGGGGTGAAACCGCGACCCGAAGGCGGGCTCGGCAGAACCGACGGAATCAAGTCGTATCCGTTGATACGGGCGACTTCTTCGGCGAGATCCCACTTGTCCGCGAGATCAGGGCGCCACGAGGGCGGAATAACCTCGAGCACACCGTCAACATCGGTCACTTCACAACCGATCGTCTCGAGCGCACCACGCTCTTGCGCCTCGGTGTAGTCAACGCCAATGAGTCCTGAGACGAAGCCTTGCGGCAGCGCAATTGCGCTGATTTCAACCTCGCTGAACAGCGCACCCCCGGCGGCATCCAACGTGCCACCGGCGTACTGCACCATCAAATCAGCAACGCGCTTCGCCGCGGCGAACTGCACGAGCGGGTCAACGCCACGCTCGAAACGGCGTGATGCTTCGGACGGCAGCTTGTGTCGGCGAGCGGTGCGGGCGATTGAAACCGGCTCGAACCGGGCTGCTTCGATCAGCACATTGCGCGTGGCGTCGGTCATTTCGGTTTTCAGACCACCCATGACACCGGCGAGACCGATCGGGCCACTCTCATCGGTGATCAAGAGGTCTTCAACGTTGAGGTTGCGAACCTTGCCATCGAGTGTCTCGAGGGTTTCGCCTTCGGTCGCGCGGCGAACTGTGATGCCGCCGGTGAGTGTGTCGAGGTCGTAGCCGTGAATGGGGTTTCCGAGTTCGAGCATGACGTAGTTCGTGATGTCGATCAGAATTCCAAGTGAGCGGATGCCCGCGAGCGTGAGCCGCGCCACGATGAACGGTGGCGTCGGCTTGCTGGGGTCAACGCCGCGTACGATGCGGGCGACGAACTCGGTGCATCCGATCTGGCCACGAATCGGGGCCTCATCTGCCACGGCGACCTCGAAGCCGCCGGGAGCTGGAATCTCGTCGGCCGCGGGTTCTGCTGCAACCGGGTCGGTGAACACGGCTCCGGTCGCGTGCGAGTACTCACGTGCAACACCGCGCAACGACATCGCGTACCCGCGGTCGGGCGTGACGTTGATTTCGACGGCTTGCTCATCCAGCCCAAGCAGCGCGAGCGCGTCGGTACCAATTTCAGGATCGAGCCCGAGACGGCTCAAAACAATGATGCCGCTGTGTTCATCACCGAGACCAAGCTCTTTCGCCGACGCCATCATGCCGTCAGAAACGTGGCCATACGTCTTGCGAGCCGCGATCGGGAACGGGCCGGGCAAAACAGCTCCGGGAAGTGTCGCAACGACCTTGTCACCGGCTTCGAAGTTGCTCGCGCCACAAACGATGCCGCGTACTCCCCCGTTGGCTTCGCCAACATCAACCTGGCACCAACGAATGGTTCGGCCATTACTTTGCGGTTCGGCCTCGAACGAAACAACCTGACCGACCACGATGGGCCCGGTGAGGCCAAACTCATGCGTGTCTTCTTCTTCAAAACCGACCGAAACGAACGACGCCAGAATGTCTTCCGGGGTCGCCTCGGGTGAAACCTCGACGAATTCGCCGAGCCACTTGAGTGGGACGCGCATCAGACCACCATTCCGAACTGCTCACTGAAGCGCACATCGCCCTCGGCCATGTCGCGCATGTCTTTTACGTCTGAGCGGAACATGAGGGTCCGCTCGAAGCCCATCCCGAATGCAAAGCCCGAGTACACCTCGGGGTCGATGCCCGCCGCGCGCAGCACGTTGGGGTTGACCATGCCGCAGCCACCCCACTCGATCCAGCGCGCACCACCCTTGAAGGTCGGGTGCCACAGGTCGAACTCAGCGGATGGTTCGGTGAACGGGAAGTAGTTCGCGCGCATGCGCACCTTAGCTTCTTCGCCGAAGATCTGCCGCGCGATGTGGTCGAGGGTGCCACACAAGTGCGCCATCGTGATGCCCTTGTCGACAACGAGCCCTTCGAACTGGCTGAACACGGGCAAGTGGGTCGCGTCGAACTCGTCGGTGCGGTACACACGCCCGGGCGCGACGATGTAAATCGGCAGCTCGCGCGAGAGCATCGAGCGCATCTGCACGGGGCTCGTGTGGGTGCGCATCACCAAGTGGCGTTCAACCGGGTCAACGAAGAACGTGTCTTGCATTTGGCGGGCCGGGTGGTCTTCGTCGAAGTTGAGTGCGTCGAAGTTGAACCACTCGTGTTCGAGCTCGGGGCCCTCGGCGATCTCCCAACCCATCCCGACGAAAATGTCGCCGACGGTGTCTTGCAGCATCGTGAGCGGATGGCGCGCACCAACGCGCGCACGCTGTGCCACCGCGGTGATATCTACACGCTCTGCCTCGAGCTTCGCGGCCACCTCAGCTGCGGCGAGCTCTGCCTCACGGGCGGTAAACGCTTCGCCTATCTGACCGCGCGCGGCCCCCATCATCTTGCCAAATGCGGCCTTATTTTCGGGGGCGACGTTACGCATTTGGGCGTTGAGTCGCCCGATCGGCGACCC
>CAZTUC010000031.1:0-6340 GCA_964616805.1 uncultured Microbacterium sp. | reverse complement strand
GGCGACCCTTCGGCAACGTGGGCCGTGCGGGCGGCTTTCAGTTCGTCAACGGATGCCGCGGCACTGATTGCTGCGAGGGCATCCGATACCGCCGCATCTACTGCTTCGGGGGTGATTTCAGGTGAGTCAGACACGAGAAACTAGTCTACCCGGCTGGCGCGTTTCCACTCCCTCGCCTACGGCTCGGTCGGTCAACGACCGGCGGGGGACGCGATTCGGCTCGGTCGGTCAACGACCGGAGGGGGACGCGATTCGGCTCGGTCGGTCAAGCACCGACGAAAAGGGTGGCGCAGCGGCCCACCGCGGCGAAACGCGACTTTACTTGTCGGAGTCGCCGGGAACCTGCAGCGAAAGCAGCTCGGTGTCGGTGCCACCCTCGTGCGCAACAACGCTCGCCGTCGTCGCGCCGCGCTTGCGGCCGGTCTTGGACCCGCTCGCTGTGCGACGAGCAAGCCAGCGCGCAAACCACGAAAGCGAAAGGTTAATCGTGAGATAAATCACCAAACAGACGGCAAACAGTGAGAACAGGTAACGGTTGCCGTAGAACGTCGAGAGGTTCGTCATCATCGTGCGGATGATTTCTTGATACCCGACGATGTACCCGAGCGATGTGTCTTTCAACAGCACCACGAGTTGCGCGACGATGATCGGCAACATTTGGCGGAACGCCTGCGGGAACTCAACGAGCATGCGCGACTGGAACGGCGGCATGCCGACACTGAGGGCTGCTTCGCGTTGCCCACGCGGCAGCGCGACAAGCCCCGCGCGCAACGCTTCGCCGATGATTGTGCCGTTGTAGACGATGAGTGCAATAACAACAGCCCAGAAAGGCGCTGCCGACGCAATCAGCAAGATGAACAGCATCATCAGCAGCACAGGCATACCGCGGAAGAATTCTTGCAACAAGGCAATGGGAGTCGAAATCCACTTGTGTGATGAACTGCGCAACAACGCGAAGATAACACCGAGCACGATCGCGCCAATTGCAGCGACCGCGGCAGCACGAAGCGTGTTCAGCACACCCTGGCCAATAAACTTCCACACTTCGGAGTCGGCAAAGATGTTCCAGCGTGAGCCGTCAAACATGCCGGGAAGCGTGATCCCACCAGATTCACGTGGTGCGTTCAGGATCGTGAAACCCCAAACCAAGAGCGCGACAACCGCAATGATCGTGACGATCGAGACAATGCTTGAGATTCGCTTCGCGCGCGGTCCCGGAGCATCAAAAAGTACCGAGGTCTGACTCATCGTGCCACCACCCACTTCTTCTCAAGGCGTGCAGCGATAAACCCGAGGGTGAAGGTGATGACCAGGTAGAGCGCGGCAACGGTCAGCAAAATGATCAGCACCATGTTCCCGTTGAGGTTCGCGAGGCGCTTCGCGGATGCGAAAAGTTCAAAGATGAAGAAGCCACCTGCAACTGAAGAGTTTTTCACGAGGGCGATGAGCACGTTGATGAGCGGCGGGATGGTCATCCGGAATGCTTGTGGCAGAACCACAATTGAGACGGTTTGGCTAAATCCGAGGCCGATGCTGCGGGCAGCTTCAGCTTGCCCCACCGGCACACCGTTGATGCCTGATCGCAGTGCCTCGGCGACAAACGGTGAGGTGTAGTAAATAAGCGCTACGATGCCGAGCGGCAAGTAGTCGATACGCAGTCCCATCATCGGCAAGACGAAGATCGTGAAGACGAAGACGAGCGTCAAAGGCGTGTTGCGAGCAATCTCAACCCAGCCGGTGCCAATGGCGCGCAATGCCGGTACCGGCGAGATGCGCATAGCGGCGATGATCGTACCGACAACGAGTGCGCCGACTGCCGACACAACGAACAGCAGCAGGGTCATTCGGAAGCCTTCGAGCAGCGTCGGCCAGAGTTCAAGCCACTGGTTCAGCATCCGTTTTCCTCTCTCTCGGTAGATGTGGGGGTGTTGTGGGGCCCGACCCGAAGACCGGGCCCCACAGGTTCAACCGTTGTTAGCGGGTGTAACGGTTCGGTGCCGGAGCCTCAACGAACGGCAGGACGGTGCCTGCAGTCGCTGCCCATGCAGCCTCGTAGCGACCGTCAGCGACAGCCTTCTCGAGCACGTCGTTGATCCAGTCACGGAACTCGTCGTCCTCGTGCGCGAGACCGATGCCGTATGGCTCGTCGGTGAACGGTACGCCTGCGATCTTGAACTCGCCCTCGTTCTGTGCGGCGAGACCAGCAAGAATGACGTTGTCAGTCGAAACCGCAACAACGTTACCGTTACGCAGTGGCTCAAGGCAGTTCGAGTACGCGTCGGTCAGCTCAGGAACGGCGCCGATTTCGGCGAGCTTCTGAGCAGGGGTCGAGCCCTCAACCGAGCAAACCTTCTTGCCGACGAGGTCGTCAGGACCATTGATGTCGGTGTTGTCAGCCAAAACGAGAATCGACTGGCCGGCCATGTAGTACGGACCAGCGAACGAGATGACCTCTTTGCGCTTGTCGTTGATCGTGTAGGTAGCGATAACGATGTCAACGTTGCCAGCCTCGATGAACGGCTCGCGGTTTGCCGAAACCGTCTCGACCCACTCGATGCCGCTCTCGTCAATGCCAAGTTCGGCTGCGATGATGCGGCCGATCTCGGTGTCGAAACCTTCAACGCCACCCGGGCCCTTGAGGCCGAACAGTGGCTGGTCAAACTTCGTACCGATCGTGATCTTGCCGGCGTCAGCCAACTTGGCCATCGTCGAGCCCGCAGCGAACTCGCCAGCCTCGATCGGGGCGGTGCCTGCGTCGCCTGCGTCAGGGGTCGAGCTGCCACAAGCGGTCAGCGCAAGAGCGCCCGCTGCTGCAATAGCAATGAATGAAATTCTTGCTCGCTTCATGTGATTGTCCTTACTGTTGGCGAGCCGCGTTTACGGCTCGGTTTCCCGGCCGCGAGGGATGCGCAGCCAAGTCTTGTGGTTTAGTGCGTGAGCAACTTCGACAGGAAGTCTTTTGCGCGCTCACTCTTGGGGTTCGTAAAGAACTCTTCGGGCGTGGCTTCTTCAACGATTTGCCCGTCAGCCATGAACACCACGCGATCGGCCGCTTTGCGAGCAAAGCCCATCTCGTGCGTGACAACGATCATCGTCATGCCTTCTTGGGCGAGCTCAACCATGACGTCGAGCACTTCGTTGATCATTTCGGGGTCGAGTGCACTCGTGGGCTCGTCAAAAAGCATCACTTTGGGGTTCATCGCAAGCGAACGCGCGATGGCAACGCGCTGCTGCTGACCACCTGAAAGCTGTGCGGGCATTTTTGCAGCCTGAACGTCAACGCCAACGCGCTTGAGCAGCTGCATGGCGGCGGCATCGGCATCCGCCTTTTTGATTCCGCGCACCTTGATCGGGCCAAGCGTGACATTTTCGAGCACCGTTTTGTGCGCGAACAGGTTGAACGACTGGAACACCATGCCCACGTCAGCACGCAAGTTTGCGAGCGCTTTGCCTTCTTCGGGAAGGTTCTTGCCGTCGATCGTGATCGTGCCGCTCGTGATCGTCTCGAGTCGGTTGATCGTGCGGCAAAGCGTCGACTTTCCCGAACCCGACGGGCCAATCACAACGACAACCTCCCCTCGATTCACGGTGAGGTTGATGTCTTTCAAAGCGTGAAAATCACCGTAGTGCTTTTCAACGTTTGTAATGACGACGAGGGGTTCGCCAGGGGCAGCTTGGGTTGCATCATCCGTCTTGGCCATGGATGCAACCCTATAAGTAAACCGGGACCAGTGTCACACGATGACACACACTCTTTACAAGATGGTGACATTTCGTACGATCGAAGTTTCGGCGTTTTGGCGGTTTAGCCTGCTGCGCTCCGCTGCGAAAACGCCGACTCGTACAGACACACGCTCGCGGCTGTCGCGAGGTTGAGCGATTCGGCCGCGCCAAAAATGGGGATGCGCAACGCTCCATCGCACAGTGCGAGTGCCTCATCGGTGAGCCCACGCGCTTCGTTGCCGAAAACCCACGCCCGAGGCTGGGCCAACTGACCCGACTGGCGTGCCTCGAGAAAGTCATCGCCTTTCACGTCAGCTGCCGTGACCGTGAGCCCCGCCGCGCGGGCACGCGAGACGACATCTTCAAGGTCTGCCCCGACAGCGATTGGCACGTGGTACAGCGAACCCGTTGTCGAGCGCACCACTTTTGCATTGAACAGATCAACGGTGCGGCCCGTCAACACAACAGCGTCGGCGCCTGCAGCATCCGCTGCCCGAATGATTGTGCCAAGGTTTCCCGGATCACGAACTTCTTCACACACTGCAACGAGCTTTACCCCGGGGGCGAAAATGTCTTTCAAGGCCGTGGGGATCTGACGTGCGACGGCAACCATCCCCTGCGGGGTCACGGTGTCAGCAAGTGCCCCCAACACGGGTTCGGTGACAAAGATCAACTCGATTTCGTGATCGGATGCTTCAGCCAGCTCGCGCACATCGTCGTGCTTTTCCCACGCGGTTGGCGTCGCAAAGATCTCAAAGACCGTTTCAGGGCGAAACCGCAGCGCCTCACGCAATGCCTGCGGGCCCTCCAGCAAGAAGAGCCCCGTCTCGGTGCGCTCAGCGCGCTTGTGGAGTTTCGCAACGCTGCGGATTCGAGCGTTCCGGGGGTTTTCGATCATGATGTTTCCGTTTTGGTTTTCGGACGTATTGGTGGCGCTCCGGCGCGCGAGATTGAGAGTTGATAGAACGCCCAACCGAACAGAATTGTCATGAGCATCAGCACGACGCGTGCAAGCACAACGGCGGCGGTCGTGATCGATGCCGGGAACCCACCCGCTGTCATCGTGCCGATCATTGACAGCTCGTAGCCACCGACACCATTTGGTGTCAAGACAATGAGGCTCGCGATCGTTGCGATGCCGTAGGCGACGAAAACCACGGCTGGGTCGCCGTAGAACCCGAACGCTGCCAGCGCAATCCAGTACAGCGATGCGTCGAGGATGTTCACGGCAAAAGACCACAAAAATGGCGCGATGAGCGACTTCGGGTCGGCGCCGACGATGCGTGCTTCAGCGGCGATGCCACCGAAGAATCGTTCGAGACGGTCGGAGGCAACGGGCGGCTTCCCAACCATTTTGGTGAATGCGCTCGCGATCCGGGCCAGGCGCCGCGCGAGTGCGACGAGCAATTGCTCACGTGGCAGCAAGATAATGCCCAACAGCGTCACGAGCAGCGTGCCGCCACCGACGATTGCGGCGATCCAAATCACCTGGGAGGTGCCGTGACCGCTCACGGCGAGCCAGATGGCTGCGATCGCGATAATGATCGTGAACGAGACAAACGTCACACCAAACCGCACGAGTTGCGCAAGCGTGCCTCGGCTGGCGGGAACACCAAGGGTTCCCAACTTCCAGGTTGCGTACGTCAACCCCGCAGCGCCACCCGACGGCAGCATGTGGTTGGCAAAGTTGAATTCAAGCGACATCCGCATTGCCGTAAACGGATGCATGCCCTTGAGCTCACCCCGCGAACGCAAGTACGCAAACAGCACCTCGCCAGTTGCTGCCCAGCTGAGCAATTGCACGGGGACCAGCAACGCGAGCACCCACAGGTTGACTTCCCTGATGTGGCTGAACGCTTCGACCACGTTCGGCCAAGCTGCCCACACAATGGCGACAACCAGAACAACCGTCAAAAGACTCAGCCAGATCCGGAACGAACGGTACCAGGGGCGTTTGGCTTTTGGGGCCTGTTCTACCTCAGGTGGCGTGTCGGGGAGCATCAGTCAATCCTATTCGAGCGGGGATGCAAAAAGCGGGGCGCACCCGAAGGTGTGCCCCGCATTTTGTGAAACGTTTAGCTGACTTAGGCCGCTGCTGCCTTCGGAGCGTTGACGTCCTTGGGCAGTGCTTCCTTTGCCGTCTTCACGAGCGAGGTGAAGGTTGCCGGGTCGTTGACCGCAAGCTCTGCGAGCATACGACGGTCAACCTGAACACCCGCAAGGCCAAGGCCCTGGATGAAACGGTTGTAGGTGATGCCGTTCTGACGTGATGCAGCGTTGATGCGCTGGATCCACAGGCGACGGAAGTCACCCTTGCGCTTGCGGCGGTCACGGTATGCGTAAACGAGCGAGTGGGTAACCTGCTCTTTTGCCTTGCGGTACAGACGCGAACGCTGACCACGGTAACCACTTGCGCGTTCGAGGATAACGCGACGCTTCTTGTGGGCGTTGACGGCCCGCTTTACTCTTGCCATTTTCGTAAATTCCTTGGGTCTTAGTCGGCGTTAGCGGCCGAGAAGCTTCTTCGCGGTCTTGAAGTCGCCCTTCGAGACGAGCTGGTCTTGGTTCAGGCGACGGGTGCGACGGCTCGACTTGTGCTCGAGGTTGTGGCGCATGC
>CAZTUC010000030.1:0-25933 GCA_964616805.1 uncultured Microbacterium sp. | reverse complement strand
CCACCGTCACGGTCGTGCCATCACCATACGTGGTCTTGTTATGCCGATTCGCCGCGTCATACGTGAACGTCATATCCCCAAGCCGGGTAATATTCCCACGAACGTCATACTCAATATCGCTCACGGCGAGTCCGTCAGCAACCGAGTGCGCCCCTGTGACGGGGTTGGTGACACTGCTTGAGAGTAACCGGTCAGCCCAGTCGTAACAGTACTGGGTGGTGGTTGTTTTCGCTGACTGCCCCGGGGCCGTATACACATCAGTCAAACTCGTGCGGTTCCCAGAAGCCCCCGCCGCCGTATTCGGACCACACCCACCAGTATTTGCGAACCCATACGTGAGGGTATGCCCAGGAATCACCGCCTTCGACAACCTCCCCGCAGCATCATACGTATACGTTGACTGATAACTCGTTGACCCCTGACTCAACGTGTCCCTAATGATCCTGCCCGTTTGTGACCTGACCACGGTGTCTGTGACGGTCTCCCCGGCAGGGAACGTCCACTCCAACCCCGTCGTGCGACTCGCCACATCACGAGTGACCTGATTCAACGTGCCGCCACCACCAGCGAAACAACCTTTACAGCCCCCGAGGTGGCACTGCGGCGTCGCCTTGGCCTTCGCCGCCTGCCCGACAGCCACCAACACCGACGCGACGATCGGATGCTTCACTGCTGCCTTTGGTCTGCGGAAGTTGGAGCGATCTAAACGCTGGTGTACCTGGCGGGATCCCGCACCAATGTGTATGCGCGTGCTGAACACCGCCCCAACAGAGTCACCCATCACGCCCACCGTCAATTGAATCTAGCGGTGGGTCACTTTCCTTGTATCGGTTCGTTCGACTTGTGTGCCGAATGCGTTTTCGAATCAAACCGGTGCCGAGACTTGGTTCCGCCTCACCATCGCTGCCCTGCCTGTTCTCCTCTTCTTCGCGCGCAACGGCGTCAATTGCATGGCTGATTTCCCAGAATGCTTGTTGGCTCCGCTCTTTGCGACGCTCCCTAACTCTCCTAATCCATAGTGCTAACGGCAGCAGTATGAAGTTCAGGGCAATAAAGGCGAGTATCCGAGCCCACCATGGGGTTCTACTGCTCAACCACACCGGCAAACCAAGCACGGTGTTGTATGCAACGATGACGAACCAACTTGGCTGAACAGATTTCATCAGACCGCCTGGTATCTCGTAGATCCAGCGCGACTACCCCCGCCGAAACCTGGAGGCCTATAGTAATATTGAGGAACGCTCTGCACCAGCCGCCAAGCCCCCCATACGGCTCCAAGCAGACCTGTCGCGGTTGCGTGAAATGAAGCTCTCGCAGTTTGTGTTTGGATCCGTGACCACTCTCGAGGCCTCGTGACCGGAGATTTGGAAACGGTGGCGATTGGTTTCGCAATCTTGCTTGAGACCGAGAACAAACGTGCGGCAGCGCCCAGCGAAGGGCTCACAACCGAGGCAACAATATCGACCACGGCAAGGCCGTCGCCTTGTGTCAAACGGTGCGCGCCCATCGAAGCACCAATCACTCCTGCTGCCACCCCGCACACAAAGCAACCAAAAAGCGTCGCCGCGGACAAACCAATGACCGCAATATCGGTGGCGATTTCCCACCACGCTCGCCCGCTCAAGTCGTTCTTGCCGATGGGGTCGGTTGGCCACACATAGTCGTTGTCAACACCGCCCTCGACCGGGTCAACCTGCAAGAACCTCCCCAGGGCTGGAACATACAACCGGGCACCCATCTCGATAACCGTCACACCACCAGGGGTCTCAGTCAGTTTGTGAGCTGCTTGGTGCCACCCCGTGAACGCACCGTTCTGCCCCTGATCATCCGCGGTGACCGTCCCGATCGCGAGAGTGGCCGGGTCAAGGGGTTGCCCGTACGGATCAAACAACCGCAGCGCGGTAGATGTGGTGCCGTCACCGGTGGTGATCGTGTGCCCCTGAATCCCCGGATACGCCCACGCTTTGCTACTCCCGGTGATGGACACATTCACCCCACCAGGCAACGTCACCTCACACGTCAACGTCGAACCAACAACGCTCCCGAACGGGTTATCATCACCACCGGCATACAACAACTTCACCTTTTGTGCAGCCCCACCATTCGGGGTGGTCGTTTGCGCAACAACACGACCCGCAGGGTCACGAACCACCGTCACGGTCGTGCCATCACCATACGTGGTCTTGTTATGCCGATTCGCCGCGTCATACGTGAACGTCATATCCCCAAGCCGGGTAATATTCCCACGAACGTCATACTCAATATCGCTCACGGCGAGTCCGTCAGCAACCGAGTGCGCCCCTGTGACGGGGTTGGTGACACTGCTTGAGAGTAACCGGTCAGCCCAGTCGTAACAGTACTGGGTGGTGGTTGTTTTCGCTGACTGCCCCGGGGCCGTATACACATCAGTCAAACTCGTGCGGTTCCCAGAAGCCCCCGCCGCCGTATTCGGACCACACCCACCAGTATTTGCGAACCCATACGTGAGGGTATGCCCAGGAATCACCGCCTTCGACAACCTCCCCGCAGCATCATACGTATACGTTGACTGATAACTCGTTGACCCCTGACTCAACGTGTCCCTAATGATCCTGCCCGTTTGTGACCTGACCACGGTGTCTGTGACGGTCTCCCCGGCAGGGAACGTCCACTCCAACCCCGTCGTTCTACTCGCCACATCACGAGTAATCTGGTTGAGTTTGCTGCCACCGGTGTAGGTCACTGATGCGAGGCGTTGTTTGCTGTCATACACGGGTGTGGCGTAGGTGGTGCCATTGATGTTGACGGTTGTGGTTTTCCCGTCCGCGTCGTACGTGTACGCGGTTGTTTGTGCAGCACCAATCGTTGGGGCGGTGACCACTTGGGTGACCCGCCCAGTTTGGGCATGATACGTGGGGATCGTGACGGTACCAAACACGTCTTCATACCGGGTGGTTTGCCCCAAGAACCCGGTATCAATAATGATCTTGGAACCGTTTGGTGAACCCGCCACCGCGGTGGCTGTCTGTGTTGTGCGTGCCCCGGTCGTGAGAATCTCGTAGCTGGTGGTGTTGGTGATTGTTGTCACCCCGGTTTGACCGACACTGGTTTGAGCGGTGACCCTACCTCGGGTATCGAACGTGGTGCATGACCAGTTCGTGTCACCAGAGGTTTTTGTGCCAACCACACGACCCATTGTGTCGTACATGTACTCCGTTGTCACCGGTGAACCGGTGTTCGGGGTCGGGCCGGTCGCGGACTTCAGCGCCCCGTACTGAATCACCCCCGACTGACCACACACGTTCGGTGCGGTTTCGGTGTCACCGTAATACGTGTATGTCGTTTTTGCGGTCGATGGTGCACCAGTGACATTTCCGGCGGGAAGGGTGCGGCTGGTTTTGCGTAACCATCCGGTAGCACCCAGGGCCTCAAACGCGAGGGTTGTGTTTAACGCCAGCCCGGCAGGATCAACCGTACCGCTGGTGGGTTGCCCCAACCACGGATGCTGATAGGCGAGGGTAGCGGTCACGGTTGGCACGTTCGTGTTGCTGATACCGGCGATCCCGGTGGGGGCGGAATCAGTCGCGGTGGTCGTGTTGACATTCCCATACCCGGGTTTGAGCGCGGTGCCGGGAATGATACTGAACGTGCCGGTGCCTTGTTTCCATCGCAGCCGCAACACGGCAGCCCCGACATCTTCACGGTATTCGATCCTGATCCGTTTCGTGAGCGTCGACGCGGTCACGGTGATGGGTGTGGAGTCTTGGGTTGCGAGCCCACCAGCCCATTTGTCAATAACCCGCACATCATCTATCCACACCCGAACCCCGTCATCGGACTCGGTTTGTAACGTGTAGGTTCCAGCGGCCGGGAACTCAATATATCCGGTCGCGCGCAGTGACGTGTTATCGACCCCAAGCCCGCTGCTGATCGCACTCGTACCCCAAGAGTGGTTGATCGACCCGTCCGGGTTCCCCGTTCCGGTAGAGAATTTGGCAGGCTGCCCGGAAAGCGTTTTGTTGTTGTAGAACGCTACCCGTAACCCTTGCAACCCCTGATCATAGCTTTGCGTGACCTGCCCGGGCATGATGCCACACCCACTGGTGCCCACAGGGTTCGCAACCGGGTTCCCGTCGGATTGGAAACATGCCGCCGGGGCTGGCCCGTAAGTGGCCGTCGGGAGGTCTGTGACCGGGTCATACACGGTCGTGGTCTTGACCCCGACAGAACTCGTTTCAGATAACACCAGGTCTTTGCTGGCATGCCAATTCGTGGTCGAGGTGACACCCATCGGGGATGTTGTGACAAGTTTCCGCCACAACGCATCGTAGGTGACGGTACTGGTCGAGTTCGTCACCCCCGCCAACGCCACACTGGTCTTGCGGGTGCTTATGTCATAGGTATAGTTCTTTTGCAACCGTGCGGCCACACCATCACCAGATGGCAGCTTCACACTTTCCACCCGGCCAGCAGAATAGGTGACATCAACCCCAAGATTTGTTGGAGCAGCACCCGTCAACGTGGCGATGTAATCGTTCACCGTCGGGTCTTGAATCTTGTTCAAGAGGTTGTTCGTGTACCCGAACGTGGTTCGTTCCCCACCCGGGTCATCAATGAGCACCAACCGGCCAGCACTGTCATACACCAGGTTCGTGGCCTGACCATTCGGGTAGGTGATTTTGCACAACATGCCCACCGGGGCTTTGCTGAACCCGGCTGGCACCACACACGGTGACCCCGTCGCGGGCTGGTAGGTGAAATCAAGCCTGCGAGTGTATGTTGAACCCGATTTTGACACCGGGTCGGCAACAGCAATTGCTTTCCCGGCACTGTCGCGCACAATGATCGGGGTTGCCGGTTTGACCGCATCCGCGACCGGGGTCGCTGACTGAACAAACCCAGCAGCATCAAACTGGAACACCGTTCCCGCCTCATCAGTGAACACGACCCGGCCGGCCGTGTCCAAACTGACCGTGCCATGCACCCCCGCTGGTGGGGTGTAGCCACCCGTGGAAGCTTTCTGAAACGTGATCGTTGTGCCAGTGAAATCCATCAGAACCACCCCGGTCGGGGTGATCTGTGCTCGCGACCAGACACCTGTCTCCCCAGCGATCGGGGTTGATGCGGCCCACCCCACCGGTAACACTTCCGGGGTTTTCGTCAACCAACTGGCGGGCAACGGTCTCGCCGACAACCCCGGTGTCGCCGTGTCACGCACCCACACCTCTAAACCTGCACCATAGGTTTGTTCAAAAAAGTCCACCCCGAACACTGCCGGGGTTGTCCCAAAATGCCAATTTCCCGACCACGTCAATGGGTGGTTGCCTGTCGACCATTGGTTCAAAATGGTGGTGCCACCAACCCGCACCAATGCACCATCATCACTCTTGATCCCGATCTGCCACCCGGTGGATTCATGCGGGAACCGGATCATGCCAGTCGACCGGGCCAAGAAGTGATCCACCGGCACCGCATCCCCCGGCGAGCCCTGCCCCCACGTAAATGTTGGTGTGCTCTCTGTGCGCACCAATAACGGTTGTTTTCCCGTGAACGTATACCCGGCAGCAGTGGTGGGGGCAACACCGTTACTGTCACGCGCATCAAAATACTGTGCGGTGAGTCCCGCGTTCGCGTTCGTTGCTGCCGAAAGCGAATTATAGGCGAAACTCATCCCCATCGGCCCACCCAGCGTGGCAACCGTGGGGGAAGCAAACGACACGTTCATATTGCCGTTCGCAAGATTCACACCCACTGGGCCCGCTGGATCGAACGGTGACGGACCAGAGGCCCCTAACCGTAGATCAACCTTGAAAGTTCCCACCCACGCGGGGTGAGCATTCTTACTCAACCCATCATGCGGAAACACCACCCACGAATACACCCCACCATCCTGAAGCACACCAACGGGAACCGTGAACCGCACTTTCCCATCAGAAGCAACCGAAACAAGGCCACTGTTGAAAACAGTGCCCGTTTTCCCATCCGCGCCCGTCGAGATCTGAAACTCATACTTCACCACACCACCCGCAGGAATCGTGTCAGAGTCAACCACCGGGTCAACTTGTAGCACCGGGGTCAGTGTTGTCACAACCGCCGCAACGGACCCACCCACCGCAGGAACCGCTGACGATTTTGGTGGGGTCGGTGGCGTTTTCTGGGTCGTGAAACTTCGCACCGCCGTAGACGGCCACCGCTCCGTGACCTGCCCCAAATGCCCGTTAAACGCATCCGCGACCTGGAACGACCAATAATACGTCTTTCCAGCCTCGAGTGCACCTGCCGGCACAGTGACCTGGTTACTAGTCGTGAACCCCGAATTCCACACCCAAGACCCCATCCCCGCATCCGATGCCACCACAAAGCGATACCACGGGGCAGAATTCTGCTCGTTATACGAAGTCCCGGCCGCTTTCAACACCGGCGTCAACGTAGCACCTGTCACCCCCGTCGCGGGGGAAGTGTGTGTTCCCGTCGGGTACCCCCAATACTGCGCCGCCAAAACCGGTTGCACCCGCTTATGCGAATACGTGCCGCCCTCAGCACCGGTCAGATGAAACGACACCCCGAAATCGCCGGCTTTGAACCGGTCAACCAGCTTCTGGGCAAACGCGGTGCCACTCGTCCACGCATCCGCCGTACCCATGCTGTAACCGGTGATCAACCCGTTACCGGTACACGCGTAGCAATTCCCGCTCGAGTGGAACACACTGCCCGCGAACGTGCCCGTCGCGCCACTGATATACCCCAACCCAAGCTGCGCGCTTGCCAAAAACTTGTTCTGATACGCCGAATGGTTGAAATACACAAACGTGCGCCAATACACGTTCGTGTTGCCCTCGCGGGTGTTGCCGATATGAGCCTGGTCATAAAAGACGCCACCGTCAGACTTATGCGATCGAACCGACGAAAACCCAGCCTGAACCGTTGGATCAACCATCACCGGAAACACCCGGCCCGGATCCTGCAGCCAGTCAGGGGCAACCGTGACCGTGTACAACCACTCAAACTCGGTCACCTGTTCCAAAGTCACCGTGCCATTGGTGACAACATCAGACCGCTCACCCGCAACACCCGACGAATCCCACACCACGGGCGGCGGAATATGCATCACCACCTTGCCCTGCACGTCGTCGATCACGAGAACATCTTTCGCAGCCGCGTCAGAATCGGTGCTGTCGGTCACGCTCGCATCGTTCTGCGCGGTGTCGAGCAGATTATCCGTGGAAGCAAGCGACTGGCGAATGAATGCTTCAAACTCAGCCTGCCCCGCGTCAGGTTCTTGTTGTGGATCAACCAACTCAATCAGCCCATCATCACCGACCCGAGGGACCAACCCTCCCGGCAGCAACCGCCACGACCAACTCGACGACTCTGGTACCTGCCCGATCACGAGTTGCTCTTTCACCCCGCCCGGGGTAACCACAAACTGCGCATCAACACCCGCGAGCACCTCCCGATACACCAACGAATCCGAATCATCCGCCGAAGCCGCCAGGCTGTCAACCCCCGCGCGAGGCTGCTGATCAGCGGAGCCGAGAAGCTCTGGGGTGCTCACCTTTGCATCAGCCAACAAGAACAACACCGTGTGACCGTCGCGCTCCAACGTGACCGGGCCACCCCGCCCCGGCAAAAACTTCGGCGCCAACGGGTGTACAGCGGCGGCCAAACCTCCCGAGTCAGAACGCAACGCCGTATCGGCAGCCACCCAGTCGTCACCGGAGGCCACGTTCACCGGCGACGGAGACACCACCGAAACAAGCGAACCATCCTCGGCTTCGTACACCGTCTCAAACTCGGTGCGCGAAACCACCGGCAAACCCGCAACCACCGCAGGATCAACCAGATCCAAAGCACCAGGATCCGGAACCTCATCAAAACGGGTGACCCCACCATCACCCTCAGCCTCGGCAAGTAAAGACGAGTAATCCCCTACCGGCAGGTCAACAGTTGCGATCAGGCTCGATGACGAGACTGGCACCAACCGTTCTGCAAGCTCAGCCGTCAACTCCTCAACACGCGCGTCGACAGCCGCGGGGCTGTCAGCCACTGGGGCGCGAACATCATCATCAACCGTTGTCGCTTGTATCGCAGGAACAACCAACGGGTCAGCGGGTACCAAGCCGAGCACACCGACCAAGCCAAACGCAACAGCCGAAAACAACCGCACTTGTAACACCAGTGGCCTCCTGACC
Source organism: uncultured Microbacterium sp. (assembly GCA_964616805.1). Taxonomy (GTDB): domain Bacteria; phylum Actinomycetota; class Actinomycetes; order Actinomycetales; family Microbacteriaceae; genus Microbacterium. The sequence continues at coordinate 17,762 of CAZTUC010000030.1, read as the reverse complement.
GGGCAGCCTCGCCAGTCGGGTGCCTTCACTGTAGTTGTTTCCGGCACGGGCCACTTTGTGACAGGTGCAGCACAAACTTTGCAATAACGATCAGGTAACGGCCAATAAAAATGCCCTGTTGGGTGCTGGCCCGATCCAGCACCCAACAGGGCGGCTCATGTCGACGCGTGTGCGCCTTAGCACCCCAACCGGGTGATCGTCGCGGTTGTATTCGTCCACGAAGATGCCGCCGTGGAAGCGACCGATGTTGACCCGTTGTACGCGTAAACGGTGCCTGAGCTGCGCGCGTTCGCAAAGCTGCGCACGACACCGAGAGGCGCGGTCGAGTTTGTCGCTGTGCACGATGAGAAGGTCAGCTTCGAGCCACCCAAACTCCCGGCGCTGAATGCGCAGAACTTCCCTGTTGCGCACGAACCGACCGATTTGGTCGTGGCACCGGAGGCGAACGTCAGCACAACGTTGCCCCCATCCCACGACACTTCATTGACGGCGACTCGCGTTCCGCCGGGGAACTGTTTCAGTACGACTTCGACACGCTCATCAACCGACGGCTCAGCGGCGACGGCGGGCGATGAGAGGCCGATGCCGCTCAAGAACAGTGCGAACGTCAGCACAACGGCACGTGCAAGTTTTTTCATGGGAGTTCTCCTTGGGTGAACCAGACGGTGTATTCCAGCACTGCGGGTGAGTGAAGATCGGTGCGTTGTGTGCCGATGTAAGTCCATTCGAACGCCAGAAAACCGTGTTCTGGGCTCAGCACAAGTTGGTCACGGTGGTCGGGCAGAAACGGGGTATCCGCGGTGAAAACAACACCTGCTCGACCGAGCCGGTCGAGCGTCTCACCGGTGACCGAAATGTCGGGCAGCGTGGCCAGAAACTCAACAAGAGCAGCGGTTTGTGTGCTCGTGAGCGAACGTTCCCGGAGAAGTTCTTTGATCGCCTGGAAGTACTCACCACTCGACCCGGCAGCGACCAGCCCTGCGTTCATGAAGTAGTCGGAAACCTCGTCACTGTCGACGGGCGGGTCATCAGCAAACATCCGCACAAGATCGTCGGGTGGTGTTTGCAGGCTCCACAGCAACGTCCCCGCCGGGGTTTGCGGGTTTTCAACTCGTTGGCCTGTGGCGTCAGTGGTATCGGCGGCGCGCACTTCGATCGTCACACCACCGTCAGGGGCGGGGCGGACCTCGAAAATTTCCGGACTCACCTGCTGTGGCGGCTGCCCAGCTTCGCCGTCGAACACCAACGCCCACTGCTGAAAGCGAATGGTCGGCTGTGCCCCCGCCTCTTGGTCGCGCACAGCGTTTGCAAGGTCATGCAACATCGACGGCGCACTACGTGTGATTGGGGTCACCTCAAGCGCTGGCGGGGTTGCAGCGACCGCAACCGGTGCCCGCAAAAACACCACCCCGATCGTGACTGCCGCAATCAACACGATCGCAACCGACGCCGCAAGTGATGCTGGCATACCCCACCAGTGGTGTGTGCGGGCGGGTACCGTGGCCGGACGCTCCGAAACTCGTGCGGTCACAATCTGCTCGCGCACCTGCACCTGTGCTGGGCGCACAATACGATCGGATGCCGCCGGAAACGCCCCGTGCAACAATCGGGTCAGCTCATCATCATCCATCACACCACCTGCCCGTCTGGTGTGTTGTTTGGCCCCAGCAGCACTGCCAGGCGAGACCGCGCCCGTGTAGCACGTTGCCGAACCGCAGCCTCAGTCAAACCCAACACCCGTGCAGTATCAACAGTAGGGAGCTGCTCGAAATACACCAGCCACAACACTTCACGATCGCGCACATCAAGCTTGCTGAGCGCCGAAAGCACATCAAGTTGCTCGTCAGAACGCCCACCAGGTACTGGCGAATACTCCGCCAGCACACGAGCATCTAACCGGCCGGCCCGATCGCGGCGCCGAAACTCGTTTCCCGCAACGTTTCGCAACGCCACATACAACCACGCAACATCAACCGCGACGCCAGAGCACAGCGCACGCCACGCAGCGGTGAAAACATCCGCTGCCGCATTCTGCGCATCATGCACGTTGCCCAGTTTCAACAAAGCCATCGTTTCGATTCGTTCCACATTCGCGTCATACAGGTGCTCGAACGCACCCCGAACAGCGCTACCGGCAACTTCAGCGCTCGGTAACGCAGACAAAGCGGAGAATTCGGGCCCCACACTGTATATGTTTCCGGCAAAGCCCGTTTTGTGACGCATTCCGCGAAAAAAGTTTCAACAAATTTTGGGGTCTGTGATGACTGCGTTTCGACTTCGCGTCGGCTTTGCCGTCGCTGCGCTCGACGATCGGGGAGGGATTGGTGATCTATCGTAAGTTTCTTCGAGTAATGTCAGTGGTCGAGTTTAGAATATATGTATGAATCCAATCGTTCGGCTCGAGACCGCTCTGGCGAAACTTCGCCAGGTGTGGGGTGTTGCGGATGCCACCGGTGCCGCGGGTTCTTTCGCTGAACTTCCCCGCACCTCGCTTGCTTCGGTGGGTGCTGGTCTGAGTGAACTCACCCACCAAGCTGCCGCGCAGCAAGCATTGTGGGCGGCGCAGGTGTCTCGTGAATCGGGTCGTGAACTGGGGGCTGGTTCGCTGGCGAAACAGCACGGGTTTCGTAACGCCACCCACATGGTCGCCGTCACGTTCGCGATCAGCACTGGGGATGCTGCCCGGTTGATCAAAGTGGGGGAAGCAACAACCCCACGGATGACCCTCACCGGTGATGTCGCCCCAGCACAACACCCACACATTGCTGACGCAATGTGTGCTGGCACGGTTGGGATCACCGGGGCGATGATGTTGATCGAAATGCTTGACCGGGTCATCATGCGTGCCGGGAAACAAACCACCATGCACGCCGAACAGGTGCTCTGCGAACAAGCTGTCGGGTTGACGTTGGCACAGTTGGCGAAACTGATCGCCCGGGCTGAGGCATGGCTTGACCCTGACGGGGTTGAACCCACAGAACAAGAACTGCGTGCAATGCGCACCCTGACAATCACAGAACGTGACGGGATGGTGCGGTTCACCGGTGTTTTCGATCCCGAAACCGCAGCCCCGATCAAAACCGCGATCGAAGGTATCGTCAACCACACCTACCGGGCCAAAGCAAACCTCGAACTGAGCGACGACAACCGCACCTTCGGGCAAATCCAAGCAGACGCCCTCGCAACACTGTGCACGCACGCACTCGGGTGTGACAACCAGATCCCCACCGATGGGGCACAAACCATCATCCGGGTCAGCTTGGATGACCTGCGCGAAAACACCGGGTTCGCAACCATCGACGGCATCAACCAACCCATATCGATCAGCACCGCAAGGCGCCTGTCAGCAACCGGTGGCATCATCCCCCTCGTCCTCGGTAGCGAAAGTGAAATCCTTGACCAGGGCCGGCTGAAACGACACTTCACAAAAGCACAAAAACTCGCCCTCGTTGAACGAGACGGCGGATGCGCCATGTGCGGGCTCCCACCAACCATGTGCCAAACCCACCACATCAACTGGTGGTCACGCGGCGGCACCAGCAACCTCAGCAACGGGATCCTGCTGTGCTCAAGTTGCCACCACCGAATACACGACAACAACTGGGAAATCCGCATCGATGACACGACCACAACAGCCAAGGTCTGGTTCATCCCACCACCACACATCGACCCCACCCGAACACCACGCCCCGGCGCAAAAGCCAAATACGACTACAACCCCGCCGCATAGTCGCGCGCGAGCTCAGCGCGACGCGACAACCGCACGCGCTAAACCGCACGCGCCAAACAGTTTTCGGGGCCGTCGTCGCGTAGGCTAGAGGGCGGTTTGAAACACAAAGAGTGGGTTTTACGCATGCCAAAGCAAATTCGTTTGAATCTGATTTTTCACACCTCGGGTCGTCACGACGCGGGGTGGAAGTCATTCGACGATCCGACCGTTCTGGTCGACGACATTGACCACCAAATTGAGCTCGCAAAACGGGCCGAGGGTGCACTGTTTGACGCAATCTTCTTGCCCGACACCCCGCAGGTGCTCGCCTCAAACTTCTTGCGTAAACCACGCCGCGGCCTCGACCCGGTTGTGCTGCTTTCGGCAATCGCCCGTGAAACGAAGCACATGGGTCTCATTTCAACCGCCGTTTCGCTTTTTGGCTACCCCTACCAGGTTGCTCGCCAGATTGCGACACTGCAGCAAGTCAGCAAAGGTCGTGCCGGTTGGAACATTGTCACCAGTCAAGACCGCGAAACCTTCCAGGCGTTTGGCTTGCCGGTCGACCAGCTTGACCGCACAACGCGCTACGAAAAGGCTGCTGAGTTCGCCGAGGTTGTTTTGGCGCACTGGGATTCACTCCCCCGCGAAGCCATCGTGGCCGATAAAGAAAACGACATCTACATCGATCACGCGCTGACGAAGCCTGTTGATTACGATGGCCAGTTCTTCAAGTCGCAGGGCGTGATGCAGCTCAGCGGCCAATACAAGGGTGATCGACCGGTCATCTTCCAGGCCGGTGTTTCACCGCAGAGCCGCAAGTTTGGCGCGAAGTACGCCGACGCCCTGTTTACTTCACAACCCGACATCGAGCACGACCGCAAGTTCTATGCCGAAGCCAAGAAGCACGCGGAGAGTTTCGGTCGCAACCCCGATCATTTGGTTGTGCTGCCCGGTTTGTACGCTGTCGTTGGCGACACTGAGGCTGACGCTCGAAAGCGCAAAGCGCAGTTTGACGACTTGATGGAGGCGAAGTTCCTCATCAACAACCTTGCCAAATCACTCGGTATTCCGTTTGAGAAGCTTGACCCAAACAAAGAGCTCCCCTACGCGCTGTTCGACGAGTACCCCACCGATGACGATGTGATTCTGTATCGCCGCACCGACATCGGTACGGTTTCGGCCTCGAATCACTTCACCGTCAAAGAGCTCGTGCACCACAATCTCACTCGCGGCCAGCGCGCCCTGTTCGGAGCTCCCGAGCAGATCGCCGACAGCATCATCGAGTGGATCGACACGGGCGTCGGCGATGGCTTCAACGTCAACGTGGATGTCGAGTTTGATGGTCTTGAGCGATTCAAAGACGTCATCACAGAACTGCAAAACCGCGGCCGCTTCCGCAAGGAATACGAGTACGACAACTTCCGGAAGAACTACGGTCTTCCAAGCGCGGCAGACGACCAGTAGCGCTAGCCAAGCAGCGTTGCTGCGACCGTAGCCCCCAACTCGGTTGCGTTTTCGAGATGTGATTCATCGACCGCGCCGGTAAACACCAGTGGTGGTGTCGCAAGCGCAAAGCCGTAGCCGTTCGTGATCGCGGTCATCGCGGTTTCAGCACCGGTGGTGTCATAGCCACCGTGAATCCAGTATGAGAACGGACGCTTCACAGTCGCTTCATGTGACGCGTTGAACGTTGTGTCAAAGAAGTGCTTCAAGGCTCCTGAGATGTACCCAAAATTCGCGGTTGTGCCGAGGACGTAACCATCCGCTTCCAAAACATCGTCGACAGTTGCCTCAAGCGCCGGTTTCTCGACAACCTCGACGCCTTCGAGCCCGTCGAGGCTCGTCCCAGCCAGCACAGCATCGGCAATCGAGCGGGTGGCCGACGTTGGTGAATGGTGCACAACAAGCAATCGAGGCATGTCGACAGGCTAATCCCACAAGCTCGAGAATACACAGAATGTATACACTAATCGTTACTCGACTGGGGGTTTGCGCATGTTTCCATGTACGATGGCCACGTATGTATACACCCCGTGCGCTCGCGCATTGAATCGGAGGCAGTGATGCTGAAGAAACTTCTGGTAGCCAACCGCGGTGAAATCGCCGTCCGCGCGATGCGCGCCGCAAACGAGCTCGGAATCAAAACCGTTGCAGTGTATGCGTGGGAAGACCGCGGCTCAATTCACCGGCAAAAGGCCGACGAGGCCTACGTCATTGGCGAGCAGGGGCATCCGGTTGCTGCATATCTCAATGTCGACGAGATCATCCGCGTTGCCAAGCTGGCAGGTGCTGATGCGATCTACCCCGGCTACGGTTTCCTCTCGGAAAACCCCGAACTTGCACGCGCGGCCGCCGAAAACGGCATTGTCTTTGTCGGACCATCAGCCAACATCCTTGAAATGGCCGGCGATAAGGTTGTCGCCAAGCAGCACGCGATCGCCGCGGGTGTGCCGGTTCTGCAGTCTTCCGATGCAACCGACGACATCGAGGCGCTTGTCGCACGAGCCGATGAGATTGGTTTCCCGATCTTTGCAAAAGCTGCAGCCGGTGGCGGCGGTCGCGGTATGCGCCGAGTCGAGCGCGCCGCAGACTTGCGGGACGCACTCGAAGCAGCCATGCGCGAAGCCGAGGCCGCTTTCGGTGATGCCCGCATGTTTGTTGAGCAGGCGGTTTTGCGCCCCCGCCACATTGAAGTGCAGATCTTGGCGGATACCAACGGCGAAACCGTGCACCTCTACGAGCGTGATTGCTCGGTGCAGCGTCGCCACCAAAAGGTCGTCGAGATCGCCCCTGCCCCCGACCTTTCAGATGAGCTGCGCGCGGCACTGCACCGTGACGCAATCGCGTTTGCCAAATCGATTGGCTATGTCAACGCCGGAACCGTCGAGTTCCTCGTCGACACCGCGGGAGCTCGTGCGGGTGAACACGTATTCATTGAAATGAACCCGCGCATTCAGGTTGAGCACACGGTCACCGAAGAAGTCACAGACGTTGACCTGGTTGTCGCTCAGCTTGAGATTGCCGATGGCAAGAGCCTGCAAGAGCTGGGGTTGACGCAGTCCGAGATTCAGCCGCGCGGGTGGTCGATTCAGTGCCGCATCACGACCGAGAACCCAGAACAAGACTTCCGCCCCGACACGGGCAAGATCACCACGTATCGCTCCCCAGGCGGCGCGGGAATTCGTCTCGACGGCGGCACCGTCGCCGCGGGTGTCGAAATCAGTCCACACTTTGACTCCATGCTCGTCAAACTCATCGCCTCGGGGCGAGACTATAAAACCGCCACGGCACGCGCGCGGCGAGCCCTGGCTGAGTTCCGGTTGCGCGGTGTTTCCACGAACGTTCCGTTCTTGCAGGCTGTGCTTGACGATCCCGATTTTCTCGCCGGTGACCTGTCAACGGCATTCATTGACGAGCGCCCGCACTTGCTTTCGGCGCGCAAATCCAAAGACCGTGCCACGCGACTGTTGCAGTGGCTCGCCGAAGTCACCGTCAACCAGCCCTACGGTGACGGTGCTGGGCTCGCTGACCCGCTGCTGAAGCTGCCGGTGACAACCGCCAGTGCGCAGCTAACGGATGGTTCACGCCAGCGACTTCAAGCACTTGGTCCGGCCGGGTGGGCGGCAGACTTGCGTGCCCGCAAAGAGCTCGCTGTCACCGACACAACCTTCCGGGACGCGCACCAATCGCTCCTTGCGACGCGCGTGCGCACGAAAGACCTCGTCGCGGCACTCCCAGCCCTGTCGCACTTGACACCGCAACTGCTCAGCGTTGAGGCGTGGGGTGGCGCAACGTACGATGTTGCCCTCCGATTCCTCGGCGAAGACCCCTGGGAACGCCTGGCAAAAATGCGCGAGGCATCACCAAACATCCCACTGCAAATGCTGCTGCGTGGCCGCAATACCGTCGGCTACACGCCGTACCCGACAATGGTGACGGATGCATTCGTGCACGAGGCCGCAGCAACCGGCGTTGATATCTTCCGTGTGTTCGACGCCCTCAACGATGTGGAACAAATGCGGCCCGCGATCGAATCGATCCTCGCCACGGGAACCGCAGTCGCCGAAGGCGCCCTGTGCTACACCGGTAACCTGCTCGACCCGAACGAGAACCTCTACACGCTCGATTACTACTTGCGTTTGGCTGAGCAAATTGTCAACACCGGCGTGCACGTGCTCGCTATCAAAGACATGGCCGGCCTGCTGCGTCCTGCCGCGGCGGCGAAGCTTGTCACGGCACTGCGCGAGCGGTTCGACCTGCCGGTGCACCTGCACACACACGACACTGCGGGCGGGCAGCTCGCGACGCTGCTTGCGGCATCCGATGCCGGCGTTGACGCTGTTGATGTTGCCAGCGCCCCGATGTCGGGCACCACGAGCCAACCGTCGATGTCGTCGCTTGTTGCCGCTCTTGCGAACACCGAGCGCGAGACGGGTCTTTCGCTGAAGAACGTTGGCGACCTGGAACCGTATTGGGCGAGCGTGCGCGAACTGTATCGCCCGTTCGAGTCTGGCTTGCCGTCGCCGACGGGGCGCGTATACGACCACGAGATTCCGGGCGGACAGTTGTCGAACCTGCGCCAGCAAGCCATTGCGGTGGGCCAGGGCGCAAACTTCGAAGCAGTCGAAGACTATTACGCGGCAGCCGACCGTATCTTGGGACGCATCCCAAAAGTTACGCCCAGTTCGAAGGTCGTGGGCGATCTTGCTCTCGCACTTTCAGCCGCTGGCGCCGATGCCGCCGACTTCGAGGAAAATCCCAACAAATACGACATCCCCGACAGTGTGATCGGGTTCCTTGCTGGCGAACTGGGCGACCCGCCCGGCGGGTGGCCCGAGCCGTTTCGCACGAAAGCGCTGCAGGGCCGCGAGCGCTCGATCGAGATCGCGCCGCTGACGACCGAGCAAGAGGCAGGGCTCAGCGAAGCAGGTGTTGAACGCCAGCGGCTGCTCAACGAACTGCTCTTCCCTGGCCCAACACGCACGTTCACGCAATGGCATGAAACTTACGGCGATTTGAGCCTGCTCGACACCTTCGACTACCTGTATGGGTTGCGCGTGGGCACCGAGCACATCGTTACCCTCAACCCAGGCCTTGACTTGTTTGTCGGCCTCGAGGCGATTGGTGCGGCGGATGAAAAAGGCATCCGCACCGTCATGACAACCCTCAACGGGCACTTGCGCCCGATCGCGGTTCGCGACCAGTCGATTCACGTCGAGACGCGTTCGAACGAGAAAGCGGACGCGTTAGTACCCGGCCAAATCGCAGCCCCCTTCTCGGGTGTTGTGACGCTCAAGGTTGCCGCCGGTGACACGGTAGCCGAGGGCGAGACGGTTGCAGTGATCGAGGCGATGAAGATGGAAGCCGCAATCACATCCCCGGTTGCGGGCACCGTTGGGCGGGTCGCGATCCCGGCGACCGCCCAGGTCGAAGCTGGTGACCTCGTCGTTTTTGTGCAAGCCTCATAACATGACGAACGAATTGACGCCGGCTGACTACAAGACGATCAGCTACGAGGTTGCCGACGGTATCCTCACGCTCACGCTCAACCGCCCCGACGCACTCAACTCGTTTACGCGTCAAATGGGTGACGAACTTGAGCACGCCTTTGGCTGGGTCAACACCGACGATACGGTGCAGGCGGTTGTTGTCACGGGTGCCGGGCGCGCGTTTTGCGCCGGCATGGATCTGACAAGCGAAGGCAACGTCTTCGGGCTTGATGAGACCCAAGCGCCAACCTACGCCGATATGCAAGACAAGCTCAACGACCCCGACATGATTTCGGGCGTGCGTGACTCCGGCGGCATGGTGACGTTGGCAATCTACGACTGCAAGAAACCGGTTATCGCCGCGATCAACGGGGCTGCTGTTGGTATCGGGGCCACCATGACGTGCGCGATGGATATTCGTCTCGCGTCTGAAAAAGCGCGGATCGGATTCGTATTCGGCAAGATCGGCATCACAACGGAAGCGTGCTCATCGTGGTTCCTGCCGCGGATTGTCGGGCCTTCGCGGGCGCTAGAAATGCTGTACTCAGCCGAGATCATGAATGCCGAAACTGCCCAGGATGCGGGGCTTGTGCGCACGGTTTACTCGCCCGAAGAACTCTTGCCGGCAGCATACGAGTTGGCTCGCAAATTCACGCAAAACCGCTCACCGGTCGCCACCGCGCTGACTCGCCAATTGGTGTACCGCAACATGGCAGCTGAGCATCCGGTCGTTGCCCACCAATCAGACTCGCTCGCAATCTTCTATCAGAGCATCGCAGATGGCAAAGAGGGTGTGCGCTCGTTCCTCGAAAAGCGTGACCCGAACTTCACCGGCAAAGCCAGCGAAATGCCACCGTTTTATCCATGGTGGGAATAACCCCAATCAGCATGATCGAAGACCTCGAACGGTTTCTCACGCAGCTGTCGCGTCAACCCGATTTCGATGCCCCCGAACTCCAGGCGTACGATTCCGCCGACGTTCTCCTGCTCGCCGCGGCTTCGGAGCTGGACGAACACGCACTCGCGCGCACGGTGACGATTGGCGATCGACACGGGGCGCTCACCCTCGGAGCAGCTGCAGTGCTGGGATCAACGGGCATCCGTGTCTTTCAAGACCCACTGCTGGGCGAGCTCGCCCTCGAACAAAACGCACACCGGCTACACACGAGTACGAGCGCGTACACAAACGAACCCCTCGGTGAGACATTGCTGACCGGGGCGCGGGTTGTGCTGTTGCAATTACCGCGCTCGCTCGCCGAGTTAGAAGAGATTGCGTTGCATATTGCCCGCTTCGCCGACCCAGAGGTCTTCGTGCTCGCTGGTGGTCGCGATAAGCACATGACCCACGCGATGAATACCGTGTTCTCGCGCTTCTTCACGAGCGTTGTCGCTGGTCGCGGGTGGCGAAAGTCGCGTGTGCTGACCGTCAGCGGGCCACGGGCCGTGGCGGAACTCGGCGACTCCCGCTTCCCAATCCGCGGCACAGACCCCGACCTGACCTTCGACCTCGCCGCTTACGGAGCAACGTTTGGGGGCGCAACGCTCGATCATGGCAGCCGGCTGCTGTTGCGCACCCTCAAACAGACTCCCCCATCGCGGGCACCAGAGCGCGTGCTCGATATCGGATGCGGCAACGGTGTGCTCGCGGTGTGGGCGGCCCTTGCATGGCCCGAAGCAGAAGTGCTCGCAAGCGACCAGTCGGCGGCGGCGGTTGCCGCGACACAGCGCACCGCCGAGTGGGCTGGGATCGCCGACCGCGTGATGGTGCAGCGTGCGGATGCGGCAGATGCGGCATCCGATTCCTGGGCTGACCTCGTGCTCGTCAACCCGCCGTTTCACACCGGCTCGGCAGTGCACGCAGGTGTCGGGCAACGCATCATCGCTTCAGCCGCGCGCACGCTTGCACCCGGCGGCGAATTGCGGTTCGTGTTCAACTCACACTTGAGCTATCGCCCACTGGTTGAACGGCACATTGGCCCGTGCCGTCAGCTCGCACGCGATCGCACGTTCACGGTGCTCGCCGTAACGCGCCCCTGACCTGGCAAACGGGTGGTTGTTTACTGCCCAACCGAGCGAAAATCGGGTTTGCGACCCTGAGTGAATGCCGTGAGGGCTTCTTTCGCGGCTGGCTCGCGCAAAAGGCGCTCAAACGATGTGAATTCGGTTGCCATGCGCTCGCGCACCGGCTCGATCTGGTCAAGCTTCATCAACCGCTTCGTCTCAATCAGCGCATCCTTTGGCTGCGCAGCGAGCGCACGCGCGTACTTGTCTGCCGCCGCGTTGACCTCAGCAACCGGCACAACCGTGTTAATGAGCCCGAAGCGTTCTGCTTCAACCGCGTCAATGCGCGCACCAAGCATCAGCATTTGGGACGCGCGGCGGTGGCCAAGCAGCTTTGGCAAGAGATAGCTCGACGCCGCCTCTGGGCACAACCCCAAGTTTGCAAACGGCAGTGAAAGAACGGCGTTCTCGCCCGCAACGACAAGGTCGCAGTGCAAGAGCATCGTGGTGCCAATGCCGACTGCCGCACCACAGACTCCGGCCACAACGGGCTTCGGGCACTCAGATATTGCTCGGAGGAAACCTGCCGCTGGCAACTCCCCGATGTTCTCTGGTGCGTTCAAGAAATCGCCGATGTCGTTGCCTGCCGAGAAAACAGCCTCGTCACCGAGCAGCACAATCACCCGCACGTCCGCGTCGGCTGTAGCTGCCCGAAAAGCGTCACCGAGGGCGGCGTACATGTCGCCCGTGATGGAGTTCATTTTCGACGCTCGATTCAGCTGAATCGTCGTGATGCCGTCGGTTGTCGAAGTGAGAATGTCGCTCATGCCCCCAGCGTACCCGAGCCGCCACACCCGCTCATACTGACACCCACTCGAGCCGCAGGTCGTACGCTGGGAGCATGAGCGCACACGACCTCGATCTGATCCCCGCAGGAACCGTTTTCACCCCCGAGCAGATCACGCACTATGCCAATCCTGACGAGCGCACACTCGAGCAGGCGATCAATGATGCCGATCTGCTGGTAGCAACTCCACACTCGGGTGCTGCGATCCCCGAGGAGATCGCAGAGTTCCTCTCCCCCGCCCTGACCCGACGTTTGCAGTACGACTTCAGCGATGTTGCAACAGCATCCATCGTGCGGCGTTGGGCAGAGATCGACCCGCGCATCGTCGCCGTGATCAACCCGCACCCGCGCCTGATTCGCGACCCCAACCGGGCCAAGCCGCAAGATGTCCGCGCCGATCTCACTGCGGCAATCGAACGCGTTCGCGAAGCAGGCGCATGGCAAAAGGTTGACCTGACGGGGGTCGACGCGATTCGCCCGGTCACATTCTCGTTCTTCCCGATTCTGGAGATTCCAGAAACACCCGATGGTGTTGCTCGTCTGGTTGACACGTTCGCGGTGACCGCCGAGCAAGGCTTGAGTGTTTACGAGAGCACACGCGATGCGCTGACCGAGCGCTTCATCGAAAAGGGTCTGCGCCAAGGTGGATCGTTTGCCCGCCTGTCGTTCCACGACACGATGAACACGACAACAACGCGCGAGGGCGCAGTCAACGTCGCACGTGCTGAGGCCGACCGGCTCCCCCAGGTTGTTTCCCTTTCAAACCGTGGTGACGCCAACGGCGACGCACGCGACGCGACCGACCTCCCAACGATGCAGCCCGAAGCGCTGCGCCGTCTTGCCGCCGCACACCGCAACGGGTTCGCGGTTGCAGACGCCGACGACGTGCTGCTGAACAAGCCGTACTTAGGCAGTCAAGAAATCATTGCCGGGCGTAACCGGTTTGATGAGATTGCGGATGCCGCGGCATCCGCTGGGGCTACCTTTGACGCCGTGCAAGCTGAATTCTTGCGCGAATTCTTGCTTGGCGCGCCGGCCGCTGCCGAACTGCAACAGCCTGGGACCGACTGGATTGTCGAAGACCCGGACCACATCGACGAAATCGCCCAAGCGTGCAAGCGCGCTTGGGACGAATATCGTGCTGGGGCGTAGCCCTGCGGCTTAGCCGCCCCAGAGGATCCCGAAGAGGGCACCGAACGCGACCGTGATCACGGCGAGGATGAGCGTCGGGTAGAAGAACGAGTGGTCAACAAGCTTGGTACCGAGCTTCGTGCTGCCGCTGGTGTCGAAGTTGGCTGCGGCGATCTGCGAACCGTTCGTTGGAAGCAAATAAATACCCGCAAACGCGCCAGCCCACATACCCGAAAGCAGCCCGAGTGGCATGCCCGCGGCCAAACCGATTGGCACAATCGTTCGGGTAGCCGTTGACTGGCTTGTCGTCAAAACACACACCAGGAAAACACCGAGGGCGAAGATCCACGGGGCCGCCTGCACAAGCCCACCAACGCCGTTTGCGATCAGCTCGGTGTGTGCGCCAAGGAACGTATCGGTCAGCCATGCCAGACCGAAAAGTGCAATCGCCGAAACCATACCGGCCTTGAATACGCTCATCGTCGGGATCTCTGCAACCTTGGGCCGCGAAATCATCAGGATCAGGGTACCGACGAGGAACATGATGATTTCGATGATCGGCGTCATACCAACGGGCGCGCCCTCCACGTTCAGCGGGCGCAGGTTTTCGAACAGGCCGAAAATCACGATCGCCAAGACACCGAGCAAGAAGATGATTGCAGCGTTGCGGCCAGCTGTTGTGACCGTGATGTCGGCTTTGACAGCGGTTGCCGTGTTACCCGGTGCCGGGATCTCGCCGGCTGCGATCTTGGCCTGAATCTCGGGGTCGTCAGCGATGTCTTTGCCGAGACGGTTCACGAAGATGCTCGCAATGATGATGCCGACAAGAGCAGCGGGAATCGTGACCTTCAGAATGTCGACCATGTTGAAGTTGTGGGGGGCCGCTTCCGTCAGCGTCACCATCGCAGCCATGGCCGCCGAAACTGGGCTACACGCCAAAGCGACACCGGTTGCGACAACAGAAAGAGAGAGTGGACGTGAGGGGCGGATGCCGTTGCGGTACGAGAGGTCCTGAATAACCGGGAGCAACGGGTAGAGGATGTTTGACGTACCAGCACCAACCGAGAACAAGAATGAAACAAGTGGTGCGATCAGTGTGATCCGTTTGGGGTTTTTCTCGATGAGTTTGGCTGCAATCGAAACCATCCAGTCAATACCACCGGCCGCTTGCATCATCGATGACGCCAGAACAACCGAGAGCACGATCAGCAGGGCGTCAACGGGAGGGTTTCCGGGTGCAAGACCAAAGATGAACACGAGGATCGCGACACCTGTGCCACCCCACAAACCGAGACCTACACCGCTTGAGCGAGTACCCATGACGATACAGCCGAGCACAACCAGCAGTTGCGCAATAAACAAGAGCGTTTCCATGTCGCATCCTCACGAGAGATTCGTGGGCCGGTTGGCCCTTAGCAAATACTAGTGGGGTGTGCACCCACTGCAATGGAGGGCAACCAAAATCAGGTTGCTTATACGATCCAACACAACAGGTCGACATCCGATATGTCAGACTATGCGTAGCATTGCGCAATGGCGCGGATGAATACGAAAGGGTCACCGCTGTGGACGAAACATCGGGTGTCAGTAAAACTACGTTCTGGGTCGGGCTGGTGGCCGCGGTTCTCGCGAGCCTCTTGGCCGGTATTCTCGGCGGATCCATGTTTGGCGGGTCCAATAGTGAAGCGGGCCCACAGGGTATTCAGGGTCCTGCCGGCCCCGCTGGCCCCGCTGGCCCGGCAGGACCGGCCGGGAGTGCTGCGAATGCCGCGATCACGACGGGGAGCGCAGTGCCGACAGGCTCGACGGGGACCGATGGCGACCTGTTTATTAACACCCAGAACGGCGACTTCTATCTGAAGGTCAATGGCGGCTGGGTTCGCCAAGGTTCGTTGCGCGGCCCGCAGGGCGCTCAGGGTGAGACCGGAGAAACTGGTGCAACGGGCGAGACCGGGGCGCAAGGCGAACAGGGCCCGGCAGGTCCGGCTGGCCCCGCTGGCCCCCAGGGCCCGCAAGGCGAACGCGGTGAGACCGGCGAAGGCGTCGGGCTTCCTGGACCGGCGGGTCCCGCAGGCCCGGCTGGTCCGACAGGTGCAGCCGGCCCCGCAGGCCCGGCTGGCCCCGCAGGTGAAGTTGGCCCACAAGGTGTAGCAGGCGAAAAGGGCGACAAGGGCGACAAGGGTGACAAGGGCGACCCGGGCGACAGCACCGGCATTCCTGGCCCCGCAGGCCCGCAGGGTGAACAAGGCCCGCAGGGTGACAAGGGTGAAACCGGCGACACAGGGCCTCAGGGTGAAAAGGGTGACCCAGGGCCTCAGGGTGAAAAGGGTGACCCAGGGCCTCAGGGTGAAAAGGGCGACAAGGGTGAAACCGGCGAACCGGGCCCTCCGGGTAATGCCGGCTAACCGGGCCCCCGGGCCGTCTAGGTACCCCGATCGATCCTGGAACACCTCCAGTCGGCGGCATTGAGGACTAGGCAACACGCACAACCTCGGTCTCGGCATCCGCTGCTCGTACGGGCACGCGGATGCCGAGACCAAAACTCATCTCGTGCTCAATTGGGATTCCGAGCCCGAGACGTGTAAAGTAGTTCCTCGGTTGAAGTTGCGATTTCAACCATGCACCTCTAGCTCAATCGGCAGAGCAACTGACTCTTAATCAGTGGGTTCAGGGTTCAAGTCCCTGGGGGTGCACAACCCGAAAAGGCGGTCTGAAATGGCCGCCTTTTCGCATCCCACGGGAAGGGCAGCGCAATGACCGAGACAACGAGCTTCAGCCTGGCAGGTGACCTCATGCTTGCCTTGCGGCTAGCGGATGTCGCAGACGCACAAACCCGCTCCCGCTTCGATTCCGCCGACCTTGGTGTGCGTTTGAAAGCCGACCGAACCCACGTGACGGATGCCGACTTGGCGGCCGAAACGGCCATCCGCGCACTGCTAACCCAAGAACGACCCAGTGATGGGATCTTCGGTGAAGAGTTCGGCACCGAAGGCGACTCGAACCGCCAGTGGATTATTGACCCGATCGACGGAACCGCAAACTTTTTGCGAGGTGTACCGCTGTGGGGAACCATGATCGCCCTCGCGGTCGATGGTGAGCCGGTTGTTGGTGTTGTCAGCATGCCGAGTATTTCGCGTCGCTGGTGGGCAGCCGAAGGCCTCGGTGCGCACACAAACACTGACGACGGCACCGATCGCGACGTACACGTTTCAGCCGTGGCTCACCTGAGCGATGCATCACTGAGCGCGCAAAGCATCCGCCAGTGGGATGATGCCGGCTACCTCGACGCGCTCATTGCGCTCAGCCGGAACGTTTGGCGCGACCGTGCCTACGGCGATGTGTACTCGTACATGCTGCTCGCCGAGGGGCGTGTCGACATCGTTGGCGAGTTCGACATCAAGCCATATGACATCGCCGCGGCCGTAGCGATCGTACGCGAGGCCGGTGGCATGTTCACCGCGATTGACGGCAACACGCTGGGCGATGGCTCAGCGCTTGCCACCAACGGCCTCCTGCACGCTGAGACCGTTGCGTTCATCGCCGCAACGCAGGCTCAGAGTGTGTCCGGCGAGTCGGCGACCTAGCGGCCGAGCGCCTCGAACAGCGCAGAGTTCGCTTGGAACGCAGCCTGCGCTTCGCGAATGAGCTCGTCGGTTTGCTCGTCCGTCAGGTCTAGCGCATCAAGCGCCTCCCGGTATTCGCGTTTGTACAGCACCGGCTTTTCGATTTCATCGAAACGGTAGAAGTTCAACTGCTCGGGTGTCGCACCGTATTCACGTGCCACCTTCGCGCCAATAACCTGCCCACCTGAGAGGTCGCCAAGGTAGCGCGTGTAGTGGTGCGCCAAGAACTCGTGAGCGCGCTGTGCTCGAGCCACAAGCTCAGCGTAAGCACGAGTCTGGGCAAGGGGTGGATGCTCTAACTCGCGATCAGTCACCCCAAGTGCTGCAAGATCGGCACGAAGCGCACCGGCACGGTGCAAGCGTGCGTCGTTGATGAGTTCAGGGTCATCCGGTTGCGCTTCGCGTGCTTCAAGAACGTCGTAGACATAGGAAAGCTGTGCGACAAAGCGTGTGTAGTCGTCGAGCGAAAGCTCGCCACTCATTAGCTGGGTAATGAACCCGCGGGTTTCAGCACGCTCGTGCTCACCGGAGGTTTCGGTACGCAAGCGGGCCGAGAGGGTCGAAGAATCCGCGTCGTCGGCACGCTTTGATTGGGCGATCGTTTCAGTCATCATGTCTTTCAGTCGTGCGAAACCTAGGCACAGTACGAGGGCAGCGGATGCAACAGTGTGACGGGGACCGACTGAAAATGGAGTTCGTGGAGCTGGGGGGAATTGAACCCCCGTCCAACGCTGAGTTTCCAGGCATTCTCCGGGCGCAGTCTGATAGTTCGTTCTACTCGGCTCCGACCTTTGCTACAGACTTCTAGGTCGACAAGCCCAGCCTGAAAAGAGTCCCGTGTGACGCTCAGGCGTCGTCACACAGCAAGATTCCTAAATGACGCCAGGAACCGTGTCGGAATCAGCCACGGCCTGACGGACTATCGGGCTCGCTTAGGCAGCGAGGGCGAAGTCAGTGCG
>CAZTUC010000029.1:24931-26381 GCA_964616805.1 uncultured Microbacterium sp. | reverse complement strand
TGTGGCCGGAGTGTGACCGGCCCGCATCAATGTGTGAAGCACACCACATTGACCCATGGGAACACCACGGAGCCACCGATATCGATCGGGGTGTGTTGCTGTGCCGGTTCCATCACATGCAATTGCATCAAAACCAGTGGCACATCACCAGGGCAAAGAACCGGCCCGGAGAACCCACCCTGGGTGAGTTCATCCTGCACCCACCACCCGGGCACCCGAACCCTGAACCGATACCACTGAAACGCAGACTCGCACTCAGATACGCACTCGGCGACCTACACCCACCACGAAGATTCGCACCCGCAGCATAGAAGCCCCCGGTCCCTGAGCTTGACGAAGGGCCCCAGAAGAACCTCTCGTCTGCGCCGCGCTCTTTTCTCGGTCGTTGACTGAGTGAGCGAAGCGAACGAATGGAAACGTCGAGCCGGTGCGCGTAGCGCGACGGCGGACAACTGCCTCTCAGGCCCAACCATGCGTTTCCCCAGAGCCGATCTGGCAAGCTAGCCCGTTTCCACTCACTCGCTACGCTCGTTCGGTCAACGACCGGGTGGGAGGCTGAGTTCGGTCAACGATCGGGTGGGACGCTGAGTTCGCTCAGGGACCGGCTTACGTTCCATTCGCGACGACGCTTTGCACCCGTGGCAAAGAAGAGCCTGGTCCCTGAGCCTGACGAAGGGCCCCAGAAGAACCTCTCTTCTGCGCCGCGCTCTTTTCCGCTCGTTGACTGAGTGAGCGCAGCGAACGAATGGAAACGTCGAGCAGGCGCGCGTAGCGCGGCGGCGGACAACTGCCTCTCGGGCTCAACCATGATTGGGCCAGCGAAGCAGGTGGGCCCGTTTCCACTCACTCGCTGCGCTCGTTCGGTCAACGCCCGGTAGAAAAGCTCGCACAACGGCCGAGGCAACTCCGGTGCCGCCGAACCTCGTCCTAACGCCCGCCGATGATGGCGTTGTCGATCGCATCGGGATCGACACCAACACGCTGCGCGCGGTTCGTCATGAGCACCCAGCACAATCCGGCCGAAGGGTGCACCCAAAACTCCGTGCCAGCCCATCCGGCGTGCCCAAAGCAATCACGATCAATGAGCCCTGGCGCACGCGAGCGCAGATTCGCCGTGAACCCCCAGTCCTGCCCGCGCTCTGCCGGGTACGGCTCAAGCCGCGGAATATCGCCGGTCAACGGGCGCAACATCGCACGAAGCCCAGCCTGCGTCAAAACAGTACTCGGCGAACCGGCACCGATGCGCAACAGCTCCGAACCAATCGCAAGCAAATCTTCAGCCCGACCAACGAGTCCCGCCCCCGCCGAACGGGTTGCGGCAAACGCATCAAGTGAGAGCCCCGCAACTGCCGCGTCAACGACCTCAACAACATCCGATGCATCAAGCGAAAGCCCCGAAGCGCCAAGCTGTTGGGCCCAAGTGGCAACATCCGCGTCCCACGTTGTGCCC
>CAZTUC010000029.1:0-24921 GCA_964616805.1 uncultured Microbacterium sp. | reverse complement strand
CGACGGGCACAACGTGGGACGCGGATGTTGCCACTTGGGCCCGTCGCGTGCTCGAAAAGAGCCGCAATCCCCTCGAACGCGAGCGTCGAATACCGCGACACCGAACCGGCAGCAAAGTCGCGCCCACGCGAAACGAGTTCCTCGCGCAGCGGCACCACCGTGTCAAGTGCTGGCTCAGAAATCCCCGAGGTGTGACTGGCTAAGTGCCACAGCCACACGACATCGTCGCGACCCGCGCCGAACGATGGCACGGCGTCGGTCAACGGGGTTTGGAACGTCAACAGCCCACGCTCAATAGCCCGCATCGTGCTGATCCCGGTGAGCAGCTTCGTAATCGAAAACAGTCGATAGCGGGCATCGGATGCCACGCCAAACCCTTCGACGGCAAGCACACCCGAAGCATCCGCAACCCCCAAAACCGCCGTCGGTAAACGTTCGGCAGCTACGTGGCTTCGCACCACATCAAACGCGGCATCAAACATGCTCACTCCACTTCATGGCCGAGATTGGGTCGGGCAACAAAACGTGCCGTCGCGTCGGTCACCGATTCGAGTTCGACGATGACGACTTCGTTCGTGCCGGCACGCGTGGCCGGTCCGGGTACGTACAGGGTGCGTTGTGGGCCGCGGCGCCAGTAGCGTCCGAGGAAGAATCCGTTGACCCACGCGTAGCCTTTACCCCACCCGTCGGTTGATAAGAACAGGTCGTGCTCCGCGTCGAGTTCGAAGGATGCGCGCAACCCGATGGGCCCCGCGGCGCGACCTGCGACGATCCCATCCCCCGACGCGGGCGCAACTGAAACCGCCGCGGCGAGCGCCGGCACGTCAAACGTTTGCACCGCCCATGGCCCCGCGACGGTGGCGCCGTCAAGCAGCACCGCACCGATCAACCCCTTGGCCTCACCAATTTTCTGGTCGTAGTTGACGCGCCCGGTTTCTTCCACGAGCATGCCGAGCCACGCTCCGTCGGGCACCGTCAGCGAGTTGTCACCGAGGGTGCGTTGCAGCGTACCGATCTGCGCGCCGTCTCGAGAAACCCAGGCAATGTCGCGCACTTCAGCCTCGAGAACGCCACCCCCAGAAACCGCGACGCCATACGAGGCAAGCACCGTGTCAGCGCCCAGCACATCAAGCGTTGGGGGCGTTTCGAACAGGCCGTGATCGGTTGCGACGAGCCCAAGCGGATCAGCGACAGCTGCAAGCGCGACGGTCACCTCGGGGGCATCCGTCACTTCAGGCAGTGCCTCGTCGGGCACAGGCGCGTGCCGGGCGATAACCTCACGGAATGCGTGGAACTTTTCGGTCAACTCACCCGATTCCGTGATGGGTGCGTCATAGTCATAGCTCGTGACCATCGGCAGGTACCGACCGGAGTCGTTTGCGCCGGCCGTGAGACCGAAGTTAGTTCCGCCGTGCACCATGTAAATGTTGACGCTTGCCCCGGCGGCCAACAGCCTGTCGAGGTCGGTCGCCGAGTCCGCGAAGGTTGTGGTGTGGTGCTTTTCGCCCCAGTGGTCGAACCATCCGCACCAAAATTCGGTACACATGAGCGGTCCAGTTTTTTGGTGTTCGCGCAGTGTTGCGAGACGCTCGTCAATGCGGGAACCGAAAGATCCGGTCGTGTGGAGTTCGGGGTGTGACCCGCCACGCAGCATGTGTTCAATCGGCTGATCGACCTGAATGAGCGGGATCGTGATGCCGTCTTCGCGGGTGTACTTGACGAGTGCATCGAGATACTCGGTATCTGACCCGTAGGCGCCGTACTCGTTTTCGATCTGCACGAGAATCACGGTGCCATCGCGGTCGATTTGGCGCGGCGCAATGATGGCGTTGACGCGTTCGAGGTAGGTGCGCACTTCGGCGAGGTAGCCGGGGTGCGAACGCCGCAATTGCATTGTCGGGTCACTCGTCAGCCACGCAGGAAGCCCACCGTTATGCCATTCCGCGCACACGTAGGGTCCGGGGCGCACGATCGCGTGCATGCCTTCGTCGGCGACGATGTCTAAGAATGCGCCGAGGTCGACGTCGCCATCTTGCCGCCACTGGCCTTTGACAGGTTCGTGAGCGTTCCAGAACACGTACGTTTCGATTGCGTTCAGGCCCATGAGGCGCGCTTTGCGGATGCGGTCGCGCCAGAGCCCCGGGTGTACCCGGGGGTAATGAATCGCGCCTGAGAGGATGCGGTGGGGTTTACCATCGAGCAAGAAGTCATGCTCGCCGATCTCAAACCGTGAACTCATGCGGTTCAGCCTACGCTTCTGGTCGATGTGTGACATAGCATGAAACCATGGTACAGAAAACGCTTTCCCGTCCACTGCGCGTCGGCATCATTGGCACCGGCGCCATTTGCGATGCGCACATCGACGCGTATCTCGCATTCAGCGAACGGTGTGAACTGGTCGCATTAGCGGATGCCTTGCCGGGCCGCGCAGCCGAAAAAGCAGCGGCCCGCGGGCTCGATGTGCAAGCATTCGACAGCGCCGAAGATATGCTGCGCGAGGCCAATCTCGACCTCGTCAGCATCGCAACACCGCCCGCAACGCACGCTCCGCTTGCGAAGGCCGCACTCGCCGCGGGAACAATTTCGTTCGTCGAAAAGCCGACTGTTTTGAGCCTCGCCGAAGTCGACGAGCTCCTCGCCGCGGAGGCGGAAACTGGCATCCCCGTCTTGACGGTTGTGCAACACCGCTTCGGTGAAGCTGCCGTGCTCTTGCGTGGCCTCATCGAAAGCGGCAAACTCGGCCGCCCCCTCGTCGCAACGTGCGAAACGCTCTGGTACCGCGACGAAGAATACTTCCGCGCACCCTGGCGTGGACTGTGGCAAACCGAAGGTGGCGGCCCCACCATGGGTCACGGTATCCACCAGTTCGACCTGCTGCTTTCGCTGCTCGGCCCGTGGCGCGAAGTCACCGCAATCGCCGCCCGCCAGGCCCGCGCAACCGATACCGAAGATGTTTCCATGGCGCTCGTCACATTCGAAAACGGCGCGGTCGCGAGCATCGTGAACTCCGTCATCTCACCGCGCGAAACCTCACACGTTCGCATCGACTTCGAACACGCAACCGTCGAGGTTGAACACCTCTACGGGTACACATTCGCCGACTGGACTTTCACCCCGGCGCCCGGTTTCGAACACCTTTCGGCACTGTGGTCGGATACCGCCGCAGACGGCACAACAAGCAGCCACCGCGACCAGCTCGGGGCGATTCTTACGGCGCTCGACGAAGGCTCCGCACCGCCCGTTGGCCTTTCTGACGTGCGGCGCACGCTTGAACTGGCCGCGGCAATTTACGCTTCGGCGTTTCGGCGCACGCCTGTCGCTGCGGGTGAGATCGTGGCATCCGATGCTTTCAACACCTCGATGAGCGGCAACGCCGTGCCGTGGCCGAGCGTGAAGGGTGGCGCATGAACCTCACGTTTTCAGACAGTGGCACAGCC
The DNA here is from genome assembly GCA_964616805.1 of uncultured Microbacterium sp. Taxonomy (GTDB): domain Bacteria; phylum Actinomycetota; class Actinomycetes; order Actinomycetales; family Microbacteriaceae; genus Microbacterium. Next base: position 21,484 of record CAZTUC010000029.1, on the reverse strand, counting down.
GTGACGGTCTCGGATGCCAACACCGACCTCGTCACATACGTGTACCGCCCAGATTCGCCCACGCTCGAATCACCCAAGCCGTATCTTGACCCGATTCGCACCCGCGCCGGGCGTGTTGTCAGCCTGTTTCGCCCGTGGGATCACGTGTGGCACAAGGGCATCGCGTGGTCGCTGCCGGTTGTTGGCGACGAGAACTTTTGGGGCGGGCCGACGTTTGTGCGGGGTGAGGGGTACGTGCAACTGTCGAACAACGGGGCGCAGGTTTTGCGCGGTGCGGTCGCAGCGACGACGGCAGAGGGAAGTGTCGCTCTGACGCACGGGCTCGATTGGATCACTGAAGACGGCGCGCATCTGTTCGACGAAACCCGCACAATTTCCGCGCGTGCCCTCGACGACTCGGCGTGGATGCTGAGTTTCACATCACAGATGACAAACACCTCCCCCGCGCCGATTTCAATTGGTTCCCCCACGACTCGTGGACGCGAAAACGCCGGGTACGGTGGGCTCTTTTGGCGCGGGCCACGCTCGTTCACCGAAGGGGTGCTTGTGACGGCAACCGGCACCGGCGGCGATGAATTGCGCGGCCAACGCCACGAGTGGATGGGCTTCGAGGGTCGACATGACCGCGAAGATGCCGTCTCGTTGCTCGTGATGGTCGATGCGACGAGCAACCCGCATCATCCGCCGCAGTGGTTTGCGCGCAGTGAAACGTTCGCGTGCTTGAACCCCGCCCCCTTCTTCAGCGAAGAGCTCGTGGTTGCCCCCGGCGAGACGGCTTCGTTTACGTATGGCGTTGGTATCGCCGATGCTGATCGCTCGGCGGCGCTCGGGCTCGTCGAGCAGGTTCGGGCGTTTTTGTGAGCGTTTTTCCGGGCGGTGTTGCCGTCTCACGGCTTGCGGTTTACGACTGGGAAGCAGCAGACGGATGCCGCGGCGGCACCCCACACCTGCACACCGCATCAAGCGAGGGGTACATCGTTGCCTCGGGTCATGGGGCGGTGCAGACGCTTTCCGCAGACGGGTTCGCTTCGCACACGCTGCAGCCAGGCGATGTGCTGTGGTTCACACCCGGAACAGTGCACCGGCTCATCAATACCGAAGACCTGGAACTGTTCGTCGTGATGGGCAACGCGGGTCTTCCCGAGGCCGGCGATGCTGTCATGACGTTTCCGCTCGTGATCATCAATGACCCCGAAGCGTATGCACACGCGGCAGCGTTGCCTACCTCGGGTGATGTGGCAGCATCCGCTCGCGCACGCCGCGACCTTGCCCTCGAAGGGTTTGCCGACTTGCGCGCTGGCGGCCCGGCGGCGCTTACGGCGTTTCACGCGGCAGCCGCTCGACTCGTGCAACCGCGCGTTGATCGGTGGCGTGAGCTGTGGGCCACCACGGTCGCGCGAGAAGCCGAGCTCACCCGGGAGCGTTTGGCACAGCTGGCGGATGCCGACCCCACATTGCTCACCAAAGCCGCCGTCACACGCGTACCCGCAACACCCGGCGAAAACGCCTTCGGCATGTGCGGGCGCTTGCAGACCTGGCAGTGGACGGCCAGCTGAGGTCACGAAGGAGCCGCACCCGAGGTGCGCAGAGCTCTGCCCGCGAGGCATCCGTCTCGCGTTGACCCACACACATTCCCCGCCAACCCACACTTTCTCGGCGAGGTTCTGTATGGCGGCGGGGAAACTGCGCGGGTCAATCGGATGCCTCGGGCGAGCGAGCGCCCGCGCGTGCTCAGACGCCGACGAGAAAACAGACCAACAACCAGACCGTCAAACAGACCAGCAAGCAGACCGTCAAACCGACTGCCAAACCAACCGGCAAGGTGATCGACCAAGCAAGCACTCGACCCCGGATTAACCGGATGCGCTCCGCCCGCGAGGCATCCGTCTCGCGTTGACCCATACACATTCCCCGCCGACACACACTTTCTCGGCGAGGTTCTGTATGGCGGCGGGGAAACTGCGCGGGTCAACGTGAGGAAGCGGAACATCGCGCCGAGAAACAGACCCAGAGACAGACCCAGAAGCAGACCGGCAAGCAAGCAATCCGCAGCTGAGAATGATCCGCTAGCCAGTCGACGCGCAGCCAACAATCGGCTAAGAACGAGCCAGAAACCAATCAAAAACAACCCGAAACACCCGTCAAAACACCTCCTGAAAAGAAAACTTGCGAAACGTTTCAATTCGGGTTAGTGTTACGGCAAGCGTTTTCCCAAGCACCAAAAAAACGGGCAACGCACCAAATCACTGACACGGACGTCGAATCGAAAGTACTCTGACGACGACGTCCAGAGAAAGGACAACGATGTTCAGCAAGAAACGGATTGCAACAGCAGCAGCTGTCGCAGCCAGTGCCGCACTCGTGCTGGCTGGTTGCTCGGGAAGCGCAGACACCGGCAGCACCACCGGCCCGACGGGTGGGGCAACGGTGGACCCGACCGAAGCGGTAACGCTCAACCTGGCCTTCTGGGGCAACGACGCTCGCGCCGAGCTCTACGCCGAGGCAATCGAAGCGTTCAACGCCGAATACCCCAACATCACGGTCAACTCGACCTTCCTCGGCTTCCCCGAGTTCTGGGAGAAGCGTCAGACCGAAGCCGCCGGTGGTGGCCTTCCTGACGTCATGCAGTTCGACTACTCGTACCTGCGCCAATACTCCGAGAACGGCCTGCTGCTTGACCTCAACCCGTACCTCGGTTCGATCATCGAAACCTCGGGTCTGTCAGATTCAGCGTTGAGCATCGGTGTTGTTGACGACCAGACCACGGCGCTGCCAATCGGCACCAACGCGTGGGCACTGTTTACCAACCCGACGCTGCTCGAGTCGCTCGGCACCGCTGACTTCGCCGGTGGAAGCTGGGCAGATTACTCGGCATGGATGAAGGGCGTTACAGATGCTGGCGCCGGCAACGTTTTCGGTGGCAGCGACATCACGGGACGCATTCAGAACCTCGAACTGCAGCTTCGCGCAGAGGGCAAGGCCCTGTTCAACGAAGACGGCACAATCGGCTTCGACGAAGCTCGCTTGATCGAGTTCTGGGAGTCGGGCGCTGCCGACCGCGCAGGCGTCACGGTTCCGCAGCAGAAGGTTGAAGAGCTCGGTGACGTTGGAGCATTCGGCTCGGCAACGACCGCGAGCGAACTCAGCTGGGACAACTTCGGGGGCGGATACCTCGCGAACCTCGGTGACGACTACCCGACACTGACGTTCCACGCTCCGCCGACGACGAAGGATGGCGCAAAGGACCTCTACCTCAAGCCTTCGATGTTGCACGCAATTTCGGCGAACACGAAGCACCCTGAGGCTGCGGCAACGCTCGTCAACTTCCTCCTCAACTCGCCCGAGTCGGGCCAGATCTTCGGTACCAACCGAGGCCTGCCCGCATCGAGCACGGCCCTGAACGCAGCCGACCTGGATCCGCTGAGCTTGCAGATCAAGGCTCACGAAGAAGCAATCGCTGATCGTCTCGGCGCAGCTCCCCCGGTTCCGGTAATCGGCTTTGGTTCGCTCGAAGAGAAGTTCCGAGTACTGGGTACCGAGCTCAACTTCGGCACGAAGACGCCCGCGGATGCCGCGAAAGAGTTCTTCATTGAAGTAGACGTGGTTCTCAACCAGTAAGAAACCTTCGCCGGGTCGGAAGTGAATAGGCTTCCGGCCCGGCGTTGTCTTCAAGGCAATGACCGCAAACAATCGATAGAAAACGGAAGGGAGCATCGTGAGTACGACATCAACACGAACAATCGTCACCGGCGAAAAGCGCTCCATCTTGCGCAAGCAACGCCAAGAAGTCATCAGCCAACCTGGCGCAAAGGCTCGTGCACGGCGCGAAACCGCCGCGGGGTACGCGTTTTTGACGCCGTGGCTCATCGGATTCTTCGGCTTGACCGCCGCCCCGATGGTCTACTCCCTCTACCTTTCGTTCACGAAATACAACATCTTCAAACCCCCGCAGTGGATCGGGTTTGACAACTACGTTCGCCTCTTCACGAACGACCCGTCATTCGCCCAGTCAGCATGGATCACCCTCGTCTACGTTTTCGTGGGCACCCCAATTACGCTCGCTGCAGCGCTCGCGGTTGCGATGCTGCTCAACCACCGCGACACCGGTTCCGGCTTTTTCCGCTCGGCCTTCTATGCGCCCTCCCTCATCGGTGGCTCGGTTTCGATCGCTATCGTGTGGCGCGCAATGTTCAACACCAACGGCCCCGTCGATAGTGGCCTGCAGTTCTTCGGGATCAATCTGGGCGGCTGGATCGGCAACCCGTCGATGATTCTGCCGATGATGATTCTGCTGCACGTGTGGCAGTTTGGCTCGACGATGGTGATCTTCCTCGCCGGTCTCAAGCAGGTTCCGAAAGAGCTCTACGAGGCAGCTGAGATGGATGGCGCCGGCGCCTTCCGCAAGTTCGCAGCCGTCACGATCCCGATGCTCTCACCGGTTTTGTTCTTCAACCTGTTGCTCAGCCTCATTGGTGCGTTCCAGGTGTTCTCGTCGGCCTACATCATCTCGAACGGTACGGGCGGCCCGGCGGGCATGACGAACTTCATCACCGTCTACCTGTACAAGCGTGGGTTCTCCGACGGCCAGATGGGGTACGCATCCGCGATCGCCTGGGTGCTGCTGATTGTTGTCGCTCTCATCGCATTCGTGCTGTTTCGCACACAAAAGAGCTGGGTTCACTACGGAGGTGACAACCGATGAGCACGCAAGCAATCGACGAAGAATACGTCGACAACCGATCAGACTCCCCCTCGCACGGTGGTGCTGCGGGCCGCAAGAAGTGGCACACAGTGCTGTGGTTCGCCACGCTGATCATCCTCACGATCATCGTTTTGTACCCGCTCGTGTGGCTGTTCATGTCAACGTTCAAGCCCAACAGCGAGTTCGGCCAGAACCCGGGGTTGATTCCGCAGAACCCCACGTTCGACAACTACCTCAAGGTCGCCGAAGGTATCGCCGGTGTACCGATGTGGAAGTTCTTCTTGAACTCGTTCATCCTGGCCATCTCGGCCGTTATCGGCACGGTGCTCTCATCCGCGCTTGCTGCCTACGCGTTTGCGCGTGTGCAGTTCAAAGGCCTGGGCATCTTCTTCGCGATCATGATCGGCACGTTGCTGTTGCCCTTCCACGTCGTGATCATCCCGCAGTACATCATGTTCAACAAGCTGGGCCTGGTCGACACGTTCGTGCCGCTCATCTTGCCGAAGTTCTTGGCGACGGGTGCGTTCTTTGTGTTCTTGCTCGTGCAGTTCATTCGCCAAATGCCACGCGACATGGACGAGGCTGCCCGCATTGATGGTGCCGGTCACGTTCGGGTGTTCTGGTCGATCATCCTGCCGCTGATCCGCCCGGCGCTCATCACGTGTGCAATCTTCGCGTTCATTTGGGAGTGGAATGACTTCCTCGGGCCGTTGATTTACCTGACGAGCCCCGAAAACTACCCGTTGCCGATCGCGCTGCGGTTGTACAACGACCAAACCTCAACGAGTGACTACGGCGCAACCGTGACGGCATCGTTCGTCGCGCTGCTTCCGGTGCTGTTGTTCTTCATCGTCTTCCAGCGCTTCTTGGTCGACGGTGTCGCAACGCAAGGTTTGAAGGGTTAGCGATATGTCAGAGCGCGCCCAATTGCGTGTCGCAGCACGAGGCGAAGCCAGCGGGTCCGGCCCCACCCGCGAAGGGTATGTGGCCGGGGCAAACCCGGGAGCAACAGGCAAAATGAACCTGTTCGGCGAGGTGCTGCTCGTCGGCGTGCTCGTCACGCTCGTTGGGCTCGCACTGGTGACGCTTCCGGCTGCTCTGGCTGGCGGCATCCGCCACCTGCGTCGGTTTGTGCAAGCGGATGATTCGCGCCTCGCGCTTTTTTGGCAAGACGTGCGCTCGGCACTCGCGCCCGGTCTCGCCGTGGGCGCGGGAGCACTCGTACTGACTCTCGTACTGCTGATCGATATTGACATGGCCCGCTCAGGTGCGCTTCCTGGCGGCTGGCTCGTTGGCGCCGTCGGCGTTTTGGGGCTTGCCGCACTCGCGGTTGCGCTGCTGACCGCGGCGGGTGCTTGGACACCCGAGGGTGGTTGGCGCACCGCAGTGAGCGCCGTACCGAAAACGTTGCGCGCCGACCCGATCGGTGCGCTCTACGTGCTTGCGACCTGCGTCTTTGTTGCGGTTGCAACATGGGCACTGCCGCCACTGATTGTTCCAGCGCTGGGCTGCGCCGCCCTCGCCGCAGTTGCTATTCCCGTTCGTCGCCGAGAGACCAAAGCTTCATGACCGCTGTAACGATTGCCCGCACCGCGAACGCGCCCACAATTGACCGCCGCATCTACGGTCAGTTTGCCGAGCACTTAGGGCGCTGCGTCTACGAGGGGCTGTGGGTTGGGCCGAACAGCGAAATCGCGCACAAGAACGGCATCCGCACCGACGTCATCGCAGCCCTCAAACACATCAAGGTGCCAGTTGTGCGTTGGCCGGGCGGATGCTTCGCCGACGAGTATCACTGGCTGAAAGGTGTTGGCACCGAGCGTGAGCCGATGTACAACACCCACTGGGGTGGGGTTGTTGAGTCAAACGAATTCGGCACACACGAATACTTCGAGCTGCTGAACCAACTCGATGCCGAGGCGTACATCAACGGCAACGTCGGCAGCGGCACCGTTGCCGAGATGCAGGACTGGATCGAGTACATGACGCTTGATTCCGGCACGCCGATGGCCGAGCTGCGCAAGCGTCACGGCCGCGAACAGCCCTACAAAGTGGAGTTTTTCGGCGTTGGGAACGAGAGCTGGGGTTGCGGCGGCAACATGCGCCCCGACTTTTACGCTGACCTGTACCGTCAGTTTCAGACCTACGTTCGCCAGTACGGCGACTCCCCGATCGTGAAGATCGCGTGCGGCGCCAACAGTGATGATTACGGCTGGACTGAAGCACTCATGAGTGGTGCCGCCGATCACATGTCGGCGCTCACACTGCACTACTACACGCTTCCCACGGCCGAGTGGCAGCACAAGGGTGCCGCAACGGGCTTTACCGACCACGAGTGGCACGAAACGATTCGCCAGGCTCGCCGCATTGATGAAATGCTGGCGCGGCACACGGCGATCATGGATCGCCACGACCCGGCCCGTCGCATTGGACTCTTCGTTGATGAGTGGGGCACGTGGTACGACGTTGAACCCGGCACGAACGAGGGGTTCTTGTATCAGCAGAACACGATGCGCGACGCAGTTGTCGCCGCAATCACGTTCAACACGTTCCACCGGTTCGCGAACCGCGTTCGGATGGCGAACATCGCCCAAATGGTCAACGTTTTACAGGCGATGATTCTCACCGATGGTGCGCGGATGCTGACGACGCCGACGTATCACGTGTTTGATTTGTACACGTGTCACCAAGACGCCGAACACGTTCCGCTTGAGCCAGGCGCCTTTGGTGCGGATGTCGATGCCACCTGCTCATACAAAGATGGCGCCTACGCCGTGAGCTTCACCAACACGTCGCTGACCAGAGCCATCGATGTCGCCTACGACCTGCCCGCACGCGTGCGCCAAATCGTGCGCGCGGACGTATTGCACGGTGGCGCATCGGATGCACACAACACGTTCGATGCACCCAATGTCGTGCGGCTGGAAGAAGCGGCGGTGCAGACCGCTGGCAGCGGCATCCGATTGCAGTTGCCACCGCACTCGGTGACCACCGTGCGCTGCGAGGTGGCCGAATGAGCTCTCGCTAACTGCCTTCTCCCATCTGATTCACTTACACCACGCGCAGGAAAGCGTTTCCCCTCTCTCGCGCCCCGCTCCAAACGAAGGACACAGACCAATGTCAGAATCGACAACCCGCGAAATCGGCATCATCATGAACGGCGCCTCGGGGCGCATGGGTTACCGCCAGCACCTCGTGCGCTCGATCCTTGCGATTCGTGACCAGGGCGGCATCGAACTGCCCGACGGCTCGCGCGTGACCGTTCGCCCCCTCCTCGTCGGCCGCAGCGAAGCAAAGCTCGCCGAAATCGCCGCCCAGCACGGCATCGAAGACTACACAACTGATCTCGACGCGGCCCTCGCTGACCCGAAGTGGGAAATCTACGCTGACTTCCTGGTCACGAAAGCTCGCGCGAGTGCCATTCGCAAGGCGATCGCCGCGGGCAAAGCGATCTACACCGAAAAGCCCACCGCCGAATCGGTTGAAGAAGCGCTCGAACTCGCCCGCCTCGCCGACGAAGCCGGTATCAAGGTTGGCGTTGTGCACGACAAGCTCTACTTGCCAGGCCTGCAAAAACTGCGCCGCCTGATCGACTCGGGCTTCTTCGGTCGCATCCTCTCGGTGCGCGGCGAGTTCGGCTACTGGGTTTTTGAGGGTGACTGGCAGCCTGCCCAACGCCCCAGCTGGAACTACCGCACCGAAGACGGTGGCGGCATCATCTCAGACATGTTCCCGCACTGGAACTACGTTTTGGAGAACCTCTTCGGTGAGGTCAAGAGCGTTTACGCTCAGGCCGCAACCCACATCCCCACCCGCTGGGACGAAAACGGTGAAGAGTACGCAGCAACAGCAGAGGATGCTGCCTACGCAATTTTCGAACTCGAGGGCGGCATCATTGCCGAAATCAACTCGTCGTGGACGGTTCGCGTCAACCGTGACGAACTCGTCGAATTCCAGGTGGATGGCACGCACGGCTCGGCCGTTGTCGGGCTGTTCGGTGCAAAGATTCAGCCGCGCGTCGGCACCCCAAAACCCGTGTGGAACCCCGACCTCGCTGACGACCACGACTACGACAGCGACTGGTCAGAAATCCCCACGAACGACATCTTCCTCAATGGGTTCCGTCAGCAGTGGGAAGAATTCCTCGCCGCCTACGTGCTCGACGCCGACTACGAATTCGACCTGCTTGCGGGCGCCCGTGGTGTACAGCTGGCCGAAGCTGGCCTTGAATCAAGCGCGACCGGCCGCAAGGTGACGTTGCCCGAACTGCAGGTCGGCTGAGCATGAGCACGTTCACACTCCTGGGTGAAGATGGGGCGCTTTCGAGCGTCGCCGTGGGCGAGCCGGCCGACTTCACTCGCCCGACCGACGGCCTCAAGAGCCGTGTTGCGTATGCGGCCGCGCACGTTGTGCCCAAAGCATCCGCCAACAACACCCCCGGGCAGCCTGCCGAAATCGACTGGGACGAAACACTCGAGTTACGACGCAACGTCTACTCGTGGGGGCTCGGCGTGGCGGATGCCATGGACACCGCACAGCGCAACATGGGGCTCGATGCCGCCGCGACCCGCGAACTCATCGCGCGAAGCGCCGAGACAGCTCGCGATGCCGGGGGCTCGGTCGTGGTCGGCGTCAACACCGACCACGTTGACGAAACCCACATCGGCCTTGATGCCGTCATCGACGCGTACAAAGAGCAGTTGCACTTCACCGAAGACACCGGGGCTGGCCCCGTACTCATGGCTTCGAGGCACTTGGCGCGCGCCGCGAGGTCTGCTGCCGACTACAAGCGTGTCTACGACGAAGTGCTCAGCGCCGCCTCGGCACCGGTCGTGTTGCACTGGCTCGGCACCGCTTTTGACCCTGAGCTTGCCGGCTACTTCGGCGCTTCCGAGTGGCCAGCCGCCGCCGAAACGCTGCTCGAGATTATCGGCGAGCACCCCGACAAGATCGCCGGCGTCAAGATGAGTTTGCTCTCGACCGAAAGTGAAATTTCGGTGCGTGAGCGACTGCCCGAAGGCGTGCGCATGTTCACCGGCGACGACTTCAACTACGTCGAGCTCATTGGTGGCGACACAACCGGTCAGGGCGACGGCCACTCGGATGCCCTCCTGGGCGCATTCGCGGCGATTACCCCTGCCGCATCCGCTGCCATTCAAGCGCTCGACGCAGGCGATCCGCAACGCTACCTCGACATCCTTCAGCCAACACAGGAACTCAGCCGGCAGATTTTTGCCGCGCCGACGTTCTATTACAAGACCGGTGTTGCGTTTATGGCTTGGCTCAACGGCCACCAGAGCGCGTTTCAAATGGTCGGCGGTTTGCACTCCGCGCGAAGCCTCCCGCACCTCAGCCGCATTGTTGAGCTCGCGAACGCATCGCGCACGCTCGAAGACCCGCAACGTGCCCGCGACCGCTGGCACGCACTCCTGGCCGTGAACGGAATCTCAGCATGAGCGTTGACCCCCGCCTCTCTATCAACCAGGCCACAATCAAGCACGCATCGCTTGAAACCGCGCTTGATGTCACGGCCGCAGCCGGAGTGCAAGCGATCGGGCTGTGGCGCGAACCGGTAGCGGATGTCGGACTCAAAACCGCCGCGCAACTGCTCACCGATTCGGGGCTTCGCTTCAGCACCTATTGCCGGGGCGGGTTTTTCACCGCAACCGACGAGACCGCGTGGCGTGCAGCACTTGACGACAACCGGCGCGCAATCGAAGAGACCGCAACACTTGCCGCGGCGGGCGCGCCCGGCTCCGAAGCCATCCTCGTCCTTGTCGCCGGCGGCTTGCCCGAAGGATCCCGCGACCTCATCGGTGCGCGCTCGCGCGTGCGGGAGGCAATTGGCGAGCTTGCCGATGACGCCGCTGCCGCCGGTGTTCAGCTCGCAATCGAACCGCTGCATCCGATGTATGCCACCGACCGTGCGGTTGTTTCAACCCTCGATCAGGCGCTGGACATTGCATCCGATTTCGACCCTGCAACGGTTGGCGTTGTCGTTGACACCTTCCACATTTTCTGGGATCCAAACGTGCTCTCGGCTATCGCGCGTGCGGGTGCCGAGGGGCGCCTTGCGACCTATCAGGTGTGCGACTACAAGACGCCGCTGCCCGCCGACGTGTTGCTCGCGCGCCACTACACGGGCGAAGGCGTGATCGATTTCGCATCGCTCACGCAAGCGGTTGTCGCGACCGGTTATGACCGCGACATTGAAGTGGAAATCTTCAACGCGGATGTGTGGGCAACCGACCCGGCGCGTGCTGTGCAGCGCACATCGGATACGTTCACCGCCGCAATTTCTGTGCATTTGCCCGCAGTGCCGCAGTCTGCACCCGGTCGTAGCTAGGCTCACAGTATGACTGACCCACTCGTTGCACCAACGCTGCACGATGTTGCGCGCATTGCCGGAGTTTCGCTTGCGACCGCGTCGCGTGTGCTCAACGGTTCGCAACGCAACGTCGCCGAGTCGTATCGGGTCAAGGTTGAGCGGGTCGCCGAAGAACTCGGCTACACCGCGAACCTTTCGGCACAGGCGATCGCACGAGGTACTTCACCCACGATTGCGCTGCTTGTTGCCGACATCGCTGACCCGTACTTTGGTCTTGTGGCATCGGGTGTTGTCCGCGGTGCCGACGAACGCGGTCTCGTCGTGAACATCGCGATAACCGAGCGTGACCCGGATCGCGAAAAGCACGTTCTGCGGGCGCTGCGCGGGCAACGACCCCGCGGGGTTATTGTCGCCGCCTCACGTCGCGAAGACGACGGTGAAGGCCTGCGTGAAGAACTCGCCGTCTTCGGCTCGCTCGGCGGTCGCACCGTGACTCTCGGCATCGGTGGTGACCGCACGGTCATGATTGACAACACCGGTGGTGCTCGCGAACTCGGGGCGGCAATGGGTGAACTTGGCTATCGCCGAGCCATTGTTCTCGGTGCGATGGCGGGGGTTGCAACATCCGATCATCGCATCGCCGGGTTTACCGAGGGTTTCGCTGCCGCGGGCGGTGTTGTTGAGCGCGTGTACCCCGGGTCGTTCCAACGCGAGGCCGGTGTCAGCGCGATGCGCGCCGCGTTGAGTGACGGAATCGATTCTGGCGTGCTGGTTTTTGCCATCAGTGATGTTGTTGCGATCGGCGCGATGTCGGTGCTTCGTGAAGACGGGCGCGAAGTCGGTTCGGATGTTGCAATTTGCGGCTTCGATGACATTCCCGCGAGCGCTGATGTGACCCCGCGACTGACGACGGTACACATCCCACTGAGCGACGTGGGCTACCAAGCGTTCCGCGCGGTTGTTGACGATGACTGGCAGCAAGAGCCCGTCGCGTTGCGCGTTGTCGTGCGTGAGAGCACGCCACGTGTGAGCTAGACGAGCGCCTCGTCACCAAGCACTGCGCGCACGGTGAGCATGCCGCCCGAAAGCGATGCCGAGTCGAACCCAGCCTGCGTGAGCACACGGTTCGCAATGTGCGAGCGCACACCCGACCCGCACAGTGCCCGCACGGGGCGACCGGCGGCTGCCGCACGCACTTCGTCGAGACGGTCGCGAAGTTCAGTGTGCGGCACATTCAGCGCGCCCGGCAAGTGACCCGACCGGTACTCGCCTTCGCTGCGCACATCAAGAATCAATGTCTCGTCTTTCAGCGCTTCCCACTGTTCGGCGTACCAAAGCTTGAGTGTGCCATCAATAACGTTTGATCCGACCATGCCGATCATGTTGACGGGGTCTTTCGCACTGCCGTAAATCGGCGAGTACGCAAGATCAAGGTCGATGAGGTCGGCAGCGGTAAAGCCGGCACGAATCGACGTTGCAAGCACGTCGATGCGCTTGTCGACACCCTCGCGTCCAACGCCTTGCGCACCAAGCAGCAAGCCGTCGTCTTTGCGAATGTGCACGACAAGGGTCATCGGGGTTGCGCCCGGGAAGTAGCCAGCGTGCTGTGCGGGGTGCAAGTGCAGGGTGTGGAATTCAATGCCAGCTTGTTCGAGCGAAGCACGGTTCGCACCGGTCATCGCCGCGGTGAGCTCACCAACACGCACAATTGCGGTGCCGACAGCCGCGGGAATCTTGCGCGCCCGGGTGGGGCGCAACATGAAGTCTGCAATTTGTCGGCCGGCGCGGTTGGCAGGGCCCGCGAGCGCAACTGGACGACGGATGCCGGTCACTCGGTCGGTTGAGACAACCGCGTCGCCTGCCGCATAGACGTTCGGCAGGTTCGTGCGGCCGTGCTCATCGACAACCATCGCGCCGCGGTCACATTCGACCCCGGCGGCCTCGAACACCGCCGTGTCGGGGCGCACCCCCACCGACAGCACGATCATGTCGGCATCGATACGGCGGCCATCGCTCAGTACGACAGTGTCGCGTGCGTCATCCGACTCAATGGCTTGCGCCGCAATGCCGTCGTTGACCGTAATACCCAAGCGTTGCAACTCAGCGGTCACCTGCGCGGCAATTTCGGTCTCAAGCGGCGGCAGCACGTGCGGGGCAAACTCGACAATGTCGACCTCGAGCCCCTGCATGCGAAGTGCTTCAGCCGCCTCGATTCCGATGAACCCGGCACCGAGTACGACAGCTTTCTTGGCTCCGGCCTCAACGGTGTCGCGCAGTGCGACCGCGTCGCCAACGGTGCGCAGCGTGCGTACGCGTGGCGAGTCAAGCCCGTCGATCGGTGGCCGCAATGCAAATGCTCCCGGGGCGAGAATCAGCTCGTCATAGCTCAGCTGCTGCTCGGCGCCTTCGTTTTGCACCGTCACGGTCTTTGCTTCGGCATCGAGCGCTGTGACCTCATGGTTCACCCGCACATCGAGGTTGAGCGCGGCACGCAACGACTCGGGTGTGTGCAGCAGGAGCTTGTCGCGCTCGGCGATCTCGCCACCCACGTAGTAGGGCAGTCCACAGTTCGCGAACGAAACGTATTCGCCTCGCTCAAGCACAATGATCTCGGCGGTTTCATCAAGCCGACGTGCACGGGCCGCGGCGCTCATTCCGGCAGCAACGCCGCCGACAATGACGATTTTCATGGGTGACTCCAGAGTGGGTGAAAGCGTGAAACCGCTTGAAATAAGTATACCCCTGGGGGTATTTTTTGTCCAGCTGCTACGAGCGACTAAAAAGCTTGGCGAAGAAGCCGCCGCCGCTTTGCGCTTTCGCCTCATCGATCTCGCGCTGGCTGTGCTTGCCGTTGCACCACTGCCCCGCCGGCACGCCCGCCTTGACCGACGCAATGTGCTGACCACAGCCAGCCCACGTCGTTTTTCCGCACACTTTGCAGTTCACTGGGCGACACATATCTGATTCCTTTGTTCGAGATTTATACCCCATGGAGTATCTACACAATACCCTAGCGGGTATTATGTTTTGCATGGAAGCACAATCTGTAGAGGCTCAAGAAGCACAGCGCAAAATCGCCAACCGGCTTCGCCGCGCGCACGGCCAACTCGCCGCAGTCATTACCGCCGTTGAAAGCGACGCCCCGTGCCGCGACATCGTGCAACAGATCAGCGCGGTATCGAAAGCGATCGACCGGGCTGGGTTCTTGGTCGTCTCAACCGCGCTCAAAGAGTGCCTCACAGACCCCGAAGGCGACGGGCAGCTCGACGTTGGCGAACTCGAGAAGCTTTTTCTCTCGCTCGCCTAAGTTTTAGTCGATCGTCGCGAACGCCTGCGCGAGGTCGGCGATGAGATCGGCCGGGTCTTCCAAGCCGATCGACATGCGCAAGACTCCGCCTGCAGGCTTCGCGTCATCGGCAACGACGCGGTGCGTGAGCGCGGCGGGGTTTTCAATGAGCGAATCAACCCCACCCAACGAAACCGCGTGCGTGAAGAGCTTCGTGGCGCCGGTCACGGCATCCGCTGCTTCGAACCCGCCGGCCAACCGCACGCTCACCATCGCACCGGTTCCCCGCATTTGGCCATTGAGCACACCGTCGGGGTCAGGATTCATGCCCGGGTAGAACACCTCAGCGACCTGCGGCTGCTCAGCCAACCACGCCGCAACCTGACGGGCGTGTTCTTGCTGCGTGCGTACCCGCACGGGAAGCGTCGTCAGCCCCCTGTGCAGCAGGTAGGCGGCAAGCGGATGCAGCAGCGCACCGGTAATCGCACGAATCGGGCGAATCTTCGTCGCCAGCTCTTCTGAGCACGCGATGACACCACCCATGACGTCGCCGTGCCCGCCGAGGTACTTCGTGGCACTGTGCAATGAGAGCGCGGCACCCTCAGCAAGCGGGTTCTGCAGCACGGGGGTTGCGAACGTGTTGTCAACGAGCACGGGCACCTCACCGGCCTGCGCAACAACCTTGTTGATGCTCACGAGTTCAAGTGTCGGGTTCGCGGGCGTCTCCATCATCACGAGGCCCGTGTCTGGGCGGATGGCACCAGCAACCTCGTCAGAGCTGCAAAATGTGACCTCGGTGCCAAGCAGGCCGGTCGCGAGAATGTGGTCGGTTCCGCCGTACAGTGGCCGCACCGCAACAACGTGCGGCTTGCCGGCCGTTGTGGTGAACGACATCAGCGCGGCCGTCATCGCGGCCATACCCGTCGAGAATGCGACAGCCGCTTGGGCGCCTTCGAGATTCGCGAGTGCCGTTTCAAAACGGGCAACCGTCGGGTTCCACAGGCGGGCATACACGCCCCCACCGTGCTCGGGCAGCGGATGTCCCGAAGCCATCGTTTCGTACGCGTCACCGCCGGAAAGAATGTCGGGAAGCGGATACGTCGTAGAGAGGTCAATCGGCAGCGCATGCACGCCGAGTTCGGTCAGATCTTCGCGTCCCGCGTGCACGGCGCGCGTGTCAAAGCTGTTGTCTGGCATAGTTCGAGTCTGCCACCAACGCGCGCGGCGTGGCGCGAGGAATCAACCCCAAACTGTCCCAACCCTCTTGCTTCAGGCTGGGCGAACCTTCTCGCCCCGCTTACTTCACCGCACCCGCGGTCAACCCGCCGACGATGTACTTCTGCAAGAACATGAACACGATCACAACGGGGATTGCGGCGACAACGGCTCCGGCCGAGAAGGCACTCCAGTCGGCATAGCGCGGGTTTGACACCAGGTTGGTCAGACCAACCGCGAGCGTTTGCTTTTCTTGATCAACAAGCAAAACGGATGCCACCACATACTCATTAATGGTGCCGATGAACGACAACAGGGCGACAACGGCCAGGATCGGTGCGACGAGCGGCAGCACGATCGTGAAGAAGATCCGGGCGTGCCCGGCGCCATCGATACGAGCCGCCTCGTCGATGGATTGCGGAATCGTGTTGAAGAATCCGTACATCAAATAGGTGTTCGCACCCAGGGCCCCACCGAGGTACACCAGGATCAACCCGGTGTGCGTGTTGAGCCCAATCGGCGGGAACACACGGCCCATCGCGTTGACGAGCAGGAAGATCGCGACAACCCCGAGCAGCTGCGGGAACATCTGAATCACCATGACCGAGACGAGCCCAACCCGGCGGCCTCTAAAGCGCATGCGCGAGAAGGCGTATGCCGCGAGCGCACCCAAGAACACCGTGATGAGCGCGGCGACGATCGCAATGATGAACGTGTTGGCGAACCAGTTCGTAAAGGGGGCCCCAACGTTGTTGAAGACGCGGTTGTAGCTTGAGAAGTCGATCGTGCGGAACAGTTGGTTCGAGCCGGTCAGCGTGCCGTTGGAGTTGAGCGACGATGACAGCACGAAGACAATCGGGAAGATCGCGAAGATCACCGCGAGCACACCGATGATGTGACGCCACCCGGTGTCGCGGAACCACCTGACAAACCCGCGGCGGTTACGGGTGGGTGTCCTCGCGATCAGCGCGGAGGTTTCCTGCGAAACAGTACTCATCAGTTGACCTCCTCGAGTGCCTTGGTGCGTCGGAACGCGATAATCGAAACAGTCGCGACGATGAGAAAGACGAGGATCGAGAACGCCGAAGCCAAACCGTAGTCGCGGGATTGCCCGGTGAAGGCGACTTTATAGACCATCGAGATCAGCAGGTCGGTATGGCCGACTGGGATGGGCGCGTTCGGATCTCGTGGCCCACCGCCGGTGAGCATGTAGACAATGTTGAAGTTGTTGAAGTTGAACGCGAACGACGAGATCAACAGTGGCGCAACCGAAACCAAAAGCAGCGGCAGTTTGATGTGTCGGAAGATTTGGAATGGCTTGGCACCGTCGACGGTTGCTGCTTCTTGCACTTCGTCGGGAATCGATTGCAGGGCGCCCATGCAGACCAAGAACATGTACGGGAACCCCAGCCACAGGTTCACCAACAGCACCGAGACTTTTGCCATCCACGGGTCGGTGAGCCACGGAATCGACGCGCCGGCGAAAACGACATTGTTCAAGAAACCGAAGCTCTGGTTCATCATGCCCGCCCAGATGAGCGCCGACAAGAACGACGGCACGGCATACGGCAAGATCAGCAGCGAGCGGTAGATCTTGCGACCTTTCATGCGCTGATTGTTGAAAACGATCGCCAAGAACAGTCCGAGCCCGAAGGTTGTCAGCACTGAAAGAAACGCGAACGCGAAGGTCCAGGCCGTGACGTAGGCGAGCGGGCCAGCGAGGCGCTTATCGGTTACCGCGCGGGTGAAGTTGTCGAAGCCGACCGTGACGCGCCAACCCGGCATAATGACTTGGCCATCGGAGCTCTCGAAAGCGCCCTCACCGTTGTCGTGATAGACCACGCCAGTCTTGGTGTTCGTGAGGGTATCGGATGCCGCATCAAACTCAAGCGCTGAGGTGTACTGGTATGCGCGTTGCCCGTCTGGGGTTTGCAGGAAGCCGTCGTTGGGATCATCCGATGCTGCGACCGACATCGCGGTGACTTCATTCTGGCGGGCAATGACGTCAGCGAATTTCAGTGAGGTCCAACCGTCAACCGCGGTCGCAGTATCGCCCGTGAATTCGGCGCTCACTGCTTCGAGGGGAATTTCGGCGGTGCCGAGTTTGGCTTCACCGGGACCGGTCGTGACAAGAAAACCTAGTTCACCGTCGCGATCAACAACCGTCAGCGGGTAGGTGGGTGAATCGGGCACGCGTTCCAGCGAGGTTGCCATGAGCGACGAAAGTGCCTGCTCTTTTGAACCGTTGTGGCCCGTGCCGTAGTTGGTGAAGGCGATAAAGCCGGTGTACAGGAGGACGAAAACTTGGAAGATTACCAAGAAGAAAACACCGGGGGCGAGGTATTTCGCCGGGAGCGCGCGGTGTGAAAAATAAATGTAGTTGATGAGGATCGCGACGGCGGCCACGATCACAACCATCAACCAGCTGCCAGCACCGGCAAGCACGATAGTCGCGTAGACCGCGATTGCATCGACGATGCCAAGGCCAATGAGTTTGGCGATAATCGCTGGCAACGAACGGCCAGCTTCACGGCTGATTTGCTGAGCGCGAGAGTCGCGCTTTGTCTTCGGAGCCTCAGGTGAGGTCGAAACACTCATCGTCTTTGGTGTCGTTTCGTGAGAGGGTCAAGTACATGAAGAACGTGGCTGGAGAGCAGTTGTTGCTCTCCAGCCACGTTACTTGAATTAGCCAGCGGCGATAGCTGCAGCGACGTCTTCGGCCAGCTTCTGCCACGTGGTTGCCGGGTCGGCACCGTTGATGATGCCAGCCTGGGCAACACCCCAGTACTGCCAAACCGAACCCATCGCGGCGATTGGCGGCATCGGAACAGCCTGCTCGCCAACCTTCGCGAAACCAGCGATGATCGGGTCTGCACCGGCTACTGCCTGTGCGGCGGTGAGTGCCGGAAGCACGTTACCGGCTTCGAACAGTGCAACCTGTGCGTCGGTCGAGCCGAGGTAGTTGACCAGGAAGTCGTTCGCAGCGATCTTGTTTTCGCTCTCTGCCGAAACGTAGAAGCCCTTGACACCAGCAAACGGTGAAGCCGGCTGGTCGGTCGGGCTCGGAACCGGGTCGATCGCAACGTTCAGGCCAGCGTCGAGGGCTGCGCCAACGTTCCACGGGCCGGTCAGCCAGAAGGCTGCCTCACCGTCAAGGAAGGCTTGCTTGGCACGGTCACCATCGATGTCGGTGTTGAAAACGCCGGAACCGTTCTTGCCCTGAGCGCCGAGCCACGCAGCGAACTCGAGTCCACCTTCGTTGCCGAGCTGCAGGTCGTCAGCGTTGTAACCGTTTTCGTCGGTGCCGAATACGGGTGCACCGAATGCGGTCTGGAACGGGTAGTAGTGGTACGGGTTGCCATCGGCACCGGTCTCAACAACGAACGGCTGGGTCAGGCCAGCGGCCGTGCCCTTTGCGATCATGTCTTCGAAGCTGGTTGCCGGCTCAGCAACGAGCTCGGTGTTGCGCAGCACCGCGATGTTCTCGACTGCGTAGGGCAGCATGTAGGTCGTGCCATCGAACGTCGAGGCGGCGATTGCGACGTCTGCGAAGCCTGCAGCAGCGTCACCGAGCTCGATCGGTGCAACAACACCGTTCGTGGTGAGCTCGCCGACCCAGTCGTGCGCACCCATAACAACGTCGGGGCCTTCGCCGGTCGGAACCTGCTGGATGAAGTCGTTCTTGATGTCGTCGACGTTGCGGCCGACGAGGTTTACCTCGATACCTGATGCAGCGGTGTAGGCGTCAACGACAGCCTGCAGTGCCGAAACGCGCTCTTGGTCAACCCATACGGTAAGCGCCGCAGCACCCGTTTCGGGAGCTTCGGTGGTCACCTCAGGTGCGGGGGTGGTGGTTTCAGTGGGGGCGCCGGCGTTCGTCGAGCAGGCCGAGAGAGCCAGAATCGCCGTTGCCGAGAGTGCGAGCGCTGCGAGCGAGCGCTTGTTGCGGTTCACCATGTGGGGTGCTTCCTCCTCGTTGAGACGCTCGCAGGTTTTGCAAGCGCTTACACGCTAACCCACGTTTCACGCCTACACAAGAGGATTTGCGGGGTTGAATTTGCCCAAAGTCACTGAAAACTGCGGAATTTCAAGGGAAAACCGGTTTCCGCGAATGTATAACAGTTATGTAAACGCTTGCATTACGCTTGACTTGAGGCATAGAGTCGTGGCTGAAACAACGAAGGAGTCGTACATGGTTGCCGTCAGCATTGAGCAAGTCGCCAGGCTTGCTGGTGTCTCAACGGCGACCGTTTCACGGGCCCTTTCGGGTAAGCCCAATGTTTCGGACGCCACGCGCGAGACCGTGCAGCGCGTCGCCGATCAACTGGGTTACGTCGCCTCGTCAAACGCTTCGAGCTTGGCCTCTGGCCGCACCCACAACGTCGGTGTCATCACCCCGTTCTTGGATCGTTGGTACTTCACCCAGGTGCTCGAGGGCGCCCAGATAACGCTGCTGCAGGCTGGCTACGACACAACGCTCTACAACGTTTCCGGCGGCGCTGATTTGCGCGAACAAGTGTTCACGAAGGCGCTCAAACGCCAACGTGTCGATGGGCTTCTCGCGATCACCGTTGAGCCGAGCGAAGCGGAGCTCGAGCGCCTGCAGGCCACCGGCCGGCCCGTCTTCGGCGTTGGTGGCCCCGTCGCCGGTATTCCCTCGCTCACAATCGATGACACTGCGATCGCCAAGACCGGTGCGGCGCACTTGATTGGGCTCGGACACTGGCGCATCGCGCTCATCGGCGGCGGCCCCGATGTTGACCGCGACTTCCGGTTGCCCATTCGCCGTTTCGAAGGCTTTGAGCAGGCAATGCATGAGGCCGGGCTCAACATTGACCCAGCACTTGTTCTGAATGCCGACTTCAGTATCGAAGGCGGTTACGCGGCGGCAAAGCAACTCCTCGGCCAGCCGCCACACTCGCGGCCGACCGCGGTCTTTGCGCTTTCCGACGAGATGGCAATCGGCACGCTCATGGCGGCGCGAGACTTGGGGCTCTCAGTGCCGCGCGACGTCTCGGTGATCGGCATTGACGATTTCGCGCAGTCGGAGTTCTTCGGTCTCACAACGGTCGCGCAATTCCCGCACGATCAGGGAATTTTGGCCGCGCAGAGCATGCTCACGTGGCTCGAAACCGGCGAAGCGCCCCCAGCGGTGACGACACAGCAGCACCGCCTCATTGTGCGTTCTTCAACTTCTCGCCCCGAGCACGGATAGCGAGGCGCTGAACACTAAGGTTGCCGCGCCAGAGAACCTCACGCTCGTAGTGAGCGAGCGTCAGCGAGTCGAAGTGAAACGGGGCGGCCGTTGAGCATTCGCTTCCTTCTCGGCCGCTGAGCGGAGCGACGGCGTCAGCCGACGCGAAGACGAAACGTGGTTGCCGGAGACAGGTTCTCCTGCTCAGAATGGGCTGTCAAGGTCTTCGGGCAAGTCCGGCCACGGTTCGTCGGGGTTGAACGGCATGGTCATGCGCGGCGTGTCGGGTTCTTCGGCGGGTGTGAACATGACTCGTGGTTCGGGTTTGTCGATGTAGGTTTTCCCGCCGGGAGATTCCCATTTGAGTACCCCGGGTTCTGTTTGCCACACTTTCCACCGATGGTTCTTCGGGACGTTGGGGTGTTTCAACGGATGATGGCCAGTACAAAGTGCGGACAGGTTGTCGAGTGTCGTTTTGCCGCCTTTGGCTGCGTCATGGGTGTGGTCGATCTCGCACCGGGTGGCTGGCATCCGACATCCGGGGAACCTGCAGTGCACATCCCTCGCCATGATGGTGCGCCGCATCGCCATGGTTGGGGTGTATTGGCTGGTTGAGATGACTTGTTGTTCGTGGTCGAGGAACAGTTTCGTCCAGATCGGGTTCAACCCGGCAAGCTCCAAAGCAGTTTCGGGGTCGAGTGCCCCGAACCCGTCGTGCTCGGCCAACCCGAACGCGTCACCGCTGAGCAGTTTCGCGTC
>CAZTUC010000028.1:13462-27454 GCA_964616805.1 uncultured Microbacterium sp. | reverse complement strand
AACTGACGACCCCTTCCTTACCATGGAAGTGCTCTGCCACTGAGCTATCGGGGCGCTGCCCGCGTGGGCAACTTTACAAGAATATCACCGCTCAAGCCACCTGTGAAATCGGTGGCAGCAATCACTCGCCGAGTCGGGCAACAAGCGGTTCGAATACTGCCTCGCTCGCGGCAACAACGAGGTCGCGTCCGAACTCGTCGGGGGCGAAAACAGCGAAGCGGCCACCCGCCTCCGTCACCAAGAGCCGACCCGCGGCGTAGTCCCACAGGTTCACACCGCGTTCGAAATAGCCGTCGAGTCGACCGGCTGCAACAAACGCTAAGTCGACCGCACACGCACCCATGCGTCGCAAATCGCGCGCCATCGGCATGACATCGGCGATGAGCGCGAGCGCTGCCGGGTGGGTCTTCGGGTCGTAACCGAAACCGGTTGCGAGCATCGCGCCGGCGACCGGCTCTTCGGCTACTGCAAGCGGGTGGCCGTTGAGCGTTGCCCCTGCGCCGCGCACCGCGACGTACTCTTCAGCGAGAACAGGAACCTCAACGACACCGACAAGCGTTTCGCCAGTGGCATCCGTTGCCGCAATACTCACCGCCCACGAAGGCATACCGAACGCGTAGTTGACCGTGCCATCGATTGGATCGACAACCCAGGTGACACCCGACGTCGAATCGTGCGAGCCGCCGCCTTCTTCGCCGAAGAATCCGTCGTCGGGGCGGGCAGCAAGGATGCGATCGCGAATGAGAATTTCAACCTCGCGGTCGGCCTCGGTGACAATATCGGCTGCCGCGGATTTCGTTGCCGCAACCGATACGCCTTCGCGCTGCCGGCGGAGCGCCAGCGCACCGGCTTCGCGGGCGACGTCGACGGCAAGGCTTCGAAGGTTCTGGAGTTCGATCATACGTTAAGCGTATTGGGCTGGACGGCCTTCGAATGCCGCCCTAAAAGCAGTTCAGGTGACAGTTTCTACCATTCTTCATGCGAAGAATTGGTAGAAACTGTCACCTGAACGGAGGGATTTACTCCGAGAAGCCGGGGACGTCACGCTGGTCGGAACCAACGTAAGCCGACAGCGGGCGGATCAGAGCGTTCGCGCCCTGCTGCTCGATGATATGTGCCGTCCAGCCCGTCACGCGCGCCGCTACGAAAAGCGGGGTGAAGATCGGGGTGTCGAAACCGAGCAGGTTGTACGCCGGACCCGACGGGTAGTCAAGGTTCGGCTCGATGCCCTTGCGCGAAACAAACTCTTCTTCCAAGCGGTGGTAGAGGTCAAGCACCTCCGGGCGATCGTAGTGCTCAACAAGACGCACAAGCCCCTTCTTCATCGTCGGAACGCGCGAGTCACCCTTCTTGTATACCCGGTGACCGAAGCCCATGATCTTCCGCTTTTCAGCAAGGGCGGTGTCGAGCCATGCGTTGACGTTGCCTGCCTCACCGATCTCGTCAAAAACGTGCAGCACGGCTTCGTTTGCACCACCGTGCAACGGGCCCTTGAGGGCACCGATTGCGCCGGTCACTGCCGAGTACAGGTCGCTCAGCGTCGAGGTGATAACGCGAGCCGTGAAGGTCGAAGCGTTGAACGAGTGCTCTGCGTACAAGATCATCGACTGGTTGAAAACATCCGTCTCAACCTCGCCCGGCTCTTCGCCGAACGTCATCCACAAGAAGTTTGCGGCGTAGTCGTAGTCATCGCGCGGAGCAACAACATCCTGCCCGCGACGGCGACGCTGCGAGTAAGCCACGATCGCTGGCAATGCGCCGAAAAGCTTCAGCGAACGCTCGAGGTTGTCTTCCGGCGAACCGGCAACATCGAGCACCGAACCGCTGCCCGCAGTGTCAGCGGCACCGATCAGGCTCACCGCGGTGCGCACGTCATCCATGGGGTGAGCTGCAGTCGGAATCAGGTCGATCGCGGCCTTCACCTCGGGCGCGAGCGCACGGTTTGCGCGCTCAACCTTGCGCAAGTCAGCAAGCTGCTCGTCGGTCGGCAACTCGCCGTGCCAGAGCAGGTACGCAACAGCTTCAAACGGCTGCGTCGCCGCGAGTTGCTGCACGGGATACCCGCGGTACAGCAGTGAGTTGGTCTCGGGGTTTACCTTGCTTACCGAGGTGACGTCGACGACGACGCCAGCAAGGCCCTTGTAAATTGTTGGCAGTTCTTCGTTGGTCATTGCCATTCCATTTCTTTGAGGGGTTCATTAATTGGATGCTTGTGCTGAGCGAGCGCAGCGAGTCGCTTGTGCTGAGCGCGCGGAGCAAGTCGAAGTGAAGTGCCGCTAGCGGCCGTGCCCAATTTGGAAGTTGAACACGTTCTGGTCGAACGAGTTGTAGTCACCGTAGTCGAGCAATTCGTACAGGTCGGCCCGGTGTTGCATATTGCCGAGCTGACTTTCGAGGTTGCCGTCGGAGTTGAGTGTGTCAAGTGCACGCACCGCGGCACCCATCGCCATCCGCAACAGCGAGACGGGCCAGATAACCAGGTTGATGCCGACGCTTTCGAGCTGTGTCGTCGTGAACAGCTCGCTCTTGCCGAACTCGGTCATGTTCGCCAGAATCGGCACGTCGAGTGCGTTCTTGACCTTCTCGAAATCGGCCAGCGTGTGCAGTGCTTCCGGGAAGATCGCGTCGGCGCCAGCATCGATGAGGGCTTTCGAGCGTTCGATTGCGGCATCCGCCCCACCCTCGGCGGCAATGTCGGTGCGCGCCATGATGAGGAAGTTCTCGTCGCGTCGAGCGTCTGCAGCAGCACGGATGCGTTGCACAGCTGTTGCTTGGTCAACAACGGCTTTACCGTCGAGGTGACCACAACGCTTCGGGTTGACCTGGTCTTCGATGTGGCATCCGCTGATGCCGGCATCTTCGAGCGTTTGAATCGTGCGGGCCGCGTTCATCGGCTCACCGAAGCCGGTGTCAGCGTCGATGAGGGTGGGCAGGTTCGTCACGCGGGCAATTTCTGCACCGCGTGACGAAACCTCGCTGAGCGTGGTCAGGCCGATGTCGGGAAGCCCGAGATCGGCACTGAGCACAGCACCCGAAATGTATACGCCGTCAAAACCTTTACGCTCGATGAGCTTGGCCGAAAGCGGATTGAACGCACCCGGCAGGCGCAGCAACTTGCCTGAAGCAAGCTGCGCGCGAAAGTCGGCACGCTTTTGTGCGGCGGTCTTGTCGGCGTACAGCATTAGAACAGACCCTTGGTCTGACCGGCCGCGATAACGCCAGCCTTTGCCTGAATGTTCAGCTGGCGAACCTCGTCAGCGGTCAGCTCAGGCAAACGCTGCGCGAGATCGAGGAAGCGCTCGATTTCCTCTGGCGCGAGCACCGGCTCGGCGAGGATACGGAACTTGCGGATGTAGTCCGCACGAGCAAACGGACGTGCGCCGAGCGGGTGCGCGTCAGCGACGGCAATCTCGTCGACAACCGTCTCGCCGTTTGTCAGCTTGATCTCAACGCGGCCACCGAAAGCCTTCTCAGCAGGGTCGGTCGAGTGGTAGCGGCGGGTCCATTCAGCGTCTTCAGCCGTCGTGATCTTGTGCCACAGTTCGATCGTGTCGGGACGAGCCGCACGAGCCGGAGCGTACGAGTCGACGTGGTGCCATCCGCCATCCTGCAGTGCAACCGCAAAGATGTACGGAATCGAGTGGTCAAGCGTCTCACGCGATGCTTTGGGGTCGTACTTCTGCGGGTCGTTAGCACCCGAACCGATCACGTAGTGCGTGTGGTGCGACGTGTGCAGCACGATGCTGTCGATGTTTGCCGGGTCGGTCAGCTCAGGCTTTTCGCCGTGCAGCTTACGAGCCAGGTCAATCCAGGCCTGTGCCTGGTACTCGGCCGAGTGCTCTTTCGTGTAGGAGTCGAGGATGGCACGCTTGGCTTCGCCAGCGGCGGGCAGCGGAACCTCGTATGCAGCATCCGGACCATCAAGCAGCCACGCGATAACGCCGTCTTCACCTTCGTAAATCGGAGCGGGGCTGGTCTGGCCGCGCATTGCACGGTCAACCGACTCAACAGCCTGCTTGCCAGCGAACGCCGGGGCGTGCGCCTTCCAGGTCGAGATTTCGCCCTTGCGCGACTGACGGGTTGCCGTGGTCGTGTGGAGGGCCTGCGAAACAGCCTGTGCGATCGTTTCGGCGTCGAGGTTCAGCAGTGCGCCGATTCCGGCAGCAGCCGACGGGCCGAGGTGAGCCACGTGGTCGATCTTGTGTTTGTGCAAGCAGATCGCACGCGTGAGGTCGATCTGAATTTCGTAACCGGTTGCAATACCGCGAACGAGCGCTGCACCGTCGACACCGACGTGCTGTGCGACCGCGAGGATCGGCGGGATGTTGTCACCCGGGTGCGAGTAGTCAGCAGCCAAGAACGTGTCGTGGTAGTCGAGCTCACGAACCGCGACACCGTTTGCCCATGCAGCCCATTCGGGGCTTGCGGTGGCGGCATTGGGCTCACCGAAGATTGCAGCTCCGGCGCCACCGGTGCTCGGTGCGTGCGTGAGGGCCTGCTCGCGAGCAGCCGTAACCGGGCCGCGGGTGAGCGATGCTGCAGCAACCGACGCGTTGTCAATGATGCGGTTGATGACCATGTCAACAACCTCTGCCTCGACGGCTACGGGGTCAGCGGCAACGGCTGCAATCTTGTGCGCAAGCTGGTCTTTCGGCAGCAGTTCTTCTTCACTCTTGTAGACGCGAACGGGGTGCAAAACTGTCATTGTTATCTCTTTTCGACGGGTTTTGGGTTGATGAGGTCGCGAGCTGCGAGCGAATCTTCGATCGAGCTCAGGGCGTTGTGTAAGTGAACGTGAACAGCATTGGCGGCAAGCTCGGCGTTGCCGTCGGCGATCGCACGGGCGATCAATTGGTGTTCGGAAACGGAGGCTTGCAAGCGGGCTGGTTTGTCTCGAGCAAGTCGGCGTACGCGCACAAGGTGTGTGCGCACCGTACGAAGCGCTGCGCTGAGGTAGGAGTTCGCGGCGGCCTCGTCGATCGCCTGATCGAATCGCGCGATGAGGCGGTAGTAGGCGTCTGGCTCGATTCTCTCGGCCGCCGCGACGGCGGCGAAAGCATCCGCCAACTGCGAGAACTCGGCCGTGTCGCCACGCTGCGCTGCAGCGCGGGCGGCGGTGTCTTCGAGCGCGCGGCGCAACTCGAATAGCGAGCGGATGTCACCAAAATCAATCGGCGCGACCGTTGTAATGCGCGGCGAGTTCTGCACGAGCAGGCCCTCGGTCGCGAGCCGCTGCAGGGCTTCACGCACGGGCGTACGGCTGATTCCGAGGCGAGCTGACTGCTCAGGCTCTGCGATAACCGTGCCGGGAGCAAGCTCACCAGTTTGGATTTCATGCAGCAGCGTGGCGTACGCGCGGTCACTCGCGCGTGGTACGTCGGCCACAGTGCTCATACCATTAGTGTATACACAATTGGCAATAATTGCCAAAGTTTGCGCGAATCATCCGCTCTATGTATGCAATGTGGCTATTCAATCGCCGTGAATACCACGTAACAACTCGCCTACTGGTTCGAGAAAACGCTATCGAAGGCCGCAGTTGGCTTCGGCCACAGCAGTGAACGCACAAACGCAACCGCCTGCTCGGCACCGTGGAGGCGGTCCATTCCCGCATCTTCCCACTCAATTGAGATCGGGCCGGTGTAACCGATCGCTTCCAAGGCTCGGAAGGAGTCTTCCCACGGCACATCGCCATGCCCCGTTGAAACGAAATCCCAACCGCGACGTGGGTCGCCCCACGGCAAGTGCGAACCCAGCACACCCGCGCGGCCATTCTTCGGGCGCAGCCGAGTGTCTTTGCAGTCAACGTGATAAATGCGGTCTTTGAAATCCCAGATGAACCCGACCGGGTCGGTGTTTTGCCACATCATGTGCGATGGGTCCCAATTGAACCCAAACGCTTCACGGCGGTCGATCGCCTCGAGCGTGCGCACCGACGTCCAGTAGTCATACGCAATTTCGCCGGGGTGCACTTCGTGCGCGAAGCGCACACCTTCGGCGTCAAAGACATCAAGAATCGGATTCCACCGCCGGGCGAAGTCTTCGTAGCCCTCGTCGATCACGGATGCCGGCACCGGCGGGAACATCGCAACATACTGCCAAATCGATGAACCGGTAAAGCCCACAACGGTGTCAACGCCCAGCTTGCGGGCAACGCGTGCGGCACGCTGCATGTCTTCGGCCGCGCGCTGACGCACACCTTCTTGTTCACCATCGCCCCACACGTAATCACGCACAATCGCCTGGTGTCGAAAATCGACGGGCGAATCGCACACGGCCTGCCCTGCGAGATGGTTCGAAATCGCGTAGGTTTTCAGCTGGTATTTGTCGAGAATGTCGAGGCGCGATTGCACATAGGCGTCGTCCTCATCGGCTCGCTTGAGGTCAAGGTGGTCACCCGACGCAGCAATTTCCAGCCCGTCGTAACCCCACGAAGCCGCCAACTTCGCAACCTCTTCGAACGGCAAGTCGGCCCACTGGCCGGTAAACAACGTAACGGGGTGCGTGCTCATTGTGTTTCCTTTGCTTCCAAGCGCTTCGGGGTTGTTAAGCGCTCACCGTGTCGGCGCCGATAGCCCGAAGATAGTCGATACTCTGCTTCGCCAGTGCATCTGGTGACTCAGCAAGCGGTCGCCAAATCGATGCCGCGACAGCGATCGTGGCGTTGTCTGGCGTGAAACTCTCAACACCGATAACACCTGTGTAGTGCTCTAGTGCACCCATGACAGCTGTCCAATCGGTCTGATCTGCACCAACAGGTCCGCGGTCGTTGCCGCACACCTGCACGTGCAGGAGGGCATCGGATGCCGCACGCAAGGCCCCAGCGGTCGAGCGTTCTTCAATGCCTAAGTGGTAGGTGTCCAGCGCAAGGCCCACACCATGGTCGAAGAGTGGCTCGAGCGCATCGATCGCCTGGGCAACGGTGTTGATGAGGCTCGTCTCGTAACGGTTGAGCGGTTCGATCGCGATGCCAACGCCGAGGTTGCTTGCGACATCCGCTACTCGCGCCAAGCCCTGCCGAACCTCGGCATAGGCTGCAATTCGCTCGTCAGCGCTCATGCGCCACGTCACACCGGTTGGGGCGTAAAACGGTCCCCCGATTGCGTGAGCGCCAACGGTTGCGGCAATGTGGGCACACGCACTGAGATACTCGACGGTCGCAGCAACATCACCGTGTGCTGCAACGAGGCTCCGTCCGGCACCCATCGCCCCAACGACAACGGCACCAAGGCCGTGTTCATCGAGCACGTCGCGGGCACGGTTTGCGTCCCAATCGTCGATGTTTTCAACGGGCAACTCCAGGGCGGTGTATCCCATATCGGCTGCCTTGCGAGCGAGCTCGGCCAGCATCGCGTCGTCGATTGGGGATGCCCAAATCCACGTGTTTGCGGCGAGAAGTCTGTTCATGCGTTTTGGGGAGGTGTGCCCGGCTCAAGAATCTGAGCCGGGCACACCGGGTTGGGGGTTTAGGGAATCTGACGCTGCTGCCAGGTGGTCGGGTACCCAGGAAGGTTCTCGCCACCGAACTTTGCGTAGTGCCCATCGGGCATGCCGTCGTTGGCGGCAAGGTACTCGTCAAGCTGGTCGGCCGTGATTGGCGACTGCGGCAAAACCCACTCGGCAGGCACTTCTTCGCCCGCGAAGATCTTCTCGACTGCCAGCAGCGGCGTGCGCCACTGGAAGTTTGAGTACACGGGTGCGAGTGCGGTGATGCCAGTCTGCTTCCACTTGCGGAGGAAGCCCATTTCGTCTTCACCAGTCATGACGGGCAGGTCGATACCGGCATCTTCGAATGCTTCGATGGCTGCAACTGCCCCATCACCCGCATCCATCCAGATGCCCTGCACGCCACCACGAGCAAGCTCGTCTGCGATGATCGCCTTGATTTGTGCCGGGTCAGCACCGGTGAAGTGGTCAACTGCGGTGATGCCTGCCTCGTCGAAGAGCACCTTGGCCGAAGCCCAGCGGTGTTCCAGCACGTCGACACCAGGAAGGATGCGCAATGCGACCACCTTGTCTCCGGCGTTGAGGTTTTCGATGAGGAAGTTTGCCGTGTCGATGCCCCACGCGTAGCCACCGATGGGGTGGATGAACGTTACTGGGCAATCGGTGTTGACCCCGCGGTCGAAGACGATGACCGGCTTGTCGGTTGCGCAAGCGCGTTCTACGGCCGGGGTCATTGCAGCGGTTGAGTTCGGCGAAATGATGAAGACGTCACAGTTGCCTTCAGCGATGAAGTAATCGATGTCGGCAATCTGCGTGTCGTCTGAGTCAGCCGCGTCACGCGTTTCCATCTCACTGATGGCACCAGCAGTCTGCAAGACCTTGAGCTGCTCGTTCATGGTGATCCAGCCCGTTTGACGCCACGGGTTCGAGATCGAAGCGTTTGCGAAGCAAACCTTCTTCGCCCCGTCACTTGCGAACTGCGACGTGTCAACCATTTGCGCGTTGATGTGTTGCAGGTATGGCTGATCAGCCGGGCCTTGCGGGACGACTGTGCGTTCAGCGTACTGACGGTCGTAACCAGCCTGGTCGAACCATTCGTTGTCAGTGGCCGAGGGGCTCGACGTTTCTTCCGGAGCCGACGTTTCGGTGACGTCAGTGGTTGGTGTTTGCGTCGATGGTGCAACCGTCGGGTCGGTTGTGCACGCCGACAGTGTCAGCAAGCCGGCAACTGCCAGTGCGCTGACGGCGATCTGCGCTGATCGTCTCATGGTGTTTCTCCTTGTGTTGTGGGTGTTAGGGCTTCGGTTTTGAGTTGGTCGGATGCGTCTGGAGGATGACTTCTTCGGAATGAAACTGTCACGGCGGCGTATGCAACCGCGGCGATGATGATGACGCCCTGCACGCTGTCGCGCATCGTGGACGGCACACCCAAAATGTTCAGCAGCATAAAGAGCGCTTCGAGCACGAACGCGCCCGCAAGCGCGCCATACACGAATCCGCGGCCGCCGGCGAGGGAGACACCGCCGAGCACAACCGCGGTAATTGCGGTGAACTCGTAGCCGCGTCCCACCGATGGGTGGACGCCCGCGAAGCCCACAAGGAGCACTGCCGAAACGGTCGCGCACAACGCCGAGATCACGAACGCACTGATTATTGAGCGTGCGGTGCGTGCACCTGCGTATTCGGCAACGATGGGGCTATCGCCAAGTGCGACGAGTGTTTTGCCGAGTGGGCGCTTCGTGACCCACACTGCGATCGCGGTCACACCGATCAGCACGAGCACGGACCACGGGATGAAATCGAGCACCGGAACATCGCGGATGCCGCCTCGTCCGATCTGCCGGAAACTGTCATGCGGGTTACCGGTGGCAGCTCCCCCGGTCCAGTACATGACACCGCCGATGAGGATGAGCATTGTGCCGAGAGTCACGATAAATGAGGGCACTTTGAAGTACGTCGTGATCACACCGTTGAACACGCCCACGAGGACGCCGAACGCCAGCATGAACAGCAGTACGGGGATGGTTTTCGAGGGGTCTTGACCGACCAGGTTCCCAGCGATGATCACTTGAGCGGTGATGAGTGACCCTTGGGAAAGGTCAAGGTTTCCCGACACGATCACGAAGTACTGCCCAATTGCGACGATCGCGACCGGTGCAACGCGCTGGATGAAGCGCATGATTTGGCCTGGATCGCTGAAGTTTGGATTCAGGATAAACAGCGCGATCAGCAGTGCAACGAGCAGCAAGTAGACCGCGCGCTGCGGGCTGATCAGTTGGCGTACGACGTTCATGCGGCACCCCCTGCAGTGACGTCCTGTGGGGCATCCGCTTGCGTCTTATTCGCAAACCGCGCCCGGCGCTCTTGCACGACGTGGCGACTGTAGACGGCAACGGCGGCGATGATGACGATGCCACGAACGACGTTCTTGATGAACGGGCTCACTTGCATAACGCTCATGACGTTGTCGACGACAGCGAAGATTGCAACGCCACCCACGGTGCCCCAAACTGAGCCTTTCCCGCCCATCAGCAAGGTGCCGCCGAGGACGACCGCGGCGATGGACTGCAGCGCATAGCCACCCTGGTCGCCAACAGTCGGGCTACCAACACCGAGGCGGCTCGCCAACAACAGCCCCGCGAGGCCGGCAAAGATTGAGCACAACACGTGTGCTGCGACCAGGGGTCGTTTGACACGTACTCCCGAAAGGCGTGCGACTTCGGCATCCCCGCCGACGGCGAACAGGTGTGACCCCGAGCGTGTGCGGTTGAGGTAGACCCAAACCGCAAACGCGAGCACGATCATGATGATCGTCGAGACGGGCACTGGCCCGACACCGGTTGCCCCGATGAGCTGGAATTCCCAAGGGACGTTTCCGGCTGAGCCTGAATACGCCGTGTTCAAATACCCCTGAATGATCAGGCCCACACCGAGTGTTGCGATGAAACCGTGCACGTGCAAGCCCGAAACGATCAGTCCGTTGACGAGACCGATGAGCGCGCAAACCCCCAAGGTCAGCACGAGCGCAAGCGGGATGTTTCCCGGGCTTCCGGCCATTGTCGTTGCGGCAATCAGGCTGGAAAGGCTGATGACTTGCGTCACCGAAAGATCAAGCGAACCGCCAATAATGACGAGTGTTTGCCCGATTGCGACGAGCCCCAGCACGCTCATGCCGGTGAGAATGTCGCGGATGTTGCCCGGCGAGAAGAAGTTGCGGCCAACCGTTGAAACCAGAATCGCACCGACAATAAGCGTCGCGATCAGCACAAGAACCACAATGAGCGCGGGTTCACGTCGCAGCCGAGCAATCATGATGCCTCCGCTTCGGCGCCGGTTGCCTGCGCAAGGATTTCGTGCTCGGATGCCCCGGCAGACAATTCGCCGACGAGTTCACCGTCGCGCATGATGAGTACCCGATCACTCATGCCGATGACCTCGGGCAGCTCACTCGAAACCATGACGACGGCTTTGCCCTGGTGGGCAAGTTCACGCATTGCTTGGTAAACGGCATACTTGGCGCCAACGTCAATGCCGCGGGTTGGTTCATCGAAAAAGACAATCTCTGGGTTGGTGAGCAGCCATTTGGCAATGACAACCTTTTGCTGGTTTCCGCCCGAGAGATACTGCGTTTCTTGCTCAAGGCCCGCACTCGCCAGTTCGAGAGCCGAAAGAACGCCTGAAACCCGTTGCTTCGCAGCGCCGCGCTGGGTGGGGAAAACGGCCCTCACAACGAGCATCGCATTGTCAAAAACCGATTGGCCGAGTGCCAGGCCCTGCGCCTTTCGGTCTTCCGTGACGAGTGCGATGCCGGCTTTTACAGCCTGGCGCGCGGTGTGAATCTTGGCGGGCTTGCCATCGAGCAGAATCTCGCCGCGAGTAAATGGCGCCACACCGAATGCGCCTTCGACGACCTCGGTGCGGCCCGAGCCTTGCAGCCCTGCAATGCCGACGATCTCACCCGCACGCGCTGCAAATGAAATGTTGTCGACATAGTCGTTGCCGCATCCGCGCAACTCGATTCGCGCGACGCCGATCGTGGTGCCTTCGGTCGCGGGCGGGAAGAACGATGTCAGCTCGCGACCAACCATGCGTTTTACGAGCTCATTCTGATCGATCTCGTCAGCGGCGACAGTGGTGACCAGCTCGCCATCTTTGAGTACAGTGATGCGGTCGCACAGGTCGAAGATCTCGCGCAAACGGTGCGATACGTAGATGACACCAACACCACGACTGCGCAGGGTGCGCACGATTGCGTAGAGCAATTCAACTTCGTGGTCACTCAACGCGGCTGTCGGCTCATCCATCGAAATGACCTTGGCGTCGAATGAGAGTGCCTTCACGATTTCAACGATTTGCTGTTCTGCAACGCTGAGCGAACCTGCCCGCGCTCGCGGGTCGATGAAGTTCACGCCCAGGTCGTTCAGGATTTCTTGCGTGCGCGCGATCATGGCGTGGTTATCGATGAGCCCAGCTTTTCTCGGCTCGCGGCCAAGGAAAACATTCTGCGCGACCGTGCGGTGCGGTAGCAGCGTGAACTCTTGAAAGACGGTCACCAAACCGGCATCCATTGCCTCGCGCGGGTTCGAGAAGGCTCCTTCATTGCCGAGGTATTCGATCGTGCCTTCATCGGCTGGCTGTACCCCAGCAAGAATCTTCATGAGCGTTGATTTGCCGGCGCCATTCTCACCAACGAGCCCGTGCACTTCGCCTGCGTACAGGTCGAAGTCGATACCGTGGAGCACAGGCACGCCAAAGAATGATTTCGTAATGCCCGTTGCGCTGAGCAGTGTGGTTTGGAGCGCTGTAGTGTTCACGGTGCCACCTCCACCCAGGTTTTGCTGTGCGCGGCCTGTAGGACGGCTTCGGTCAACTGGGCAGCACGCAGTCCATCGGCGAATGTTGGTAAGCCGTCGGGCGTTTCGCCGGACATGGCCGCGTAGGCATCCGCAATAAAGGCGTTGAATGCGTCTTGGTACCCCATCGGATGCCCGGTTGGCACGCGCGAGTATGCCGACGCTGCAGCGGTGTTTTGCTTTGGGTCGCGCACAAGCTGACGATTGCCTTCACGCGAGCCCCACCAAAGCGTTTCGGGCTGCTCTTGTTCAAACCGCACCGATGCGGCTTTTCCGTGCAACTCAACGACGAGCGCATTGCCGCGACCGGCAGCCATTTGGCTCACGAGCAGAGTGCCGATCGCGCCAGATTGCAATTCAACGAGCAGTGCGGCAATGTCTTCGTTTGCGACGGGCTGGCCACCGCGCTCCGCATAAACCGTGCGGGTACGCGCCGTCAGGGCAACGATGCGCTCACCTGTGATGAACTCGACGAGGTCGCACATGTGCGACCCGATGTCGGCGAACGCCCGCGATGCGCCACCTTCGACTGATGTGGCACGCCAGTTCGCATCGGTTTGCAACAGCAACCAGTCTTGGAGGTATGCACAATCAAGCGTGAGCAGGTCGCCAAGCTCCCCATTGGCGACTCGCTCCCGCGCCTCGCGCACCATTGGGTGGTAGCGGTAGACGAACGGCACCGCGCCAACGACGCCGGCATCATGCGCCAGTTGCACCAGGGCCGTTGCATCGGCAACGTTTGTCGCGAGCGGCTTTTCGCAGATCACGTGTTTGCCAGCGCGGATCGCTTGCGCTGCGAGCTCGTAGTGCGTTGCGTTTGGTGTGCAGACGTGAATGACGTCGGCGTCAGTTGCCAGAATGTCGGCGAGGTTATCGGCGGCCTGCTGGATCCCCAGGCGTGCGGCGGCCGATTGCGCGGCTGCCGCTGACGTGCTGGCAATGACCATTGGCGCAGCCCCTGCTGCCCGGGTGGCACGACTGTGCACCTCGGCCATGAAGCCGCTTCCGATGAAGCCCGCTCGGGTCGTTCCGACGCCTGTTTGAATGACATCCGTTGTCATAGTGACAAGTGTGCATGCGTTTTACGACTTTTGCAAGGTCTTTTTCAAAAGTTTCCTGTTCGTTATAGAAAGTTGTTAATGTGATCCACCAAACTGGCTGCGTGGTTTACTAGCGTCATGGCAAAAGTTGAATCGCCGCTGGGGAGCATCGCGCCCGGCGCTGGCGACACATTGCAACTCCTCCTCGACGGGCGCGCACGCACTCGAGCCGAACTTGCCGAAACGACCGGGCTCTCTCGCCCCACCGTCACCGCACGCGTAGACGCGCTGCTCTCAGCGGGGCTCGTCAAACCTGCCGGTGAAGCCACCTCTACTGGTGGCCGACCGCCCGCACGAATCGAGTTCGACGCGCTCGCGGGGCGGATCATCGCCGTCGACTTGGGCGCCACACACTCGAAGGTTGCACTCACCGACCTCAGTGGCAACATCCGATCAGAACGATCGCGAGCGATTCACATTGGTGATGGCCCAACTCCGGTGCTCGACGCGGTACTCGATGATGCGGCGGAATTGCTCGACGCAGACCCGCAGCCGGCTCCACTGTTCGGCATTGGTATCGGCGTCCCGGGCCCGGTCGAACACTCCACAGGACGTGCGATCAGCCCGCCGATCATGCCCGGCTGGGATCGCTT
>CAZTUC010000028.1:0-13452 GCA_964616805.1 uncultured Microbacterium sp. | reverse complement strand
CGAAGCGATCCCAGCCGGGCATGATCGGCGGGCTGATCGCTTCGATATTCCCGCCTATGTCAACGAACGCTTCGACGCACCCGTTTTAGTTGACAATGACGTCAACATTCTGGCGCTCGGCGAACACGCTCACAACTGGCGGCACGTCGACGAACTGATCTTTGTGAAGGTGTCAACCGGTATCGGCGCCGGGATCATTCTCGGTGGCCAACTGCAACGTGGCGCGCAAGGATCGGCCGGTGACCTCGGCCATGTACAAGTACCGTACAGCCACGATTCCCCGCGCGCGCACAACGACGAACGCGATCTCGAAGCAATCGCAAGCGGACCCGCGATTGCCGCAACACTTCGAGACGAGGGCATTGAAGCCAGCTCAAGCGCAGACGTGATCGAGCTCCTGCAGGCCGGCAACACCGCCGCGAGTGCGCATACTCGGCAGGCAGGTCGCGAGGTTGGTGAGGTCTTGGCGTCCGTTGTCAATTTGCTCAACCCCTCGGTTATTGTCATCGGTGGCAGCATCGCCAGGGCGAGCGATCATTTGCTCGCGGGCGTGCGTGAGGTGGTCTATCGCAGGTCGATCCCGTTGGCGACGCAGCACCTCGTTGTTGTGCAATCGCACGGCGACTCATCTGCGGGTGTTCTGGGCGCGGCGATCATGGTTGCGCAAGCCGTGTTGGCTCCGGCGGCGATTGACGCGCGCATGAGCGCCGCGATCGTTTAGCCGGGTGCTCCGAACACTCCGGGCCACAGGCCA
Source organism: uncultured Microbacterium sp. (assembly GCA_964616805.1). Lineage (GTDB taxonomy): Bacteria > Actinomycetota > Actinomycetes > Actinomycetales > Microbacteriaceae > Microbacterium. Next base: position 12,698 of record CAZTUC010000028.1, on the reverse strand, counting down.
GCTGCAAGCGGATAACCCACGAACGCGGCCGTGTCGATCAGGGTGTGCGCAATGACCAGCGGCATCACACGGCCTTTCTTGACGAAAAACCACGCGAAGATGATGCCCATCGCGAAGTTGCCGATGATCCCAGGCACCCCCTGATAGGCGTGGTAGAGCCCGCGCAAGGCGGCGGATGCCAAAACAACCGGCCAAATGCCCCATCCGATTTGGCGCAATCGCGTCACGAGGTACCCGACCCCAACGACTTCTTCAAGGAGCCCCGCCCGAAGAGCGCTGAGCAACAACAGCGGAATCGTGTACCAGGCGGCGTCCAGGGGCGAAGCAACGAGCGCGACCGTCATGCCGAGTTCGCGCCCGAGCACGTAGACGCCGATGCCTGGGATACCAATGAGCGCCGCGAGCGCGACACCCCAGCCCCAATCGCTGGCTTTAAACGTGAGGCCGATGCGCTTGAAGGCACTGCCGCCGACGGGCCAGAGCAAATAGAGCACGAGCGCAACGAGTGTGAGCGAAAAGAACACCGAGAGCGCTTGGTATAGCACGTCCCAAAACGCCTGGTCAGCCAAGCGCGGGTTGAGCGATGCTTGCTGTTGCCCAATCGGGGTTGGCGCAAGCGCGGCGCGAATCAGGCGCAGCACCGAGTAGATCGCCGACTGCCCAAGCGTGATCAGCACGATGATCGCGACTTCCCACTTCAGTCGCTTGGGTGTTTCATGCTCGTTCACACCGTCAGCATGCCACGGGAAGCTATCGGATGGGCGGGCGCGTTTCGACTTCGGCGCTGCGCGCCTGCGCTCAACGACCGATCACAGGCTAGACGCTCGCCTTTGCCAACCGCATCCAGGTCTCAACAACTGTGTCGGGGTTGAGCGACATCGACTCGATGCCCTGCTCAAGCAACCATTCAGCCAGATCCGGGTGATCGGATGGCCCCTGCCCGCAGATTCCGATGTACTTGCCGCGCCTCTTCGCCGCCTCGATTGCCATCGACAGCATCTTCAAAACTGCCGGGTTTCTCTCATCAAACGTCGAGGCGACAAGCGCCGAGTCACGGTCGAGCCCGAGGGTCATCTGCGTCATGTCGTTTGAACCGATCGAGAATCCGTCGAAAATGTCGAGGAATTCATCGGCAAGCAACGCATTCGAGGGGATCTCACACATCATGATGATTTCGAGACCGTTCTCGCCCTGCTTGAGGCCATTGTCGGCAAGCAAGTCGATGACCGCTTGCCCCTCGGCAACGGTACGCACGAACGGCACCATGAGTTTGATGTTCGTCAGCCCCATCTCATCGCGCACGTACTTCATCGCCTCACACTCGAGCTTGAAGGCGTCGAGGAATTCCGGTGACACGTAGCGGGATGCGCCGCGCCATCCGAGCATGGGGTTTTCTTCATCTGGTTCGTAGCGGTCGCCGCCGATGAGGTTGGCGTACTCGTTCGACTTGAAGTCGCTCATGCGCACGATGACTGGCTCGGGCGCAAAAGCTGCACCGATCATCGAAACCCCCTCGGCAACGCGCTTGACGAAGTAGTCGCGAGGCGAGTCGTAGGCCGCAATGCGCTCGTCGATCTTGGCTTTCAAGTCAGCGGGCAGTGAATCGTGCTCGAGCAGCGCTTGCGGGTGAATACCGATTTGACGGTTGATGATGAACTCCAACCGCGCGAGGCCCACGCCGCGGTTGGGGAGCTTCGCGAACGAGAACGCCTGGTCAGGGGTTCCGACGTTCATCATGATCTTCACCGGAAGATCTGGCATCGCGTCAAGGTGCGTCTCTTCTTCGTTGAACCGCAACTGCCCCGCGTAAACGAAACCGTCATCGCCTTCAGCACACGAAATAGTGACCTCGTCAACATCGGCGAGGATGTCGGTCGCATCGCCGGTACCGACAACGGCCGGGATGCCCAGCTCACGAGCAATAATCGCGGCGTGACATGTGCGGCCACCACGGTTCGTGACGATGGCTGCGGCACGCTTCATGATCGGCTCCCAGTCAGGGTCGGTCATGTCAGCCACGAGCACGTCACCGTACTTGAAGTGTTCCATTTGGTCGATGCTCTTGAGTACCCGAACGGGGCCGGCACCAATCTTCTGCCCGATCGCGCGGCCGGTGACCAAGACATCCGAACGCTCGCGCAAGACGAAGCGGCGCATAACGTTGCCGTCATCGCGCGAGACGACAGTTTCTGGGCGGGCCTGCACGATGAACAGTTCGCCGGTGACACCGTCTTTTGCCCACTCGATATCCATCGGGCGACCGTAGTGCTGCTCAATGGTGAGGGCTTGACGGGCAAGTTCTTCAACATCGTGATCGTCAATGCACAGCACTCGGCGAGCGCTCTCGGGAACATCTTCGAATGCTGTCGCCGAGTGCATGTCGCGCCCCTCGGTGTAACGCATAGCGACGGCCTTTTGCCCAACCTGACGCTTCAGGATCGCGGGCTTGCCGGCCCGCAGCGCCGGCTTGTAGACGTAAAACTCATCCGGGTTCACCGCACCCTGTACGACCGCTTCACCGAGGCCGTACGCGCCCGTGATGAAAACAGCGTCGGAAAAACCTGATTCGGTGTCAACCGTGAACATCACACCGGATGCCCCAACATCCGATCGCACCATGCGCTGCACACCAGCCGACAGGTATACATCGTGGTGGTCGAAGCCGTTGTGCACGCGGTAGGCGATCGCGCGGTCGTTGTAGAGCGACGCGAAGACGTTCTTGATCGCGGCGAGCACGTTTTCGATACCGCCGATGTTCAAGTAGGTCTCTTGCTGACCGGCGAACGACGCGTCCGGCAGGTCTTCTGCCGTTGCGCTCGAGCGCACTGCCCACGTGACCGACTCGGGTTCGGGATCATTGGCGACAAGTTCGTCGTACGCGGTGCGGATGTCTTGTTCCAGCTCAGGTGCAAACGGTTGCGCTTCGATCCAGCTGCGCACGTCAGAGCCCACGCGGGCGAGCGTGACGACGTCGTCAACGTCGAGAGACCCCACAACATCGTGGATCTTCTGGTCGAGGCCCTCGTACGCAAGAAAGCGCTGATACGCGTCGGCCGTTGTGGCAAACCCGCCCGGAACGTGCACGCCGAGGTCGCTCAGATTCGAAACCATTTCGCCGAGTGAGGCGTTCTTGCCACCCACCTGCGGCAGGGCAGACATGTCGATGTCGTGAAACCAGAGGATGTTGCTCATGTCGGTTCTTTCTGTTCTTTGGGGGTGACCGGTCAGTTGCCGCGCAAATGCATTGTCTGCATGATCACAGCTGACATCTCTTCGACGGATTTGGTCGCAGAGTTGATGAAGGGAACGTTGTTTCGGCGATACAGGTCTTCAGCGCGACGCAACTCAAGCTGGCACTGTTCGAGACTTGCGTAGCGTGAACGCGGGCGCCGTTCAGTGCGCACTTGGCTCAGTCGCAGCGGTGTTGTGATGAGACCAAAGCAACGCTCACGGTACGGCGCGACGGTTCTGGGCAGGTCTTCAGTCGGGAAGTCGTCGTCGGTAATCGGATAGTTCGCCACGAGCAACCCGTGCTGCAGCGCGAGGTACATCGTTGTCGGGGTCTTACCGCACCGGCTCGGCGCGATGATGATGATATCCGCAATGTCGAGCGCACGTGTTGACTGACCGTCGTCGTGCTCGATCGCGTACTCGACCGCACGCATCCGCTCAAGGTACTTCGTCATGTCACCGACGGCGTGGAATTGTCCGAGTTGTTCGGATGCTGTTGTGCCGAGCGCAGTCTCAAGTTCGGTGAGGTGGCCGGCGAGCAGATCAATGATTTCAGCATCCGCATGGTCAATCGCATCGCGGATAGGGGCCCGCTTGACGGTGGTGAACACGATGGGCTTCAGCCCGTGCGCCGCCTTCTGATTGATCTCGTTGACAATGTTCGTCGCCCCCTCAACAGTGTCAACGAAAGGAACCGTTTGCCGGTCGAACTCAATCGTTGGAAAGTTGGCCAGGAGCGCGTTCCCAAGCGTTTGAGCGGTGACGCCTGTGCTGTCAGAGATAAAGTACGCGGCACGCTGCATCCGTTCGACGGGTATCGTCTTGGTGCGGCGGTCGATCATGCTGTTCTCGTCTCTGAACTGGCTGTTGCCTTCAGATTATTCGAGTGGTCGCGAGATTGGATCGAGTTTTCACTGTGTGGAGCCCTTAAGAATCCAAGTTCTTTCACGTTCGGTAAAAGGCGGCCGGGCGGATAGAGTTTGTTCATGAATGGCGACGCGGCCGGGCACCCCGAAACTCCAACGCATCGACGCGGGCACCCTTTGCTGGCAGCGATTGTTGCGCTCGCACTGCTGCTGGGTGGGTTTGGTGTCGCGACGGTCGTATCGGATGCCCTCGGCATCCGCTCTGAGCCAAGCGAGCGCATGGGCCAAGCCGCTGGTGCTGCTGGGCCCGCTGAACCGCTCCCCCTTCGAATGGCTGATCTCGGTGCGGTTGGCGTTGTCGCCGATGAGTCGCAGTGGTTGCCGGGCACCGACTATACGCACGCTTCGCGGGCGTTCGCCGACGTCTATCTTGCCGAACCGCCCTATGTTGACGAAACGGCCCTGCAAGAAGCGTTCGTCGAGTTCGAGACGTACGTGCAACATCTGCTCGATTTGGGCTACAACGCGATCGCGTGGCCCGGCCTCATCGAATACGTCACGCTCGAAGCAGTCGCCGGCGGGCCCGTGTACGCAGCAGGCGATACGCACATCGAAAAAGCACTCGCCCTGCGAAACGCGTTCGAACCGTTCTGGCAGTACGCCGACGATCGCGGGATGAAGGTGTTTTTGCGCACCGACATGCTGACCCTGACCGAGCCGCTCGAAACGTACCTCACTGACCGTTTCGGTTCGCTCGACACCGAAAATCCAGAATTGTGGCGGGTGTACACGGATGCGCTCGACGAGCTCTATGCCGCTGCCCCCGCGCTCGATGGCGTGCTGATTCGAGTCGGCGAGGCGGGCACGGTGTACGACGTCGAAGGGTGGGACTACTACTCAACCCTCGCGGTGCGCACGGTTCCGGCGGTTCATGCAATGCTCGACGCGTTCACAAGTCAGGCTGAGACATCCGATCGCGAAGTCATCTTCCGCACCTGGAGTGTTGGGGTCGGCGGGGTCGGCGACATGCACACAAACCCCGACTCGTACGAGCAAGTCTTCGCCGGGATTGAATCGGACGCGCTCATCGTCTCGACCAAGTACACCCTGGGAGATTTCTACAGTTGGTTGCCGGTCAATGAAACACTCAAGCAGGGCACGCAGCGCCGCATCATCGAGTTTCAGAGTCGGCGAGAATACGAGTGGTTCGGGGCCTGGCCGAATGATCTGGGTGGCGAATACGCGTGGGCCTTGCGTGAGCTGCTTGCGGCAAATCCCAATATTGAAGGCGTGTGGGGCTGGACGCAAGACGGTGGCCCGTGGCGCGCCGGGCCGATGAATCTCTACCTCAAGAGTGGGTTTTGGTACTTCGCTGACTTGAACGCCCGCCACACCGCAGCCCTCGCACAAGACCCCAGCATTGACCCCGCTGAAACAACCTCCGCGTGGGCCGAGCACTGGTTCTCATCCGACCCGCAAACCATCGACGCGATCGTTGCTGCAATGACACGGTCACGCGACGCGATCGAGCAGGGGCTGTATCTCGAGCCGTTCGCCAAAAACCGGGTGTTCGCGATCGGGCTCGAACCGCCGCCAATGATGTGGCTTTTCGAATGGGACATTCTGACGGGCGACTCAGCCGTGCTCGGCGTGATGTATTCGATCGTGGCAGACCACTTCGACGAAGCCCTCACTGGCGGTGAACGTGCGATCGACGCAGCACAGCAGATGCGCTCGTTGATTGCGCAAACGGATGCCGCAACGTGGCGCTCAACCGAGGATCGTGACGACTTTCTTGCCGCGCTCGACTACGAAATCGATACCCTCGAAGTGCTGGATGCGTACCGTGCGATGTTCCTCTGGCAGGGTCGTTGGCACGACACCCGATCAGCCGCAGCACACTCCGAATGGCAGCAATCGCGTGACGCGTTTCAGGCGCGGGCGGCCGAACACCTTGCCGCATATTCGGGTGACGTGTTGCATCCGCCCCTCAACCTCACCGCGGCTGAGCTTGGTGTCAAGCATGCCGACCGCGACGTGTTCATGGCGTGGGTCGCGCGCGGACTCTTGTTGCTCGCACTCGTGTGGATCGTGCTGGGTATCGGCGGCTGGGTTCCAGCGGCACGCGCGCACGTCAATGGGGTGACGCGACCGTGGCAACAGCCCGGCCGCGACCTCTCCGGATTGCAGAAAGCACTGCTGATTGCTGTGCCCGTGACCGTGCTTGTGCTCACTCGCTTCACACAGACCGCGTTCCTCGCACCAGCACACGTGCTCGTCACACTCGGTGCGCTCGCAATCTTCGTTACTGTCGTCTTGACCCTCGGTCGACGTGCCATCTGGCCGGCGATCGCAGTGCTCGGCGGGGTCACGATCGTGCGCTGCCTCGTCACACTCGGGGCTGTGTCTTTCACCGGCCCGGGTGGATACTGGTTCAGCTTTTGGACCGACGAAACGCGCCGCACGCTCTACATCACGGTCGCGTTCGCCCTTTTCCTGTGGCTTTTCGTCGCGGCCGGGTGGGCACTCGCTCCGACGCTCGGCCGCCGACGCGCGGCCGGTGTCGTGATCGCTGGTATCGGCCTTGCACTTGCTATTCCAGCCCTCCTCATCAATGCGTTGGGGCTCGAAAACGCGCTGACTGTCTGGAACGACCAGCTAGCCCTGCTCCCCTGGGGACTCTCACGCATCCTCGGGATAACGGTGCACATCGGCATCCCGACCAATTCAGCGCTCGTGGCTGGACTCGGCGGTTGCGTTCTTGTGCTGCTGGGCGCGCTCCTCGCCCTGCCCAATAGGGACAGATCTGCCAAATGAGAGCCTGATTCGAAGCATCCGTGTCACATCTGGCAGATCTGCCCGTGTTTGGTCACGAGAGCGGATGTTTTGCCTCGTACTCGATTTCCTTAGGGGGCTTGCGGCAGGTATGCTTGATAGTCGCGCCCCCGGTCGGCTGTACAAGTCGGGCGGGAGTGCACTGGCGGGTTACCCGAGCGGCCAAAGGGGGCTGACTGTAAATCAGCTGCGTGAGCTTCGGGGGTTCGAATCCCTCACCCGCCACAAATTCCTGATGCCCACTTGTGGGCGTCGGGAATTTGTTGTTTGTAGAGTATTCGAACCCGCAGGTGGGCCCCTGACGGCCCGAGGCTCGCGGCAACGCGCAGCGTTGTCGTGAGTGGCCGTTTGGGATCGAATCCCTCACCCGCCACAAAATCTGTTCCAAAAGCAGGGGCGATCGCCCCTCACTGGCAGATTTGGAGCGGTTTTGGCGATCCGGCCACGTTCTCCCCTGCTTTTGGCGCGAGTTGTCGGCGCAAGAGTGTGCCGAATTAAGATGCCGAAGCTCGGCGGGACTCCGAATACTCGCTCAGGTCGGCTTCGACCTGCTTCGTGTACGGCAAGAACAGCATCGCGATAACCCCGAGGAGGGCAAAGGCGATAGGTACACCCGCGGTGGCGATACGGATGCCGAGCTGCGCGCTCTCACTTTGGATCGCAGCGTTTTGGTCATAGCCGAACGCCGCGATCAGCCAGAGGAACAGTGTTGTTTGCATCCCGAGCACCGGTGCTGACATGAGCGCACGCAGCGCCGCGAAAGAACCGGTCTTGCGCGTTCCGGTCATCCGTTCGTTCTCGTCGACGAGGGCCGCCTCAAGCGGAGCTCCTGCCGTGAGCATGATGTAGCGGCCACTCATCAACACGATGTAGCACAGCAGCGCGTGCCACCACTCGGTTGCGAAAAAGAGTGCGGCGAGTCCGAGGATGTAGGGCACAAGCCCAATGAAAATGCTCGTACGGCTGCCGATGCGTTTGATCATCCGTGCGAACAGCGGCAGCAGCACAAGCACGATGACCATTGATCCAATGTCGACAATCGTGGCTTGCGTACCGGTGCTGCGGATCACATGGTCCATGAAATACAAGTACGCCGTGAAGTACATGCCCAGAGGCGCGAGCGCTGTCGTGCCCCACGCGAACCATGCCCAGAAGGCGCGCATCCGAAAAATCGATGCGGCATCCTGTCGTAGCTGACTCCACGTGACGCTTTGCTCCCCAGCGTCGCCCTGCTCGTACATCTCGGGCGGGTCTTTCAAAGCAAATGCGGGAATCAAATACAACAGTGCGTTGATCAGCACAACACCCATGAGCGCGATGGCGATCGTGGTGCGTTCGGTTATCGCATCCCCCACGAGCAGTTGCGTTGCGACGACCGTGGCGAAGGCCGAACTGATGTTGCCCACCCAGCTCTTGCCCACCTCAATATCGATGCGGTCTTCCCGCGAGGGAGCTGCCAGGTAAATGTAGCTCGTTGCCGAAATGAGGTAGAACGTCGAGGCAACGTCAAACAGAAACAGTTGGATCAAAAAGACGATCAGCAGTTTGTTTTGCGACCAGTCCGGATTCGCCCAGGCCATGGCAATCAGGCCAAAGAGCATGAACGGGATCGTGATGCGCATGACAAGCAGGAATTTGCCGCGGCCCGGCCGATAGCGCATCTTGTCGAGCATGACACCGAAAACCGGATCGTTGATGAGGTTCCAGATGTTGAACGCGAGGTACACCCAGCCGACATACTTCGGGTCGAGCCCGATGACATCCGTATAGAACTTTACGTAGACGTTGTGGATGATGACCGTCGACATCCACGTCGCCGGCAACGGTGTTGAAAGCAGCGCCTTCCTGCGCAAGCTCAGGGCCACGATGTCACCCGACCGTCAAGGTGAAGTCGCCGACCCCAGCCGCGACGGTGAGCCACGCACCATCGCGTTCGACGGCAACGGCGACACCATCTCTCGTCGCGCTTGCCTCACCGGTCGGGGCATAAAACACCGAGGGGGCATCCGTGTCGGCGCCGCGCCACTGCGCGTGAAAACCGGCACCATCGACACGCCACTGCACCCCGTCACCCGCGAACGCGATCGGGCGTGGGCGGGTGAGCGTTGCGGCAGCTTCAGATGCGGCGAACCCTGGCTCCCAGCACCAATACGTCCACGACCAGCCTCGCGCATCGAACAGGTCCATGAGGAAGCGGCCGTGATCAGCGATTCCCTCACCGAGCGAAAGCGCCCCCCATTCACCCACGATGACCGGAACACCCAGTCGGGTCGCGGTCTCGGCGTGGCGGGCAAAAATTGTTCCCGCGCGTGAATTGCTCGAAAAGGCAATCGCTTCAGTGTCGACGGTCAGGTCGTATCCGTGCGGTGAGTACGCCCACTGTGCGTCGTCGAGAGCCGGTTGCCCGGAAGGGATCCCGAGGTTGGCGAAATAGTTGTGCTCGCGCAGGATGATCGTTTCAGCATCCGCTGTCCGAACCGCCTCGCGCACCTTTTCCATGAATGGGGCGACATCGGATGTCTCAAACGCTGCAACAAGCGGATGCACCGCATCGCCGATCGCACGGTAGACGGCCTCATCGTTGAGCCGATCGAGCTGCACGAACTTCGCCTCGGGCTCGGCGAAGTCGGTGAACAACTGCTCGGGGTCTTGCCCCGTTGCGTGCGCAAAGGCACCGATAATCGCACCGAAAATTTCGGGCGATACGCTTCCAGGGGCCGGTTCATTGAGCAGGTCATATCCGAGGACGGCGGGGTGGCTGCCAAAGCGCGCGGCAAGGCGCGCCCACATGGAGGTGAAGCGATCTTGCAAACCAATGCCGCCGGGCCCGGGCGCGTTGCTCCAGAAGTTGTCGAGTGCTTCGTGAACCGCGGGGCTGGCAAGGTAGGCGTCACTCCACAACTCGGTTTCGGCGAAGTCGTGCTCGGTGAGCGTGGCCCACACGGGTGCCCCATCGCTGAACGCTTGCGAGTAGAGGTCTTGGTGCGCGTCGAGGATCACGTACATCCCCGCACGTCCAATCATGTCGAGCTGCTCCCCCACCCAGTCAAGGTAGCGCTCATCGTAGTTTCCCGGCGACGGTTCCACCGCGGCCCAGATAACGCCGAGGCGAATGAGCGTGAACCCACGAGCTGCGAGATCAGCGATGTCATGCTCAGTCCAGGGCCCAGCAAAGCCACGCTCGATAAACGTCCCCTCGGGTTCGTGGCTGCCTTTCTCGACCAGGTTGATGCCGTGAAAGATGCGGTGGCGCCCGTGCGCGTCCCGCAGCAGGTCACCATCGGTGCGCACGCGCGTCGACGACACATCGAGTGCTGGGTGGGATGAAGAATTGTGCATCATTGCGATCCTCGCGGTGTTGGGTTCAGTTCTCAGACGGTGAGCAGCCGCATGAGCGGCGGATCACGAGCCGTGTTTCGTATGCCACATGGGTTGCAGCCGACGGATGCAACAGCTGCGCGACAGCATCACGAGCCATATCGTTCATGGGCACGTCAACCGTCGTCAGCGGCGGCACCGTGTATGCCGCCCCACGTGATCCATCGAACGAAACGAGTGCGAAATCACCGGGTACACGCTTGCCCGCTGCCGCGAGCGCGGCGAGGGCCCCGATCGCCATTTCATCGGATGCATAGAAGGCGGCGCGGATCGAAGCATGATCCCGCAATAGCGCGGTCATCGCGTCGTAGCCGCCCGCGAGTGAGTACTCGGTTTCGATACTGATTCGCTCCGAAACCCCTGCGGCACCCAGCGCATCCGCCCAACCGAGGGCGCGTTCGTCAGTGTCAACGTCTCCCCCGACATACGCGATCTGACGGTGTCCATGCGCTTCGATGAGGTGGCGCACGGCATCCGCTGCCCCGCGCCGGTAATCCGGGCCGAGCGTTGGGACAGCGCTCACTGCGGCGGCCTGGTTGATGAGCACGGTCGGTGTGCCCGAGGCGATGATTTCGCGAGTGACGTCGCTGGTTGCTTCGGCCGCGAGGATGAGCCCGCGCAAGTGTTGCCCGGCAAGATGGCGCACGACACCACCGGTTTCGGATGCTGGCAGCGAATTGGCCACGACAACGGCGATGCCCGCATCCCGCGCGGCACGCTCGACGGCAAGCGCGAGCTCGGCAAAGTATGGCTGTTCAACCGACGGCACGACGAGACCGATGAGATCTGCATGCCCGCGACTCAGCGCTCGCGCCGACGCGTTCGGGCGGTAGTCGAGCATCCGCACCGCTTCCAGTACTCGCTCCCGAGTCGCTGCGGCAACGGGTTTTGGGCCATCGTTGAGCGTGTAGCTGACGACGGCCGTGCTCACGCCCGCGAGTTTGGCAACGTCGGCGCGGGTTGCGCCGCGCCGGGGTATTGTTTCATCCGCCATCTGTTGCTGCCTGTTCGCGTTCACCGCGCTTGCGGTGCTGCTCCGAAATCAGGAATGGCCAAACGCTCACCGCCGCGCAGCGCGGAACGGTGCAGGAGGCACGCACAACGAGTGAGCGGGCGCTGGAAGATCGTGTCGGTCACGGTCAGCGCAGAGATGCCAGTGTGTTGGTTGAACAGTGCGGCGAACTGCCCCACAAGCTGTCCCGCGCCCATAATCCCGAGCGTAAACGTCATCGTTTCCCATCCTTCGTGAAGGCTTTGCTTTCTGCCGTTGCGACACTGAGTCTACGCGCGTAACTCCAAGCAGGTCAAGGAATTCAGCCTGGTTCCATTGCGCATGGAACGGGATGTGTTACCCGGGTAGATTCCACAGACGATCTACCGGCAAAGCGGTTTTCAAACCGGCGCACTATCGTTTTGGTATGAAGAAGGCCACGATTTCACTGCTCGGCGCCTTCAGCGTTGCCCTGCTTGTCGGATGCTCAACCCCCAACGCGGCGGTCACTCCACCGGTTGACGAACAGCCAACCGCTACGGCAGCACCATCCGCGACACCGACCGTGACACCAAGCCCAGCGCCGACAAACCTCCCCACGGTTGAGCCAACGCCTGAGCCAACAACCTCGCCTGAACTGCCGACAACCGACCCCAGGCCGCTTCCGACGGACTGCCGCGCAATTCTGACCGACGATGTGCTTGCCCAACTTCAAGATGCGCCACTCAACGACCCCGCCTTCGGCCCGGCGGGCAGCCTCGAAGACGGCTCACTCCTGTGCATTTGGGCAGACCCGCGAGCGGATGTCACGTCACTCGTCACACGCATCCACAAAGTCACCCCGCACGAGGGTGACGTGCTGCTTGGCGAAGCTCGCGACACGGGCCTCGAATGCACCGAGCTTGAAATCGCTGTGCGCTGCAGTATCGAGGGCGAGCACCCTCAGTACCCCGTACTGACCGGGCGGACGCTCTACATGCAGAGCGGCATTGTCATCGACACGAGTTGGGCGAATCTGGCTCCAGCGGGCTACACGAATGCGATTATTGCCGCGATCTGGCCTGAGAACCCGTAGCGCAGCATCCACTTCCACCGCCGCCAAACGCACCCAAATCTGCCGGATGTGACACGGATTCCGCGAAAACTGCCCACATTCAGCAGATCACACCGCATTTGGCTGCGGATACCCCAGCCCCACGCCCCACAGACGCAAAGAATCCCCCTGACCCAGAAGGGCCAGGGGGATTCTTGGAACAGAACTTAGCTGTAAGTGCCGGGTTCGATGTCGAGGTTGATGTCGTCGGTCGAGAATGCCTCGAAGTCAACGAAATCGTAGTCGTCATCGCTGAACTCACCGTCAACCGCGAAGATGCGGTTCGGGTAGCGCTCAGCCTTGG
>CAZTUC010000027.1:0-28330 GCA_964616805.1 uncultured Microbacterium sp. | reverse complement strand
TCGCTTCAACCAGCGGTCGGGTCGCCTTGACCCTGCGGTCGTTCGGCGTGCCGATCACGTGCGCATTGGCCGAAACGCGCAGCTTCGAGACATCGACGCCGCGAGCGCCCAGCGCCGAGAGCTCATCGAACAGCACCTCGAGATCAATAACAACACCGTTGCCGATGATTGGCGTGACGCCCGGGGTCAGAATGCCTGAGGGCAGCAGGTGCAGCGCGTATTTTTCGTCGCCGACAACGACCGTGTGACCGGCGTTGTTACCGCCGTTGAACTTGACGACGACACCGGTGCGTTCGCCAAGCAGGTCAGTTGCCTTGCCTTTGCCCTCGTCGCCCCATTGGACGCCGACGATCACGATTCCTGGCATGCTGCCACTCCCTTTGCTCGGAACTTCAAGTCTACCGGGGGGTATCGGATGACGCCGAGCCGGCGCTACCGCTCGGTCGGGTCGGCTGTGCCGACAAGTACGCCACGGGCGAGCGAATGGAAGTGCCGATTGAATCCGAGGATCGCCGGGGTCTCGGAGCCGGTCAATCCGAGCGACGCAACATCGAGCGCGTCGATGACGAAGAAATAGCGGTGCACGCCGGTGCCCGAGGGCGGCGCTGCACCGTGGAAGCGTGGCGCCCCTGCCTCGTTCGGGAAGACAACTGCGCCGGCCGGCAGTGACGCGGCGTCGCCGCTCGATGATGCAAGCGAGCGTAGGTCAGCCGGCAAATCGCACACGGCCCAGTGCCAGTAGCCCGAGCCGGTTGGCGCGTCGGGGTCAAAGCACGAAACCGCAAACGACTTCGTGCCCGCGGGCGGTTCGCCCCACGTGAGTTCTGGTGCGAGATCCTCGCCGCCACGCGACGCCGACCAGGCGAAGACTGGCAGCGGTGCACCATCGGCGAAGTCTGTTGAACTCAGCGGCAGCGCAGCGAAATCGCGCAGGGTCGCAAGCTGGGCGTATGGGTCGTAAGCAAACATCCGATCAACTCCAGTGTTTCGCGGTTTAGCGGCTCATTCAAACCCTACCCCGCATGACCGGAAGCACGACAGCGGATGCCGCATGACCGGGAGGGCAGGCGGGCACGAAACCGCGCCAACAACTAGACTGAAAGGTATGTCAAAAGTGCTACAGAGCTTGCCCGTGGGCGAAAAGGTCGGGATCGCGTTTTCGGGTGGTCTTGACACATCCGTTGCCGTGGCGTGGATGCGCGAAAAAGGTGCCGTTCCGTATACCTACACCGGTGACTTGGGGCAGTACGACGAAGACAACATCGAATCGATTCCGGGCCGCGCGCTCGAGTACGGTGCCGAAGCGAGCCGCCTCGTCGACTGCAAGCGTGCACTCGTCGAAGAGGGCTTCGTTGCACTGCAGTGCGGTGCCTTCCACATCCGCTCCGGCGGCAAGACCTACTTCAACACGACCCCGCTTGGCCGCGCCGTCACCGGCACGATGCTCGTGAAGGCCATGCAAGAAGATGGTGTGAGCATTTGGGGCGACGGTTCGACGTACAAGGGCAACGACATTGAGCGTTTCTACCGGTACGGTCTGCTGGCAAACCCTGATTTGCGTATTTACAAGCCGTGGCTCGACGCTGACTTTGTCACCGAACTCGGCGGGCGCCAAGAGATGAGCGAGTGGCTCGTCGAACGCAATTTCCCGTATCGCGATAGTGCCGAGAAGGCCTACTCGACCGACGCCAATATTTGGGGCGCAACGCACGAAGCGAAGACGCTCGAAGAGCTCGACACGAGTCTCGAAACGGTCGAGCCGATCATGGGTGTCAAGCACTGGGATCCGTCGGTCGAGATCGAGCAAGAGGATGTCTCGGTCACGTTCGAGCAGGGCAGGCCGATTGCAATCAACGGCACACGCTTCGATGACCCGGTTGAGCTCGTCTTGGAGGCGAACGCGGTCGGTGGCCGCCACGGCCTCGGCATGAGTGACCAGATCGAGAACCGCATCATCGAGGCCAAGAGCCGCGGCATTTACGAAGCGCCCGGTATGGCGCTGCTGTTCATCACGTACGAGCGTCTGCTCAACGGCATCCTCAACGAAGATACTCTCGCGACGTATCACGAGCAGGGGCGTCGTCTCGGCCGCCTCATGTACGAGGGTCGCTGGCTCGAGCCCCAGTCGCTCATGCTGCGCGAATCGATTCAGCGTTGGGTTGGATCGACGATCACAGGAACCGTCACGGTGCGGCTGCGCCGCGGTGACGACTACACAATCGTGAACACCGAAAGTCCGAACCTCAGCTACGCACCCGAGAAGCTCTCGATGGAACGCGTTGGCGATTCGGCGTTTGGCCCCCTCGACCGCATTGGCCAACTCACGATGCGCAACCTCGACATCGCCGACTCGCGTGCGCGCCTCGAACAGTACGCAGGTTTGGGCCTTGTCGGCGGGGCGACGGGTGAGCTTGTTGGCAGTCTTGAAGCCGGTGGAGCCGAAAGAATTGAAGACTCGGGTGTCGAAGAAGACATCGCGATCGATGTCGCGAACCTCGCCTCGGCGTTTGACCTGGGCACCGACTAGCGACTTCGGCAGGAACGGACGTACTCGTGAGTGACGAGGGCAAGAATGCAGAGACTGCGGATGCGACAGCACCGCAGTTGACACGACGCCAATTGCGCGAAATGCGCGAGCGTCTCGCGCTTGACGGGCGCGAGGATGTTTCAACTGTCGAGCTGACCAAGATTGCCACCGACGAAGACAAAGCCGCAGATGCCAAGCCGGCCAAGGCACCGGCCAAGAAGCCCGCCGCAAAGCCGGCCGCGAAGAAGCCCGCCGCAAAGCCGGCCGCGAAGAAGCCAGCCGCGATCACAAAGCCTGCCGCAAAGAAGTCGGTCGCAAAACAACCCGCTCCGAAATCAACAGCGGCGAAGCCGGTTGAAGACGAAACCGCCGCAACCAAACCGGCCAGGCACACAAAGGCGACCGCTCCCAAGACCCCAGCGAAACCACAGTCAGCGAAGACGAAGGCCGCTGAAACCACAAAGGCAACAGAAGCAGCAACAAAGGCACCGGCAAGGGCAAGAGCGAAAGCACCAGCAAAAGCCCCCGCAAAAGCGTCAACGAAGTCTGCCGCCGCAAAACCGGCCGCGAGAAAAACCACTCGAAAGCCAGCACGACCCAAGCCGATCGTTGTCACGGCGCCCGTGCAGATAGCGCGCGACCCGGCATCCGATGTCGAGCTGGCCGACGCACAATTTTCGGCCGCAACATACGCCAGTGCTGCGGCCGCCGCGATCTCTGACGCTGCCACTCGCGCGTTGCGTCGCACAAAAGCGGTCGAACCCGAATCGCGGCCCAACACGATTACGTCAGGGGGCGTGCCCTCCAGACGCAGTGCTGGCGGCGGGTATGCCACGCCGCGACCACGCGCCGATTTCACGGCGAACGAACAGGGCGAGATCAGCTCGAACAAGGAAACGTTCGAGCGGTGGCGCAATGAAGCACCCACGTCGGGGATCATTGCCAAGCAGCGCAGCGAAATCGCGCGCGCGACAACAGGGTCAATTGCTAAGCAACGTACCGTCACGGGGGAGGTTGCAGCCCAGCGCGCGGCAACGGGCGCAATTGACACGATTACTCGCGAAAGCTTGAAGCCCGATGCCGTCGCCCGCCTGGATGCGCTGACCGGCCCGATCGAGTTACCGAGCGAACGACGCAAACGGATTCGTCGCCGCATCGCCACAATTGCGGTATCCAGCCTGCTATCCATCGCTGTTGTCGCGGCTGCCCTTGGCGGCTGGGCCTGGCACACCGTGACCAAGTCGTTCCCGCAAGCACTCGGCACGATCGCTGTTACGGGTCTGCAGAACCCTGCGACCATACAACGCGACAAGGCAGGCATCGCAACGATCACGGCAGAGTCGCCAATGGATCTGTTCTATGCCCAGGGCTACGTGCACGCGCAAGAGCGCTTCTGGGAGATGGACGTGCGCCGCCACGTCACATCCGGTTCACTCTCTGAGATGTTTGGTGAATCGCAAGTAGACACCGACAAGTTCTTGCGCGCCTTGAATTGGCACGGTGTTGCGCAAGAAGAGTTCGATCTGATGACGCCGCGCTATCGCAGCTATTACGAGGCATACGCTGATGGCGTCAACGCATACCTTGCCGACCATCAAGGCGCGAGCGCATCGGTTGAATACGCGCTCTTGGGCCTCTCGGGCATCGACTACGAGCCTGCTCCGTGGGAACCGACAGATTCGATCGCCTGGTTGAAAGCGATGGCGTGGGATTTGCGCACGAACATCGAAGAAGAAACTGAGCGTTCGATTCTGGCCCAGCAGGTGCCGCTCGAGCAGCTCGCCGAGATCTACCCCGACTACCCGTTCGAGTCGAACCCAGCAATCGTTTCCGCATCGTCGCCGATTCCGGGCTCCGGTTTTGTGATCGGATTCACCGATGAAGAAACCACAGGCGAAGCGGATGGTGGCGCAACCCCAACTCCGCAGCCCGCACCGACCGAACCCGCCGGGGAAGACGAGGGTGAAGCCGACGAGGAGGAAGCTGCAACAGCATCCGCCAACGGGAGCACGCTTGCGGCAGCGGCAGAAAGCGTCATGGTCAAGGTTGACCGTTTGCTTGCAGCGTATGGCGAGGGCATTGGTTCCAATTCGTGGGTTGTCTCAGGGCGCCTCACCGAATCCGGGTTGCCGGTGCTCGCGAATGACCCGCACCTTGGCGCAGAACTCCCCAGCGTGTGGACCCAAATGCACTTGCGCTGCGCCGAACTGAGCTCGCACTGCCCGTTTGATGTTGCCGGTTTCTCGTTCTCGGGTCTACCGGGCATTGTCATTGGTCACAACCAGCAAATCGCCTGGGGCTTCACCAACCTCACAACCGATGTTGCTGACCTCTACGTTGAGCGCGTGACCGACGACGACCAGGTCTATTTCGACGGCGCGCTGCAGTCGGTCACGACGCGTGAAGAAACACTCAATGTCGCCGGCGCCGATCCCGTAAAGTTCACGGTACGCGAGACATCGCACGGCCCGATCGTGAGCGACTTCTCCAGTGATTTCGCGCAGATCGCAAGCGACCCCTACGTTTCGATCGGTGATGCAAGCGGAGTTGAATCAGCCGAAACAGCCCTGCCCGTCTACCAGACGGTGCGTGACGCAAACGGTCTCATCGGCCAGACGATGCCCGGTGAGTGGGCTGTTGCCCTGCGCTGGACGGCCCTCGACGCCGGTACATCGCCACAAGCCATCTTCGCGCTCAACACCGCAACGAACTTCGATGAGTTCCGCACGGCAGCATCGCTGTTCAACGTACCCGCGCAAAACCTTATCTACGCTGACGTCGAAGGCAATATCGGTTACCAGGCGCCCGGCGGCCTTCCGATTCGTCCGCGCGGGGACGGGTGGTTGCCACAGCCCGGTTGGGACTCGAGCTTCGACTGGGAAGGTTTCATCGAATTCGATGACCACCCCGTTGTGTACAACCCGGCATCCGGCTATATCGTCACCGCCAACAATGCGATCATCGCTGGTGCTGACAGTGTCGAGTTGACCCGCGACTGGGATCACGGCTACCGGCAGGCTCGCATTGTGCGCCAGCTTGACGCAACAATCGCGGCCGGCAAAGTCACCCCTGAGGCGATGGCTGCGATCCAGAACGATAACTACATGTTCATCGGGCCGCGCATCGCAAACGCGTTCAAACACGTCACCGTACCAGCCGATTTGAAGCCACTCATCGATGACTTGCAAGCTTGGAACGGGCAAAACACTGCAGATTCGGCGGATGCCGCCTACGCCAACGTGCTGTGGAACCGACTTGCAATGAACATCTTCGCCGAGCGCGACGTGCCGCTACCGCTCGGTTCACAAAGTCGCCTGTTCACGATCGTTGATCGGATGTTGCAAGACCCAACTTCGCCGTACTGGACGAACGAAAAGCTCGGCATCAGCTCGATGGAGGAAATGCTCCTCACCTCGGCGCTTGAAGCCCGCGACGAACTCAGCGAGCTGCAGGGCAAAGACCACACCAAGTGGAACTGGGGTGAGCTGCACGCGCTCGAATTGCGCCACGGCACGATCGGCTCTTCGGGCAGCGCGATCGGGGAAATGGTGCTCAATCGTGGTCCGTTCGCGGTCGGTGGTGGCGGCTCGGTCGTCAACGCAACCGGGTGGACGGTCGGCGAAGGCTTCGGCACCGTCACCGTGCCCTCGATGCGTATGATTGTTGACCTGGCCGACTTTGATAACTCCACGTGGATCAACCTCACCGGGCAATCCGGCCATGCGTTCCACGCCAACTACACCGACCAGACCGAAGACTGGGCGGCGGGCATTCAGCGGCCGTGGCCGTTCAGTGTTGAGGCGACGGATGCCGCGTCATCCACAACCCTCACCCTGCAGCCCAAGTAGACATCTTGGGCCGCAGGGCAACGGGTCTAGCGGAACGTACCCTGCGAGACTGATCCCTGCAGCTTTTGCTGGAACAGGATGTACAGAATCAGCACCGGCAGCATGACCATAACGGCCGCCGCGAAGAGTGCCCCATAGTTCACCGAGTATCCGGCTTGCGATGCGAAGTACGCCATACCTTGCGAAAGCACGTACTGGTCACGCTTCGTGTTGAGCGAGACGGGCAGGATGAACTGGTTCCACAGGCCCAACAGGTTCAAGATGGCAACGGATGCCATACCCGGCCCTGCCATCGGCAGCATGACCGAGAAGAACGTTCGCCATTCACCTGCGCCGTCGATGTTTGCTGCCTCGTAGACGTCGTTCGGCAGTTGCTTGAAGAACGAGTAGAGGAAGAACATCGTAAACGGCAGGGCAAAGCCGATGTAGACGAGGATGAGGCCCGGGCGAGTGTTGAGCAGGCCCATGTTCTGCAGGATGAAGAACAGTGGCACGATCGCAAGGAACATTGGGAACGTCAGCGCCGCCAAAAACAGGTTGTAGATGAGCTTGTTGCCGCGGAAGTCGAAGCGTGCGAGCACATACGCGAGCATTGCGCCCAGCAGCATGACGCCAACGAGCGAGAAGCCCACGACGATGACGGTGTTAAAGAAGAACCGACCGATACCGGCGTCGTTCCACGCACTGATGTAGTTGTCAAAGTTGAGACTCGACGGCAGCGCGAACGGCGACGAAAGGATCTCTTTTGTGGTTTTGAAGCTCGACATGAGCGTCCACAAGAATGGCACCAGCACGATGATCGACCAGATGATCAACAGCGTGTGTGATGCGAAAGCAACACGGCTGTCGCTGCGGTTTGAATCTTTCGCAGCTGTGCGCAATTGGGTGGTGTCTAGCGTTGTGCTCATGCGTGGCCTCCTTCATCTTTGCCGCGCAGTAATCGGAAGACGAGGAAGATGACGCCAGCGTAAATGAGCGTGACGACCGCCATCAAAATACCGATCGCGGTTGCGTACCCGAACTTGCCGTCCTGGAATGCAGTCTTGTACAGGTACTGGCTGATGGTGAGCGTTGAGTAGTCGGGGCCACCACCGGCGTTGAGCGCGAACATGTAGACAAACGAGTCAATCGCGGCCAAGCCCAGATAGATGTATGCGGTTTGGAAACTGGGGATGATTTGTGGTGCCGTAATTCGGGTTGCAATGCGCCAGCGGCTGGCACCATCCAGGCGTGCTGCCTCGTAGGTTTCGGCCGGGATGCCTTTGATTGCGGCAACGAAGAGGATCGAGTAGAAGCCAATGAGGCTCCAGACGATCACAAAGATTGAGGCGCCCATGGCAGTCTTGGTCGAACCGAGCCAGTTGATGTTCTCAATACCGAACAGCCCCAAGAAACCATTCAGCAGACCGTTGTTCGGGTCGTAGACCTGGGCGAAGATGATACCGATCACGATGGCCGGTACGCAGTAGGGGAAGAACGAAACAACGCGGTAGAAGCTCGAGCCTTTGAGGCCCTGAATCGTACCGATGCTCGGTCCACCGGATGTTACAACAACGGCGATCGCAAAAGCCGCTGCAAGGGTCAGGGTTGGTACAACCGCAGCGAGGATGAGGGAGTTACGAACCGCCTTCACAAGGATGGGGTCCGCTGGCATCCGCTCAAAGTTTCGCAGCCCAACGAAGTTGAGCGTGTCGGTGAATCCTCCCCAGTCGGTGAATGCGTAATAGAACGACTGCACGAACGGCGACACAACAAAGATGCCGAAAATCGTGAGGGGAAGAATCAAGAAGACGGCGAAGAAACTGATGCGATCAAGGTTCCATCGCCGAGGACGGGAGCCCCCTGTTACAGGGGCTCCCGTCACTACGGTTTGTGTTTCAGACATGATTTGAATAGAGAAGCACTACGTGTTCGCCGAGGCGGTTTAGTAGCTGAACTCGTTCTTCGTCTTGTCTGGGTCAGCTGCTGCGGTGGCGTTGAGCGCTTCCAGCTTCGCGGTGAAGTCAGCGACCGAAAGCTGTCCGTCAAGGAAGCTGTTCCAGTCGGGCTTCATGTCGATGCCGTAGTAGTCGTACCACAGCGTCGGAACGTACGCGAAGGTGTTGGTGCCTGCAGCGTCGATACCAGCAACGGTCGATGCGAGAGCGGTCGAGCCGAAGCCGTCAGCGGGAACGGTGTCTTTCACAACCGTCGGGGTCAGAACCTTCTCTGCGAAGAATGCAGCTGCTTCTTTCGAGTACATTGCGCGCAGGAATTCTTTACCACCGGCTGCGTTTGCAGCGTCGGCCGGGATAACCCACTGACCCGCAGGGCCAGCCTGGATTGCCTCGAACGGCATAGCCGAACCCGAAGCGCTCAAAAGCGGAACGGGTGAGAACTTCATCTGGAAGTCATCAGCCGTTGCTTCCTTCATTTCGTTCTCGATCCATGAGCCCGAGTAGTACATGAGGGCCTTCTGGTCGTTCGACCATGCTGCCTGAGCCTGGGTGAACTGCGTGCCCGAACCGCCGGGTACGAAGCAGCCGTCGTCGACGAGCTTCTTGAGGCCAGTGAGGGCCGTCTGAACCGAAGCGTTCGACCAAGCACCTTCGACGAGGTTCGAGATGTCGTTGACAACGCCGGTGCCTTCTTGCTTAATGGCGGCGTCGAGCACGAACCACGACCAGTAGGGGGCTGCTTCTTTACCGAAGACGAACAGGTACTTGTCGTTCTCCTTCGCGGTTGCACACAGTGCATTCAGGTCGTCCCACGTCTTGGGTGCCTCAACGCCGAGTTCGTCGAACAGCGACTGTGAGTACCACAGACCAAAAGCGGTCATAACGTAGTTGGCGTAAACGAACTTGTTGTCGTAAACACCCGACTCCTTGACGCCCGGGAAGACTGCGTCGGCGATCTTGACGCCGTCGTAGTTCTCGGTCTCCCACAGCTCGTCGAGCGTGCCGAGGGAGTCGAGGATCGAGGTCACTGCGATCGACTGTGCACCGTCGTTGTTGAAGACGTCTGGCGGCGTCTTGCTGACGAAGCGCGGCTGCAGCTCGGCCGAGATCTGCACGGTGTCGTGCAGGTTGACCGTGGTGCCGTTGCCCAGGTTCTTCTCAACGATTTCAGCAGCGTTTTTTGCATAGTCGATGCCGTAGCCACCGTTGAATACGACGAGGTCGATGACCGAGTTCTCGGCGACACCGAACGGGTTGTTCGCGCTGGTTTCGGGCGCGGTCGTGCCGCCATCGGTCGCGGTTTCGGTCGGCTCCGGCGTGGTCGAGCCGCCCGAGGGGCCAGCACAACCGGTCAGTACGAGACCGAATGCCATTGCAGCCGATGCGCCGGCCAAAACCCGGCGACGTGTTGCTTTCTGCATGTTGTTTTCCTTCTTGGTGATGGACTGAGGTGGTGTTCAGTTATGAGTAAAGAGTCTTGGGGTTATTCGGATGCCTTGACATCCGATGCCGATTTGAGCGCATACGAGCGGATACGGCCCGCGTAGCGCTCTTGCAGGGCGATGTTGTGCGCGTCACCCGTGGGGATGTTTGCCGAAATGTACATCGGCGGGAGCTCGCCAGCGCTGCGGAGTTTGTCTGCCGCGCCGAGGGTCATGAGCTGTGCGATGTACGCGGCCGTGATCGACGAGACAGGTCCGGCGTTGATGCCGTCGGCGACCTCAATCGTGCCGTCGCCGTAGGGGGCGAGGTTGTCGATGACAACGTCGGCAACTTCGAACAAGCGCTTGCCGCTGGGGTGCTTCGAGTCGACCTTTTTCGAGTGGTCGAGGCTTGTCACGGCGATAACCGGAATACCTTCGCTTTGCGCTCGCAGTGCCAACCCGACGGTTGATCCGTTGGCTCCCGAGTTTGATGCGATGAGGAGCACATCGTTGGGTGAGATGTTGTAGAGCTCCCACAGTTCGTCGGCGACGGTGCTGCCGCGTTCAAGTTCTGCAGTGCCAATCTCTTCAATCGGGCGGTTGCCGTAAATGGCAACGTCGTCGAGGTTGATGCGGTGACTGGGGATGAACCCACCGGCACGGCCGGCCATCTCCATCGCGAATGCTGCTGAGTGCCCGGTACCAAACGCCTGGATCACACCATCGTTGCCCAGCGACGTCGCGATGAGGTCGACGGCCGCATCGAGACCGCCAGCCGCGGCAAACTCATCGATCGCTTTCAGTCGCTGTGCGACTTCTTGCGAAAACGTTTCGTAAATCGAGGTCATGTCGTCTTGCACTCCAGGGCTTGTGAATAGTTTGTTAGGAAGCTTTTGCTTTCGCTAGCGACGTTACCAAATCGCAACGCGTCGGCGTTATGTTTTGCGCAGCGGGCGCGACTGTCTTCGTTTCGCCAATACGGGCACGGCATCCGATTCATATCGCACTGCCCCGGCCGGGCGGTGCCACGAAACAAGCAGGTACAGCAAGTTTGCGGCGAAAATCTGCACGTGCGAAGCGGTGAAGACGCCGATATCAAGAAAGTCATCGCGCGGGGCGGTGCGAATAACAATGTCTGACTGTTCCGCAAGCGGCGAGTGCTGGTTACTCGTGACGGCAACCGTTGCGGCCCCACGGCCACGAGCAACGTCGAGCATTTCAATGACGTCGGATGTTGTGCCAGACCCCGAGATGCCAATCGCCACTGAGTTTTCCGGCAGGATCGCACCGCTCATGAGGCCCATGTGCACGTCGGTCCACGCGCGTACGTTCAGCCCCAGCTGGTAGAGCCGGTTCGCGAGCACCTCGGCAACCGAACCCGAAGCTGCAACGCCATAAATGTCGATGTGGGCAGCGTCTGCGATAAGTTCGGCAGCTCGACGCATTGCTGAAAGGTCGATGAGGTCGGCGCTGGCCTGAAGCGCCTTGACGTGGCTGGCCAAGAAGGTTTGCACGATGTCGGTGTCGCTCATGTCGGGGCGAGCAGTCGTGTCAACCTGACCAACGAGGGCTTCGAGGTTGGCTGTGCGCCCGAGCTCAGCTGCTGCCCCAACACGGAGTCCGGGGTAGCCCGAGTAGCCGAGGAATTTGCACATGCGCGTCACCGTCGGGGCGCTCACGTTCGCACGTTCGGCAAATTCACCGATCGAAAGCCGCACCGGAAGTTGCGGGTGCTCGAGCAACATTTGTGCCGCGTTTGCCATCGAGGGAGACATTTGTGGAAGTACTGCTTGCAGGCGCGCACGCAAGCCATATTCGGCTGTTGCGGTGCTTTCGATCGCCATGATGCGCAGTCTCCGGGTTGTCGGTACCCGCCTCACTGCGGGTCACTATGAAATTTAGTTTCAAACTAGCGCGCTGTCAACAAAACCAGGTTTCATGTTGATTACGATTTTGTGAACCTTCTTTCGTTTTTCGTGCGCCGTGAAGTTTTGGCGGCCCACGACGCCCACACGGGGTGCTTAGATTGGTGTCATGCTCATCGCAATCGACGCTGGTGGAACCTCAACCCGCTGCGCTGTTGTCACCCCTGCGGGGAGGGTAATCGGCTACGGGCGGGCAGGTTCAGGCAACGCCGTCTCGGTTGGGATGGCCTCTGCCTTCGCTGCCCATGCCGCCGCGGTCGCGACAGCCCTCGCTACCGCTGGTGTAAGCGGCTCGACGGTCACCGGCGGCGTCACAGCGACAGCAGGTTTTTCTATCCACGGGGACGCAGCCGAAAAATACCGTGCCGCGCTCGCCGGGATTGGTGTGTCAGCCCCAGTGCATTTCGGCTCTGACGCGCTCGCCGGCTACTTCTCCGGCACCGCGTCGCTCGACGGGTATGTGCTTATCTCTGGCACTGGAGCTGCGGCCTTGCGTGTACGAGCTGGGATCACCGTCGCGGTTGCTGACGGCCTCGGCTGGTTGCTCGGTGATGTGGGTTCGGGCTACTGGATTGGTCGCGCCGTCGTGCGCGCCGCACTCGCCGACCTCGAAGGTCGCGGCCCACACACGAAACTCACACCCCAGCTGATTGCCGAACTTGGCCTCACCGATGAGTACGTCGACGACCAACATCGCAGCAGTTTTGTGACCGAAATCATGAAACGTGTCTACCCTGAGCCGCCCGTGTTCTTGGCCCGGTTCGCGCACCTCGCTTTCGAAGTGCTCTCTGAAGACGACGTTGCCCAGGGGATCATCAACGAGGCCGCATCCGGGCTCGCCGCCACACTCGACGCGGTCCTGCAGCAACCAGAGTCGGATACCCCAACCTCCGTCGTCGCAACCGGTGGCGTACTTTCCGGCCAGCCCGAATTGCGCGATCGGATTACGTTCGACCTTGCCGCGCGCGGCCGCGCGGTCGAGTTCATTCCTGTTTCTGACGGGCTCGCGGGAGCCGTCTCGCTTGCCCTGCGTGACGCAGGTGTTGACGTCGACGAAGCTCTCTTGAGCCGCATCCGCGCTGACCTCGCAACGCTCGCCCCCTAGACAACTCGGTAGACAACCACTGGGGCGCTACCCCTTGACAGCACCCGAAACGAGACCGCCGGTCATGCGGCCCTGCACAAACAGGAAGAAGATCACAACCGGAAGCGCGGTCATCACTGTCCCGGCCATAACCGCACCCCAGTTGACCTGGCCACCAACCGACGACGTTGTCATCGAGTCAAGCCACGGCATTAAAGTGAGATTCTTGCCATTCATGATGAGCAAGGCCATCAAGAACTCGTTCCACGCCTGAATAAAGGCGAAGATACCCGTGGATACCAGGCCCGGCGCAAGCAGCGGAAAGGTGACCTTCCAGAACGCTTGCGATCGCGTGCAGCCATCAATCTGGGC
The DNA here is from genome assembly GCA_964616805.1 of uncultured Microbacterium sp. Classification (GTDB taxonomy): domain Bacteria; phylum Actinomycetota; class Actinomycetes; order Actinomycetales; family Microbacteriaceae; genus Microbacterium. Next base: position 15,213 of record CAZTUC010000027.1, on the reverse strand, counting down.
TGCTTCTTCAAGATCGGCTGGCACACCTGCGACAAATCCGCGCAACATCCAAACAGTAAATGGGATGACCGCCGCAACATACACAATGCCGAGGCCCAACATCGTGTTCATCAGTTGCCAGTCATCGATCATGTAGTAAATCGTGAACATCATCGCCTCACCCGGAATCATCTGAATGATGATGATCGCGAGGATAAACGAGTAGCGACCCTTGAACTTGAAGCGCGCGACGGCAACGGATGCCATGAATGCAACCAGCAATGCAACAACGAGCACTCCGAGGGTAACCGTCAAGGTCGTACCGAGAGCGTGCTGGAAGTCGGTCTGACCGGGTCGGGCCTCACGCGCCCACGCGGTGACGTAGTTGTTGAACGTGAAGTCTTTCGGCCAGAAGCTCTTCTCCCGTGAAACAACGTCGCGGTTAGGAGTGAACGAAAGGTTCACCATCCAGTAGACGGGGAATGCGAAAAACAGGAAAGTGAGGAACGCGACGATCTTGAGCGCAACGCCCGAGAAGCCGGTTGCGGGCGGGCGCGAACCCGCGTTGGCGACCTTCTTCGGCTTCGGGGCAACGACGGCTTCGGTTTTGGCAGCATCCGTTGCTGCAACTGTGGTGCTCACAGTTCTTCCTCCTTCAGCGTGCGGCGGACGTTCGGAACGCTCAAAATCACGAGGATGACGACCATGACCATACCAATCGCGGCGGTCATAGCGAATTGGCCGGGACCCTGACGGAACATAAACGTGCCGAGGGTGTTGGTTTCGCTCGGGATCCCGCCGCGCTGCTGGAGCGCGTAGGTTTGCGTAAAGATTCGCAGGGTCCAGATGACTTCAAGGACAAGTACACCCGTAACGATGTTGCGCATGTACGGCATGACAATAAGCCGGAAGCGCTGCCAGTTGGAGGCCCCATCGATTTGGGCGGCTTCAATGACCTCGCTCGGAATCTGCTCGAGCCCGGCGTAAAAGGTGAAGGCCGCGAATGGGATGCTCTGCCACACCACAACAAGAATGAGTACTGAAAAAAATGAGAACGGGTTCAGCAACCACGAGTGGTTGATCCACTGCTCGTCGCCCGTCATCTTCAGCAGGGCCCAGTTGACGAGTCCGTATTCGGTGTCGAAGATCCACCCCCACAGCACGGTTGCCGTCAGCGCCGGCATTGCCCACGCCAGGAGCAGACCGACCGAAACCAACAGGCGCCATCCGCGCGACAGGCGCTGCATCATGAGGGCAATGAGCATACCCACCGCAAGGATGAGGGCGGTCATGATGACCATCAGCACGAGGCTGCGGATGAGCACCGCAGGGAAGTCGGAGTAGCTAAACAGGTCGCGGTAGTTCTGCAATCCGACGAAGTTTGACGGTTCACCCGTCACTTTGTTTTTGACGGTGTAGTCACTGAATGACTGCCACACCATCGTGAAGGCGGGAAAGCCCACCATCACTGCGAGAATGATGACCGTCGGCGAGAGCAGACCCCAACCCGCGATTGTCTCGCGAACCTGTTTGCTGCGCGAAGTCGAACGCAGTGGCTGGTTGTTCTTCGGCCGCGCGCGCACTTTCGTTTCGCTCATCATCATCTCCTTCGATATTTCTCGTTGCACTCAGAGCCAGTGATTACCAACTGTGAGCAATGTGAATCGAGTGGGGCCCCGACGCTCATTGGAGCCCCACTCGATTTCACGCGTAGTTTGTTTGCGGAAGCATCCGCGTCAAACTACTTGTTCAGAATCGCTTCGATCTGCTCGTCGAGCTTCGTGGTGATCTCTTTGAGGTCGCCACCCTTTGCGATGTTGATGAGTGCTTCCTTGATGACACCGGTTGCCTCAACCTCGCCCCAGTTCGGGCTGGTCGGGGTGAACTTCGAGTTGGCGAGGCCTTGAGCCTGTGCCGTCGCGATGGCGGTGTCCGGGAGAGCGGATGCTGCCGAAAGCAGACCCGGGGTCAGACCCTGCTCGGCCAGCAGCGTTTGGTAGCCCTCTGACAGGATGATCTTCAGTGCAGCCTTTGCCTGGTCAGGGTTCTGGCTCTTGGTTGCAACCGCGATGTTCGAGCCACCGGCGAAGATCGGAGCGGTCTCACCTGCAGTGGCACCCGGGAGCGCGAATGCCGCGAGTTCTTTCGCGAACGTCTCGGGGCAGCCTTCAGATACTTCCTGGCCGGCAGCGGCGTCGCCCCACGGCCATGCACCCGTGAGGTTACCTTCGGCCCATGCTGGGCTCGAGAGGAATCCGACGTTACCCTCACAGAAGGCAATGTTTCCGACGCGCTCGTCACCGTCAACCGGTGCCTTCGTGCCCGAGGTGTAAACCTTCTGCAGCAGCTCGAGGCCCTTCAAACTTGCGTCGCTTGAGAACTGTGCGTCCCAGGTGTCGCCATCTTGAACAGCGATTTCGCCGCCGTAGGCCCAAACGAACGGGAGCGCGTTGTACCAGTCCTGGCCGGGCAGGTAGATGCCCGAGCGAGCGCCTTCGGTGAGCTCGATGCCCTTGGCGACGTATTCTTCCAGCGTGGTCGGCAGGGTGTCGCCGACGATTTCCGGGGTGTAGAAGACAACGCGGCCACCTGCGTAGTACGGGGCAGCGTAGAGCGAGCCCTCGTAGGTACCAGCGTCAACGAGGCCACCGAGCAGGTTGTCGATGCCAACCTCAGCGGCAACGTCGTCGATGTTCAGGAACAAACCCTGGTCGGCGAAGCCGAGTGCCTGCGTGTTGCCGGTTTCAACGACGTCCGGTGCACTGTTACCCGAGAGCGAAGCGGTGTAGGTGTCGGATACGTCAGCCCACGTCTTCTCTTCGATCGTGAGGGTCCAGCCCTCGTTCTCGGTCTCGAACGTGTTCTTCAGGTACTGGCGTGCGGTGTCCGGGGTGTCTGTACCGACCAGCCATACCGTCACGTTGCCCGCCTCAGCCGGAGCCGAGGTCTCGGTTGCCGTTGCCGACTCGGTTGGGGTACCGGCGCCGGTGCCGGAGCAACCCGCCAGAACGAGCGCCGAAGCGCTGATGAGCGCGAGCGCTGACAGCTTCTTCTTCATGGTGTCTCCTTGTTGGATCTTCTCGGTTTCTTGGCCAGCATGCTCGGCGGTCGATTCATGTGGTGACGAATCGCTTCGTCAGAAACCATTTTTGTTAGTAAACATTACGAACAAACCATTTGCAAGCCAGGGCAGCAAATCCTTCATTGCGTTTCGGTAACGCCCCAGCGAATGGGGGCGTCCCGGCAGGCACTACTGCGGGAAGGGCTTGGTCTCGCCGGGCTTTTCTCCCGCGGTTTCCAGATCGTTCACAAGCAACGTCGACTGATCGATCGTTCCGTTGCGATACGCCTGACGGCCAACGATGTGCGCCGAAAGTGGGGCGGTGCCGAACTGCATCACAAGCACCGGAATAACCAGCACAATGCCAAGCAAAATACCGCTGACAGAGCGCTGATCGATCGCAATCGCGGCGCAGATCAGCATGAGGCCGAAAACCTGCGGCTTGGTTGCAGCGTGCAAACGCGAAGGGGCATCAGCAAGGCGAAAGACGCCGATGCCGGCGATGAGGCACAGCAGAGCACCCGCAAGAACAAGCGTGAGCGTGATGACGTCCAGCACGGCATCCGATATTTGCAAACCAAACAGATTCATTGCTTCGGGTTATCCCTTCGGGCAACATACCGGGCGATCGAAATCGACCCGAACACACCGATCGCCGCAATGATAAGCATCGCTGGCAGTGTGCGGGTGTGGTTATTGATGACCATTTCAGCGCCCATGATGCAGAGCACTTCGGTCATGAGCACATCGCTTGCGACCGTGCGGTCAAGAATCGATGGCCCCCGCACAATTCGAACGAGCGCGAAAACCGCGGCGAGCGCGAACGACACGATGATCGCAATAACGAGAATGTTGCTCATCTCACACCGCCTTTCCCGCGTCGGGCGTCTGCATTTCGGCCCAGTGTTTTTTCATCCACTCGTTTTGCTCGCGCGAACCGACAGCCCGCACAACACGACGTTCCCAGCGCAAGACGTCTTGCCGGAAGTATTCGGCATCGGATGCGTCGCCGAGTCCCAAGACGTGGAAGTACAGCGTGTGCGTTTGGCGGTCGGCTTCAAGCACGAGGGACCCGGGAATGAGCGAACACACAACCGAAACGTGCGTCATGATCAGATCGTCGGCCTGCGGAAGCTTAACGCCGACAATCGCGGCGCTCGGTTGCTTCCAGAACCGCAGTACTTGCCAGGCAATATGTATCGAGCCGATGGCGACAGAGACCAAGAACTGCACGGCGAAGACAATCGACCAGAGGATCGAAACGCGACCAGAGAGCTCAATGTTCGGTAGCCGGAAAACGCGGTTGACAAAGGCCATCACCAAGAACCCGGTCAAAAACGACATCCACGTGAACTGGCCCCACAGCAGCATCCACAGCAGCACAAGCCACGCGTAGTAGGGCAGCTGTGCCCACGCGAGCTTGAGGAGGGGTCGCGATTGCGGACTCATCGATCCACCGCCTCAAGTTGGCTGAGCGTCACAGGCGTTTGAATCTCTTGTGCGATGCTTTCACAGATTCGAAACAGCGGCCCCGCGAAAACCGTCAGTGCCAGGCTGAACGCGACCATGCCGCCCGTTGCCCACGTCATGATTGCGGGGATGCGGCGACGTTCGCCGGCTGCCGCAGCACCCTCAGCATCGTTGAGGTGCGCCATGCGGGCATCCGTTTCCGTCGAATCATCACTTTCGCGCCAGAACGCGAGGTTCCATGCGCGCATGAGCGCGTACAGCGTCAACAGCGACGTGAGCACCCCGCCGGCGATGAGCACGATCATGATGGGCGTGCCCACTTGAGCGGCGGCGTTGAACAGCGCGAACTTTCCGATGAACCCCGAGAACGGTGGCAGGCCGCCGAGGTTGATTGCCGGAACGAAGTACAAAACAGCCAACAGCGGAGCGGCCTTCATCAGGCCCTTCACGCGCAGAATCGAAGTCGACCCGGCGCGACGCTCGATGAGCCCAACGGCGAGGAACAGCGTGGTCTGCACAACAATGTGGTGCACCATGTAGTACACCGTCGCAGCGTACGCTTCGGGCGTTGCAATCGCGAGCCCGAAAACGAGATATCCCACGTGGCTCACAAGTGTGAACGACAAAATACGCTTCAACTCGGCCTGCGCAACGGCACCCAAAATGCCGACGATCATCGTTGCAAGTGCGACGACGAGCAAGAGCATATTAATGTCATTCGACGCAAACAATTGCGTCTCGGTGCGAATGAGCGCGTAAATACCGACCTTGGTCAAAAGACCCGCGAAAACGGCCGTGACAGGTGCGGGCGCGGTCGGGTACGAGTCCGGGAGCCAGAACGACACCGGGAAGACAGCGGCTTTGATCGCGAACGCTAAGACAAGGAGCAAGTGCAAAACCAGTTGCGTGTTTTCCGGCACGAGCGGCATCCGCTCAGCAATTGCCGCCATGTTCACGGTGCCAACCGCGGCATAGATCATCGCGATCGCGGTGAGGAACAAAACGGATGAAACGAGCGAGACGACGATATAGACGGCGCCGGTGCGAATGCGCGATTCGGTCGAGCCGAGCGTGATGAGCACATATGAAGCGACCAGCAGCATCTCGAACGCGACGTACAGGTTGAATAGGTCGCCCGCAATAAACGCGTCGAAGATTCCGGCCGCCAGAATCAGATACGACGGATTGAAGACCGAAATCGGAGACTCATCAGTGCCGTCGGCAGCACCCTGACCAATCGAGAACAGCAAAACGGCCAGGAGCACGATGCTGGAAACCAACACGAGCAGTGCTGAAAGTGTGTCGACGTACAGCACGATCCCGGCCCACGCCGGCCACGCACCAACACGAACAACAATCGGATGCGTGTCGTTGACGAACCACAACAGCACCGCCGACATCACGCTCACGGTCGTGAGCGAGATGACCCCGACGAGCACTTGGGCGCGCGCTTTGCGAGCGAAAATGAACGTGAGGGCAGCGCCGATGAGCGGAACACCAACGAGCAAGGGAACGAGTGCACTCATCGCGTCTCCCCCGCGGTTGGATTGTGTCTTGGCAGCTCGTCAAGCGTTGCCGCTTGAACCGCATCCACCTGGTGCACGGCGGCCATACCCGGTACACGAATCGATGCGGTGTCGGTGTCGTAGAAGTCGCTGGTTTCTTCGTCGTCGTCGTCGACACTCGTGTCTTCCAGTACTTCGTCCTCGTCGACCGTACGAGTGCGGACATCGATATCGGCCTCGTCATCGTCCACGGTATCGGCGGCACCCAAGTGCCACGACCGGTAAATGAGGGCAAGCAAAAACGCCGAAACTGCAAACGTGATGACGATTGCCGTGAGCGTCAGCGCTTGTGGCATGGGGTCACTCATTTCGCCCTCATCACCGAGGAACGGCGCCGTACCTGGGTTTCCCATGACGATCAGCAACAGCAGGTTCGTGGCGTTGCCAAGCAGCAAGAAGCCGATGAGCACCCGTGTGAGACTGCGCTCCATCATGGCGTAAACGCCCACGGCATACAGCACCGCCATTGCGATGATCAAGACGGTTGAAACGGTCATTGGATAACACCCGCTTCGCGCAGGGCTGTGGTTTGCCGGTCAACTTCAGCACCGAGGCTGCGCAGCACGTCAAGCACGAGCCCGATCACCACGAGGTACACGCCAATGTCGAAGAATGTTGAGGTGCCGAACTCGATATGCCCGACAACCGGCCACTCAGCCGACCAGAATGTGCTCTCCAGCGGCGCCTGCCCAAACGCAAGGGGAAGCATCGCGGAACCAACGGCAAGCAGCATTCCCGAGCCGAGCAGGTATCCGGCATCCGTTGGCGCTGCCGCACCAAGCTCCCACTGGCCGCCAGCAATGTAACGCATGACGAGGGCCATACCCGCGATGAGACCGCCGGCGAAACCGCCGCCGGGCGCATTGTGCCCTGCGAAAAGCACATAAATCGAAATGACGATGACCGAGTGGAACAAGAACCGAACGATAACCTCGAGCAGAATCGAACGACTCTCGGGACGCATATTCTGCCCACCGACCAGCCACGCACGTGGCGCTTGAGCGTTCGATCTGGTTTGCAAGCGAATGCCCTGGGTCGTCTCAACGAGCGGCGTATTGCGCATGCGAACACGCTCGCGCGGCGGCAAGGAACGGGCCGCCCGTAGCATGCCACGAAACTGCATACCGTCGTGTCGGTTCGTGACGAATACGAGCGATGCAACACCGGTTGCGGCGAGGACGAGCACCGTGAGCTCGCCCATCGTGTCCCACCCGCGCATGTCCACGAGTGCGACGTTGACGGCGTTCTTGCCGTGCCCAATCGTGTAGACGATGCTCTCGCTGCCGCCCGCGATCCACTCGACCCCGACCCGATCGAAGGCCTCTCCGGCCTGCATCGCAACAATTGCAATGACCGCGATGGTTACACCAACGGCACCCGCGAGTATGGCGCGCGGCAAGCGGTCGACCGAAACATTGTGGTCACCCATTCGCGCCGGCAATCGGCGTAAGACGAGCGCAAACGTCACGAGCGTGACCGTCTCGACCAGCACTTGTGTCACAGCCAAGTCTGGTGCGCCGCTGGTTGCGAACAGCACAACCATGCTCAGGCCTGTCACCGAAACAAGGGCAACAGCCGTGTAGCGCTTACGCGCGTTGACAGCCAGGATGCCGGCCACAATCATGAGTGGCATAACCGCGAGCTGAATGGGGTTTTGCCACGCCACAAGCGCCGACCGCGCCGTCGACGTCGCCAAAAGCGCCGGCACTTCAGCTGCGATAAGCACAACAAAGATTGTCGCCACGTACACCGGCAATGAACCGCGCTGCGTGATTGATGTCACCGTCAAACTCAAACGGTCAACGCTACGCACAATCGCGTAGTAGGCATCCTGCGCCGTGAAGCGTGCCGGGCGATCTTTGTTCGCAAAATTCCAGCGCAGTGCAAGCCAGAACACGAACGCGCCCGCAGCAAGCGTCGCGAGCGAAATCAGCAGCGCCGGCTCGAGCCCGTGCCACAACGCCAAGTGCCCGATCTCGGCAAGCGTGCCGTCGGGGTGGGTGATGACCGACTGTTGGGCGTAGCCCTGCAGCATCCGATCAATCGGATGCGCCAAAAACCCAGCCGCAACCGTGAGCGTGGCCAAAATGACGGGAACGGAAACAAACCCGGCTGAGGTGTGCGGCCATTCGCTCTCGGCAACGCCCGGCTTCTTCGCGAAGGCGCCCCACAAGAATCGGATGCCGTACGCGGCCGTGAGTGTCGCACCCAGAATCACACCGATGAGGGCAACGAGGCCCCAACTCGATCCTGCCTGCGCCTCGACCAAGAGCGCCGCAAGCGTGTTCTCTTTCGCGAGGTACCCCATGGTGGGAATGAACCCGACCATGCTCGCAACCGCGACGATGCTCGCAATCGCGAGCGCGGGCGCTTTTCTGCCCACGCCAGAAATCTCGTTGACATCGCGGGTGCCGAGCTCGTGGTCAATGATGCCAACAACCAAGAACAGCAATGACTTGAACATTGCGTGGGCGACAACGAGTGCGAGCCCCGCGAGCGCGAGGTTCGGGGTACCGAAACCGATGATCGCTGTAAAGAAACCGAGTTGGCTCACCGTACCGAACGCGAGAATGCGCTTCAGGTCAGTTTCGCGAAGCGCTTGCACGCCACCGAGCAGCATCGTGAAGATACCGAGACCAACCACCATCGGGCGCCACACCGGGGCGAGCGCAAACGTCGGCGCGAGGCGAGCAACCAGGTAAATTCCGGCCTTGACCATCGCGGCCGCGTGCAAGTACGCACTGACCGGGGTTGGCGCGGCCATCGCGCCGGGCAACCAGAAGTGGAACGGGAAGATCGCGCTCTTACTGAGGGCGCCCACCAGGATGAGAGCAAGGCACACGTTGACGAAACCGTCGACGCGCAGGGTGCCGGAGGCGGCATCCGCCAAGATCGTGCTGATACTCGTGGTGCCCGCGTGCACAACCAACAGCACAACACCGACGAACATGACAAGGCCGCCGAGCGTTGTCACCAAAAGCGCTTGCAAGGCCGATCGACGACTGACGGCGCGAGAGTGGAAGTAGCCAATGAGCAAGTAGCTGAGGATGCTGGTGATCTCCCAGAACATGACGAGCATGACGAAATCGTCGGTCAGCACGAGGCCGTACATCGCACCGGCAAACGCGAGCAGCACGGGCGCGAACTGCGTGAGGTTTGACTTTTCGGTGAAGTACCACCGGCAGTAGAGCAACACGAGTGCACCGATACCCGTGACGATGAGTGTCATCACCCAGCTCAAGGTGTCCATCCGCATGCTGAGGTTGAGCCCCAATTGCGGGATCCACGCGTAAGTTTCAAACGGCACCTGGGTGGGGTCTTGAACACCCGCTTGCACGTGGGGCGTCAGGGAGATGGCGTGCACGAATGCCGCAACCGGAACGAGCGCGGCAAGATAAAACGCGCGTGGCCCGAGAAGCTTGACGACGAGTGGGAGAACGAGGCTTGCGACCGCAAAAACGAGCAGGAACGCAAGCATAGGCCGTCCTTCTCGTTCGTGGGGTGTCGGTCTCAATTATTCTAGCGGCCAGCACCACTACCCCACCGTCGAGGTGTGCAAGCAGGGCCAAGCCGGGCCCGGCAGGTGTGACGCCGTATGAAACTTTTGGCCACAGTTCGATTACGGCGCTAGGTGATGACGCCGCAGTGGGATAGCGTTAGCGACGTTGCGGCAAAAGCCGCAGCCAGCACGAATGAAATGGCAGTAAATGGCAACGCAGGGCACGGTTAAGTGGTTCAATTCCGAGAAGGGCTTCGGCTTTATCTCGCCAGACGATGGCGGAGCAGACGTTTTCGCCCACTTCTCGGCAATTCAGTCGAATGGCTACCGCTCGCTTGAAGAAAATCAGCGCGTGGAGTTTGACGTCGCACAGGGCCCCAAGGGTCTGCAAGCAGAGAACATTGTTCCGATCGCTTAAGTGACGTATGAATCGAATGCCCCGTTCAGCCACTCGGCTGGGCGGGGTTTTTCGTTGCCGCGCCAAAGTTCGCACCCGCCACCGCATTAGACTGATCGGATGCGTTTGGTTATTGCTCGGTGCGCGGTTCACTACAGCGGCCGACTCAACGCACACCTCCCCGAGGCCACCCGTGTGCTCATGCACAAAGCTGATGGTTCGCTGCTGATCCACTCTGATGGCGGAAGCTACAAGCCGCTCAACTGGATGAGTCCGCCGTGTCACTTGCAGCTCCAGGACCCCACCGGCGAAGAAGCGGATGCTGGCGTCGAACAGGTTTGGGAAGTCACCCATGCCAAGACGGGCGACTCGTTGCGGGTACAGATTTTTGCGATTGAGCACGATTCGGCACACGAACTCGGCGTCGATCCCGGGCTGCAAAAGGACGGCGTTGAGGCCGACCTGCAACGCCTCCTCGCCGAACAGGTTGACTTGGTCAGCGAGGGCGCAACGCTTGTGCGCCGTGAGTTCCCCACCGCGATCGGGCCGGTTGACCTCATGTTGCGCGATGCGAAGGGTATTTCAATCGCGGTCGAGGTCAAGCGCCGTGGCGACATTGACGGTGTCGAACAGCTGACTCGTTACCTCGAACTGCTCGGCCGCGACCCGCATTTGGCGCCCGTGCAGGGCGTTTTTGCCGCACAGCAGATCAAACCGCAAGCCCGAACGCTGGCGGAAGATCGCGGAATCCGCTGTGTTGTGCTTGATTATGACGCGATGAAGGGCGTCGAATCAGGCGTCCCAACACTGTTCTAGCGCCGCACTACGCCGTGCGAATCGAGCGGCGGCGAATTCCCCACAGCGCCGCAGCGGTGAAGATCACGATGCCGGCGAGCAGCAGACCGAGCCCACCCCACGCGAATCCGTTTGCGAGCGGATCATGCCCGAGTGCCCACTGCCACGGCGAGACTTTGGCGAGGTCAGCGAGTGATTCGGCGAGCGGCAGCAACGCAAACATGACGTAGCCGAGCAGTAAAACACCGACCGAGATCGCAAGCACAACGGGGCCGCGCAACCCAAGCCCGGCCAGCGCGAGCGCGAGGGCGCCGTGGAACAGCGCCAGAAGCGCGCAACTGAGCGTTGCGGCAAGAAGGCCTGTTGCGCTCAGCTCCAGCTCAACTGCCGGCGAGAGTGCGCGTACGACAAGATCGATCACGGCCGAAACACCCAAAACCACAAGTGCAACCGCGGCGAAGCGGCTGAGGTACACCGTGATCCGGCCGACCGGCAGCGCAAGCAGCAGCTCAAGTCGGCCTGCATCTTCGTCTCCCGCGGTGAGCGCGTTGGTGTGCATGATCGCCATGATCGAGAGCAACAGCGGCAGCATGAGGGAGTACAGCTGTCCGTTCAGGTAGCCGGTCGGGGATGCAATATCGGATGCCCCGAAGGCTGCCAAGAACTCCTCTGGCAGGCCGGCCACCATTTCTGCCAACCCGCCCATGTCTTTCATTGCAGGCCAAACTGCGAGTGCCGTCAACGTCAACAGCACGAGCGCGAACGTCCACCAGAACGCGCCTCGGCGCTGCGCGGAGAGTGCTCGGGTGATCAGCTCGCCGCTCATGATGCTTCCCCCTGGTAATACGAAAGAAACGCCGTCGCGAGGTCGGGCTCGGGTGCACTGAGGGCGGTTACGTCAAGTGATCCGAGCACGCGCAAGAGTGCGGCCGGTGCCCCATTCAGATGGATGATGAGCTCATTGGGTGAACTCGCGGCGATTGAACGCACCCCATCCAGGCCCGCGAAGGTTGCCGGCTCCGGCACTGCCGAGGCGAACGTCACTCGAAACTCTTGTGTCGCTTGCCCGCGCAACTCGGCTGTGGGGCCATCGACGACAATCTTGCCGTCGCGAATGACGGCGATTCGATCAGCCACTTGTTCGACCTCGGCGAGAATGTGTGACGAAAGCAAGACACTCGTGCCGTTGCTTTTCTGCTCGGCGAGCACTGTCATGAACTCGTTTTGCATGAGGGGATCAAGACCGTTCGTCGGCTCATCGAGCACGAGCAGTTCTGGCCGCGACATGAGCGCCCCAACGAGTGCGACCTTTCGCCGATTCCCGGTCGAGAGCCCCCGTACCGGACGCCCAACATCAACGCCGAACCGTTGCAGGAGTTCATCCCGGTACTGCCCATCGACACCCCCGCGCAGTTTCGCCCAGCTCCGCAGCGTGCCCCCAACGGTCATCCGTTCGTCAAGCCGCAGCTCTCCGGGCGCGTACCCGACGCGCGCACGAACCGCGTCATCGCGCAGCGGATCGTGATTGAACAGCCGCGCCTCGCCCGACGTCGCGCGCGACAGCCCAAGCAACATCCGAATTGTTGTGCTCTTGCCTGCCCCGTTCGGCCCGATAAAGCCAAGCACGGCGCCGGGTTCGACCTGCAAGTTGACGCTGTCGACCGCGGTGAGGTCGCCAAACCGCTTCGTCAGATTAGTCGCTTGCAACACTGCAGTCATGCTCACCCTTTCGGTTGCTTCAAGGCTACTGTGCGCACCTCGAACTGTGTCCGGTTCACCCGCCTCACCTGCGAAAAAACATACACAATCTGGCATATACCCTGACGTAGGGTTGCACATAAGTCGCAAAGCTGCGACGGCATCCACTTCCGGCTCGCTCGGCACGATCACAAAGGTGCGACCATCTCAACTTCAACTCCGGCGGCCGCAACGCTCGGCCCAGTTCGCCAAACGTACGCGCGTAAAGAAGACTTCCCGCCGATCGCTCAGGCGTACATGCAGGTGTCGAACACGGTAAAAGAGAGCGGATACCTCGCTCGCGAGCCATGGTTCTATCTGAGTGTCGGCATCGCGATCTTCATTGGCTTTGTCGCGACGACCACCGCGGCAGTGTTTATCGGGAACAGCTGGTGGCAATTGGCGATCGCAGTTGTTTATGCAATCCTCTTCACGCAGGTTGCGTTCCTGACGCACGAAGCTGGGCACCGTCAGATTCTCAGCGGTGGCCCGGCAAACGACCTTCTTGCTCGAATTCTCGCGGGCGGCGTCGTGGGGATGAGCTACTCGTGGTGGGACAACAAACACAGCCGACACCACGGCAACCCGAACCAGGTGGGGAAAGACCCCGACATCGATTCCGACGTCATCTCGTTTCTCGAAACTGACGCTGTCAAAGCACGCGGGTTACAGCGCTTTCTGACACAGCGTCAAGGGTGGTTGTTCTTCCCCCTGTTGACCCTCGAAGGGGTGAACCTGCACTTTCAGGGCCTGAAGTACTTGCTCTCCCCCGGAAACGTGAAGAGCCGTTGGCTCGAGTTGAGCCTCATTGTGTTCCGCACCGCCGTAGTCTTCGCGCCGATTTTTGTTTTCTTGCCAGTCGGTAAAGCGTTCGCTTTCGCGGGCGTCATGCTCGCAGTGTTCGGGGTCTACATGGGCGCATCGTTCGCGCCAAACCACAAGGGCATGGCCATCATCGCCCCCGACACCAGACTCGACTTCTTCTCGAAGCAGGTTCGCACCTCACGCAACATCCGCGGTGGCTGGTGGGCAACGGCCTTCATGGGTGGGCTCAACTACCAGATCGAGCACCACTTGTTCCCCAGTATGGCGCGCCCACACTTGGCGAAAACTCGCGAGATCGTGCGCGACTTCTGCAAGGCCAACGACGTGCCTTACACCGAAACATCACTCGGTCGTTCGTACTTGATTGTTATCCAGTACCTCAACGAAGTCGGACTCGCCGCACGCGATCCGTTCGACTGCCCGATGGTTTCGGAGTACCGCCGGGCGTAGTACGGGGTCGTGCTCAGCGGTCGGTGGGGCGCAACGGCAGCGTGGGGATCAGCTCGTCGAGCTTGCCTGCGGTGTCTTCCCAACCGGTAACCGCAACGCTTGGCACCCCAAGCGCCAAGACCGGGTAATCGTTGCCGTCTTCATCGAGTCGGTCACCGAAAAACAGCATGTCTTGCAATCGGATACCGGTCAACTCAGCGATCTGCCGCATGCCGTATGCCTTATCAATACCGGCGTGTGTGATGTCAATCGACGTCGAGCCCCCGCTTCGCACTTCGAGCTCAGGCAACAGCTCAGCGACAGCAGCCCGCAACGCGGCGCGTTTTTGACCGTCCGGATCCCACGCGTGCTTCGCCTCCGGCGGTGCAAGCTGGCCAAGCGCCGAAAAGGTGATCTGTGACCCGCGGTGCTCAATAATGTCACCCCACGGGTTCGGCTCCCACAGGCCGAGTTGCTCGGCGGCCATACGTAGGGCGCGCATTGCGGCATCCGCATGCTCATCACTGAGGTCGTGCGCGTACACCTGAATGAAGTCGTCACCATCGTGGTACAGATACCGGGTGCCACACGTGGGCAGCAAGTGCATGTTCGAGAGCGTTTCAGCGGGCGCCTCGGGCAACCGGGCAATCACTTGCGTGCGGAACTGCGTCTCGTTGCCACCCGAGATAATCACGACCTGAACACGCTCGGCAAGATCAAGCAGCTGCTGCGCAACGCGCGGGTCAACGGGCGCCTTCGATACGGCGAGGGTGTCGTCGAGGTCAAAAGCAACGAGTTTGGGCAACGCCATGAAAGCTCCTAGAGAAGATGAGAGCGGTTTCGTGCGACATTCCGCCCTGCGAACTCGACGACAATCAGTGCGTGCTCTGCATATAACCGCTCCGAAATACCCTAACCTAGCGATACGCGAGGGGGACTTGTCCCCGTGACGCCACTCCCGAAAGATATGAAAATGGCCCCCAAACTGGGGGCCATTTTCATATCGTGCGCGAGGGGGGACTTGAACTGATCCGTTCCCCCTCGCACACGAAATCGTGAATCGGCGTTCTGCCGCATGATTCCGCGGTTTCTGCGAGGCCCACCTGTGGATAACTGCACCGCGATTCACAACCTAGCAGCGTCGGTAGCACATGAGTTAGCACATGAAATCGGGCCGGATCACGAGAAGCGGCCTATCCGATGGCCACGCCAAAGAGTGCCCCAATGGCGTATGTGGCGATCATGGTCGCTGAGCCCATGACCACGTTCCGGAGAATTGCGCGACCGCGCGGCGCGCCACCGAGCGCAGCGCTGATCCAACCGGTGAGGAAGAGGCCGATCACAACTGCGATGGCTGCGATCCAAACTCGGTGTCCGCCGACGGGGAGCAAGATCATGATGCGTGGGATCAGCGCTCCAACGGCGAACGCAATGAACGATGACACGGCGGCTGCCC
>CAZTUC010000026.1:0-32017 GCA_964616805.1 uncultured Microbacterium sp. | reverse complement strand
TGTATTGGCTGGTTGAGATGACTTGTTGTTCGTGGTCGAGGAACAGTTTCGTCCAAATCGGGTTCAACCCCGCAAGCTCCAAAGCAGTTTCCGGGTCGAGCGCCCCGAACCCGTCGTGTTCAGCCAGCCCGAACGCATCCCCGGAGAGGAGTTTCGCGTCGAGGGTGACCGAGATGTTCGCTTTGAGTGCTGCAAGCCCGTTCGCTTGCACGGTTTCGGGGTCAGCCGCCAAAAGCATGTCTAACGCAAGATCGCAGCGGATTTGGTCACGTGTGCGTGGGTCAACACTGCCGGGGAGTTCACCGAGCGCTTTGGCTTGTTTCGACATCCGATCGTATGCACCACGCACGAGGATCATGGGCCCGTGGATGATCAACTCGCCCATCCCGTTGCCGCAGTCTTCAACCCGCACATGACGCTCTTCTCGTGCTTTGCGGTGACGATCAATGGTGTCGTCAGGGTCGATCGTGTCAACGAGTTTTTGTGCCCGGAGCCGGGTCGCCCGCGGGGTCGCGCCAAGCGCGAACTCCACAATCTGTTGCTCGTACAGCCCGACAACGACATGGTCGTCAGCGATCTGGTGTGCGGGTTCAACAATTGCTCGTACGTGTTCCAGTGACAGTTCCCCGGCAGCAAACGCGGCTCCGGTGGCGATGAACGTATGGCGCACCGCGGAGGCGATACTCATCAGCCCACCGACCGCCCCTTCGCTCATGCGCGCGTCAACCGCGAATTCGGCAAGCAATGAGTGGACCGCGGTTTCGTACTCGTTCGCGTGCACACCAGAGAGCGCATCGGAAGCATCCGCCAACGGCGACAACCGTTCAGCCTCTCGCTTCGCGCGTTCAACACCGGCCGCGGTGAACGCAGCAACCAACCCCGCAGGGGATGGAGGTTCGGTGTTGGATGGTTTGAACATATCTCGATTATAGTACAAAGATCCCCTTTAGGCAATCATCAAGCGTCCTACTTTCAGACAAACATTCGAAACAGTCGGCAGTGTCGCTCGACTCAGCCCAGCTCGTACACCCATTGACGCAACGGGGCTCGGCGACCGGGATGTTGTCGAATGTGACAACGAAAGCGCGACAACGCGTTGGCGCGCGAGCAATTGTCGGAGGCACTCGTTAGCATCGAAGAATGGAAAAAAAGTTCAGCGCGGTTGAAATCTGTGCCGGCGCGGGCGGGCAAGCACTGGGCCTGCACCAGGCTGGCTTCTCGCATGAACTTGCCATCGAGATCGACGAGCGAGCTGCCGCCACGCTGCAGCGCAATAGCGAGCGGCTCACAGCGGGTGGGTGGGACGTTGCGATTGGAGACGTCGCCGACAAAGCTGTTTGGCAACCTGAGCGCTACGCAGGCATCACGCTTCTTGCCGGCGGTGTGCCGTGCCCACCGTTTTCGGTTGCAGGCAAGCAACTTGGCTCAACTGACGAGCGTGATCTTTTCGCCTGGGCCATTGAGCAAGTTGCTGTGATTCAGCCACGTGCACTCATGCTCGAAAACGTCCGGGGTCTCTCCTCGAGTCGCTTTAGCGCCTATCGCCAGCGAGTACTTGATCGTCTGGCTGAATTCGGTTACATCGGACAGTGGCGATTACTCCATGCATCCGACTTTGGTGTCGCCCAATTGCGTCCCCGGTTCGTGCTTGTTGCGTTGCGTCCTGATGACGCACGGTATTTTCGCTGGCCGGAGCCACATGCGAGCAAGTCTCTGACTGTCGGGGAGGCGCTTCACCCGTTGATGGCAGCAAACGGATGGACCCACGTCGACGAGTGGCGTGATCTGGCGAATGCCGTAGGCCCAACAATTGTGGGTGGCAGTAAGAAACACGGCGGAGCAGATCTTGGCCCGACGCGTGCAAAAGAGGCGTGGAAGCGGCTCTTTGTCGACGGGAAGGGCGTTGCGGATCAAGCCCCGGCGGCCGACGCGCCGTCGGCTCGAGTGGTGATGCCACGGTTGACCGTTCCGATGGTTGCGCGACTTCAGGGGTGGAGCGAGCAGGACAACTGGGTGTTTGAGGGGCGCAAGACTGCGCAATATCGCCAGATCGGGAACGCTTTTCCACCACCGCTTGCCAGAGCGATAGGTGAGAGCATTGCCTCAGCGCTGAGGCATGAAGGTTCGGAGCGTCACGACATCGAGTTTTCGGCAGACATGCATTCGGCCGTCTATCGAGCTCTCGCCGCGGCCGATGGATTTGTCACATTTGACGATCTGATTCGCGCTGAGAACGCCGAGAACACCGCAAGCGTTGAGCGACAGCTCGTTGCCATTGCGCATGATTTCGACTTGGAGAAGCTCGAGGTTGATGGTCGTTTTGTGTATCGCCTCGGGCAGTTCCGAGGATTTGTTGGCCAAGGGGATCATGCCCGTCACGAGTTTTTCGAGACGAACCGCAATCGGGTGAGTTGACGGTGTCGCCGGACGCGCTCGCCGCATCAGACCCACTACGAGATGAAGCCGATGCTGAGCTCGTCGCTGTTGTTCGTGCGCTGAGCGTTGCGGATCCGACCGGGGAGCGAGTCGCGGCGGTATTCCGTTCTACGTTCGACCAACTGTATGACGGACAGCACACGGGCCGTTTCCGGTGGGACCAGCTCTACAAGACAGAGAAGACGCACTTCGGTACGTTGTTCGAGATCAACCTTCGACGTGAATTGCGTGATGTCGTCGATGACGGCGCACTACTCGACTACCAGATTGCCGAGAGCGAGGTGGATTGCAAGTATTCTCAGCGCATGGGAGGGTGGATGATTCCGCCTGAAGCTCGAGGGCACTTGCTCCTCGTTGCTCACGCAAACGACGAGGCGTCCGAATGGGCGCTCGGTGTGGTTCGGGCATCCGATGATCACTTGCGTCAATCGGTGAATCGTGACGGCAAGACAGGGCTGAATCCGAAGGGCAATGCGGCGATTCGTTGGATTCAACGACCAGGTGAGCTTCCACCGAATGTGCTTCTGCAATGCGCACCCGAAGAGATCGAGGCGGTTTTTGCTGGGAGGTCAGGCCAACAACGTGTGAACGAACTCTTTCGTCGCACGATGAACCAGCGAATCGGGCGTAACGCTATTGCTACCGTTGCACAGCAGGATGACTATATGAAGCGGGTGCGAGCGAATGGTGGAGCCCGTTCCGCGCTCAAACCCGAGGGTTACGTCATTTTGGGCGGTGATTATCTTATCCAGCGCGAGCTCGCGCGCGCTCTCGGCCTGGTGGTGCCTCAACCTGGCGAGATGGTGAGTTCGCGAGTTGTTCCAGCTGCAGAGGATGACCCGAATACCGTTGAACTGGAGGGTAGGGCTTGGCGTGTGGCAAGTGATGATGAGCTGGTGAGCACGCCAGCCCCAGATATTCCGTCGCGCTAGGAAGCCCCAGCTGCTCGTCAGGCAGGCTGTGTAAGGCACGGGAGTTTCATGGTAGAAGCCTGAGAAGATGGGCAAATGTCAAAACTTGCTGCGCTCAGTCTGAAAAACAAGGCGCTCATCGCACTCGTCACAATCGTTGCAGCGTTGTTTGGTGGGCTTGCGCTCACCAACCTTAAGCAAGAGCTCATCCCCGAGATCCAGCTTCCCCAGTTGATGATCGTCACCGCATACCCGGGCGCTTCGCCCGACGTTGTCGACGCGGATGTTTCGCAACCAATCGAGGCCGCAATTCGGGGGGTCAGCGGCCTCGAAAGCACGAGCACAACCAGCAGCACGAACGTATCGATGGTTTCGGCGAGCTTCGATTACGGTACCGATCTTGCCGCTGCAGAGCAGAAGCTCTCGGTCGCGATCAGCCGCATCAAGTCGCAATTGCCAGCTGATCTTGACCCGCAGGTCCGTGCGCTTTCCACGAGCGACATTCCCGTTGTTGTGCTCGCTGTCACCGGTTACAGCGACGCTGCCCAAGCTGAAGAGCGGCTACGCAACGTTGTCGTGCCGCTCGTCCAAGACGTCGATGGTGTCAACGAAGCCAGCCTCATCGGCGCCGAAGCCCAGCGCATCATGGTCACCCCCGATACCGCCAAGCTTGCCGCGAATGGGCTGAGCGCGGCATCCGTTGCTGACGTGCTCAAGCAGTACGGTTTGCTTTTCCCGGGTGGTGCGATCACCGAAAACGACCAGACGTTGACGGTGCAGACCGGCTCGAAGATCACCTCTGTTGACGCTCTTGCCCAGGTGCCGCTCGTGGTTGCCGGCCGGGCGCCGGTGAAACTGTCGGATGTCGCAACCGTCGAACTTGAGCCCGAACCCGTCACCTCAATCTCTCGGGTCAACGGTGAACCGGCCCTGAGCATCATGGTTTCGAAGCTGCCCTCGGCAAACACCGTTGACGTTTCCAAGGGCGTGAACGCATTGATTCCCGAGATCGAAACCCAACTCGGCGGCGCAACCGTCACGACGGTTTTTGACCAGAGCCCGTTCATCGAAGAGTCGATCGCGGCGCTTGCGCAAGAAGGTCTGCTGGGGCTGTTGTTTGCCGTTCTGGTGATCTTGGTGTTCTTGTTCTCGGTACGGGCGACGCTTGTGACTGCGATCTCGATTCCGACCAGTGTTTTGATGACGTTCATCGGAATTCAAGCGTTTGGGTACTCGCTCAACATCCTCACCCTGGGCGCTCTGACGATCGCGATCGGTCGTGTTGTCGACGACTCGATCGTGGTGATTGAAAACATCCGCCGCCACTATGTTGAAGGCGCCGACAAAACTCAGGCGATTCTGCTCGCGGTGCGTGAAGTTGCCGGGGCAATTACCGCGTCGACGATTACCACCGTTGCAGTGTTCTTGCCGATCGCTTTTGTTGGTGACATGACCGGTGAACTGTTCCGTCCGTTCGCACTCACGGTGACCCTCGCGATGCTCTCATCGCTATTGGTTTCCCTGACAATTGTGCCGGTTTTGGCGTACTGGTTCTTGAAGCCTGCCGCTGCCGTGACCCTTGCCGATGGCACCGTGGTTGACCCGGAGTCGCCTGAAGCACCGCCGACGAAATTGCAAAGCGCATACCTGCCGGTGCTGAACTGGACCCTCAAGCACTCGTGGGCAACCCTCGGTGCCGCGGTGCTCGTGCTCGCCGGTACGCTCGCGCTCGCGCCACTGATGAAAACGAACTTCCTCGGTGACACTGGCCAAAACACCTTCGTTGTTTCGCAGAGCCTTGGCACCACGGCAAGCCTCGAGTCGCAAGACGCCGCGGCCGCCATCGTCGAGGAAGCAATCATGGGTGTTGATGGCATCGAGATCGTGCAGGTCTCAATCGGATCGGGCGCAAACCCCATGTCAGCGTTCATGGGCGGTGGTGGCAACACCGTGAGCTTCCAAATCACAACGGATTCGAACGCCGATCAAGATGCTGTGCAAGCGGCAACGCAAGCCGCGCTCGACACACTCACGGGTGTCGGTGACGTTTCGGTGACGTCGCAAGCGGGTCTCGCAAGTAGCCAACTCGAAGTCAACGTCACCGCTCCCGACCGGGCAACGCTCTTGCAAGCGAGCGAGCAGGTTGTTTCGGCGCTGAAGAATGCGGATGACCTCAAGCAGGTTTCGAGCAACCTCTCGGCAACTGTGCCATACATCGCCGTTGACGTTGACCGTGAAGCCGCCGCCCAAATGGGGCTCAGTGAAGTTGCCGTTGGCGGCCTGGTCTTCCAAGCCATGCAGCCGTACAGCATTGGCACCGTCGAACTCGATGGCACCGGCGTGAGCGTATACCTTGCGTCAGCAAACCCGCCCCAGACCGTGGCCGAGTTGAACGCACTGCAGGTTGGCCCCGCAAAACTGAGCGACATCGCAACGATTGAAGAGCGTGAAGGCCCAGCCTCCATCACCTCATCTCGTGGTCAGCGCACCGCGACGATCATGGCTGAGCCGGCGACCGACAACCTCACCGCTGCGACATCGTCGCTTGAAACGGCGCTTGACGAGCTGGATTTGCCTGAAGGGGCCAGTGCCTCAATCGGTGGTGTTGCAAGCGATCAAGAGGCGGCGTTCTCGCAGCTTGGCTTGGCAATGCTTGTCGCAATCCTCATCGTTTACGTTGTGATGGTTGCAACCTTCAAGTCGCTGCGCCAACCGCTGCTGCTGCTGATTTCGGTTCCGTTCGCGGCAACCGGCGCGATCTTGCTGCAGCTCATTACCGGCGTTCCGCTGGGTGTCGCTTCGCTCATCGGTGTGCTCATGCTCATCGGTATCGTTGTGACAAACGCGATCGTGCTGATCGACCTCGTCAACCAGTATCGCGAACACGGGTTGTCAGCGCACGAAGCAACCCTTGCCGGTTCAGCGAGGCGTTTGCGCCCGATCTTGATGACAGCAGCCGCGACAATTTTCGCGCTGTTGCCCATGGCGCTTGGGATCACCGGGCACGGTGGGTTCATTTCGCAGCCGCTTGCAATCATTGTGATCGGTGGTTTGCTGTCGTCGACCGTACTGACGCTTCTCGTGCTGCCCACGCTGTACAACCTCGTTGAGGGTGCGCGCGAGCGTCGCGGTGGTGTTGATGCTCACGGCGCTGAGGCGGATGCATCGGCTGCTGCTGAACAGCTCATAACCGGGCCGATGCGGAAGTCGGCTGGGTTCGCCTCGGCGGATGTTGCAGCATCCGCTGAGCCTGGTGGTGCGGTTGCCACAGCTGTCGCCGAGTCAACCCAGCCCGCTGACACGGCTGACGCGGCGTCCGTCGACGATCTGCCCGACGTGAACCAGCTTTCGCGTCGTGCCCGCCGAGCACAGAATCAAACGCCGGAGACGCCGGACACCGCTGAGTAACGGCCTACCAGGCGGTGGTCGCACTTGCCCACGCACCGTCGGCGGGAGCTTTCCCGCCGAACAGGCGCGAAACCGTCACGAGGGTGAAGCCTTCGTCGCGCAGCGTGGTGAAGATTTCGGGTGCCGCCGAGACTGACGACGCGTAAATGTCGTGAAGCAACACGATCGCGCCGGCCTCGGTGGGGTCGGTCGCGCGCGAAACGAGCGTCGCGCTGTCAGGCTGTTCGAAATCATTCGTGTCGACGGACCAGTTGATTGCGGGCATGCCCGCGATTTCGAGAACACGGTCATCGACCGATCCGTAGGGCGGTCGAAACATCGTCGGTCGCGCACCGGTCGCCTGCGCAATCAGTGCGCTTGTGCGGTCGAGCTGGTCGCGCACTCCATCGTCGTCAAGGTTTCGCAAGTCGTTGTGCGAGAACGTGTGGTTCCCGATTTCGTGGCCCTCATCGTGTGTCCGTGCGAGCAGCTCGGGCAACTGCTCGGCTTGAACGCCGAGCACGAAAAACGTCAGCGGCACACGCAGCTCGCCCGCTGTGTCGAGTAAGAGTGCCGTGTTTTCAGCGTGTGGGCCATCGTCGAAGGTCAACGCGACGCACGCGACGATCGTACAGTCAGCCCAATCCGTGCTCGGGAGTCCGAGTGCGATCCGGGTGAATGCGCCACTCGACGCAGAAGCCACTCTTTGCCCAAATTCCGTTGCGAGCTGGGGCATTGATTCCGCAGAGACAGCAAAGTGTTGCGGCTGTGCGAGCGAGGTGACACCGACGCCGTCGAGTTCGGCGGTTGTGAAACCGGCCCCAATTGAGAACGTCAGCTCGCCATCGCGCGTTGGTGTTGCGCTTGCGAGGGCGTGCGCAAGTGCGGTGCGGAGCTCGGCCGAATCCGGCTTTGCGGTCGCGTTACCGAGCCCGCCGTGCATGTGCTTGAGCGCGCCGACCGCGTCAGAAAAAAGCGCATCAGCGGCGAGCTTTTGCCACAGTTCATTGCCGGTTGCGACCTCACCGGTTGCTGTGTCGGTGAAGATTGTGACGGAAGTATCGGATGCCACAACACCACCGGCCCCCACAACTGTGCGAATGCGCTCACCAAAAAGCGTGCCCGAGGCCAACACAATGTCGCACGCGATAACCGTGCCATCACCGCCAACACCGAACTCGGCATCACTCAGCAGCGTGCGTGCCGGCAGCAACGTCGAGCCGGTCACGCAACCGCGGCTCGCGAGCGTGGCTCGTTGGGGTGTGTACGTGACGCCGCTGTGGGCTTGCGCCACTGCCAACCCAGCGTGAACGGCAGCGTCGACTGCACGGTTGAAATCATCGGCCTCGTCCCCCGGCAGATAACTGATGCGACCCGCAACGCGCACATCTGGGTTGAGAAAGCCGTGATCGACGAGAGGGAGTGAGGTTGCGTCAATGGGATCGGGGAGCGCATTAAGCGCCGTGAGCGTACTCGCCGGCCAGTCGGGCGGTTGCCAGGTCTGGTCGACGGGGGGAGGGCCGAAGCATCCGCTCAACACCAAGCTCAGCGCGGCGACAGCTGATGCCGCAAGCGTGCGCTTCACGCGCTGACTCCTTCGAGCAGTTGTCCGATAGCGGGGCGATAGTCTTCGAGGTCTGCCTCTTCATCGACGCACGAGTAAACCGTGACGGTTACTTCGAACTCGGTTTCAATTGCTGCGAAATTGCAGTTGTCGATCGTCGTGTGCACGATCGGCAGTCCCGAGCCGAGAATCTCCCATTTGGTTTCGCCGGCACCAGGATGCGCCTTGAGATATTCGTGAAACACTTCGTGATACACACCGCGGGTGGTTGTGAGGGTTGCGTTCAGAATATTGTTCGGGCTTCGCACATCGAAGGCGTACGTGGAGTTGTTGGTCGCACCGACCCATCCGTCAGGCAGGGTCAAGTGGGCGAGTGCCTCATCGAAGCCCTCGGCGCTGAGTTCAAAGCCCGGCTGTTTGGTGGCGTCTTCGTCGGTGCCAAACCAACTTGAAACAAGGCGAAAACCGAGGCCGATAAGCAACGCAAGAATCATCGCGGCCACGATCAGCACGAGCGCTGCAACCGTGGGGCTGGCACGCCGCACGGGTTTGGACTGAGTAAACATGCAACCCTTCCGCCGCAGCTATCGTATGCGCGGGCTGACTGTTCGCACGGTGGGCACACCGGCGAAGGCATACAGTTGAAGCATGCCGAAGCGCTCCCGGGCCGGAAAAGCCCCGCAAAACTATGACCCGCGATATGCGGCACGCAAGAAGAAGGGCAAGGGTGGGCCACGGCATTCGAATGCGGATGCTCCCACCAGCGACTCAAAGAAGCCCTCGGCTGCGAAGTCGGCATCTGGCGCAAAACACGCGAAGCGTCAACACGACGAGCGCCCCGCATGGATTGACCGACGCGACCGCGTGCACGCAAAGCGGCAGCTCGGCAGCTTTGTGCACGAACGCGATGACACCTCGTCCCGCTCGGGTTCCCCCTCTCGGCCCTCGAACGATCGCACGTCCTCCCGGTCGTTGAGCGAGCGTAGCGAGTCGAAACGCGCCCACTCGCAGAACGACACCCGCGACCTTGACGTCGTCCATGGCAAGCTCAAGGGTCAGAAGGTCGCGGCAACCGCCGGCGCTGATCTGACCTTCGCTGACCTCGGATTCGGCGACAACATTGTGCGTGCGCTTGCGGGGCTTGGGGCAGAGCATCCGTTCCCGGTACAAGCCGCGAGTATTCCGGCCGTGCTCGAGGGGCGCGATGTGCTCGCGCGTGGACGCACGGGGTCGGGCAAGACGATTGCGTTTGGGGCACCGCTTGTTGAGCGCGTGCTGCTCAGCCAAAAGGGGCAAAAGCGAGAGTTTGGCCGATCGCCGCGCGCACTGATTCTCGCCCCAACGCGCGAGCTTGCGTTGCAGATCGATACGACGGTGCAGCCGATTGCGCGCAGCGTGGGCCTTTTTACGACGCAAGTGTATGGTGGCGTGCCGCAGGGGCGTCAGGTGGGTGCCCTCACGAAGGGTGTCGACATCGTGATCGGCACGCCCGGGCGAGTTGAAGACCTCGCGGCACAGGGCAAGCTCGTGCTCGATGAAGTACGCGTCGTTGTGCTGGACGAAGCCGACCATATGGCCGAACTGGGGTTCATCGAGCCAGTGCAGCGCATCTTGCGGCTTGTGCCGAACAAAGCGCAAAAACTGCTGTTTTCGGCAACGCTCGACCGCGAAGTAGCCTCACTTGTTGATGAGTTCCTGGTTGATCCGGCTGTTTTCGAAGTTGCTGGTGAAACGCAGCAGACCTCAACGATCGAACACCGCGTGCTTGTTATCGACCACCGTGACAAGGCAGCGATTCTTGAATCATTGCTCGAGCGGCCCGGGCGAACACTCGTCTTCACTCGCACACGCGCCTTCGCGGAAATGCTCGCGGAGCAGTTTTTCGATGCTGGGATCGGCGCAGTTGCCCTGCACGGGGATCTCAACCAGGCGCGCCGCACACGAAATCTTGCCCGGTTCACCGATGGTGACGTCAGTGTTTTGGTCGCGACGGATGTCGCCGCCCGCGGCATCCATGTCGACGATATTGACCTGGTGATTCAAGCCGACCCACCCGACGAGTACAAGACATATCTGCACCGTTCGGGCCGGACCGGGCGTGCCGGTCGCGAAGGGCGTGTCGTCACGCTCATTACGAAGTCGCGTCGGCCGCGCATGCGTGAGCTGTTAGATCGCGCCGACATTTCGGCGCCGTTCGACGAGGCGCGCCCCGGCGACGATGTCATCGACGAAATCGCCGGTCGCACCCCCACGCTTGATGAGCTGACAGGTCGCCGACGCGGGCGCCGTTAACGCCCGCGTCAGCGCAGAATGAAAATCGCGGCCGTCACGAGCACCGCGATGATGCAGAACACCGTGTCACGTGTACGCCACGGCACGAGGTAGCGTTCGGTGCGGGTTTCGAAGGCACCGAAGGCTCGTGAGTCCATCGCCAGCGCAACGCGTTCGGCGTGGCGGATGCCGCCGGCAAGCATTGGGACGACCGCACCAATTCCGCGTGAAATCGCGGCGAATGGCCCACTGCCACCGTGATGTCCGCGCACGCGGTGTGCCGCACGAATGAGTTCAAGCTCGTGCTGAAAACGCGGCACAAAACGGTAGCTTGCAAGCGACGCGTAGCCAACCCGGTAGGGCACTTTCAAGTGCTGCACGGCTGCGCGTGTGATGTCGGGGCCGGTACTGGTGATGCCAGCGACAAATGCGAGCGCGATCATCGCCGAGAACCGCAGCGACGTCGCAATGCCGTTCTCGACTTGGCCGGTCGTGAGGTGGATCGGCCCAAAATCGACGAGCGGGGCCGGGTCGCCAACGCTCGTTGAAGTCCACAGTGAAAACCCGAGGGCAAGCGCCGCCGCAGTTATCGGCAAGATGACAAAAAGCGACAGCACCGTGCGGCGATTGAGCTTCGCACCCGTGAGCAAGAGCACAAAGGCGAGGGCTAAGAACGCGGTGGGCGTTGGGATGTCGCGGGTGAACGCGAGCGCCAAGATCGCTGGCAGCAGGGCAAGGAGTTTTGCGAGCGGATTGATCGCGTGCAACCAGTGGCGGGGCGCGGCATCCGCTGCAGCAAACGGATCCCATGTCGCCGCGGCAACCGGTGTCGTATCGGTCTTGTTGACGATGGGCGTGACCGGGTGGGCTGAAGGCGGTGCAACCTGGCCGTCTCGCACTTCAAGCTTGCGCGCATCGGGGTGCTCGATGAGCGCGGGGTCGTGCGTTATCGCGACAATCGCGGTGCCTTCTGCACGAAGCTCGTCAAACAGGGCGATGAGTTCAGCCGTGCGGGCCGCGTCTTGGCCAAACGTCGGCTCATCGAGCACCAAAATCTCGGGCTCGGTGATGAGCGCGGTGCCAACGGAGAGCCGCCGCTTTTGCCCGCCCGAAAGTAAGAACGGGTGCCGTTCAGCTGCCTCGCTGAGCCCAAAACGCTCGAGGAGTTCGTTGGTGCGTGTGGTGATTTCGGGAGGCGCGACGCCACGAATCTGCAATCCGTGAGCGAGTTCCTCACGAACCGTTCCGGTGATGAACTGGTGCTCGGGGTTCTGGAAAACAAATCCGATCCGTGCGGAAACGTCACGCGAGCTCATCCGCGAGAGGTCTTCGCCGGCGAGAAAAACCGTGCCGTGCGGAGCTTTCTTCACTCCGGCCAGCGCATGCGCCAGCGTTGTTTTCCCGGCGCCGTTCGGGCCGATGATTGTCAGCAACTCGCCCGGGAACACTTCAATGCTGGCATCAGAAATAACGCGTGTGCCGCCACGCTCGACGTTGAGCCCTTGAGCGCTGAGCACTGGTGCGTGCGTTCCCGCGGAGAGCTGAGCCCCGGCTGTTCTCGGGAGCAACCCGCCAGACGTGGGCAGCACCGGTGCGATCTCGATCACACGCGTGGCAAGCTGGGCGGCCGCTTGCGCGTTGTGCTCCACCAAAACAATCGCCCGCGAGCGGTCGCGACACAGCTCTTCAAGTGCAGCGTAGACATCGCGAACACCCTCGGGGTCAAGGTTCGCGGTCGGCTCATCGAGCACAATGACCGGTGTTTGCATCGCGAGCGCACACGCGATTGCGAGTCGCTGGCGCCCACCGCCGGAAAGCACATCGGGGTTGTCACGCCGCCGCTGCCACAACCCAACCTGACGCAATGCCTTTTCGGCACGCACGAGGACGTCGTCAACAGGCAGTTTGAGGTTTTCAAGTGCAAAACTCACCTCGTCAAGCACGGTCGCCGAAACGATTTGCGCATCGGGGTCTTGAAAAACCATCGCGACCGCGCGGCTCAAATCCGAAACGGATGCTTCACGAGTATCAACGCCCGCCACGCGAACTTCGCCCGAGAGCTCTGCGGCGATGTCGTGCGGAATGAGCCCGTTGAGCGTCACCGCGATTGAGCTCTTGCCACATCCGCTTGGTCCCGTCAGAAGCACCACTTCGCCGGGGTAAACGTCGAAGCTGACCCCAGCGGGTGACGCTGTTGCAGCACCCGGGTAGGTGACCGAAACGTCGCGCAGACTGATAAGCGGCGAGGTCACGGGGTCTTCTTTCGATGCGGCGGATGGCCGCATATGAGGGTGTTACTGAATGCCGGCGCGGCGCACAGCGCGCGAAATGCCAACACCCACAAGGGTCCACAAGATGGGGCCAATCACGAAGCAGGCGATGTACAAAATCTTGCCGCCGGTGTCGAATTTATTCGCCGCCCCAGCAACACCAATGCCGACGGCGAGGATGACACCGATGACGGCAGAACCGAGAATGTAGCGGCCGATCGACCACGACTTGTACTTCCCAAGGGCGGCGATGCCCTCTTGTAAACCGCCGATGAGCAGGGCAGCGCCGATGTAACGACCGGCCCACTGCGGCGAAAACGCGGTTGCGACAAGTGCGGCGAGCACGTGTGTCAAGATCGCAGCCCCCGGCACGCGAAGAATGTCTTGGCCGACGATACCCGGAAGCACGTGTGCTCCCAAAAGCAGCCCGTACAGAACGGGCGCGGATGCTGCCAACGGCACACTCAACCAGCCGGCGAAGGCCGAGATGAGGCCCGTTGCAACGCCGATTGCGGCAGCAACGAGCAGCGTGCGGGTTGACAGCGCTTTGGAAGTTTTGGGTGAAGTCACCCACCTAGTTTATAAGGCAAACCTAACCGTCATGGTCCGGCGGTCGCAGAAACCTAAGCGACGGCGAGTCCTGGAATGTCGTTCTTCTGCAGATACCAGGCGGTGTACGGACACTGCGGCACAACGACCAGGTCGTTTTCGACGGCGTAGGCAAGCGCGGCATCCGTGACCTGTGCCGCTCGCCCGCTCGCCCGATGTTCCTCCCGAACTCCCGTGTGGGTGATCGTCAACTGGCCGTCTTGTTCAACATAGTCAACTTCGCCGATGGCGATGTCACCCAGGTACAGCACAAATTGCGATGCTTCAGGCGCATGCATGACGTGTGTTTCGGCGACTTCGTCAGAACCGTTGTTTTGGGTCATGGGCGAAACCATACGCCTGATTTACAGAATTTGCACGCAAGAATGGGCGTGTGAAGAAGATCTTTTTGGCGGGACTCGTAGTTTTGTTCTTGAGCGGATGCACCGCAGCACCCACCGGCGATGGGGCAACAGCCACGCCAGAGCCCGTACCGACCGAGACAGCGACCGCGACTCAGACGCCCGAGCCAGCGCCGACGGTCGTGCCCGAAACCGATCTCGAAACGCAAGTTGCGATGCTTTTCATGGTTGGTCACGCGCTCAACGGTTACAACGAAGGCACAGCGGGAAGCCTCAGCGGTGTCGGAGGCTTGTTCGTGCATGGCCGCTCAACGGAAGAGGGATCCCCTAGCGGGATCGCCGAAGTGAGCGAGTTCATCGCCGAGTTCTCGGCAGCCGCTGCTGACCCACTGTGGATTTCGACCGATCAAGAGGGCGGATACGTCCAGGTGCTTTCCGGTGACGGGTTTTCGTCGATTCCATCGGCGCTTGAGCAAAGCGCAATGTCGACAGATGACCTGCGCGATGCTGCAACCCAGTGGGCGGCGGAACTCGCCGAAGTTGGTGTCAACATGAACCTTGCCCCGGTTGCCGACATCGTCACAAGCCCAGAGGCGGCAAGCAGTAACGCCCCCATTGGATACCTCGACCGCCAGTACGGCTATGACCGCGCGAGCGTTGCCGAGAAGGCGGGCGCGTTTGCCGATGGGATGCGAGCGAGCGGCGTCCTGCCGGTTTTCAAACACTTCCCGGGCCTTGGTCGTGTCGCCGAAAACACTGACTACGCCGAAAACGTTGTTGATACCGAGGTGAGTGCGAGCTCTGAAGATATTGCGGTTTACGGCGATCTGCTGGCAGGTGGCCCCGCTGCTGTCATGCTCTCATCGGCGTACTACCAACTCATCGATCCAGAGCACCCCGCGATGTTCTCGTCAATCATCATCACCGACATCTTGCGGCTGCAGCTCGGTTTCGATGGGCTCGTCATGACCGATGACATTTCAGCCGCGGATGCCGTGTCCGGCTGGACCCCCGCAGAACGCGCGATCCGCGCACTCAACGCCGGTGTTGATTTGCTGCTCATTTCGGCAGATCAGAGCGTGTACCCCGAGATGTATCAGGCGGTGTTGGCGGAGGCGCAGCAGAACCCCGGCTTTGCTGAGCGGGTGGCCGAAGCATCCGAGCGCATTTCAGCTGCGTATACGCAGCTGAATAAGACGCAGTAGCTCCTCGTCGACCTCGCTAAACGCTGACCTGCTCAGCGAGCACATCGAGCACGTCGTCGCCATAGGCGTCGAGCTTCTTCTGTCCGATTCCCGAGATGGTTTCGAGTTCGGCCGCTGACCTGGGTCGCACGGTCGCGAGCTCGCGCAGCGTCGCGTCACCGAACACCACATAGGCGGGAACATTGGCTTCCCGCGCAGTCTCGGCACGCCACGCTCGCAGTCGTTCGAAAAGGGCTCGATCGGCGGGCGCCAGCTCGTCTGCCGCAGCAGTCCGGGACGTTTTGCGACCGCCCGAAAGTGCACCCGCTTTGCTGATGACATCGCGTCGCAACTGCACCGGTGTTTGCCCGCTCAAGACCTCAGCGGATGCTTCACTCAACCCCAACGTGCCAAACTGTCCACCCGAGGTCATGAGCCCCTGCGCCAACAATTGCCGCACGACACTGCGCCACTGCGCATCGGTCAGATCGGAGCCAATGCCGTACGTTGCAAGTGTTTCGTGCCCGAACTGCTTGATCTTGGCTGTTTCGGCACCGCGCAAAATGTCGATGAGTTGCCCCGCACCAAAACTCTGCCCGCGCTCACGCTGCAACCGCACAATCGTCGAGAGCAGCTTTTGCGCCGCAATCGTGCCATCCCACACTTCGGGCGGATTCTGGCACGTGTCGCAATTGCCGCATGGGGCTGAAGCCTCCCCAAAGTATGCGAGCAGATTCTGTCGTCGGCACGTGACGATTTCGCACAGCGCAAGCATGGCGTCGAGATGCTGTCCTTGCCGGTGTTTGAGTTGTCGGTCACCGTTGCCCTGTGTAATGAAGCGACGCTGCTGCACGACATCCGATAAACCATAGGCAAGCCAGGCAACGGATGCTTCGCCATCGCGCCCCGCACGCCCCGTCTCTTGGTAGTAACCCTCAACCGACTTGGGCAGATCAACGTGCGCGACGAAGCGCACATCGGGTTTGTCGATGCCCATCCCGAACGCGATTGTTGCGACGACGATGACGCCGTCTTCACGCAAGAACCGGGCTTGATGTGCGGCTCGCACCTCGGCTGGCAAACCGGCGTGATACTCGATCGCATCGAAACCCTGCGAACGCAAAAACTCGGCCGTGTCTTCGACGGAGGCGCGCGAAAGTGCGTACACGATGCCCGCCGGTGCAGCGTCACCCGTACCGGTTTGGGAACGAATGAAGCTCACGAGCTGTCGGCGCACATCGGTCTTCGGGTCGATGCGGTATTCAATGTTGGGCCGGTCGAAACTTGACACAAAGTGCCGCGCGTTTGCGAGCGCGAGTCGTTCGGTAATCTCACGATGCGTTTCGGATGTTGCCGTTGCCGTCAGCGCGATGCGCGGAACCCCCGGAAACTGCTCAGCAAGTGCGCCGAGAGCCAAATAGTCGGGACGAAAATCGTGCCCCCACTGCGAAACACAGTGTGCCTCGTCGATCGCGATAACGCTCAACGTCCCTCGGCGCAAGAACTCGACCGTGCCGGGTGCATTGAGCCGCTCGGGCGCGACGTACAGCAGGTCGAGGTCTCCATCGAGATACGACTGTTGGGCCGCCGCTCGCTCGGCCGAAGTCTGCGTCGAATTCAGATACGCTGCCCGTACGCCATTCGCCCGTAACGCACCGACCTGATCGTGCATGAGGGCAATCAGTGGTGAGATAACCAGGCCCGTGCCGGGTCGGACAAGTGCCGGAATCTGATAGCAAATACTCTTGCCGCCACCCGTTGGCATGAGCACAATCGCATCGCCGCCAGCGCGAACGTGTTCGATGATTTCGGCCTGTTCGCCGCGAAACGCGTCGTATCCATAGACGCGCCGCAACACATCGTGCGCTGGGTTGAAAACGGATGCTTCGGCCATGAACCCAGGCTAGTGTGCACGTCTGACAGTTTGCGCGGGTGCCAGTTTCGCTGCCAAGGCGGCGCCGAATGTGTGGTTCGGCAAGGCGAGCGGCGCACTCGCGACATTCGATGTGAGCATATGTACAACCAGTGACAGTTCATATTGTTGTAGTTCTACTATGGAGGAGTCCCGCTACTCCGTTTGGAATCTGAAGAGGTTGACGTGTCCGAAACAACGGCAAAAAAGACCACCGCAACAAAAGCCACCGCGAAGAAGGCGTCCACGAGAAAGCCTGCCGCCAAGAAGGCAGCCGCAACTCAGCCCGCCGCAAGCGCGCCGAAAACGACAACACAGCCGCCGATCCCAGCGACTGCTCGCCCAGCCGAGGGTGACCCGCGCATCGATCGGGCCGCGGTTACAACGGCCCTGTTCGGCACGTGGGGCGACGTTCGCCGCGAAGCACGCGAAATGGTGAAAGACCCCGTTTTCTGGCGCGATGACGCACTCGGCAAAGACGAGCATCGCGCACGCGTCTTGGGGCAGTTGCACGAACTCTCCCGGCGCGGTGCTGTGCAGCGCGCGTATCCGAAACAGTTCGGTGGAAGTGCCAATAATGGCGCCAACATCACGAGCTTCCAAGAACTCGTCACAGCCGACCCCAGCCTGCAGATCAAGTCGGGCGTGCAGTGGGGGCTGTTTGGTTCGGCCGTTCTGCAGCTTGGTACCGAAAAGCACCACGAAAAGTGGCTGCCGGGCATTCTTGACCTGTCGATCCCGGGCGCATTTGCAATGACCGAAATCGGCCACGGTTCTGATGTTCAGTCGGTGGCAACGACCGCAACGTACGACGAAGAAACCGACGAGTGGATCATCAACACCCCCTTCCGTGCCGCATACAAAGAGTTCCTCGGCAACGCCGCGTTGCATGGACGCGCTGCAACCGTTTTTGCGCAGCTCATCACAAAGGGCGTCAATTACGGTGTGCACTGCTTCTATGTTGAACTGACCGACGCCAAGGGCAAAGATCTCCCTGGGATCACACGCGAAGACGACGGACTCAAGGGCGGCCTGAACGGCATCGACAACGGCCGATTGGGCTTTGACAACATCCGCATTCCACGTGAGAACCTGCTCAACCGTTACGGTGATGTCGACGCAAACGGCGACTACACAAGTTCGATTGACAGCCCTGGGCGTCGTTTCTTTACGATGCTCGGCTCACTCGTGCAGGGCCGTGTATCGCTTGACGGTTCAGCCTCATGGGCATCCGCCCTCGGCTTGACGATCGCGATCACGTACGCCAACGAGCGCCGCCAGTTCAGCGGAGCCGGTGGAGAAGAAACGCTGCTGCTCGACTACGGAAAGCACCAGCGTCGCCTGTTGCCGCTGCTCGCAACCACGTACGCGTCGATTTTCGCGCACGACGAGCTCGCGCAGAAGTTCGACTCGGTCTTCAGCGGAGCCGGTGACACACCTGAGGCTCGTGAAGACCTCGAAACGCTCGCCGCAGCACTCAAGCCACTCTCGACGTGGCACGCACTTGAGACACTGCAAGAGTGCCGCGAGGCGTGCGGTGGGGCCGGTTTTATGTACTCGAACCGTTTCGTCGGGTTGCGCAGCGACCTCGACATTTACGTCACCTTTGAGGGCGACAACAACATCTTGTTGCAGCTTGCTGGCCGTCGTTTGCTCAATGACTTCGCCGCTGAGCTCAAGGCAAAACAGCCCGCATCGCTTGCCGCCTACGCGGTCAGTGAGGTCGCGGGCAAGGTGTTCCACGGTGCGGGTCTGCGCCAGCTTGGCCAGAGCGTTGCCGACCTCGGCAGTGCAAAACGCTCGGTCGAACTTGGTTTGCGCGCCGGTGACCAGCACCAATTGCTGACCGAACGCGTCGACCAGATGGTTTCTGATCTCACGATGCGGTTGCGCGACCTGGGTAAACTCCCCGAGCGTGAAGCGACGGCACTGTTCAACGAAAACCAGGCCGATCTGATGGAAGCTGCGCGTTCGCACGGTGACCTGCTGCGCTGGGAAGCATTTACGGATGCCGTCAACAACGCCCCCGACGAGGCAACACGAGAAGTGCTCGGTTGGCTCCGTGACCTTTACGGGCTGAGCGCAATCGAAAAGAACCTCGCGTGGTACATCATCAACGGCCGCCTTTCGACGCAGCGCGCAGCAACGCTCTCGCGCTACATCGACCGGTTGTGCTTGCGGTTGCGGCCGCATGCGCAAGACCTTGTTGACGCGTTCGGGTTCGAACAAGAGCACATGCGGGCACCGATCGCCTCGGGCGAAGAAGCTGTTCGCCAGCACGAAGCAAGCGAATACTTCGCAGCGTTGCAGGCATCGGGCCAGGCCCCAGTGACCGAGAAGTCGCTCAAAAAGAAGAAGCGCTAACGCAGCGGACACCGCGCCAGCGGCACTTACGAAAGGTGCCGTTGGCCGTGTTCGAGCACTTTCACGATGATGCCACGCTGGCGCAAGCCAGCAATCGTGCGGCTTTCTTCATCGGCATCCGCGCCCAATGCTTTCGTTGAGGTCACCACGAGCACATCGCCAGCCTTCAGGGTCTCGATGAACCGGCCGAGGCGGTGTCCCCACGTTTCCAGCACGTCGGGGGCGGGGTGGCGGAACGCTTCAATCTCAACGCCGAACCGTGTGAGGTCTTCGCGTTGCTGTACGACTGAGGGCATACCGTCGCGCGCGACAACAAGACCGACCAAGCGGGAACCCTGGGGGCGAGCAAGCCACCACGACCCGCCATCCGATTGTGCTTCATCGAAGCACTTCGGGCACGCCGTTGGCAAGTGTGTGCTTGCTGTTTCTGGCATATCAGTTTGATCACTCATGCTTGCCTCCAGACTCTATTCTGCCGGTCTCACGAGTAAGCTTTTTGCCATGACGTTTAATCCTCAGGCTGATATCAGCCGTTCCACTGCGAAGTCCGGTGTCAGCAAGGGCGCTGCTGCCGGTGGTGGAGTCACGCTACTGGGTGTCGTAGCGCTTATTTTGTACGCGTGCACGGGGTTCAACTTCATGCCGCTGGTTGAGTTCGGAAACTCAGCCTCTCAGTCGAACGGCCAGGTCAGCAACCAGAGCCCGCTCGATTGTTCGACCGGTGCTGACGCGAATGAGCGCGACGATTGCCGCCTCGCGGGTGGCCAGTTGTCGATTGACCAGTTTTGGACAGCGCAACTCGGCGCGAACTACACTCCGCCGCAGCTCGTGGTTCTCGATGGCCCGATTGCAACCCCGTGTGGCACCGCCTCGAACCAGGTGGGGCCGTTCTACTGCCCGCCGAACCAGAGCATTTACGTTGACCCAAGCTTCTTTTCGATTCTTCGCAACAACTACGGCGCATCGGCAGGCGATCTGGCGCAACTGTACATTCTTGCGCACGAGTACGGTCACCACGTACAAAACCTCATTGGCGTAATGAACCAGTACCCGAACAATGGCGCCGGTGCTGACTCGAACGGTGTTCGCACCGAGCTTCAGGCCGACTGCTTCGCCGGTGCCTGGATGGGCGCCATGACGCAGACAACCGACGCGAATGGCAACCCGTACTTGCTTGCTCCAACGCAGCAACAGTTGGCGGATGCCGTCAACGCCGCCGCTGCGGTCGGTGATGACCACATCCAGTCATCGTCAGGCTTCGGTCGGGTCAACCCCGAGTCGTTCACACACGGTACGAGCGATCAGCGTCAGCGTTGGCTGGCCGTCGGCTACCAGTACGGCTGGGAGAAATGCGACGAGGTCTGGCACACCGCAGGCAACAACCTGTAAGGCGTTAGCCGATACCGAGTTCTTTGAGTTTCGCTTCGACGTCTTCGTTGCGCGGTTCGACGTGGTGTGACCCATCCGGGTACAGCACAACGGGAATGTTCGTGCGGCCCGAGATTTCGCGTGCAACATCGGCTGCGGCCGGGTCAGCGACGAGATCGACGTACGTGTAGTCGATACCGAGGCCGTCGAGCTGGGCTTTCGTGCGGCGGCAGTCACCACACCAATCGGCACCAAACATGGTGATTTTTTCTTGTGTCATGGTTCTCAGAGTACGCCGTGAAAAGATGAAGGTTCTGGGTATTGCAAGTTTTCGTGTCGAGAGAGAGTTGCCGTGCACGTAACGGTCATCGTACCGACGTATAACGAGTGGCCAAATGTGGCTGAACTCGTTCGTCGTGTTGCGGCGGTGCAGGCGCAAACGGATGCCGCACTCGACATTTTGTATGTCGACGACTCGACTGACCAGACGCCCGACGAGGTACGTCGCGTTGCCGCCGAGGCGACACTTCCAGTTGACGTTTTACACCGTGAGGTTGCGACAGCGGGCCTTTCGGGCGCTGTCGTTGAGGGGTTGAAGCGTGCGCGCGGGGACGTCTGCATCATCATCGATGGGGATTTGCAGCATCCGCCCGAGCTGATTCCTGAAATGATTGCGCGGTACGAGCGTGGCGACGTCGACGCTGTTGTTGCGTCGCGTTATCTCGACGAGGGTGATGCTCGCGGACTCTCCGGTCGGGTGCGCAGGGCGGTTTCGACGGCGTCGACGCTTGTGACGAAGTCGATGTTCCCGCGTCGGCTGCATGGTGTGAGCGACCCGATGACCGGGTACTTTTTGGTCGACCGGCGTGCGATAGATCTGACGACCCTCAAACCGCAGGGATTCAAGATTCTGCTGGAACTGCTTGTTCGTGGTGACGTGCGCTTTGCTGAAGTGCCAATGCGCTTTGCCGAGCGCACCGCGGGCGAATCGAAGGCGACCTGGCGCCAGGGCGCCGAGTTTATGTCGCACTTGTGGCGGCTGCGCTTCGGCAAAATGAGCACGTTCGCGATCATCGGTGGGTTTGGCGCGCTGTTGAACTTGGCGATCATGTGGGTTTTGACCTCCTCTGGCATGGGCTACATGTGGGCGGCGATCATTGGTGCCGAAGTGACAATCATCGGTAACTTCCTGTTGCAAGAGCGTTTCGTCTTTGGTGACATGCGCGATGAAGCACAACCGCTTTGGCGGCGCTTTGCGGCGTCGTTTACGTTCAACAACATTGAGGCGGCTTTGCGCTTGCCACTGTTGGTGTTCTTGGTCGAAAACTGGCATATGTCGAGCGTTCTCGCACTCGCGCTCACGCTTGCAGTCGCGTTTTTCGTGCGGTACTTGTTTCACGCGCTCATCGTGTACAAACCGCGCCGTCACTCGCGCACTGACAGTGTGCTCGAGGCGATCGATCAGCAACTCACGAAACCCGGTGAGTTGTAGTCGCTCTGGCGGGGCATACTGAATGCACATCCCACACGGAGGCCTCAGTGTCGAAACTCGCTCACTCCCCACGTTGGTTCGCAAATCCCACCGCTCGAACGTGGCGCACCAAGCCACTTGATCATGCACCGCGGCAGTTTCATCGCACGCTGCCCGACTATTACTCAACGCCCCTCGTTGAGCTTGCGCCGCTGGCTGATGAACTCGGCGTCGGGCGCGTGTATGTCAAAGACGAATCACACCGTTTGGGTCTTCCGGCATTCAAGATTGTTGGTGCTTCATACGCGATCGCGCGCTCACTGAGCGAACGTCTCGGCGCCGACGGTGTCCTCTCACTTGACGAACTGCGCGAACGCCTCGCCGACAGCCCGGTGCGCCTCATCGCGGCAACCGACGGGAATCACGGCAGAGCTGTTGCGCGCGTTGGGCGGATGATTGGCCTGCCGGTCACGATCTACATTCCACCGGGAGCCGCGCCCGAAGCGGTTACCGGTATCCGCAGCGAAGGGTGCGAGCTGATCGAGCCGGGTGTGCCGTATGACGATTGCGTCGCATTGGCGGTTGCCGTGGCATCCGATGACCCAAACGCGCTGCTGGTGCAAGACAGCGCACAACCCGGGGGCGAGAGTGTTGCACAGTGGATTGTGGCCGGCTACGACACACTCGCGGACGAAGTCGACGAAGAACTCGAGCACCTTGACCTGTTTGTTGTGGGCGCCGGTGTTGGTGCGCTCGCGCAGGGCATCGTGCAGCACTATCGCTCGGGCGATCGCACACCCGCAGTGCTCGTGACCAACC
Organism: uncultured Microbacterium sp.; assembly: GCA_964616805.1. Lineage (GTDB taxonomy): Bacteria > Actinomycetota > Actinomycetes > Actinomycetales > Microbacteriaceae > Microbacterium. The sequence continues at coordinate 9,110 of CAZTUC010000026.1, read as the reverse complement.
CCGAGGCTGCACCCGCACTGACCGTTTCGCTGCATGCCGGTGAGATCGTTCCGGTCGGCACGGGCGAGACGATCATGACGGGACTCAATTGCGGTACCGTCTCGAGTTACGCGTGGCCGGTTTTGGCCGGTGGGCTTGATGCATCCGTTGTTGTATCGGATACCGAAACCCGCACCGCAATGCGCGACCTGCACGCACTCGGTGTACTTGCAGGCCCCTGTGGTGCGGCATCGCTTGCGGGCCTGCGCGCAGCAGTTGCCATTCCGGGTGGCCGCGAAGCGCTGGGCCTCGGGGCCGATTCGGTTGTTGTGCTGCTGAGCAGCGAGGGGTTTGCCGCCAACCCGAAGCTGTAGCGAACTGCAAAAGGGGAGCGATCTGCAAAATGGGAGCTGTTTTGCGCGGCGGCATCCGTCTCCCGTTTTGCAGATGACACCCGGTTGGACGGGCGCGGATGCCGCGGGAGACGCCGTGCCCCAGAATAGGGTGCATGCACACTGATACAACAGCAGACTTCGATGTGGTCATCGTCGGCGGTGGCCACAATGCTCTGACGGCAGCGGCGTATCTCGCTCGCGGCGGCTGCAGCGTGCTGCTACTTGAGCGGCTCGACGATGTCGGGGGTGCGGCGGTGAGCGCTGCGGCGTTCGCGGGCCATGACGCGCGCCTCTCGCGATACTCATACCTTGTCAGCCTGCTGCCGCAGCAAGTCATCGATGACCTCGATCTCGAAATCACGCTCGCCCGCCGCCGCTACGCCTCATATACGCCCGTACCCGGTGACCCGACGGGGCTGGGCCTGCTCATCGACAACAACGACGATGCGGCAACGGATGCCGCGTTCACCAGCATCGGTGCATCCGAAGACGCTGTTGCGTTTCGAGCCTTGAACGCCGAACTGCTCGAGCTCGCGCAGCGTGTGTGGCCGACGGTTACTGAGCCACTGCCGACCCGCAGCGAATTGCGCGAAAGGCTCAGTAATGATGCGCTGTGGGAGGCCGTGTTCGAGCGTCCGTTAGGCGAGCTCATCGAGCAGCGCTTCGCAAGTGACCTCGTGCGCGGCGTTGTGGCAACCGATGCGCTGATTAGTACGTTCGCGCAATTGCGCGACGAAGACCTGCAGCAAAACCGTTGCTTCTTGTATCACGTGATCGGTGGTGGCACGGGCGACTGGGATGTTCCCATCGGTGGGATGGGCGAGGTTTCCCGGCAGCTGGCGGCTGCCGCGCTCGCGGCTGGTGCAACGATCAGCACCGGCGCAACCGTCACTTCGGTCACCCCCGATGGTGCGGTCTCGTACACCGCTGATGGCCAAGCGCGCACAGTTTCGGGTCGTTTCATCCTCTCTGGGGTCGCGCCGGCGGTGCTCGATGAGCTGTTAGGGAAGCCTGCTGCGGCATCCGATCGCCCTGAGGGTGCCCAGGTTAAGGTCAACCTGCTGCTCAAACGCTTGCCAAAGCTGAAAGACGAAACAGTCGACCCTGCGGCCGCGTTCGGTGGCACGTTCCATATCAACGAGCAGTACTCACAGTTGCACGCAGCGTATGAGCAGGCGGCGGCAGGTTCGGTCCCGAGTCCGCTGCCGTGCGAGATTTACTGCCACTCGCTGACTGATCCGTCGATTCTCTCGCCCGCATTGCAGGCCCAGGGTGCCCAGACCTTGACCGTGTTTGCGTTGCATGTGCCCGACCGATTGCTGACCGAACAGAACAATGATGCGATGCGTGTCGAGCTGCAGCAGGCCGTACTTGACTCGTTGAACTCGGTGTTTGCTGAACCGATCGAAGCACTCCTGCTGACGGATGCCGCAGGCAACCCCTGCATCGAAACGAAAACCACGCGCGACATCGAGGATGCGCTCGCCATGCCGGGCGGGAACATCTTCCACGGCCCACTGTCGTGGCCGTTCGCTGAAGACGATGCTGCGAAGTCGACCCCGGCCGAACGGTGGGGTGTGGCAACCGAACACGAGCGTGTGCTGTTGTGTGGTTCGGGTGCGGTGCGCGGCGGATGCGTCAGCGGCATCGGTGGTCACAATGCCGCGCAGGCGGTGTTTGAAAGCATCCGTTCCACCTAAACGGAAATGGGCTTGTTTTCGGTACGCCGAAAACGTATGATTTCGGCATGCCGAAAACTGCGCCTGCGATCGACATTGAGAACATCACCGTGTCGTACAACGACCTGCTCGCGCTTGAAAGCGTCACCTGCACCCTCGAGCACGGCACGATTTGCGCGCTCATCGGCACGAACGGTGCCGGCAAGTCAACACTGTTTCGCACGATCATGGGGCTCATCACACCCGACATTGGGCGGGTACTCATCGACGGCGAGCCCGTCGACGTTGCCCGCAAACGTGGCGCGATCGGCTACATGCCGCAAAGCGAAGACATCGACCGCAACTTTCCGATTTCGGTGCGTGAAGTTGTTGGCATGGGCCGCTTCACACACGAGGGGGCAACGAGAAAACCGTCGGATGCCGACACCGCCGCAATCGACAATGCGCTGCAACGGCTCAACCTGACAGAACTCATCGAGCGGCAAATCGGCCAGCTGTCGGTTGGGCAACGCAAGCGCGTGTTTCTTGCCCGAGTCATTGCACAAGAGGCGAGCGTGTTACTGCTTGATGAGCCGTTCGCGGGGGTCGATCTGGGTTCAGCGAAACTCATTATCGAACTGTTGCACGAGCTCGCCGAGAGTGGATGCGCAATCTTGGTCGCATCCCACGAGCTGCAGGCGATTGAGGCGCTCGCCGACACAGGTGTGCTGCTGAATCGCCGGGTGCTGTTTCAAGGCGACATCGAAGAGGCACTCCGGCCGGAAAACCTCACGCAAGCGTTCATGTCGCTTGAGTTCCCGGGTGACGCATGATTGCCGGGCTGGCACTTGCGCACCCGCTGACCGGTGAGGTGCTTGTGCGATCGCTTGTTGTCGCATCCGTTGCCGCAGCCGTATGTGCCCTCTTGTCGTGCTGGCTTGTGCTGACTGGTTGGTCGCTCATGGGAGACGCGGTTTCACACGCGGTTTTGCCGGGCGTTGTTTTGGCGTACCTCGTCGGGGCGCCGTTCGCGCTCGGCGCGCTCGTGTTTGGGTTTCTCGCGGTGCTGCTGGTCGGGATCGTGCGCGATACGAGCCGAGTGAAAGAGGATGCCTCGATCGGTATCGTCTTTACAACCCTGTTCGCGTTTGGGATCGTGCTGATTTCTCTCACGCCGGCCGAGGCTGATCTTGACGGCATCATCTTTGGTGACCTGTTCGGTGTGACAACCGGTGAGCTGGTGCAGATTCTCGTGATCGCCGCAGTCGCATTCGCGGTGTTGCTGTTCAAGCGCCGCGACCTGACGCTCTACGCATTCGATCGCACGTACGCGTACGCAACGGGGCTGAACCCCAAATTGCTCGGCGCAGTGCTTTTGGGCACCCTCGCGCTCACGACGGTTGTTGCGCTGCAGGTTGTCGGTGTTGTGCTTGTCGTTGCGATGCTCATCATTCCCGGGGCGACCGCGTACTTGCTGACTGATCGGTTGCAACGGATGCTCCTGATCGCCCCCACCATGGCGGTCGCGTGTGCGCTCGTCGGTGTGCTGCTGAGCGCTCTGCTCGGTGCGGAGCCCGGCGGGATGATCGTGCTCGCGCAAGGGTTCACGTTTGCGCTTGTGTATCTGTTCAGCCCCACACACGGGGTGCTGGCAAAGCGTCGCGCCCAGACCCAGCGTCGCGCGCGCCTGGCCGCGAAGGAGGCCGCGCATGTTTGAACGCTCGATGCTCGCCGAAAACTATCTGAAGACAATTTGGGCGGCAAACGAATGGGCGGATGTGCCCGTCACGATCGGTTCGCTTGCTGCGAGTATGTCGCTTGCGCCGTCGAGCGTTTCTGAAGGCATCCGCAAACTCAGTGACGCGGGACTCGTTTCGCACGCCAAGTATGGGGCGATCACACTCACCGACGCGGGCCGGGCGGCAGCGTTGCGTGTCGTGCGCAAACATCGGTTGATCGAAACGTTTTTGGTCGATTACCTCGGTTACAACTGGGACGAAGTGCACGATGAAGCTGAGATCCTCGAGCATGCCGTGAGCGATACGTTCGTTGAGCGGCTCGCTGAACAGCTCGGGCAGCCCACACGTGACCCGCACGGCGACCCGATTCCCGCGGCAGACCTGACGCTGCCGGGCGTTTCGCTGCAGTCGTTGCCAGCTGTTTCACCGGGTGCGAACGTGACCGTCGCGCAAGTATCGGATGCCGACCCCACTGTCTTGCGGATGCTCGCCGACTTCGGCATCGGGCTTGACGCGCGCCTGGCAGTTGTCGCGGTGCAGACCGAAGCGGTGACCGTGCAGTTTGCGGGCAAGCAGGTGGTTTTGCCGGTTGCGGCGGCATCCGCTGTGCGCGTTTCGGAGTAAGTGGCGCTTTATCCGCGACTGCGGGGCAGGATCCCGTTGCGCCTACGGGGCCGGATGAGGCGTGATGCCGACGTGGATAACGATTCCCCACGGGTCCCGCGCGGTCAACTGGCCGTCGGAAGTCTCTGCTTCGAAACCGGCGCGCGCAAGCCGCGCTGCTACCTCATCGATGGCCTCTTGGTGCGGCAGCAATACCTCGATCGAGCCTATGCCGGCTAGCTCGGGGCGCTGGCCCGCACCCGCGCTCGTCCACGTGTTCACTGCAACATGGTGGTGGTAGCCGTCGGCCGAGAAGAACACGGCGCCGTCCGAAGCGGCCGTCTGGGCAAAACCCATCCCGTCAACATAGAATTTGCGCGCGAGTGCGAGGTCACCGCCACGCAAATGTACGTGCCCCATTGAAACCTGGCCCGAGCTCGGTAGCGCGTTCAGGTGTTCGTTGATGAACTCGTTGGGATCAAGTGGCAGGGAGCCCATTTGGGCCTGTCCGTTGTTCCACACCCAGTCTTCGCGCGGTCGATCAGCGTACAGCTCAACGCCGTTGCCTTCAGGGTCATTGAAATAGAACGCTTCGCTCACACTATGATCTGAAGCGCCCACGAAGCTCGCCGGTGCCGTCGCGGCAATTTGCATGAGTGTTTTCGCGAGCGACGCTTGATCGGGGTACAGAATCGCCGAGTGGTACATGCCCGCCTCGTTGAGGCGGTCTTCGGGCAAGTCGGTCTTTACGAGACTGATGAGCGGTACGTCTAATCCGAGGGTGACTGCCGCTTCTGTCTCGTCGAAAACATCAAGGCCTACCGCGTCACGGTAGTACGCCGTGACGAGATCGAGGTCGTAGACGAGCAGCTCGACGGTTCCCATGTGGGTTCCCGCCGGCAGTGCGCTTTGCGGGGGCGTGTTTGCGAGCACCTCGGTCGCGGCATCCGTTGCCGTTGCTGCTGGGTCGGCTGACTGGCCGCGCAATAACCCCCACAGCAGTGCGCCGCCGAGGGCGATTGCCGCGACGATTGCCGCAATGATCCAGTTCCGAGAGGTTTTTGACACGCGTTGTAGCCTAACTTCGGCCGCCTATGTGCCCCGTCTGCGCGGTTGGCTGCACTCGTGTGTGCCCGGCGAGTATCAAGCAGCGCACCGCATAGGCTGAACCCGTGACTGAAACTGATTTGCCTGAAGCCTTCTACCTTCCCGTTGGCGAGAACGAGTTCGTCTCGACGATCGCGACCGAGAGCCCGTGGGACGAGCGGATGCAGCACGGTGGCCCACCAGCAGCGTTGCTGGCGCGCGCCGTTGAACAGACTCGCCCCGAACCCAACTTGCCGATTATGCGCCTGACGGTTGACATGCTTGGGCCCATTCCGCAGGGCCGCATTCGCACCGAAGCGACGATCGTGCGCCCCGGAAAACGCGTTGAACTTGTCACCGCGCAGCTTTTCGCAAACGACAAGCTCGCCGTTTCGGCAACTGCGTGGCGCATCGCGAGCAACCCCGGCAGTACGGCGGAGCATGCCCACCATTTGCCTGGCTCGCCATTTCCGCAAGAAGAGACCGCCCAGGAGTTCTTTCCCGGTTTGCGCCCGGGTTGGGGGTATGGCCGCGCGATTGAGTGGCGCTTCCTTGGTGGCGGTATGGCCGCGCCTGGCCCAGCCGATGTGTACACGCGCGTGCGTATCCCGCTCGTCGCGGGTGAGCCGATCACGGGTGTGCAGCGCGCTGCGATTATTGCGGATGCTGCCAACGGCGTCTCGGGCGAGCTGCCGCTGCTGGAGTGGATGTTTATTCCGCCGACGATGACGATGACGCTTTTGCGCGAACCCGTCGGCGAGTGGTTGAACCTCAACGCAAAGACGACGCACTCGGCTGACGGCACGGGCCTGACGAGCGCGAAAATGTACGACGAGCAGGGCTTGTTCGCCGACGTTGCGCAACCGTTGCTCGTCGCGCGGCGCTAGCTACGGCAACGGATGCCGCAACCGATTCGCGCGGCGCTAGCTGCTCGCGGCATCCGCTGGTGCGGTAAGAACTCACTGTGGCGGATGATTCGCTGCAAATTCTCCGCGAGAGTGGGCTTTTACCGCGAGAGTGGATCCCCTCCGAAAGCTACTGCTTCGCGAACCTACTTTCCAAAATGACTTGCCATATTGGAAAGCGAAGCGTACACTTGCCAATATGGAAAGTCGGAGATCGTCCGATGGCAACCACGAGGAGGCAGCAATGGACGCAAACGAAGCACGTGAGGCGCTCGCGCAGATCGCTGACACGAAGCAGCAGATCGCTGATCGATCGGCGGCACCGAAGTTCTACTACGCTGCCATTGGCCTTGTGCAGTGGCTGTTCATTTTGGCGATTACGTTGCCGATGCCGTGGAGCGTTCCACTGATCGCTCTCGGGCTCGCAGGGCTTGGTGCGACGGTCGCGTGGTACCAACGCGTGTCGGGCACGTGGGCGTGGGGCGACATCCGTGGCATAGGCTCGTGGCTGTTTTGGGTCATGGTTGCGATCACGATCGTCGCCGTCGTGTGCGCAATGACCTGGAATACCCCAGTGGTCGGCCTTATCGCAGGCGGTGTCGTGTTTCTCACCTACGCGTTCGTCGGCCCATTCTGGGACCGCGCGTACCAGCGCCAGCTGGCTGGATCAGCATGACCGAACCAGCATTTGATCCCGTCATCCATGCGCCGCATCGGCTACGGATTTGCGCTGCACTCGGCACGACCCTTCAGGTTGAGTTTCAAACGCTTCGGGAAGCAGCGGATGTCAGTGAGTCGGTGCTGAGTAAACAAGTGAAGATTCTCGAGGACGCCGGCTACGTCACGACAACCAAAGCCACTCGCGACTCTCGCGTGCGCACCTGGGCGTCGTTCACGAAGGCAGGGAGACAGGCCTACCAAGCGCACGTCGCCGCTCTCCAAGAGATTGTGGCCGGGGTGCCGGTAGCTGAGTAGCCCGCTCGCGGCATCCGCTGGTGCGGTAAAAGCCCACTGTGGCGGATGATTCTCCGCAAATTCTCCGCGAGAGTGGACATTTACCGCGAGGTTGCCCGCGCCCCGAGGGCTAGAATCGGGGCAACTGCCGGAGCTGTGCAGGAGAAGTGATGAGAAGTGACAAATGGACCTGCTTGTAACGCTTGATGAGAACTACATCTATCCGCTGAAGGTGCTGTTGCGCTCCTTCTTTGTGAATAACGCAGATGACGACGGCACAACAATCCATCTGCTTCACACGTCAATTCCCGACGAGCGTCTCGATGACCTCGAGGGATTCTGCTCATCGCATGGCGCGACGTTGAATCCGATCCAGGTCGACGGCGAGCTCTTCAAGGACGCACCGGTCAACAAGCGCTATCCGCAAGAAATGTACTATCGGTTGCTCGCACCGTATTTCTTGCCGAAAGAGCTGGAGCGGGTTCTCTATCTGGACCCAGATATCTTGATCATCAATTCCCTCAAACCACTGTGGGAGATCGATCTTCAGGGAAACGCCTTCGCCGCCGCATCGCATACGGGGATCACCGAAACGGCGAACTTTGTGAACCGCATTCGGCTCGAGACCGATCATGACTACTTTAATTCCGGCGTGATCCTCATCGACCTCGTCAAAGCACGAGAGCTCGTTGCCGCGGATGACGTCTTCCAATACGTGGAGAAGAACAAGCCGATTCTGGTTTTGCCAGATCAGGATGTTTTCAATGCGCTCTACGGAAAGCACACGCTCGCTATTGACGATGTTGTGTGGAACTACGACGCTCGCAACTACATGAGCTACTTCTTGAGCAGCGCCGGAAAGCACGACTTGGATTGGCTCTTGCAGAACACCGCGATTCTGCACTTTTGCGGCAAGAGCAAGCCGTGGCAACCAAAGTATGAGGGCCTGTTCGAGGTCTTGTACAAGCACTACATGAGCCTCGAAGCGCGATAGGCCGCGATCTCGCGGTTTCGAACGGCGCTTAGTGCGCGTCGGGCTTCAGCTCGATCGCGATCATCTCGCCCGAAACGCACTCGGTGTCATCCGCATACAACGCGACCGAGACCTTCGCCTTGCGGCCGCTGAGTTCAATGAGGCGCGCACGCGCAATGAGTTCGACCCCGAGCGGCGTCGGCGCCTTGTAGACGATCGTGAACGTGCCTGTCACAAACCGGGGGATCGGCGTACCGTCACCAAATTCAGCACCGCGCGCCTGAAGTTGAAACGCGCACGCTCCAGCGGCGGCGTGGCAATCCAGAATCGCTGCAACGATGCCGCCCCATGCGTGCTCTGGCACACCGCCGGTGAGCTCGCGGTCGAGCGTGTAGCGCATGACAACTTCATCACCTTCGACGTAGCTTCTGATGTGCATCCCGTTGGGGCTCGCCGGCCCACAGCCGTAGCAGTGCGCAGCGTATTCGTCGTAGTAGTCCTGAATCGGCTTCATGCCACCAACATAGCCGCGGTGCGCGACGCGCGGTGCGGAGAATCTGCTGCGGGGCGGATGCTTTGTGCGAGCCACTCCGCGAGTGGCGACATTTTCCGCCGGGCGCGCCCGCGCAAGCATCCGAAAACGAAAGAACCCCCGCAAGTAGAAGCCTTGCGAGGGTTCAGTAGCGGTGTAATCTCCGCTACGTGGCTCCGACCGGCATCGATCCGGTGACCTTTCGATTTTCAGTTTCACATTCTGCGACTACGATTCGCGGATTTTGGGGCGCTGGCGGGCTGCGCGGCGCGGTGGCGGGCACCCG
>CAZTUC010000025.1:0-33103 GCA_964616805.1 uncultured Microbacterium sp. | reverse complement strand
CCTTGCGGGCACTGGCACCTGAAGCCAGCGCGTCTACCTATTCCGCCACTCGCGCGACTTATCGACTTTAGCACGCGTAGCAACGATATTTCTCAGCTTCCGGGGTGCTTACAAGCCGGTATCGGTACGATAGGGCAGACCGTTTTTGAAAGAGTGGAGCGCGCGTGGGAATTCTCGACAGCATCGAGCGTGGTCTCGAGCGCGCCGTGAATGGTGCTTTTGCCCGCACTTTTCGCAGCGGTATCCAACCGGTAGAGATCGCAAGCGCACTGCGCGCAGAGGCCGATGCGAAAGCTGCGGTTGTCTCGCGCGATCGAATTTTGGCCCCAAATGAATATGTCGTCACGCTCAATTCAGACGACGCTGACCGCATGCTTGCTTTCGGCACGACGCTCACCGACGAGTTGTACAGCACGCTTGAAGCGCACGCCGAGCACCAGGGCTACAGTTTCGCCGGGCCGTTACGCATCGGGCTTGCCCACAGCGACACCGTACCGTTGGGCACAACCCAGATCGTCTCCAATGCCGTCAAGAGCACTGCGCAAGCGAAACAACAGGTGCGCTGGGTTGGCACACTTGAGGTGAATGGGGCGCAGCATCCGCTGAACTCTGGGCGCACAATCGTTGGCCGCGGTAGCGATTGCAGCGTGCAGATTTCGGATGCCGCAAGCAGCCGCAAGCACGCCGAAATCCTGTGGGATGGCAACCGGGCTCTCTTACGCGATCTGGGATCAACCAATGGCACTCGCGTCAACGGCCGCCGGGTGAGCGAAGCACCCCTGACGAATGGTCAGTCGTTCCAGATCGGCTCAACGCAATTGACGTTCCGAGTGGTCGCGCAAGAGGCTGGCCGATGAGCGAACTGACGCTATTACTGCTGCGCATCGGCTTCTTGCTGCTGATGTGGTTCTTTGTTTTTGCTGTTGTGTACTCGCTGCGCGCCGACCTGTTCGGTGTGAAAGTGCGAAAGTTGCCCGAAGCTCAACTTGCTGCCCCCCGCGCGGCTCCTGTCGCGGTCCCACAGCAGACGCAACCGGCCGCGGGGGCCCAACCGGTTGCGAAACCACTTGCCACGACGGAGTCCGCGAACGAAATCATCATTTCGTCTGGCCCCAAGCAGGGGCTCATCCTGCCGCTCGGGAATGAACCACTCACGATTGGCCGGTCAAGCGAGTCGGGCCTCGTTATTCGCGACGACTACACCTCCAGCCATCACGCCCGGTTGCTGTTGTGGGGCGATCAGTGGATGCTGCAAGATCTCGACTCCACAAACGGCACGTATCTCGGCACCGAGCGTGTTTTCTCGCCCGTGCAGGTGCCCTTGAACACCCCCATCAAGGTCGGCGCAACAACGTTTGAGTTGCGCAGCTAACGCGCCGGGACGACAACACAATGGTTTTTGAGGGCTCAAGCGCAGCGATTTCGCACACCGGCAAGGTGCGCTACAACAATCAGGACTCCGGATTCGCCGGATCAAACCTGTTTGTCGTTGCCGACGGCATGGGTGGCCACGCCGGCGGTGACATCGCTTCAGCCCTCGCGATTACGACGCTGCAAGAGCTTGATCGTGCGTTTGACACCCCTGCCAACGCCCAAGATGCGTTGCAGGCAGCAATTTGGGAAGTCGCCGACACCCTGGTGCACACGGCACAGGATCGTCCTGAACTGCATGGTCTCGGCACAACCGTCGACGCGATCTTGATGGTCGACAATTACGCAGTGATCGGCCATATTGGCGACAGCCGTATCTACCTGTATCGCGACGAGACACTGACACAGGTCACAACCGACCACTCTTTTGTGCAGCGCCTTGTTGACGCGGGCCGCATCACGCCCGAAGAGGCGCGCTACCACCCCCGTCGCAACGTCGTTATGCGGGTGCTGACGAGCATGGATTCGCAACCGGACATCGACATGATGATCATGCCGACGCGTCCGGGAGATCGCTGGCTTGTGTGCAGTGATGGGCTGAGCGGTGTTGTTGACGATGCTCACGTGGCGAAGGTTCTCAAACAGGGCAGCGCCCCGGGAGCGACAGCAGATGCGTTGCTCAAGCAGGCGCTCGACGCTGGTGCGCCCGACAACGTCACGATTGTTCTCGTGGATGTTGGTGGGCAGCATCCGCTGTATTCGGGCAAGTCAACCATTGTCGGTTCGGCGGCCAACCCACAGGGTGTTGTGGTGCCGACCAAGTCGCGGCAATCCACCGGTGGTTGGTTGCACCCCGTACGTCAAGCGGCGAACGCGCCCAGCCACTTTGAGCCAAGCCACGAGTACCTGGAAGAGCTCATCGAAGAAGATGCTCGTCGCTTGCGCAATCGTCGCTGGGCATGGGCAACCGGGCTCACACTGGTTTTGGCCATGCTCGCGACAGGATTGTGGCTCGGCTACCGCTGGACGCAAGAGCGATTCTTTGTTGGTGCCGATCACGATTCGGTTGTGATCTACCAGGGCATCCCGCAAGATCTCGGCCCCATCCGGCTTTCGAGCGTGCACGAAGACACCGGAATCGACATCGAGAGCCTCCCGACATATTCGCGCATTCAAGTCGAGCGCACGATCCCGGCACACACAATTGAAGACGCGCAACTCATCGTTGATCGCCTGCGAACATTGGCGGGGGACCAATGACCCTCGAAGCCCAATCGGATGCCGCAAACGAAACCACAATCGTGCGTGCGCTCAACCGTATCCGCCACCCGAAGACGCAACGCAACCGTGAGTTGTGGTTGCTGTTGTTCGCAAACTTCATTGCCGGTGTCGCGGTTGTCCTGGTGCAACTGGCGCAATTGAATGAAATCAACCCGCAGACGCTGTATTTCGCAGGTGGCCTGGGTGTTTTGACGTTCGCTCTGCACTTCATTTTGCGATGGAAAGCACCCGATGCTGACCCGATGATCGTGCCAATCGCAACCGCGCTGACGGGCCTTGGCATTGCCGAGATTTATCGCATTGACTTGGCCTATGAGTACACCGGTTGGAACGCGTACTCGACGCGTCAGGTTGCGTGGACGGCGATTTCGCTTGTTGCGGCGATCCTTGTTGTGCTGGTGCTCAAGAATTACCGCACGCTCTTTCGCTACACGTATGTGTTCGGGCTTGCCGGAATCATCCTTTTGCTCTTACCGCTCGTGCCATTCTTGCGAACGGATGCGACGGCTGATGTGTGGATCTCAATCGCCGGTGTTGGAAGTTTCCAGCCGGGTGAGCTCGCCAAGATTTGTCTCGCGATTTTCTTTGCCGGGTACCTCGTACGCACGCGCGATTCGCTGACGTCAACGGGCAAGCGTGTCTTGGGCATCACGTGGCCGCGCATGCGCGAGCTCGGGCCGGTGCTGGTCGTGTGGGGGCTCTCACTCGGCATCATTGTGTTCCAGCGTGACCTCGGTACCGGAACGCTCATCTTCGGTGTCTTCATCGCGATGCTGTATGCCGCAACCGGCAAGAAGAGTTGGATCCTGATCGGTGTTGGTCTCGCGGCTGCTGGGGTTCTCGCGGCCGCGCAAGCAATGCCCTACGTCAAGCAACGCTTCACTAACTGGATTTCACTGTGGGATCCGAACCTCGTCGACCCGTCCGCTGCGGGCTATCAACCCCAGCAGGGCATCTTCGGTCTTGCCCGCGGAGGCCTGTTTGGCACGGGCCTTGGCGGAGGCCAGCCCTACATCACTCCCGTTGCCGAAAGTGACTACATCATCGCAAGCCTCGGCGAAGAGCTCGGTCTCGTTGGTCTGTTCGCGATCCTGGCGCTCTACATGCTGTTTGTGAGCCGCGGACTGCGCATCGGTCTTGCCGGGCAAGATGACTTCGGCAAGATCTTTGCATCGGGTATTTCGTTCATGCTTGGTTTGCAGGTTTTCATCATGGTTGGTGGTGTCACGGGTTTGCTTCCGCTGACGGGCCTGACAACACCATTCCTCGCGGCGGGTGGTTCATCGCTCGTCTCGAGCTGGATCATCGTCGCCCTGCTGTTGCGCATTTCTGATGGTGTGCGCGGCCAACGTCGGGTGGTGATCGGATGACAAAAGAAATCCGCCGTCTCAGCATCGTGCTCGTCACGATGTTCTTTATCTTGTTTGGTGGGCTCAGTTGGGTTCAGGTTGTCAAGAGCGAAGAGCTCGCGCAGCATCCGAACAACGAGCGCACGGCACGCGAGTCTCGCAACATCGAACGCGGTGGAATCTTCGCCGGAGACACCCCGATCGCGTGGTCGACGCCGGTCAACGACCAATACCGGTTCCAACGCGAGTATCAAGACTCCGAGCTGTGGTCACACATCACGGGGCACTTCGATGTCACGCGCATGACGGCGAACACCGGCCTCGAAGCGCTGCTCAATACTGAGCTTGCCGGCACCGGTGCGACGGATGTATTCGGCTGGATCGACCGCGTGCTTTCCGGTCGCCCTTCACAGGGTTCGAGTGTTGTCACAACGCTTGACCCCGTTGTACAACAGGCTGCCGCCGACGCGCTCGGCGATCAGCAAGGTGCCATTGTCGCGATTGAACCGGCGACCGGCCGTGTTCTGGCCATGGTTTCCACCCCGGGCTTCAACGCGAACGATCTTGCCGTACACGACCCCGAACTTGTTGCAGAACGCGCGCAGTCACTCATCGATGCGGCAAACCAACCATTTGTCAACCGCGCAATCGGTGGCGCACTGAACCCGCCCGGGTCAACGTTCAAAATCATTACGGCCGCAGCGGCACTCGAATCCGGCAAGTACACAATCGATGGGCCCTTGCCGAACCCTGCCTCATACTTGCTGCCCGGCACGAGCACCGTGGTGCTCAACCATGACGGTGGTATTTGTGGGCCTGGCGGGCTGAGCCAGACCAGCATCCGTTTGGCACTGCAGTACAGCTGCAATATTCCGTTTGCGGCGATCGCAGCAGACCTCGGCGAAAAGACCATGCGCGAAATGGCCGAAAAGTTTGGTTTCGAACAAGCGTTTGCGTTGCCACTGCAATCAACCGCTTCGACGTACCCCCGCGGCCTCAGCGCCGACCAAGTTGCTCTTACCGGCTTTGGCCAGGGCGACGTGCGCGCTTCAGTTTTGCAGGTTGCGTTCTTCAGTAGCGTCCTTGCCAACGGAGGCACCCTCATGAACCCATCCGTGCTCGATTCAGTGCTGCGCGACGATCTGTCGGTGCAACAACACATCACACCGAGCGAGTTCGGCACCGCTATTTCAGCGAAAACAGTGCGTGAAATTACACAAGCACTCGTTGCGAGCGTCGAAAATGGCGCGGCTTCAGGTGCAAGAATAGAAGGTGTCACAGTGGCGGGGAAGACTGGCACGGCAGAGCACGGGCTTAATGACCCATACACACTGTGGTTCACCGGGTTTGCTCCCGTCGATAATCCGAAGGTTGCCGTTGCGGTAGTCGTCGAAAACGGCGGGGGGATGGGTCAATCGGGCTCCGGCGACACAGTCGCCGCGCCCATCGCAAAGAAGGTCATTGAGGCGGTGCTTAACAAATGAGGCCAGCACAAGGGGTCGTATTCGGCGGCCGATACGAATTGCTGCACCGCATCGCGATCGGCGGTATGGGCGAGGTCTGGGAGGCGACTGACAACGTTATTGGTCGTCACGTTGCCATCAAGATCCTCAAAGACGAGTACATGGGTGATCCAGGCTTCCTCGAGCGTTTCCGCGCTGAGGCCCGTCACGCAGCGCTCGTCAGCGATGAAGGAATCGCCGCAGTCTACGACTACGGCGAAGAAAACGGCTCAGCGTACCTCGTGATGGAGCTCGTCCCAGGCGAAGCGCTCTCGACAATTCTTGAGCGCGAAGGCAATCTTTCGGTTGATCAAACGCTCGACGTTGTTGCGCAGACGGCATCCGCTTTGCAGGCCGCACACGCTGCCGGTCTTGTACACCGTGACATCAAGCCCGGAAACCTCCTCATCACGCCGTCCGGCCGGGTCAAGATCACCGACTTCGGCATCGCCCGCATTGCTGACCAGGTTCCGTTGACCGCGACCGGTCAGGTCATGGGTACGGTGCAGTACCTTGCGCCCGAGCAGGCTTCGGGCCAGTCCGCGTCACCGACGACAGACATTTATTCGCTCGGCATTGTTGCGTACGAGTGCCTCGTTGGCAAGCGTCCGTTCACGGGTGAATCGCAAGTGGCGATTGCCATGGCGCAAATCAACGATGCACCACCTCCCCTGCCCGAGACTGTTCCGGTTCCGGTTCAGAACCTCGTCATGGCGATGCTCGCGAAAGACCCGACTGATCGTCCGGCTTCCGCAGCGCACGTTTCACGCGCTGCCCAAGCCTTACGGCGCGGTGACGTTGCGGGCGCAACAGCGATTGTTCCAGCTATCAATGGCACTTCTGACACGTCAGATGTCACGCGCGTGTTGTCATCAGGGCTCAGTGGCTCGACAGCCGCTGCCCAGGGTGCAACACAGGTCATGCCGGCAACATCACCGCTTCGTGGAACCGCCCACGACGTCATTGAGCCCCAGAAAAAGAAGCGCAGCCCATGGACGTGGCCCCTCGTCGCCCTCTTGGGCCTTTTGGCGGTCGTTTTGGGTGCATCGATGTTCACGCTGTTCAACGGTGGTGGGGGCGATCCTGTCGTCACACCCACGGTTACCGAGACAAGTGAAACACCCACGCCCGAGCCGACCCCGGTCGACGTTGCCGCGCTCGTAAAACTTGGCGACGTGTGTACGACAGCCAAGGCCGCGCTCGAAGCGGCTGACCTTGAAGCTGAGTGTGTTCCGGGTTCGGATGCGTCCGATACGCACCCGGCTGGAACCGTCGAAATGATCAACCCCTCTACCCCGCAACTGCCGGGCACGAAGATCACGTTGACGCACTACAAGAAGCCCGACCCGATCAACGTTGACTCACCACACATTTCAATCGGTGACAATTGCGAGGCAGCAGCACAGCGACTCATTGGGTTGGGACTGCAAGCAAACTGTGTTGCTGGTGATGAAGCCAGCGGATCCAACGTCGCGCTCACCGTTCAGAGCTGGAACCCAGTGGGCGAGCAAGAGCGTGGCACGCTGATCACGATCAAACAGTTCACGCAGCCTGCCGAGCCCGAACCTGAACCCGAACCTGCGCCGATCGATGTTGATAGCTACCTGACGGTTGGCGCCGTTTGCGCAGATGCAGCGGCGAACCTCAACGCCCTGGGGATCATTGCAACGTGCGTCAACGGGCAAGCCGCGGGTGAGGGCCAAACGGAAGGCACGATTGTCGACTGGAACCCGAAGGGCTCGCAGAACGTCGGCACCCAGGTGACGATCGTGCAGTTCGCCCCGGCAGCTGAACCGGAGCCCACGCCCGACCCCACCGCAACTGTCGACGGCGCAAGCGCGCAGGACGACTAGGCACGAGGGCGTTCGGAGATGGCAACCGGGAAAGAAACAGCCGCCGCGGTCACCGCGCGGTTGCTTGACGACCGGTACGAAATCGGCGAGTTCATCGAATCAACCGGACTCTTTGACGTCTATTCAGGCGTTGACACACTGCTCGAACGTCCGATCGAAATTAAGATTCTCGCGCCCGAATACGCACGCGAACGCGGCATCCGATTGCGGTTCCGCAAAGAAGCACAGGCAGCAACCCGGCTTTCCCACCCGTCGATCGTGCGGGTGTATGCAACGGGCGAAATAACTGAGAACCCCGACGAGCCCGTACCGTACGTGATCTCGGCCGTGCCGACGGGTGTTTCGCTTGATCAGCGCATCGCGAAGGGCAGTGTTTCGACACAGCAGGCGGTTGCGTTAGTCGATGCGGTCCTTGACGCACTCGAGTACGCGCACCGCGCCGGGCTGCTGCACCGCAATATCTCAACACAGAACATTTTCGTCAGCGAAACCGGCGTCGTGCAGGTGGGAAACTTCGGTGTTGCGCGTGCGGTCCTTGACTCATCGACAACGCTCAGCGAAGCAACACGTGCGCTCGGCTCGGCCGACTATTTCTCGCCAGAACAGGCAAAGGGCGACCCAATCGACACCCGCAGTGATCTGTATGGTGTCGGCGCGGTGCTCTACGAACTGCTAACCGGACGAGCTCCGTTTGTCGGCTCGACCCCAATCGCGGTCGCCTACCAGCACATCAACGAGACGCCCAAACGCCCGAGTGCGGTTTCGGATTCCGCGACAACACTCGACCGTGTCACCCTGCACGTGCTCGCAAAAGACCCTTCGCGACGCTACAGCGACGTCGCAGAATTCCGGTCGGCACTGCAAACAGCCGCGAACGCGCACGCGCCTTCGCGTCACGAACTCGACACGCTCACCGCCGATCTGTATGGCCCATCGCAGCGCAACGCCGCCGAGACAGCACGATCGTTGCGGCAATTGACGGCAGATACCACCATGAGTCGCACGCAAGCGGGCCCGCCGATTGCCTGGGTGTGGTCGGCCGTGATGGTCTTGGCTGTTGTCATCGCGTCCGTGCTCTACTGGGCTGCCGGCATCGCCCCCGACGACCAAGCAAACGCATCATCCGTCACGATCACTGATTTGACCGGCGACGCGTACGAACGCGCAAAAGCCAAACTTCAAGCCGCCGGCCTTGAGGTCGAGCGCGTCGAAGAACCCAGCACCGATGTTGAAGCGGGTCGTGTCACCCGTACAAAGCCCGGCATTGGTGCGACCGTCAAGGTCGGTGGCAAAGTCGAAGTGTGGGTATCGACGGGTCCAAATAACGTTGAGCTTCCTGAACTTGTTGGGGTATCGCGGTCTGATGCCACGAACAAACTCGCCCAAGCGGGTCTGCGCGAGGGCCCCGTGACCTACCAGGTCAATACTGCCTACCCGCCATTGACGGTTTTGGGGGCGAGTGTCAACGGCGAAGCAATCCAAGCCGGTGCAATCCTGCCGCAAGGCACCCGGGTTGATCTGCTCGTTGCGGCCGCTCGAACCGCACTCCCCGACATGGTCGGGTGGGAGATACCACACGTGCAGACCCGCACCACGGATCTGGGCATCGTGGCGGTTTTCACCGATGACCCGGAGTGCAAGGCAACGAACCCGAAAGTGGTTTCATCCATGTCGCACGCACCCGGTGACATTGACGTCAACACCGAAGTGACCTTCTTTACCTGCTCGGGCCGCTAAGTTCCCGCAACCAGTTCGCGAGCATCGCATGCCCGTGTTCGGTCAGCACACTCTCGGGGTGAAATTGCACACCCTGAATCGGAGCGGTCTCGTGCGCGAGACCCATAATTGTGCCCGCGGGTGTCTCGGCGGTCAATCGGATGCCGCTCGGCAACGACTGTGCGGCGAGCGAATGGTATCGCCCCACCGTGACGTCTTGCGGTACGTCGCTGAACACACCTGACTGACTGTGCGTTATCGTCGACGCTTGGCCGTGCATCAACTCGGGTGCACGGCCAACAACACCGCCGAGCGCCGTCACGATGATTTGGTGCCCCAAGCACACGCCAAGCAGTGGCGGTGCTTGCGTCTGAACAACGGAGCGCACGAGGTCGGCCGCCGCGGGAGATTCTTCGGGGGCCCCAGGGCCGGGCGACAGAACAACACCATCGAAGGTGCTGGCGAGGTTGATGAGGGAATCGGATGTGACGGCATCCGATTCAACCACCACGACGTCGGCGCCGAGCTCCTCCAGGTACGAAACGAGCGTGAAGGTGAAACTATCGTGGTGGTCAACGACGAGAACGCGGGGGCTACGGCGTGGAGTCACGAATGACGACATCGTTCTCGAGCGGGTTGAGAATCAGCGCAATCTCGGGGAAAACGTAGGTAAAAAGCGCCCACACAGCAGCCGCGATCAACAACAGCACGATCGGCAACTTTACCCACCAGGGGCCCGGAAGCACACGCCAGAACGCCGCGTACATCAGGCAGCCTCAGCCAATGAGTCGGGCGCACCCAAAGCGCGCGGCTGGAAACCCTCGAAAACGGCGTAGGCGATGATGCGTTCGTCTATGGTTCCGATCGGCGAGCACGCCGTGATCGTCAGGACCGCGTCTTTCGCTTCAACCTCCGGTGCGTGCGGTACTGCGTCGAGCACAGTGATCGTTTGCGGTGTGACGTATTCGATGTCGCGGAACCGGTACGTGAACCAGCCTTGCTCGGTTTCGAAAACAATCGCGTCACCGAGGCGCAGTTTATCCAAGTCGTGGAAGGCACCTCCCCAGCCAGCACGGTGACCGGCGAGCGAGAAGTTCCCGATTTGGCCTGGCATGACGGCTTGGTCATAAACACCGACACCAATGTTGTCGAGGGTGTTGCCTCGGGTGATGCCGCCTGCGACCGGGTACCGGTATTCGGAACCGAAACGCGGCACCTGAATCGTTGCGAAAATCTCTGCGTCAGCGGGGTGTGGGAGGGCTGGTGGCGGGAAGTACTGGTTGCCTGCTTCATCCGATTCGGGCTCAGGTGCCGGAATCCTGGGCGCTGTGAGCACCCACTCGCTCGCGAGTGTTTCCGCTGTGGCGTAGCGCTCATTGCTGATGAGTGTGTCACCGATGAACAGTTGCCACACAACAAAGAGTCCGAGAACGACGCCGGCGGTCATGAGCAGTTCACCCAACACGCTCGCCACACTCGCACGACGGCGCGGTTTTGCGGCGGCTCGTCTCGCAGCGCGTGTGGTCGACATACTCGAAAGTCTACCGAGCGCACCTGTGTGGCTGGGGGCGTAGCGTTCTGTGTATACCGTTGGTCGTCTTCGCAGAACCGCGCGGATCGCTACACTAGACACATGGCCAACAAGCACGATGACGAACTTGACACCACTCCACCCGCTGCGGCGCCGAGCCCGCGCTGGTTTGTCCCCGTGATGGTGACGTTCTTTATTCTCGGCCTCATCTGGACGATCGCCGCCTACGTCACGAGCATGCAGTTCCCGATTCCGGGGCTGGGCAATGCCAATCTGTTTATCGGTCTCGGCATTGTGCTCGTCGGATTCATCATGACGATGTTCTGGCGCAGCTAGCACCAGCTGGGCAGTCTGACAGCAGAGTTGCAGGCGTGTAATTATCCACGCAGGTGGATAACCCTGTGGATAAACCCCCTGCGCTGCGCGTGCACGAGCACAGTCGCAAGCGGAACCGACGGCTAGAAACCCCAGCCGTTCTGTAGCGCGATCGGGCCAAGCACCCAAATCACGAGCACGAGCACAACGCCCAAAACCGCAAGCAGCGCAATGCGCATCGTCTTTTGTTGCGGCTTTCTGGTCGCATAGTAGATCGCGGCGACCGCCATGCCGGCGAGTGCACCACCAACGTGCCCCTGCCACGAAATTGCAACACCGGGCAAGAACCCGATCACAAGGTTGAGGCCGAGCAGCACGAGCAGGCTTGTCATGTTCTGCCCGCTCTTCCAGCCCAGAATGAGCATCGCACCGAGCATGGCAAAGATCGCACCAGAAGCGCCCACAGTAAAGGCCATCGGCGAGAGCAAAATGACCGCCACAGCACCGCCCAGCGCACCAAAGACGTAGAGCCACAGATACCAGGCGCGGCCAAGCATCCGCTCAAGCTGTCCGCCAACAATAAACAAGAACAGCATGTTGAAGGCGATGTGCAGCAAGCCACCGTGCACGAGTGCGTAGGTGAGCACGCGCCACGCCTCAGGGAACGATGTCATGCCGAACTGGGGGAACAACAACGGCGAAACGAGCCCGAGCTCACGCATGACCGGGTCGATGTTTCCCTGACCGAAGAACCCCGAAACAAACTGCGCAATGCCCACGAGCAGCGTCAGCCCGACGATCGACGTCGTCACCGGCGGCAACTGCTTCGTGCTCAGCGCGGTCATGTTCCAGGCACGCTTCTGCTGCGGCGTTGCGGTCTTGCGCTGCGCCTTCATGCACTCGGGGCAAATGTTGCCCACTGCCGCCGGAATCTGGCAATCCGGGCAAATCGTGCGCCCGCACCGCTGGCACAGCGTAAAACTCGGAACCGTCTTGTGCCGGTAACAGAAGTTATCGGGGTTTTGCGAAAGCGAACTCAAGCGTTTATCTCAGCCGCTCAAACCGCAACAACGTCGACCGATTGCAACACAACCGGCTCGAGCGGGCGGTCGCCAGGGCCGGTGGCAACAGCCGAAATTGCGTCGACGACCTGCTGGCTGGCGGCATCCGTAACCTCACCGAAAATGGTGTGCTTGCCCTGCAACCACGGCGTCGGGTCGGTCGTGATGAAGAACTGCGAACCGTTCGTTCCCTCGATCTCGCCGGTAATGCTGTTGCGGCGCAAACCAGCGTTTGCCATCGCGAGCTTGTAGGGGGCGTTGAAGTCAAGCTCGGGGCTGATCTCATCGTTGAAGTTGTAGCCGGGGCCGCCAACGCCCTGTCCGAGCGGGTCGCCACCTTGAATCATGAAGTTCGGGATGATGCGGTGAAAAACGACGTCTTTGTACAGGGCGCCTTCGCCGGGTTGTCCGGTTGCCGGGTGCGTCCACGCTTTGCTGCCGTCGGCGAGACCAACGAAGTTCGCGACGGTTTTGGGTGCCTGGTCGCCGAAGAGGTTCACGATAATGTCGCCGTAGTTGGTGTGCAAAGTTGCGGTGTGGCTGTGAAGAGTCATAGCACCTATTCTCTCTTGTCTGGCAAGATGAAACAACACCACCAAAACATGGAGGAACCAATGGCTCTCGATCGCAAGCAAAAGAAGCAGCTCGCGCGTCTGCAGGCAGACGCCCAAGACCTCTGGGAACAGCAGCAAGCTGTTTACACCAACGCTGGGGCTGTTGCACGCGAAGCAGCACACCAGTTGGGGCAGTACAACCGCACTCAGGTTGTTCCCGCTGTGCAGCAGGTGTACGCAGAAAGAGTGCAGCCCACTGTTGACCGGAGTGTGCAGTCAGCACAGAAGATCAACTCGAAGTACGTCACGCCGGCGGTTGGCACTGTTGTTGGCAGCGCGATGGCCGCATGGGATGCTGCAAACAAGAAGCGTGCCGAATACCAGCACCGCGGCGGCACCTTCTTCGCCGCGCCCGCTCCGGTCGTCATTGAGGCGCCGAAGAAGTCCAGCGGCGCGGGTGGCGTTTTTGCGATGATCCTCGCTCTGGGCGCGGCAGCCGCTGTGCTGTACGCAGCGTTCAAGGCATACACGGCCGATGACGAGCTGTGGGTTGCCGACGAGCCGCTCGCCGAATAAGCACTTTCGGTTGACGCCGCGTTCACTGACGTTTGTGCCCAAACTCAGGAATTCGCGGCCACTCACGCTCTCTTCGAGTGTGTGTGCGCCCGATTTCCTGAGTTTGGAACTTTGTTAGGCTGGACAGGCACCAATCGGATGCTCCGGGGATGTAGTTCAATGGCAGAACTTCTGCTTCCCAAGCAGATAGCGCGGGTTCGATTCCCGTCATCCCCTCCAAAAAAATCTGGCCCCACCGGGGCCATATTTTTTTGGATGCGATGCTCGGGAATCTCACATTGGGCCCCCGGTGCAGTGGCTCCAAGCGCCACGCATGTGGCGTTTGGAGAAGCACACGGGGACGATTCCCCGTTCACCTGCAAGGCCCACAAGGGCCTTGCAGGAAGACCAGCTGCCCGAAACTGTCTCCCACCGCCCCCACCGGCTCTGCCCCGGTCGAAGCGCCCGATTCTCGCCGCTCACCAAAAACCAACTAGGCTAATCGCGTGCTGCTCAGCGATCGCGACATCCGTACCCAATTGGCTGGCGAGCGCATTCGCCTCGAACCGCTCGACGAAGGAATGATCCAGCCGTCGAGTATCGACGTGCGCCTCGACCGGTATTTTCGCCTGTTCGATAACCACAAATACCCGTTTATTGATCCGGCTGAAGAACAACCCGAACTGACCCGGTTGATCGAAGTCGACGCCGATGAAGCGTTCATTTTGCACCCGGGCGAATTTGTGCTCGGTGCAACATTCGAGCAGGTTTCGCTGCCCGACGACATCGCCGCTCGTCTCGAAGGCAAGTCGTCGCTCGGTCGCTTGGGACTCATTACCCACTCAACCGCGGGGTTTATCGACCCTGGCTTTAGCGGGCACATCACCCTTGAGCTCGCAAACGTCGCGACGCTGCCAATCAAGCTGTGGCCGGGGATGAAGATTGGTCAGTTGTGCTTCTTCCAGCTGACATCCGCAACCGAAAACCCCTACGGGTCGGGCCCATACGGTAACCGCTACCAGGGTCAGCGCGGCCCGACGGCGAGCCGGTCGTTTCAGAACTTCCACAAAACGGATGTTTCGGCAACCGATGCGGGTGCCCTCGGCGGCTAGGGTTTGTCAGACGCGCCCGAACTATGGGCGTGGGCCTGGGGTCCATTCACCGGCATCGTTGAGGTGGCCGATGATGAGTTCACCGTTCTGGTTGATCCAGCCCTCAACCCACTCGCCGTTCTCGTCTTGGTACCAGTCGATCCACGGCTCGCGCCAGTCACCGTTTTCATCGGTCCAGCCGGTCGGCGGCGGCGCAACTTCGGGCTCGGGTTCTGGCTCAGGTTCAGGTTCTGGCTGTGGCCCGGAACCATCCGGCAGCGGGCAAATCGCGCTCGCGCTGACATCGTTGCGGAAGGTCTCGGCCGAGAACGGCAAACCGAACTCTGGCACTGTTCGACCGTCGGCTGCCGGAGCCTTCGAAGCGATCGCGGCAAGCCACATGACAAGCGAGTACGCGAGCGATTCACGGTTCTCGCTGTTGTTGAGCACAACGGCAACGGTAAAGCCCGTGGCGGGGTCGGAGTAGGCCGCGATCGAGTAGCCGGGGATGAAGCCGTGCATGCCGATAAGCGGGCCAATGAGGAATGCGCCACCGGTTCCGGTCATCCAGGTGGGCGCGCCTTCCCACATCGGGAGGGCGTTTGCGAATCGTCCTTGTGAGGCGTCGTCTTTGGTTTGCCACGGGATGCTCTGCGCAGCATCCGCCTTCACAAACGCACCGAGTTCTTGGATCGTGGTTGTCAAGCCCGAATCGGTAAACCCAATGCTCGACGAAATCCGGGAAATGTCGACGGGCTCAAGGCAATTGCGCGTTCCGTCTGGACCGATCGGTGTGTAGTACCCGGGCAAGTATGGTTCGGGCGTTGGTGTTGCCGGAGCAGCGTCCGGCAGTTGCGTTGACTCGAGATCCAGTGGCCCAAGCGTGTACTTCGTGTACAGCTCTTGTGCTGTCATTCCCGAGGCGCGTTCGAGTGCATAACCGAGCAATTGATACCCAGCATCAGAGTCGAGGTAGAGCAAACCGGGTGCGGCAAGTACTTGGCTGCGACCCCACATGGCAATCTCGCGTGGCGCCCAGACCCGCTCGGGAGTGCGGTACCACATGGGCACGACATCGCCGGCTGACGAACCCAAACCTGAGTGCCCATCGCACAACTGGCGAAGCGTAATATCGGTGAGGTCGGTTGACCCGGCAATGTACTTCGAAACTGAGTCGCCCAGTTCGACAACGCCATCTTTTGCCAGGCCGTACAGTGCGTCGCACGTCATCATGCGGGTCACGCGTCCGGCACGGAAGCTCATGTCGATGGTGACAGGTTCGCCGTCAATCGCAGTCTTGCCGAACCCAGAAATCCACTCACCGCTCCATGGCACCCAGACACCAACGATGGCGCCCGTCGCACCGCCGGCTGCCATCGTGTACTCGACGGCCTCTTCAAGGGCGGTTTGCGTCTCGGCAGGCAGCGAGCCTTCAACCTGTGGGGCGGGTTCTGGTTCGGTCTCTTCACTCGTGCACGCGCTCACGCTAAGCAGCGCAAGCACGGTAAGCGAAGCAGCCAGTGCGCGCCGAAGGCGGCGAGGCTGGCGCTCTGATTGAGCCAAACGAGAGAAGTGCACCCATCGAGTCTAGACGGCCAACACCCTTACCCGGGTAAGCACGGACTTAGCCAGCGGATGCCGCAGCCCGGGCGTTGCGCATGAACCGGGCGACATCCGCATCGACTTTGATGTCGCTCGGCCGCAATGGGCGTGACATGTACAGTCCATCGAGCGAGGTCAATCGGCTGAGTGCAACATACGTTTGGCCGGGGGCGAACGCACCTGATCCAAGGTCAATGACGGCCCGCTCGTGGGTCTGACCTTGTGACTTATGGATCGTCACAGCCCATGCGAGCCGCAACGGAAACTGGGTGAATTCGGCGACGATGTCGCGGCGGATGGTGCCGCTGCCGGGGTTGTACGAGTAGCGAAATCTCTCCCACACGGTGGGCTCAACATCGACCTCTTCACCGTCAACTTCAACTCGAACAACATCACCGAGTATGCGGATGACCGTACCGATCGTGCCGTTGACCCAGCGCGGGTAATCGCCGCCGGTGTCGTTGCGTAAGAACATCACCTGAGCACCAATCTTCAAGCGCAACTCTGCTTCGGCGGGGTAGTTGCTCTCGCCACGACCGAAGTCGCCGCTGATTTCCGCGCGCGCAATCTGCTCTTTGCCGGGGAGCGCAGCGAGATGGCGTTGATTGATACTCGTGACAATATCGTTGCGGGTTGCAAGGGTTATGAGCGGGGTTTCGCCCTGTTCTGGTTCGGGTGCGGGCCGCGCCCCCGCTGTATTGAGCACGTGCGCGATATCTGCGGTGACACGGCCGTGGCGCACCGCGTTGAGCATGGCTTTGAAGTCTTCGTCATCTTGCCGATGAATCTCAACCAATTCGCGCACAAGCAACTGGGCGCGTTCTTTCTCGACAACGAACAGACCGTCGTCGTCGGGTTCCGCAGCGTCGGTGGCAGCGTCTGGCACGTTGTGCGCAACCGGCGGCACAGCTTCGGCTAGCGGCTGCCACACGTGCGCGTCAAAAAACCAATTGGAGCGGTACCGGTCGGCCATGTAGCGCGCCTCATCCCCCCGTGGCGGGACGGGGGCGAGCTGATACGGGTCACCAAACATGATGATTTGTACCCCGCCAAATGGTGTGAAAGGCTTCCGGCGGGCTTGCCGCAGTGAACGATCAATTGCGTCAAGCACATCGGCGTTGACCATCGAAACCTCGTCGATGACGACCGCGTCAAGCGCGCCGAGCAGCCGGCGCACGTTGTCGGGCTGATCAAGTTGGGTGTCCGCGATCAAACCAATCGGCAACCGAAACAGCGAGTGAATCGTCTGCCCGCCCACGTTGAGCGCGGCAACACCCGTCGGCGCGCAAATCGCGATCTGTTTCACCGTGTTATCGGCAAAATAGCGCAGCAGTGTTGATTTCCCAGTGCCCGCCCGACCGGTGATAAAAACGTGTTGATCGGTTGATTCGAGCAGTTCATAAACGCCGCGTTGTTCAGCAGAGAGATCGTCGGCGCGCACCCCTCAATGCTAATTGAGCGGTGCACCCAGGGGTGCCCTCGTAGACTTGAGCGCATGGCTGAGCAGGCGATCGAAAGCGGTGAGGGCGACATCCGCTCTCCCAAACGCACTGCCCTCTGGATCGGCCTGGCCACGATTGTTGCGCTGCTCGTCGGCCTGTTTTTTGCCGGCTCGTGGCTGTACCGCACGCTCTACAGTCCGTCGGCGTTTGTGACGCACTACTTGACCCTGCTCCACGAGGGTCGCGCGGCAGACGCACTGGCGTTGCCGGGCGTTTCAACGGTGGGCTCCAGCTCATCGGAGCTGACACCGGGTGCCTCCCCGGCCCTGCTTCGCAACGCAGCCCTCAGCCCGCTGGAAAACATCGAAATCGTCGAAGAGCGCCGTGAGGGAGACACCTACGTTGTCACCGCTTCGTATCAGGCTGGTTTTCTCGATGGACAATCAACGTTTCGAGTTGCGAGTGATGGGTACACCCTCCTTCGTCCAAACTGGCGATTCGTGCAGAGCCCAATCGCGCAACTTGATGTGCGCATCGCCGGCTCACAGCAGTTTCGGGTGAACAATTTCGATCTTGACCGCCTGCAGATTGACCCGAACGATAGTGCCGAGCAACCGATGCAGTTGCTCGTCTTCACGCCCGGGCTCTACGTCATTAGCGTCGATACCGACATTGCGTATACCGACGGCATGGCGTTCTTCTCTGATGTTCCTGAGCACGCGACGCGCATCGATATGCAAGCGGATGCCACCGAAAAGTTCACGAGCGCAGTTCAGCAACAGGTCAACACCGTGCTCGACAATTGCGTGCAGAAGGCTGTTTTGTTGCCCGCGAACTGCCCCTACGGGCGGGTTGAAACCAACATCTTGCTCGATGTCCCGCACTGGTCGGTGCTCGAATACCCGACCGTGACGCTCGAAGCGCGCGCCGATGAATGGCTCATCAAACCAATGAACGGGGCTGTACACCTCTACGCACCGATTCAGCTGTTGCATGACGGCACCGAGACAACCATCGATGAAGATGTGCTGTTCGATTGGGCCGGGATCGTGCAGGTTCAGCCAGATGGCACCGCATCGATTCGCTTGGGCCCCCCGCCCGAGTTTGGGTTCTAGCGAAACCCTGCTTCTAGCGAGGCCCTGCTTCTAGCGGGGCCCTGCGCCGCGCTCAGCCGCGCGAGCGTCACGCTCGGCAAGCTCAGCGAGTTGTTGGTTGTAGGCGGCAAGTTCAGCATCGCCGGTTCGATCAGCGTGCCGGTCAGCGCGGCGCTGGATTTTGGTATCCGATCTTGACCATTGCACGGCAACAATAATCGACAAGATCAACGTGGGAATTTCGCCCACTGACCACGCGATACCGCCACCGGCTTGCTGATCAACGATTGGGGTTGCGCCCCATGTGCGGCCCATTGAGCCGTACCATTCGGCAACGATGAGGCTCTCTTGCATCATGATTGCGACGCCGAAGAAGGCGTGCATCGCCATGACACCGATGAGGGTGAGCAGCCGTGCTGCGTGCGGCAAACGCTTGGGCAGCGGGTCGCCATCAAGCAGTGTGAGCACGAACAGGTAGCCCGAGATGAGGAAGTGAATGACCATCCACTCGTGACCGATGTGCGACTTTACCGCCCAGCGCACCATGTCTGAGAAGTAGAACAGCCACAGCGAACCGATAAAAATCGCGGCGGCAACAATCGGATGCGTTATCACCCGCGAATAGGGCGAGTGCACCGCCCACAGAATCCATTCGCGGCCACCACGGGTGCCGTCTTTGCGTTTGCGGATGGCTCGGCTCGCGAGTGTCACGGGGGTTCCCATCACAAGCAGCAGCGGAATCGCCATCGACAGCATCATGTGCCCCAGCATGTGGATGCTGAACAAGTACTCCTGGTAGGCGTTCAGCGGTCCGCTCGTGACCCACACGAGTGTCAGCATGCCGAGCACCCACAAGAGGGTGCGGTACCACGGCCACGAATCGCCACGCTTGTGCAAACGCCAGACGCCCGCGAGATAGAAGAAGATGCCAAAACCCGCGACCGTGATCCACAAAATGTCTGGCTTGGTCGCGACAAGCCACTGGTGCGCGTCGAGCTCGGGTGGCAACTGTTGCCCCGTGAGGTATTGCGCGGGCGTCGAAGCGTACCCAGTTTCACCCTGCGGTGGTGGGGTGCGCGAAAGCGCAACTGCGACACCGCTCGCTGAACCCATCAGAACAAACTCGGCAAGCAGCAGGTTGAAGAACGCCTTGCGGCTCGTCGCGGATGAGGTCGAGCGGATGCCGGGAATGAGCTTCTTGCGGTACCAGGCGCCGAGGCATCCGATGGCAATCAGCAGCCCGGCTTTTGCGATCGTGAGTGCGGCATACGACGTGTCAAGGTCTTTGAGGGAGGGAATGGCAACCATCGCGCGGGCAAGACCCGAGGTTGCCACAACAGCGAATGCGACGATCGCGATTGTCGAATAGCGGTCGATCGTTTTCGCGCGCACGCTCGGGATGAGTGCAAGGGCAACGAGGCCACCGATCCAAGCCGCGGCAGCTGCCATGTGTAAGAAGATCGCGTTGACCGCGATGCCGTGGCCAGCAAGCGAACCTGAGTGTCCTTGTGTGGCCATGGGGATGAGGGCTACAAACGTTGCGACAGCGGTGAGCAGAGTCGTCGTGTAGCCGCGCACCACGAGCAACACCATCGTGATGATCGCGCCCACGGCGATCGTCACAATCCACGCCAGGCCAGCTTCGGTCTTGGCCCAGTTGGCAAACAATGGGTCGTCAAGTCCGACGCGGAAAGTGGTCACGAAGGTTGCAATGAAGCTCGCCAGCGCAGCAAGCGTGAACGCGGCTGCACCAACCGCCGAAATGGCAATCGCCTTCTCAAACGGGGCCGATTGCTCTTTCAGGCTCCACAGTGCGAGAACCAGGGGTCCGATCATCAATGCGGCGGCAAGATTGAGCACGAGCTTCAAGCTCGGCACGATCCAGCGAGCGAACGTACCAGGGTCATTGACGCTGAGTTCTGCGGCGCCACCACCGGCGATGAGGGCGACAGCCATTCCCGCCGCGGCCGTGATGACGAGCAATGTCACCGCTGTGACGCGGTAACCGCGCGTAGGAATGGTCTCGGGCGAACCGGTTGGCGCGGCCGCTGGCGTGCGCTGCCCATGCTTGCCCGTGTCAATCACCACGGTTCCAGGCTATCGCTCGCCACTGTGCTGCTGGCCACACGTGACTGCAGGGCAAACGCTTCATGAACGCTCAGCAGATTCCTCAGAAACTCCTGGCCGCGACCAACCGGGGAGTTCTAGGCTGAAGGTACCAATGCTCGTTGCAGAGCAAACGCCATAGGAGGCTCCCATGAAGAAACTCATTAACGGCGTCGATGACGTCGTCGCTGATTTCCTGCAAGGCTACGAACTGGCCCATCCTGAACTTCGCATCGACCACGAGCACCGCGTTATTTACCGCAGTGACACCCCGCGTGCTGGCAAAGTTGGTTTGATCTCCGGTGGTGGCTCAGGTCACGAACCACTCCACGGCGGCTTTGTTGGGACAGGCATGCTCGATGCCGCATGCGCAGGCCAGGTCTTCACCTCTCCGACCCCCGACCAAATGGTTGAAGCAACCAAGGCTGTCGACGGTGGCGCGGGCGTTTTGCACATTGTCAAGAACTACACCGGCGACGTCATGAACTTCGAAATGGCAGCCGAACTTGCAGCCGCTGAGACCGGTGTCGAGGTTGAAAGCGTCATCGTTGACGACGACGTTGCCGTGCAAGACTCGCTCTACACGGCTGGTCGGCGCGGCGTTGGTGCGACTGTTTTTATCGAGAAGATCGTCGGCGCTGCCGCTGAAGCCGGGGGAGACTTGGCATCCGTTGCTGCCCTCGCCCGCGACGTCAACGCAAACTCGCGCTCGTTCGGCATGGCTTTGACCTCATGCGCTGTTCCCGCGGCCGGCAAGCCCACGTTTGACCTGCCCGAAGATGAAATGGAACTCGGAATCGGCATTCACGGCGAACCCGGTCGTAAGCGTGTGAAGCTTGCCCCAGCATCCGAAGTTGCAAAAGACCTTGTCGACCCGATCCTTGCCGACCTCGACTTCACTGGCGCTCCGGTCATCGCAATGCTCAACGGCATGGGTGGCACGCCACTGATTGAGCTGTACCTCATGTACGGCGAAGTCGCGAAGCTGCTCGAAGCTGCTGGCGTCACCGTTGTGCGCAACCTCGTTGGCAACTACATCACCTCGCTCGAGATGGCCGGCTGCTCGCTCACCCTGTTGCGCGCAACCGACGAAATGGTCTCACTGTGGGATGCACCCGTCAATACTCCCGGCCTGCGATGGGGGGTCTGAACGGTGGCGGATGTCGTAACCCTCGACCAACTGGTTGCTTGGCTTTCGCGGTACAGCACCGTCGTCACCGAGCAACGCCAGTATTTGACTGACCTCGACTCGGCAATCGGTGACGCCGACCACGGTTCCAACATGGACCGTGGCATGGCGGCCGCCGTTGCTGCAGTCGCGGCAGCGCCACCGGCGACAATCGCCGATCTTGGTAAAACCGTCGGCATGACGCTCGTGTCAACCGTCGGTGGGGCAAGTGGCCCGCTGTACGGCACGTTCTTCTTGCGGTTCGGGGTTGCTGGCGGAGCTGTTGATTCGCTTGATGCGGCCGGCCTCGGTGCGGCACTGCGTGCGGGTGTCGATGGCATCGTCGCCCGCGGAAAAGCCGTGCTCGAAGACAAGACGATGCTCGATGCGCTGCTGCCAGCACTTGACGCGTATGACGCCGCGGGCGCATCGGTTTCGGATGCTACGGCTGCCGCGGCATCCGCTGCCGAAGCAGGTCGCGACGCAACGATACCGCTCGTGGCCCGCAAGGGTCGGGCCAGCTACCTCGGTGAGCGCAGTGCAGGACACATGGACCCGGGCGCGGCGTCGTCTTCGTTGCTCTTGCGTGCACTGGCTGACGAGCTTGCGTGATGGGTGACGTGCCGACCCCGGAACAAGCCGGAGTGAGGGGCGGTACGGTCGGCATCGTTGTCGTCTCGCATTCGCGGCCGCTCGCCGAAGCGGCGGTCGCGCTCGCGCTCGAAATGGTGCAGGTGCCGCCCCCGCTCGCTGTTGCGGCGGGGCTTGATGATGGCGGGTTTGGAACCGATGCGGTTGCCGTGTCTGGCGCAATCGAAGGTGTTGCCTCAGATGCTGGTGTGCTTGTGCTGACCGATCTTGGCTCCGCTGTTCTGTCGGCCGAAATGGCACTCGAATTTTTGCCTGACCCTTCGCTTGATGTGCGCATTGTTGCGGCCCCCTTTGTTGAGGGGCTCATCGCGGCGGTTGTTTCGGCAGCCGCGGGAGCACCACTCGACGAGGTCGCACCTGCCGCGGCCGGAGCACTCGCCGGCAAGATTGAGCAGCTTGGCGGGGTCGCGGAGTCTGACGATCACAGCCGGTCCCTGAGCGAGCGCAGCGAGACGAAGGGCGGCGACCCCGAAGATACGCCCCCCGACGCATCCGCCACTGTCACAATCGTCAACCCGCTCGGTCTGCATGCGCGGCCAGCTGCGGCGGTTGCGGCGGCGGCGGCATCGTTCGATGCTGCCGTGACGATTGCGGTGCCTGGGCGCACGCCTGCGTCGGCGGTCAGCCCGCTCTCGCTCGCCTCACTCGGCACGCGCGGTGGCGACGCCGTGACGATCTCTGCAACGGGATCGGCCGCCGCCGCTGCGGTCGTCGCGCTCCAAGGGCTGATCGCGACAGGTTTCGGCGAGGCCGAAGACACAGCAGCACAACCCGTCGCATCCGAACCGGCCCCCCGAGCTACCCACCCGATCGGCGTGAGTCCCGGCCGTGTTGTCGGCCCGGTCGCCCGCATGACCTCCGGTGTCGCGGAACCCGACCACAACGCACGCGTCAACGACCGCGATGCTGCCGTCGCGAAACTGCACGCTGCGATCAGCGCAGTCGCCACTGACTTGCGCGCGCGAGCCGAAGACCCAACCACACAGCAGACCGCACGCGAAGTACTGCAAGCCACCGCAGCGCTTGCGGCAGACCCCGCCGTCGCGCAACAGGCAGAAGCGCTCGTTCGCGACAACGGCCAGACGCCCGAGTCTGCCATCTGGCAGACCCTCGGTGGTGTCGCCGAACAATTCACCGCTCTTGGCGGTTTGCAAGCCGAACGTGTCACGGATGTGCACGATATTCGCGCCCGCATTGTCGCAGCGCTGACGGGTGTGAGTGTTGGTGGTGTGCCGGCGCCGGGGCATCCGTTTGTGCTTGTCGCTCGCGATTTGGCGCCAGCTGACACGGCCGGGCTTGACCCCGCGACGTGTCTCGCGATTCTCACGAGCGAGGGTGGGCGCACATCGCACACCGCGATTTTGGCGCGGTCGCTGGGGATTCCCGCGGTTGTTGCCGCGCCTCTTGCGGCAACGCTCACCGAGGGTACGCTCGTGCTCGTTGATGGCACAACGGGCGAGGTTGTTGAAAACCCGTCCGACGAGCTCACAGCGGATGCCCGCACAACCGGGGCTTCGGCGGAGATCACCGCGTTCGTCGGGCCCGGCCAGACCGCCGACGGTGAGCCGGTTTATGTGCTCGCGAACGTCGGCAAACCCGCTGATACTGCCGATGCGGTGGCGGCCGGCGCCGAGGGTGTGGGGCTTTTCCGCACGGAGTTTTGCTTCCTTGATCGCACCGAGGCACCCTCGCACGACGAACAGGTTGCCGCGTACCGGGCGGTTCTTGATGCATTCGCCGGGCAGCACGTTGTTGTGCGAACCCTCGACGCGGGCTCGGACAAACCGTTGCCGTTCTTGACGCCTGCCGGGGAAGAAAACCCCGCACTCGGTGTTCGCGGATACCGCACCGCGGGTGCGCACCCAGAGGTGCTCGATGGGCAGTTGGCTGCGATCGCCGAGGCTGCGCAGGGTTCGAACGCCGACGTTTGGGTCATGGCACCCATGATCGCGACGGCTGCCGAGGCAGCCGATTTCGCTGCGCGAGCACGGGCCGTTGGGCTTTCAAAAGTCGGCGTCATGGTCGAAACACCTGCCGCCGCACTTTCGGCAGCGGAAATCTTCGAGCACGTTGACTTTGTCTCAATCGGCACGAACGATCTCGGCCAGTACACGATGGCCGCCGATCGGCTTTCCGGCGCGCTCGCTGACTTGAACGACCCGTGGCAGCCGGCCGTTTTGCGTCTGATTTCGCTGTGCGTCGCCGGTTCGGGTGGGCGTTCGGTTGGTGTGTGTGGTGAGGCGGCATCCGATCCGCTGCTCGCTCAAGTGCTTGTCGGCCTCGGTGTGCGGAGCCTTTCGATGACACCGCGGCTTGTGCCAGCGGTCGGCGCAGCAGTTGGTGCTGCAACGCTCGAACAGTGCCGCGCGATGGCGGATGCCGCGCTGGGCGCTGCTTCTGCTTCGGATGCGCGCGCTGCGGCATCCGCTCTCGCCCCGGCTTGACCCCACTGCCTGCCTGGCTGCCGGCACAAGCCGCAGCCGCTCACAATCTGGCGGGCCTCTGATGGGGCAGCTCGTGCGCTTCGCCTGCTGAGCTTAGCTGCGTCAAAAGCTCTGCGGGCTCGACTTCAAGCGCCTCGGCCAGGCGGACGATGATATCGAGCGTTGGATTGCGACGCCCACGCTCAATACCCGAGACATAAGTGCGATCCATGCCGGCGAGATGTGCGAACTGCTCTTGCGCAAGGCCCCGCTCCTGGCGCAACTGGCGCACTCGTGCACCGAACTTCAGACGGTGCACTGATTGGATCACGTGGTCAAGTTCAGCTAGTGTGTGACCTATAGTCCACGGACTATGAGTCACATTAGAGGGGATAATTCCATGACTTCAGAAAAGCCGAAGAAGGCTCTGTACAAGCGCTGGTGGGTTTGGCTTATCGCGGTGATAGCGCTCATCATCATTGCGAGCCAACTCGGCGGCAACTCGACTCCGACCGCGACGGAGCCCGATGCATCCGGAACATCGCAGACTCAAGCGGGCGAGACTGCGGCACCCGAAGCGGGCGAAACTACTGCGCCCGAGGAACCTGCTGAGGCCAGCGCGGACGGAACTCGGGGCAATCCATTCCCGATCGGAACCGAGATCGAGGGCAAGGATTGGACCGTCGTCGTAAACTCAGTCAATCTCGATGCGAGTGGCGAAATTATGGACGCGAACCCCTTTAACACAGAGCCCGCGGACGGTGAGACTTGGATCATCGTGAACTACACACTCACCTACACCGGCTCTGATGAAGGCAACCCGTTGACGGATATCGAAGTCGAGTATGTAACCCCCGGCGGCATTTCGGTCAGCAATGGCACCGTTGTCGGCCACGATGGCGTTGGAAACTTCACCGACCTGCCCTCCTCGATGTTCCCCGGCGCCTCGCACACTATTGGCAATGCCTTCCTGGTGCCGTCCGATGGCGCTGGAGATGGCGTGGTTTCGATCAAGATCGGGTTCTTCGGCGGGGACAAAATTTTCGTCGCAGCACAGTAAGCCCCAACTGCAAAGCGGCCGCACCGTTGTCGTGGCGGCCGCTTTCGCGCGCTAACTGGATGCGCCGAGATGTGTGCGCCGAAGCGGCGTCTGATCCGCTGCTCGCGCAAGTGCTCGTCGGGCTTGGTGTGCGAACTCTCTCGATGACGATCATGTGAAGTCGATCGGATCGAGCGTCGAGGTATCACGCGTTGCGACAAGCTCGTCTACATCGACATCCGACAATTGCAACTCGCGGCCGAAAGCGACAAGGGCATCGCCAAGACGAATCCGCTGCTCGGGCATGAGCGCACCTCCTTCAGAATGACTGCAGTTTAGCTTTTTGCTGTCACTTTCGATCCAGTGCATGATCGCTGCGGGTACACACGCCAAGGTATCTCGTTTGCGCCATCGGCCTCCAACGTTATCCACAGCCCGATTCCACCCCGGTTTCGGCCACGGTGCGCCATACCGGAGTAGGTTCAAAAGTATGAACACCGCAGAAAAAGCACTCGAACTCAAAGCCCTGCACGAAGCATCCGCGATCTTGCGGGTGGTCAACGTCTGGGACGCCATCAGCGCCAAAGTTGTTGCCGACCTCCCCGAGACGAAAGCGCTCGCGACGGCCGGGCACTCGATCGCCGCGAGTCACGGTTACGCCGATGGCCAGATCCCGGTCGATGAGATGCTCGCGGCCGTCGCGAAGATCGTTGCGGCGACCGACCTTCCCGTCACGGCAGACCTCGACAACGGATATGAGCACCCGGGCGAAACGATTCGCCGCGCGATTGAGATCGGCGTTGTCGGCGCAAACGTTGAAGATCGCCTGCTGTCGCTCGGCGAATCGGTTGCCCGCGTCGAGCAAATCATCCGTGCCGCCGAGCTTGAGGGGGTCGCCTTCCAGCTCAATGCCCGCACCGACGCGATCGTGCGCGGTGGCGATAAGCCCCTTGAGGCAAAGCTCGATGACGCAATCGAACGTGGTCGGGCGTTTCTCGACGCTGGCGCGAGCCTTGTCTTCGTGCCGGGTGTGCTTGATGCGGATGCCACGAAGAAGCTCGTCGACGGTCTCGGCCACGGCAAACTGAGCGTCATCGGCCTCCCCGGCGCGCTGAGCGCCGCTGAATATGAAGCGCTCGGCGTCGCGCGCATTTCGTACGGCCCAGTCACGCAGCGGGTCGCCTTGCGTGCGCTACGTGACCTTGCAACCGACCTGTACGGCACCGGGGTCGTTCCGGCCGACACTCCCGCACTTAACTAGCGCGGGGGTGCGCCCGCCTCAAATGACGGCGTCAGTGAGGGTCGTAGGGTTGCCGAAGCGGTGGTTTGTGATCGCGATCGCTTGCTCGCGCAAGAACGGCAGCAGCTCGATGCGCCCCGCGGCAGTCACCTCACCATCCCAAATCGCGATGTCTGGTGCCGCGGTGACGGCAGTCACGTCGGACGCCTGTGCCCCGACGAGGCGGATGCGACGGTTTGGGGCATCCGATTTCGCGAGTTCGCGTGGCCAGGCCGAATCTGACACGGTCGAGATGTCGACGCCCTGTGCTTTCAGCACCGCTGCAACCGGTTCGGGCAACGGCGTCGCAGTCGAAACGTCGACCTTTGCCCCCGACCTCAAGCCAGCCGCGAGCACTCGCGCGGCATCGGCCAGCGACGCGCCAGCGCTGATGCGCACGGTCGTATCGGCCGGCAGGTAGCGGAAGAGGTTGCGCTCAACACCCAATTGCGAAACGTCTTTCACGACGCCGAACTCGTCAGCAAAGGCAGCGTCATCGGCGGCAACGGATGCCCGCACAAACACTACTTCTTCGGCACCGAGTTGCGTCTCGGCCGCCTGCACGAGGTCTGCGACAGCGCGGTTTGAGGAAGTGGCCGAAGCGGCCGCGGCAACATCCGCTTTCTGCCACGATCCGAGCCCAATCAGGTAGTTCGGGCCACCCGCTTTTGCGCCCGGGCCGACAGCAGATTTCTTCCACCCGCCGAACGGCTGGCGCTGCACGATCGCGCCCGTGATGCCGCGGTTGACGTAGAGGTTCCCGGCTTCGACGCGGCTCAGCCACAGTCGCACTTCGTCAGAGTCGAGTGAGTGCAGCCCCGCGGTCAGCCCATAGTCGACCGCGTTTTGCAGGGCAATGGCTTCTTCGAGGGTGTTCGCCCGCATAATGCCGAGAACCGGACCGAAGAATTCGGTGAGGTGTGTTTTCGAGCCGGGACGCACGCCGTCTTTCACAGCGGGGCTGAACAGTTTGCCGCTTTCGTCGAGCTGTTCGGGCTTCACGAGCCACGTCTCGCCCGGCTCAAGTGTCGTGAGCGCTTCGAGCAGTTTGCCCTGCGCCGGCTCAACGACCGGCCCCATTTGCGTGTTCGGGTCTTGCGGGTATCCGACGCGCAGCGACGTGACGGCATCGACAAACTGCCGCGCGAACCGCTTCGAGCGTCCAACTGTGCCGACCAGAATCACCAGCGACGCCGCCGAGCACTTCTGCCCCGCGTGCCCGAAGGCGCTCTTGACCACATCGGATGCCGCCAAATCGAGGTCTGCCGACGGTGTCACGATGATCGCGTTCTTGCCACTCGTTTCGGCAAGCAACGGCAAATCCGCTCGGAAACTGCGAAACAACTCTGCCGTCTCGTACGCACCGGTGAGGATGACTCGGTCAACGCTCGGGTCGGAAACAAGCATCGTGCCGAGCTCGCGGTTTGCGACATCGACGAGTGCCAGCAACTCGCGGGGCACCCCGGCGCGCCAGAGCGCCTCGACCATAACCGCCCCCGAGCGTTGCGTGAGTTTGGCCGGTTTGATGACAACACCGGAACCCGCCGCGAGCGCGGCAAGCACACCACCCGCGGGGATCGCGACGGGGAAGTTCCACGGCGGTGTCACAACGGTCAGCTGCGCCGGCACAAACGCGGCGCCGTCAACACGCTCGAGGTCAAGGCCTCGCTCGGCGTAATAGTGTGCGAAGTCGATCGCTTCACTCACCTCAGGGTCGCCTTCGGCAATCGTTTTGCCGGCTTCTGCGGCCATGACTTCCAGCAGGTCAGCCCGGCTTTTTGCGAGTTCGTCACCCGCACGGTGCAGGATCGCAGCCCGCTCAGCGGCCGGGCGGGCCGCCCAGGCGCGGGCTGCGGTGCGTACCGTTTCGAAGACCACGCCCAGCTGCTCAGGGTTCTCAATCCGGTTGGCGGCAATCGTCTGCACACCGAGGTCACTGCTGGCAGAACGGCTCAGAATCGCACGCCCCCACGCACGGTTGGGCGCGAGTGCGGGGTCGGTGTCGGGAGTATTGCGGAAGCCAGCTGCTCCAGATTCTTGCCCAAACTCAGGAAGGGCGGCACCATCACGACCGTTCTCGGCGTCAGCTGACCCCGGTTCCTGAGTTTGGGCACCGTGGCCGCCGCCGAGCACCTCGGTTTGGCGGTTCTGCGCCCGGTGAGGCGTCGGCTCTGGCTGTCCGGCGAGTGCCAAGACGGATGCCTCATACCGCGCCTTCTCCCGCGCAAACAGCTGCGGGTTGGCGTCGAGCTCGAAAACGGCCGACATGAAGTTCTCGCTCGACGAGTTTTCTTCCAGGCGCCGAATCAGGTACGCAATCGCAACGTCGAACTCACTGGGGTTGACCACGGGTGTGTACAGCAGCAGATTGCCAACGTCTTGCCGGACCGCTTCGGCCTGCCCGGTTGCCATGCCGAGCAGCATTTCGTACTCGACCGCATCCGTCACGCCCCGGTTTTGCGCGAGTAAGAACGAGTGCGCGACATCGAAGAGGTTGTGCCCAGCCACACCGAGCTTGACGTTCGCGGTGCGCTCAGGCGTGAGCGCCCAATCGAGCACACGCTTGTAGTTCGTGTCAGAGTCTTGCTTCGTGTCGTAGGTGGCAAGCGGCCAGTCGTGCATCGCGGCATCGACGTGCTCCATTGCGAGGTTCGCACCTTTCACGACACGCACCTTGATCGGTGCGCCACCCGCGGCAACACGCGCGCTCGCCCACTGTTGCAGGTCTTGCATCGCCCCGAGCGCATCGGGCAAATAGGTTTGCAGCACAATCCCGGCTTCGAGGCCGCGCAGTTGGGGTTGGTCGAGGATGGCCTTGAACACGGCAATCGTCAGGTCGAGATCGCGATACTCTTCCATGTCGAGGTTGATGAACTTTGACGCAGCCTGGGTCAATGTCGGCGTAGCCGACGTTGAGGCAGGCTGGGTCAAGGTTGAGCGAGCCGCAGGCGAGTCGAAACCTCTCGACGCCCCCGCGGGCCGGGTCAAGGTTGAGCGAGCCGCAGGCGAGTCGAAACCTCTGGACGCTCCCGCTGCCGCCAGCTCATACAGGGGTGTGAGTTTGCTGACCACTTCGGCGACGGCCTCATCAAACGCCCACATGGAAAGCCCACTGATGACGCTCGACACTTTGATCGAGACGTAATCGACGTCGTCGCGGGCAAGGAATTCGGCTGTGCCCCGGAGGCGCCGAGCTGCTTCATCCGAACCCAGAACCGCTTCGCCGAGCAGGTTGAGGTTCAGCCGGTTGCCGCCTGCGCGCAGTTTCGCCATGGCCGGTCCGAGCTTTGCGGGGGTCGCATCGAGCACGAGGTGGCCAACCATTTCGCGCAGCACACGGCGCGCGACCGGAATCACGACACCGGGAGCGATCGGTGCCGTCGCCCCGCCGACGCCGATTGCCGAGCGCAAGTACCAAGGCAGCAGTTTGGGGGTGATCGCAGTGAGCCGGTTGAGATTGTGTGCCGCAACGCGGGTGTCTTCGGGCCGCACAACGCCGTCAACGAAGCCGACGGTGAAGTCGAGGCCACGCGGGTCGCGCAAAACCTCGGCGAGACGCTGGGCTGAGGGGTCGACCGGATACTGGGTGCTTTTGTG
Source organism: uncultured Microbacterium sp. (assembly GCA_964616805.1). Classification (GTDB taxonomy): domain Bacteria; phylum Actinomycetota; class Actinomycetes; order Actinomycetales; family Microbacteriaceae; genus Microbacterium. The sequence goes on along the minus strand of CAZTUC010000025.1, from coordinate 2,523 downwards.
CAGCCATGACTGCACGAGCTGTTCAATCTCGGTCACGCTGGGGGCATCAGTTGTTGTGGGCACGGTTCTCCTTCGGTTCTGTGTTCAGCATGCCGCGCCGATACCCTGCTGTCTATCAAACGTTTTCAAGCTGTATTGTTAAGAAAACCCAAATGATCGGATGCCGCATGCTCGACGCTCACCGCTTGCGCTTGCTCGTTGAGCTCAGTCGCCGAAAAACGCTCGCCGCAGTGGCGGAAGAACTCAGCTACTCATCCGCCTCGGTTTCACAACAGCTCGGGGCGCTCGAACGCGAAGTTGGCGTTGAACTGCTCACGAAGGCCGGCCGCGGGGTGCAGCTCACGCCCGCCGCCGAAGTGCTCGTTGCGCACGCCATTGACGTGCTTGACCGACTCGAAATCGCAGAGATCGCCGCGACCGAAGCCGCCGGCGGCGCTGCCGGCACTGTGCGAGTCGCCACCTTCCAGTCGGCGATGCACACACTCATTCCGCATACCCTCGCCGCCCTCGCGACAACCCACCCGGCGCTTCGCGTTGAAGTTTTTGAGTATCCGCCCGAACGCGGGCTGCAAGCACTTGCGGCACGAGACGTCGATCTTGCGCTTGCCGAACAGTACCCCGGGAGCACCCGCAGACCGCACCTCGACCTTGACCAAGTGCGGCTGGCAACCGACGCGATTTGGGTTGCGGCGGCATCCGATTCGCATCTGGCGCCGGGAGTGGCACCGGATGCAGACTGGCCAACACTTGCCGCACTGCGTGATGCCGCCTGGGTGATGGAACCGCGCGGCACGCAATCTCGCGAATGGGCCGAGCAGACTTGCCGCGCGGCCGGCTTCGAACCCGATGTGCGCTATACAACCCCCGACCTCGTCAGCCAAGTGCACCTCATCGCCAGTGGGGCCGCCGTGGGGTTCGTGCCCGAGTTGCTGTTCGCTGGCTCAAAGCCGCCGTTTAGTGTCGCTCCCGTCGACGGGGGTGCCAGGCGCGAACTGTTCTCTTCGGCGCGCGTCGCCGCTGCCCGTTCGGCCAACATTCAGGCCGTGCGTTCCGCGCTCGCGGATGCTGTGGCGTCCGCCCTGCCCTAGCCTCCCCAACCCCCGTTCCAGTTAGCCGCACGACTTAGCGGTGGTCGTTGTTACGCCAATTGCGGGCCCGTTTTGGTAGCTCATAGCCCGGCCGAATACCGTTAAGGCAAGCCCGCCGGAATACCGGCCGCCACCCGGAGGTTGCCTCTATCGTGACTGAAACAACACTCGACCGCGCCGCGGTAACCGACGCCGATCTTGCCCCGCAACTCTCGGGTCGTTGGAGTCCCCGCGCTTTCGACGCTGACCACACCCTGAGTGACGAGCAACTCACAACACTTCTGGAAGCGGCACGGTGGGCACCGTCTGCGAATAACCACCAGCCATGGCGTTTCGCTGTTACCCGCCGCGGTACCGCGCTGTGGCAGCAGGTTTTCGACACGCTGATCGGGTTCAACAAAGAGTGGGCGGGTGCGGCATCCGCCCTCATCGTCAACATTGCTGAGACCCAAACGGCCGAGGGTGAGTCGCGCCGCACCGCACAGTATGACCTCGGCCAGGCCGTTGCGCATTTGACGGTTCAGGCGCAGCACGACGGTTTGCTCGTGCACCAAATGACGGGTTTTGACGCGGATGCCGCAGCTCACGCCTTGAACCTGCCTTCAAACCTGGTGCCCTTCTCGCTGAGCGCTATCGGTGTTGCCGCGTCACCAGCGATCCTCAACGAAACGCTCGCAGCTCGCGAGGTTGCCCCGCGTCTTCGCCGCCCGCTCGCCGAGTCACTCGTCACGTTCGAATAGGGGCGTGGGCCGAATAAGCCGACGTACCACGGGGAACCATGCCGCTCAGGCTTGCCACTCCACAACAACCGCGTTTCGACTTCGGCGCTGCGCGCCTCCGCTCAACGACCGAAAAAGCGCTAGCGCGAGGCCGAAACCACAAGCCCCGACCCGTCGGGCGCAACGTCGACGCGCACCGTGTCACCGTCGGTCACCTCGCCCGCGAGCAGCGAACGCGCAAGCCGGTCTTGAATCTCGCGCTGGATGAGCCGCCGCAGCGGCCGGGCACCAAACGCCGGGTCGTAGCCGCGCTCTGCGAGCCAGTCGCGGGCAGCATCCGACACTTCCAACGTCAATTGCCGGTCTTGCAACCGAGCCTGCAACGCACCAACCGAAAGCCCCACGATCTTGGCGAGGTCTTCACGCGAAAGCGGGTCGAAGATCACGATGTCATCGAGCCGGTTGAGGAACTCAGGGCGGAAGTACTGCCGCACTTCGGCCATAACGGCCTCTTCTTTCTCGGTGGGCGAGAGCGTTGGATTGATGAGAATCGGTGAGCCGATGTTCGACGTGAGAATCAAAATGACGTTCTTGAAGTCGACCGTGCGACCCTGCCCGTCGGTCAGGCGCCCATCGTCGAGCACCTGCAGCAGGATGTCGAACACTTCAGGGTTGTCTTGCTCGACGAAATCGAAAAAGCCCACCCTGAAGTGTTC
>CAZTUC010000024.1:0-35008 GCA_964616805.1 uncultured Microbacterium sp. | reverse complement strand
CAAGGGCATCCGCTACCGTTTTCTCGTCTGGGTCAACAAACCTCGGCCCACCTTTGCGGGGCCGTAGTGCACTGTCAAAGATTGCCCGCAACTCCGCGTACCCGTGTTCTTCCAACCGTAAGGATGCGCGAGGGTTGCCGTCACTGTCACGCCACATCCGAAACGAACGAGCGTCGAACTGTTTCGCAAACCGTGCGTCCGCACCGGCAGGGTCGAGAATGTCACGGATCGTGCGAGCAGACGCAACAAGTTCTTCCGCAGTCACCCGGGAAGCCTCAACGATGAGTTGCTCACACGCAACACTCCACGCCTCAACAGCACCCGCCTCGAAACACCCCAAACCGTCACGAACCGGTTCACCAAGCCCCCGCCGGATAGCGTCACTCTGGGTGCGGGTAATCACCCCACCCGTGAGAGCTGCAACCAGGGGTGCGTCCCAACGGGCCGGCTTCGGCACAGCGGGAGCGTCAATGTCAGCACCACCCGTGACATCGGCCGGCGAATCAAGCTCGACAGCTACCTCGACCGGGTCGAGCATGCTGAGCCCGACCCGCACCTGGCGGGATGCTTCAAGTTTCGACCCACCCGTAATGTCTTGAATCAACGCTTCGGCGTTTCGGAACCCGTTCTTCTGCGCAATCCCGTCATGACCAAACTCACGCGACGACTTCGAAGCAATCACCCCAGCCGCCGCGGTCGTGACGACCTGCACCCCACGAACGAGCGCTTCACCAGCCCGCAACACTTCGAGCAACCGTTCCGGACCCCAACCGGCCATCACCCCAGTGAGGTGTGCGGTATCAAGGTCACCCCCGAACGCGGTGAACACCCTGCCAAGGTGTTGCTCAAGCTCGAATAAATTAGACACATTCTATTCAAACACAGACCTCTGACATTAGAAAGAATATTCGAACAGATCGCAGTAGACTCCCAGGAAACAAGCGCTTGAAACGCGCCGACGCTTAGCCCGGCGATTCGCAGTCAGCCATCGTGTACGTCGGCAACCCAGACGGCCCTGGAACCCGATCGATAGTCGCCCGCAACGCATCAACGCGCCCGTCGAGTAGAGGCGCCACAAAAGAGGTGCAATACGCCTCAGGTGAGCCATTGTTGAACGTCTGAATCGAACTCAACGAGAACAGACGCATCGCCTCGAGCCAGTAGGCTGCGGCATCCGCATCACCCGAATCGTAGGCAGCTAAGTACGCCTCGGGCGCGGCATACATCCACGTAAAGTTTGCGTGCATAAGCCCCTGCCCCGACTCGTAGTTGCCCTGCAAATCAGCCAGACGCAGGTTGTCGAGCGGCAGCTCATCTGGGAATGCGCCCTCGGGCACCGGCAACGGCCAGCTATCAACAACGCCACGCCACTCCTGCTGCACCTGGTCGGCTGTGACCGGGCCGCTCATGGTGGCATCCCAAACCGCTTGCTCATCCCCCATGACGATCAGCGGCGCGGGTGGAGCAGTGTCTTCGACTTCGGCGGTGCACCCCGTGAGTGCGACGGCAGCACCAAGACCAGCAATAGCGACATTCCAGCGACGAGTCATACAACCAACCTACTGAGCGGCACCGACATCCCACCACCGGGCCTCGGCTGTGCTTGCCACCCGATATTGGCGCAACGACCGCAGAAGCTCATCCCCAGCAATGGCGGCCGAGCAATAGGCTGAAGGCACGAAAGGCACGACATGACGACCATCTCACTCACCGAACTTGGGGCGGAGCTCACTCAGCAGGCCGAGGCGTCCGCCCACGGCTTTGCGACGAAGCCCGTCAAACGTGAAGGCACCGTGCGGCAAGTCTTGGTCGGATTCCGCGCGGGCGGCGTTTTGCCCGAGCACAACAACCCTGGCGAGGCGATGGCGCTGCTGCTTGAAGGTGCAGTTCGGTTCACCGTTGACGGGTCCGAGGTTGCGACGCTGCAGCCGGGTGACTTGTATACGGTTCCGCTCGAACGCCACACGGTTGAGGCATCGGATGCCTCGATCATGCTGCTGACCTTCGCCCACGCGTAGGTTGCTTTTCGCCGGCTTGGGCGAGCCGTGGGGCAACGGACGGCGTCTTCGCAGGCCCTTCACTTCGACTCGCCTACGGCTCGCTCAGCACAGGCGTCTCGCTGCGCGCGCTCAGGGACCGGGGCTTTCAAGAACGAAGAGCGCCAGCCAGCGCCCAAGGAAAGCGCAACTCAGACCGCAAGCCGGTCCCTGAGCGAGCCGTAGGCGAGACGAAGGGCGGCGACCCCACAGTGCACCGCACCCGCTAAGGTAGTGCAGGACACATAAAGGGGTGTGCACTTGAGCGATCACGCATCGTATGCGGTTATTGGCGCGGGCCCGAGCGGGCTCGCAATGGCACGGGCGTTACAGCTCGCCGGTATCGACTTCGACGGCTACGAGGCTTCGCACGACGTCGGCGGCCTGTGGGACATCACGAACCCGCGCAGCACGATGTACGAATCGGCACACTTGATCTCGTCGCGTACGACGACCGAGTTCACCGAGTTGCCGATGGCTTCGAGAGCCGACTACCCCGGCCACCGGGTGATGAAGGCGTACTTCGACGACTATGCGGATACGTTCGACCTGCGCGACAGGTTCACCTTCGATTCGTACGTCGAAGAGGTCACAAAAACGCCCGACGGCCAGTGGCAGGTCACCGCACAAACGCCCGACTCGACGATTACCAAGACGTACCGCGGCGTCATTCTCGCGAATGGCACGCTCGCCGAGCCGCACATTCCAACGTTCGCCGGTCAAGAGACGTTCACGGGCGAGATCATGCACACGAGCGCATATAAGAGTGCCCATCAGCTCGCTGGCAAACGCGTGCTCATCATTGGCGCCGGCAACTCGGGTTGCGATATCGCGGTCGATGCCGTGCACCATGCGGCATCCGTTGACATGAGTGTGCGTCGCGGCTACTACTTTGTTCCCCGGTACATCTTTGGCCGCCCGAGCGACACCCTCAATCAGGGCAAGCCCCTGCCCCGCCCGATCAAGCAAGCAATGGACACACGTTTGCTGCGGATGTTTACGGGTGACCCGGTGAAGTTTGGGTTCCCGAAGCCTGACTACAAGATTTATGAGTCGCATCCGATTGTGAACACGATGATTCTGAACCACCTCGGGCAGGGTGATTTGCGCATCATGGCCGACATTGATCGGCTCGAGAACGACACGGTGCACTTCAAAGATGGCAGCCAAGCAGACTACGACCTCGTGCTGCTGGCGACCGGTTACAAGCTCGACTACCCGATGGTTTCCCGCGAGCACCTGAATTGGCAAAAGGCCGCACCAGAGCTGTTCCTCAACATTTTCACGCCCGATTTCAACGGCCTCTATGTGATGGGCATGGTTGAGGCGTCGGGCTTGGGTTGGCAGGGCCGCTACGAGCAGGCCGAACTGATCGCGAGTTACCTTGAGGCTGAGCAGAATGAGCCGTGGCGGGCCGAACGCTTCCGAACCCGGGTGCGAGACGACGAGTGGCCCGACATGACGGCCGGGTACAAGTACCTCGGCCTTGATCGGATGTCGTATTACGTCAACAAAGACGCGTACCGCGGCGCTGTGAAGCAAGAAGCCGCGAAAATCAAAGCCGCAGAATGGAGCGAAAATGAGTCCCGATGATGTGATGCTCAATTTCACGCCCGGCACGTTGACGATTCTGAATATCGTGCTGGCGCTGATCATGTTTGGGATCGCGCTCGATGTGGCGCCGAAAGACTTCAAGGTTGTGGCGAAGCATCCGAAGCCGTTCGTTGTGGCGATTCTGGCGCAGTTGCTGATTCTTCCGGCGGTGACGTGGGGTCTGACGTACGTGCTTTCACCGCTGATTACGGCGTCGATGGCGCTCGGCATGATTCTGGTGGCGTGCTGCCCGCCGGGCAATATTTCGCAAGTGCTGACCCACCGCTCGGGTGGCAACGTGGCGCTCTCGGTTTCGATGACGGCCGTGGGCAACCTGATTTACATCTTCGTGATGCCGCTGAGTATCGCGTTTTGGGGTTCGCTGAACCCGAACACCCGCGCGATCTTGCAAGAGGTGAGCCTTGAGCCGGGCAAGATGCTGCTCGACATTGTGTTGATTATTGGTGTTCCGTTCGTGCTCGGTTTGCTCATTCGCGCAAAGTGGCCAGTGATTGCGCGAAAGGTGCAGCCGTTCGTGAAGTGGTTCAGCCTGATTGCGCTGATCGGGTTCATCATTGGCGCGCTTGCGGGTAACTGGCAGTTCTTCGTGATGTTCCTCGGCATCATCTTGCTCGTGGTGTTCATTCACGATGCCGTCGCGCTGGCCATTGGCTATGGCACGGCGGTTGCCGGCGGTCTCGGCACGCGTGAGCGCAAGGCGATGACGTTTGAAGTCGGCATCCGCAACGCCGGCCTCGGCCTTGGCCTGGTGTTTGCGTTCTTCGGTGGACTGGGCGGCATGGCGATTGTGGCCGGTTGGTGGGGCATCTGGGACATCATCGCGGGCCTGATTCTCGCCACCCTGTGGGCACGGCACACCAAGAAGCGCACGGGTTCGATCAAGGGTGATCCGACTGGCAAGAGCATTGCGCTGCGTGATGAGGATGCAGCATCCGCTGCCGCTGGGGCAGAACAGTGACGCGCGTTCTCGTGACCGGCGGTGCCGGGTTTCTGGGTTCGAATGTTGCTGTCGCGCTTGCTGGCCAAAACGGCGTCGAAGCGGTTGTCGCGGGTGACGTTCGAGAGCCCGCAAACCTGCCCGACGGCGTGGTTTTTGCGAAGTGTGATGTGACGGATGCCGCCCAGGTGCGCGCTGTCATACAAGAGCACAACATCGACACGGTTGTGCATTTGGCCGCGATCGTGAACCCGGGGCGTGATGTCGCTTTGGAGTACCGGGTGGATGTTGAAGGTTCAGCGAACGTGCTCGCGGCGTGCGCCGAGGCGGGCGTCAAGCGCATCGTGGTCTCGAGTTCGGGGGCGGCGTATGGGTATCACGCTGACTCCCCTGCCTGGATCGACGAAGATGTGCCGGCGCGTGGCAGTGATGAGTTTCCGTATTCGAAGCACAAACGCTTGGTTGAAGACATGCTTGCCCAGTACCGGGTTTCGCACCCGGAGCTTGAGCAAGTGGTGTTTCGCATCGGCACAATTCTTGGCCCAACAGTGCAAAACCAGATCACGGCCCTGTGGGATTCGAAGCGCATCCTGCATCTCGCAGGCAGCGATTCACCGTTCGTGTTCATTTGGGTTGACGACGTTGCCGCCGCGATGGTTCGTGCCGCAACGGATGGCCCTCCCGGCATTTACAACGTCGCCGGCGATGGGGCGCTCACGGTGCCGCAGATCGCTTCACGTCTGGGCAAGCCGTTATTGACGATCCCAGCGTGGGCACTGACGGTGGCACTTGGTGCGGGTCGGATGCTTCGCCTCACCGAACACGGCCCCGAGAAGGTGCGCTTCTTGCGCTATCGGCCGGTGCTGCTGAATACCTCTTTGAAGCGCGACTTCGGTTTCACGCCCTCGAAGACATCCGCCGAGGCGTTCGAGTCCTACCTCGAAACCCACCCCGCCGTTGCCGTCGCCCCGTAAGCCGCCAACCGCCCCACGAAGGTGAGCCCGCTTCGTCTCGGTCGCTACGCTCCCTCGCTCAGCGACCGAGAAAGGCGTGACCTGCTCCCCCACAACCTAAGCCGGTCCCTGAGCGAGCGCAGCGAGACGAAGGGCGGCGACCCCGCAGTGCGCCCACCTACCCAATCCGGGTCGCAGTGACCGGTATCTCGAGCAGTGTCGCATTCTGGCACAGCTCGCCGACGTCTGAGATGTGCAGCGGGTAGCTGAGCGCTTTAAACGACTGCACAACACCACTCGCATCCTCGGCTTCGACGACGATCGGAACCTCCGCGGGCGGCATCAGTTCGGCCGCGCACACGTCTTCGCTTTGGTGGGAGGTGTAGTTTCCATCCACGTATTCAGTGACGGTGGGGTACGTCGGGTACCAGAAGGCCGTACCGTCAGCCGCAAACCGGTACCCTCCGTTAACAGTTGCACCGAAAAGGTTACACACCCCCTGAGTGCAGTCGATTTCAACCTCATCGAGAATCTGCGTGGCGCCCCATCCGTCTTCTTCAACGAAGCTCATCCACTTGATGACTTCCCCCTCGCCCCAGGGTTCCTCGGTGATCTCAACGCGCACAGGAACATCACCCACTTGGGCTACGGCGCGAGCCTCGCCCCATTCGAGCGCGTAGGTGCCTCCCCAGCGTTGTGCCAGGTCTGGTGCGGGTGGCGCAGTTTCGGTCGGTTCGGCGTCGGCTGTCGTGGCTGTGGCCGCCGGTGGCGAGGTTGTGCCCTCGGCAGGTTGCTCGTCCGAGGTTAAGAGCACAGGTGTTGGTTCAGCGGTTGGTGAGCCTGAGCATCCGACCAGAAGCAACACACCAGCAAATGCAAAAGTAACGCGACTCTTCACCATTCGGCCCCCTTGCGTGAACAAGAACGAGTTCTTCTCGCCCATCCAATCGGATGCCGCTTACTCAACGCTTACTCGCGCCTCTTCTTGAAGAGCGCTGAATAACACGCCGGTTCGTTACGCGGCAGACAGCCGCAACAGCATCCGCGCGGTCATGTAGCGGGTGTGGCCGTGCGCTGTTCGTGGGTCGTAGCCGAGGCGTTGGGTCAGCGTGTTGACGCGTTCTTGCACACTGGAATGGTGGCGCCCGAGTTGCACGGCTGCTGCTCGAACGCTCTGCGCTGAAACAACGGCATCGAGCAGGTCGAGGCTCGCAGTATCAAGAGCGGCGAGGGTTGCAACATCCGCGTGCATTGGGGCGTTCTCGGCAGCCTCGGCGATCAGCAGAAATGCACCCAGATCGTCGGATGCAATCAACGGGTTCTCGCCGGAAGTCAGCCGCACAGCGATCTGCGCTGCGGCCCACGAATCCGCGAGTCCTGCAGCGGTGCTGAGCGGGCCAACGCCAAGCCGTGGGAGGGTTTCACTCCCCCACGCTTGCGTCGCGTCATCCGATTCAGCAAGAATCGTGGCTCGTGTGAGGCCGTGCTTGGTCGCGACTACGGCCGACGCATGCGCCGCGAGTGGTGCCGGATCAGGTGGCGACGCAATCACTCGCACCGGCCCGGTCAAACGTAATCGATTCAGTGCACCGGCACGATCTTCGAGCGTTGAGTGTGTGCTGATTGCGAGTTCGAGGGCACCTTCAGAACCGCCGCTGCGACGAGCGCGAATAATGCCCAGTGCAAGCGAGAGTCGCTCGAGCACCATGTCGTCGTTTTGGTGGGGCGCACCCTCACGTTCAATCCATGCGAGCGTTTCACCACCGCTCGAGCGGGTTGGCCACGCCGGATTGACCGGCGCTGCGTCGATGCGCACGCCATCCGATCGCACACGGATGATTTCGGATCCGTCGTTGTACCCGGCCGTGGCACCCGTGATCAATGCCGCCCCACGCAGCATGCTTTCGACACCGACCGAGCGCGCAATCAACGCGTCAAAGTAGCTGACGACTTTGAGGGTCTCGCTCGCGTCGGGGTCAAGGGCAGTGAGCCGACCCAAGAGATCTTGCATATCGGCTCCCTCGCATCGATTTTCAGCTTAGCTGCGCGCGCAACATCCGGGGCAAAAACGTCACGTCATTGCCCCGGAAGTCACGAACAAAGCGGATGCTTAGGCACCGAGAATGCGATTCACCCAGTTGTCACGCGCTGCAAGCATCGACTGCGCGACCGCAGATTGTGGGGCGAAGCCGTCGAACGCATGGAATCCGCCGGCGAAGATGTGCAGTTCGGCCCGCCCGCCTGCTTCCCAAATCTTGGTCGCGTAGGCAACGTCTTCGTCGCGGAACACCTCGGCGCTTCCTGCGTCGATGTATGCCGGCGGCAAACCGCTGAGGTCGGTTGCGCGCGCGGGTGCTGCATAAATCGACACGTCATCGGTGCCGTAGCGATCACCAAGCAGCGCCGACCAGCCGGTGACGTTTGATCCGCGGTCCCAAACACCAACGCCGTCAATTTGCTGCGTCGAGACGGTTTCGTCACGGTCGTCAAGCATCGGATAGATCAACAGCTGGCCAACCAGCGCCGGGCCCTTGCGGTCACGAGCGAGCAGTGTGACACCGGCGGCAAGCCCGCCACCAGCGCTCGCCCCACCAATAAGCAGTCGGCCCGGATCGATGCCGAGCTCTTCGGCGTTTTCTGCGGTCCAGACCAACCCCGCGTACGAATCCTCGACGGGGTATGGGTCAGGAAACTCGGGTGCCAGTCGGTATTCAACCGTCACGATCACACCATTGAACTTTTCTGCCCACGGCAGGAAGCTGAATACGCCTGTCCAGCGGTCGCCAATGATCATGCCGCCGCCGTGCGTGTGATAGAAACCCGGGCCGGTGCCAGTGCGACCGGCCTTCTCAATAATGCTCACGACGATTTCGTCGCCGTTGTGACCGGCAATCGTCACATCGCGGTGGGTGAAGCCGCTCTCGGTGATGATCTCTTGCGGTGTCGGCCCAGGCATCAATTCCGCTTCTCGCATCATCGGAATCATCTCGGGCGTCAAAGTGGACGGCATTGCCTCGGCGATGAGTGCCAGCGCAGCTTCCAGCTCGGGGTCAAAAGGTGGGCGGGGAATCGTGTCAGTCATCGGAACTCCTTTGTTCACGTCTTCTCGGTTATCGCCAAACACTGCGATGAGGCTAGTCTCGCCGAGCACTGCACCCGCAACAACCCGCCATCAACTGCCATTCGGGCCGTCTTGCCCCGCCGGGTGGCGGGGCAGAATACCAACGCCGCGGTCGTTGAGCGTAGCGACGGCGCAGCCGACGCACCCCCGGTCGTTGACCGAGCGCGCGTAGCGCGCGAGTGGAAACGCCGAGCGGCCGCGGCAAAGCCGCGACCGCGGTCTCCAACCTACTTTCCCGACCATCTCCTGAAGGCCCAGCGGACTCGCCCCTGCTCCGAAACATCCGATGAAGCCCGGGGCTACGACTCACCGCGCGAGTTGCTAGGAATAAGGCCAGTATCGGAACGTTGACTGTTCGCCGCGCTTGCGCTCCGGTAAGCGACGCCCGTACGCGCCGACTGTTTCTTCAAAGACGTCACCCTCTGTCACGGGCGTGAATTGGAATCCGCTCCTGCGGTGGCGCCCAAAGTAGAGCTCCTCCCACGAGCCCGGCGTGATCTTCAACAGCGCGCGTGTGACACCACGGTGCGCGGCGACGGCATATTCGATGCCGCGGCGTTCAACTTCACGCTCGGTGTATTTGAACCAGCTCGCAACCGACGCACCAATCTCTTGGTAGTGCTTCACTCGCTCCGCACTGGTCAGCCATTCGGACTTGAATCCGTATCCAGTCTTCTGATGACCGCCGGGTATGCGTTCCGTCTTGTCGACCCATGGGCCGAGTGTGACGATGAGCAACGGCCGATCAGTTTCAAATGGCGGCGCCGCCATCTCGTCGACGAGGTTTTCAAGCAACATGATCCCGTGACCGTTCGAAGCCTCTCGTCGGGCATTCGTCAATTGCGTTGAAGCTCGACCCGGAAGGCGGGTCTCTGACGTGGAGTTCGCAACAACTGGCATCGAACGCAGCAGATCGATACATGCCGCCTCAACAGACGTGTACTCGGCCTTGGAACCCATGCCTCGCCGAACGATCCAGATCTCCGGTTCCAGCCCCGCAGCACGGATGGCGCGAATCTTTGCTACCTTCTCGCCCGCATCGTCGTCGTCTTCGGGATCAGATGAGAGCATCGCACTACGCCCGTGAGCAGCGAAACGCTCGCCCTGTCCTTTGCCGACGTAGAACGGGACTCCCGTTTCTGGGTCTACAAGCATGTACACATACAGCCCAAGCTCATTGGCAACCTGCTGCAGTACTTTGGGGTCGACTTGCTGATCACTCACGTGAGCCTCCTATCTTGCTGTATTCAGCGTAGAGCGCACCTCTGACGCCGGCGCAGTCACCCATCGCCCTTGTCGCGGCAAATTTCACCCGCAGTTGCTAAACCCCCGCCGCGCGCAGCGCCGCTTCAACGTGCAACCGCGAGGTGGCAAACACCGGCACGCTTGAATCCTCCTGCGAGACAAGCAGCTCGATCTCGGTACATCCGAGCACAACGCCTTCTGCGCCATCCGCTACGAGTCGCTCGATGATCTCGCGAAACACTTGCCGCGACGCATCCGTAATGATGCCTTTGACTAGTTCGTCGTAGATGATCGAGTGCACCGTTTTGCGGTCAGGTTCCGTCGGAACAACAACGTCGATGCCGTGCTGTTGCAGTCGTTCGCGGTAGAACGGATGCTCCATCGTGAACGCCGTTCCGAGTAACCCCAATCGACCAACCCCCGCGGCCTGGATCGCTTCGGCCGTGACGTCAACGATGTGCAGAAGCGGCACCTCGAGTGCCGCCTCGATCTGGTCGGCGACAAGGTGCATGGTGTTGGTGCAGAGCACGATGATCGCGGCCCCGGCGGCTTCGAGTGCTTTCGCGCGCTCGGCGAGCAACTCCCCCGCGGCGTGCCACTCGCCGCGTGTTTGCATCGCCTCAATGTCAGCGAAGTCGACCGAGTCGATCAGCAACCGCGCCGAGTGGAATCCCCCAAGCCGTTCCCGCACGATCTGGTTGGCGCTACGGTACCAGTCGAGTGTTGATTCCCAACTCATGCCGCCGAGTACGCCGATTGTTTTCATGGGGACAGCATATTTCGCGAATTGGATACTTTCGCCCGCTCAGCCGAAACCGCTGAGTGTTTAGTAATTTCCTATTGATCTGCAAAAAGTCTCCCCGCTCATGCCGAATCAGAATCTGCAGGGATCTATGGTGCCCAGTTTCGGCAAAGACCATGCTGCCATGTGATTCAGCTTCCCACCGATAGAAACCTACCGTTGTTCCGTGGTAGCGTCGGCCCATACGTACCCGTAACCCTGCTGTGTGCAAGCTATCTAATCGTAGGAGTGTGGCCCCAATGGACCTAGACGATGAAAAAAAGGAGTTGCTCGAAGGTGCTTATGCAATTGGCAGTGATAGAACTATCGGGCTCGAAACCTTACTAACTACATCTCATGTCGTCGCGTGGCTAAACACAACAGGATTGAACTCATTACCCGATGACAAGGTTCATTCGTTGTCGAGTCTCTTCAAAGGCGGCGTATTCCATGACGCGGAGATCGAGTTCCAGCTAGATATCAACACCTGCACTCCTGAAGAGAAACGGACCGAGCTCAGACGGTGCCTTCAAGCCTTAACCGATGAGCTAAGGCGAATCAATCATCAAAAAGATGTCTGACTTCGTTCCTGCGCATCTTTCTTGAAGGGTTGACTTCACGCAAACCGCTGCCGCGTATTGCACTACCTAGATCGCAAGGCACGGTGATCTCTGCCCCGGCGCCTTCGAGTGCTTTCGCGCGCTGGGCGAGCAACTCCCCCGCGCCGTGCCACTCGCCGCGTGTCTGCATCGCCTCAATGTCCGCGAAGTCAACCGAGTCAATCAGCAGCCGGGCCGAGTGGAATCCCCCAAGCCGTTCCCGCACAATCTGGTTGGCGCTGCGGTACCAGTCGAGTGTTGATTCCCAACTCATGCCGCCGAGTACGCCGACTGTTTTCATGGGGACAGCCTACGATGCCTTTGCTTTCACATCGCATGGCTACACTCCCCTGAAGGTCTCGTTGGATAACGTGGTTGCAAATGTCGAAACGCGAAGAGAACCAATCGGCGCCCGAAAGCTCCCCCGAGGAGCAGGCGTGGCTCGAGCGGCTAGCGCGCTGCGCTCCTGTGGTCGAAGCATGGCGGCGTCGAACAGATAACCCAGTCCCACCAGAGCACGGCTCTTCATTGGCCGCCGACGACATGGAAGGGCTCTTGGGAGTTGAGTCAACCATCTGGTATTCAATGTGTGTTGCAGCCGAGCATCTCGATTTCACCCTCGCGGCGATCAGATCTACAAGTACCATGTACCCGACCGCATATATGTCTGCTATTCGCCCCGCGATCATGTCAGCTGCCAACGCGGTCTACATCCTCGCTGAACCAAAGCGTCAAGAGCGACGCAAGCGGGCCTTGCGCATGCGTTCTGACGAACTGCGGACACAAATTGTGGGCCTCACAACAATGGACCTGCCAAAGGGGAAAGCACAGAAGGCTCAGCTAGAACTCCAAGGCCAACTGATCGAGCGGCAAAAGACACTCCAGCAAGCAAGTAAGGCGGTCGGCCTTGATGAAGATGTTTCTAAGATGCGGTTCAACCAGACAACTGCAATCAATTGGGTAGCAAGTCACATGCGTTCCCACAGCGATGCCGAAGTAATCACCAGCGCCTTTCAAAGCATTTGGCGCGAGGGCAGCTCAGCGGCCCATGGACATCTGCAATACGCAATCATGCGGGCGCATGGCAGCGAAACCGTGGCATCCGTTAAAGGCCGCAAGATCGTACGGCTTCGCGGCAACCTAACCACCGATGTTGGCCCTGCCCTCGTCGGTGCGGTACTCATGCTAAACGAAGCGTTTAGGCTGTATGACCTTCGCAGCGTGAAGCACTTCCAACTACCTAATCAGGCCGAATAACCCAGTCTGCCACCGCTCGCACAGTGGACCAGCTGCTCACTTCAACAGGTCTTGTTCGCGGAGGAAACCAAAGAATGTGTCGAGAATCAGCTTTTCTCGCTCGACGATGTCAGATTCTTGGAATTGGTCCCGGAGCAGGAGCTGGCTGATTTCAGCAATTTTGCTGCCATCGTGGTTCTTTCCCCTTGCCAGCGCTCGCAAACGGACCCACGTCGTAAACCACTGAGCACCGAATGCAGCGTACCAACTTCATCCGACACTGGACGCTCGGCCGCCGCCGTCTCGCGCCCTCTGGTACATGCTGTGAATTCTGCTGAGGGGCGACCCAGGGAAAGGCGCCCACGACTCGTCGTCTTTCTACAACCCAAAACCGACTCTTCTGCCTCGCCAGATGATTACTACTGCAGGGCGTGTGCGCATTTACTAGTTCGACGGCGGGAGACTGATACAAGCGCGGTAAAACGAATCTCGCACATGGCTCACTCAACTGGGCACTCACGGTAATCGAGCAACGCGGTCTACCTACTAATCATTACCTTCGCCGCGAGCGTGAACGTCATCATCGCGAACGTCCAGGTAAGGCCTGAATGCTGGGTGGACCCTAAATCGAAGAGGACGCTCTAGCCGATCGGACAGGCGTTGAGCGGCCCTAAGTTTCTTACGAGCCTCAGATTCCCCCTCAACATATACAAAGCTGCCGTCTCTACTCTCGACTCCCAAGAAACTCGTTCGAATCAACCAGTCTTTTGCGGATTGGATGCCGTGATCTCCAGATAACGTGTCTTCTAGCACGGACTCCGAAATCGTAGAGTCCAAACCAGCAAACTCAAACAAGAGTTCTTCCAAGTTGAATCCTTGCGCCTCACTTTCCACCAAAAGCGCTTCTACTGCAAACCTTGAATACACCCCTTCAGCTTGAACAAAGTCGTGAGAAAGAACCGTTTCGTGCCTGCGATTAATGGCGGTCGTAAGCGCGGCATTCCCCAAGAAAATGATGTCTCGAGGACGCGGTAGCGCACGCCAAAGGAAATAGTCGCGAGTCGACATGCTATGAACTTCTTGCGCAAACACATCAGTCCACAGCGACAATGGGTCCGCACGCCCTGATGTTCGGTTGGCAGCGTACCTCTCCTCAAGAACTCTAATAAGCAGTTCTTCGTCTTGCCACTGAATTGCTTGCGGATTGATCTTGTCTGGTTCACGTGCGAACTGAGTCATGACATCGTAGATATCAGTACGGAGAAAGACCGTAAGCGTCATATTTGCTCCAGGTTGGCCCTTCTTTGCCTTGCCAAGCTCGTTCTGCAGCCGCCCGGAAGTCACCAGCAACGACAAGATGAAATGGGAGAGCGCTTCAAAATCGACTCCGGCCTCCCATGTCTTGTCCAAATTGTCTACAAGGACAGCTACTCGGTCGTACGAACTAATCACTCTCCTGACAGCTGGAAGGAGCTGATTCGACCACTGCCTGCGAAGCGCTTCGGCTGCAGTCAAATAGCCATCCCCGTCACCCGATAACTCCCTCGCCGTTGAAATTGCCTCATCAAGTCGCGCCGAAAGGTCACCCTCCAAATCAATATCCAAAGAAGTGAGTGCCGAGTCGAGTTCCGTGACGGAGTTATCGCCGCCGAGGCCCGCGGGGCTCTCTTGGGCATGCGAAATTGCCCTGATCGCTACCTCCGTGGTGATCAAAAAGCTCCATAGGTTGACTAAGAAATACTCCATTTTCGAGCTTTCCTCGAAACGGCCGAGCAGAGACAATAGGCCAGCCAAGTCGTACGAGCTTGGCTTGATAGGGACCACTAGCACGCGCCGATCTTTCCTCAATTCCTCAACAGCTTGCTGCATTGTTGCCGTCTTACCAGTGCCCTTGCGCCCAACGAATACTGACGCCCGCCCATGAAGGACTGCTTCGAACTCGTTGGTTTGAACAAAATAGTTGGTGAGGTCTTCCTTTTCCGACTCAGCAACATACTGCCCGAAGCTTCTCACCGGCAGTTCAATGTCGAGCTTGAGCCGCCCTAACCGCTTATTCGACCCTTCCGGCGAAGGCAATGTCTCCAACCAAGAATCGACGTGATCAGTTAGTTGAGCAGCGGTCGTGTATGTGAAGAGCGAATCTTTGTAGTCAAGAGGTGACGTGTAGCCATCTTCTGCGACCATCAGCAGTGGCACACCGAGGCCCGTCACGATTCCAGCAAGAAAAGCGAGTCGGCTGTTGTAGACATCAGCACGAGTTCGCGAGGGCTTCATAAAGTGAAGGATTGCAGCCGACGAACGATAAATCTCCTCAACATAGTAGGAGAGCGGCCCGAGCCCGAGCTCATCCTGTGCCGCAAGAAGCTTCAGATGGGACTTTCGTTCAAGGAGCTTCTCGAGTCGCTCTGCGGAATTAAACTTGTGGGGGACGCTCGGCGCAAATACGGTATTTGGTTCTTTGGGTCGGGCGTTTGCAAGCAACGACTCGACTATTGGCGGATTCGGGTCCGCAGCCAGTTCAGCCATTCGGCTCGCAAGAATCTGGGCGTTCCCCGAGTATTCAATACGACCAACAGTGTCAACGATCCCTAGCCCCGCCCATGCACGTGTTGCGTCTTGGTCGGTCTCATCGATCGCGAAAATGAGCGGTTTCCCAATACCTAGTGCATAGCCCGCTTCGAACAACACGTTGGGATTGTTGGAGCTGACCTCCGCTACACACGCATCGAGTTCGCGAATCTTCTCCAGAATTGGATCGATCAGAAGACGACCCTCAACACGTAGATTCTCCCAGCTCACTGCCTCAATTGAACGAGCAGCGCAGGCAGTGACCGTTTCACGCATGGCTTCGGCTCGAAGGGCTGGACGACCAGCGTAGGCCAAGAAATATGATTGTGACTGTTCACCGGGAACTCGCATACTCAAATCCTTCTTCTCCAAATCTCCACGTCTCACCACAAGCGCTTCAGGAACCATCAAGGGTCAGCTGCACGTAAATACTGGACGCGAACGCAGTGTCTACGCGCATGCGCGCGACGACATCTTCCGCGATCCGATCCACGTCGAGCGAACCTGAATGTTCGAAAGCGAAGCCACCAGACGGTGCGGCATAGTCAACCAGCCCGTCGTAGACACTGTCACCGTTGTCACCGTAGGCAGCGAGTACGTGATCGTAGATCCGTTGCACCTTGGCGTTGAAGATCTCAGCCGTGTACGGCGCAGGAAGAGACTTGTCGAGCACGCGACGAATGGTGCTGTCGACATCGCTGAGCACCTCGGCCTTGCGGTGCCAATCCTGCACGATCACTTGGTGTAGATGTTCCAAGAGCACGCGCGCCCCGGCCTTCACGGTCTCGCGCTCATCATCGGTGAGCACGGGATCGGGTTGGGTAAGCAAATCGAAAACAGCGAGTTGTTCTTCCGTCAAGCCCTCGCGGGCGGCTTCCTGCTCTTCCGCCGTGAGTGTGCCAGACAGCGCGATGAGGCGACGAAGGTATTCATCGATGTTCACAGACCCCGCGTTGTAGTCCTCGATGAGTTGCTCGATACGCTCAACAAGTTCCGTTCGGGTTGGGTTGCGGCGCGCAGCAGCGATCGCGCGCTGCATCAGCAACTGCGCGAGCCGGTCGGTCTCAGCACGCTCGCGCCCGGCGAACTTTTTCTTCAGCCCGTCGAAGTCGATGAGTGACAGATCGATCAGCGCATCTTCTTGCTGCCCTGTCGCTGCCGCGCGGATGACATACTCCTCGGCGCCAACAGAGCGGTCAAGTAGCGCGTCGACGGCGTCAGCAACGGCACCGAAGTCTGGCCCTGGTGGACGGGTGACTTCTGTGATGCGTTCAGCAAGTGACCGGATCGCAGCGACATTACGTTGCTGACGTGTCGCGCGTGGGTTCGGCAACAGTCCCTTGAAGAGTTTCCGTACGAGACGTGCCTGATCCATGAACTCGACACGCAAGTCAGGCGAAGAAAGGATCGCTTCAACTGCGGCATCGCGTACGGCTACGAACACGAATCCCTCAGCATCGCGCAGTGCATCAAGAGATACACCGAGTGACGCACAAAACTCGGTCAGCTTCGCAACCGCGGTATCGAGTTCACCAGCAAGCGAATCAACAAACTCGATCGGCGAATCGATATCGCTGCCGCTCCCAGAACCGTAAATCGCGAGGGCCTTCTCCAGGTTTCGGAAGACACCAACGTAGTCGACAATGAGCCCGTTGTCTTTCTCGGGGAACACACGGTTCGCGCGCGCAATGGTCTGCATCAGTGTGTGGTTTCGCATCGGACGATCAAGATAGACGGTCGATACGGATGGCGCGTCAAACCCGGTCATCCACATCGCACACACGAACACCAACCGCAACGTGTCGGTCGGGTCTTTGAACTTCGCGGCAAGGTCTTCGCGGATCATGCGTTCGCGATGTGGGCGAATGTCGAGCCCTCTCGCGTCGATGTCACGCAGCTCGTTCTGCCCCTGGGAAACAACGACGGCCATGTCGGTCGTTTCCATCAGCTCGATGCGTGAAGCCAACCACGGGCGCTCCAACACCGGCAACGCATCATGCTCAGCACGAAGTTCCGCAAGGTATGACGCCCACTCCACCCGAACGAGGTCGTACATGCGAACAGCGGCAGCCTTATCGAGCCCCACACACATCGCTTTACCCGCGAACCCGCGCCCGACAAAGTGGCGAACAAGGTCGCGCGCGATCGTCTGCAACCGTTCCGGGCGGGTCAGCAGCGTGTACTGGGTGCCGAATTCGCGGGCGAGTGCGCCCTCGGCGTCCTCATCAAGCTCGGCCTCTTCAAGCAACTCGTTGAGTTCTTCGGCGAACTGCTCGTTGACGAGCTGCAACTCCGGTATCCGGTTCTCGTAGTACAGCGGAACGGTCGCGCCGTCTTCGGTCGCGTCACGGAAGTTGTAGATCGAAACGTAATCACCGAACTGCTCACGGGTGGCCTCTTCCTCACCCGCGATCAGTGGCGTGCCGGTGAAACCCATCATCGATGCGTTCGGCAGCGCGGTGCGCATATTGAGCGCGAGTGTGTCGTATTGCGAACGGTGCGCCTCATCAGTGATCACGATCACATCCGACCGGTCTGACAGCACCGGCATCGAGGTCTCCCCCAACGCTTTGGACGGCTGAAACTTCTGAATCAACGTGAACACATACCGGTGATCTGCAGCAAGCAACTCACGCAAGTGCGCAATCGACGTCGCGTGCACCTTCGCTTCAGCAGGAATCGCCCCAGCATCAGCAAACTCACTGTGCAACTGGGTGTCGAGTTCAGTGCGGTCAGTCACCATCACAAACGTCCAACTGCCTGGCAACTGACGCAACACCTTCTTGGTAAACCACAGCATCGACAACGACTTACCGGAACCCTGCGTGTGCCAAAACACGCCCAACCGCTTATCTTGAGTCGCGCGCGCATGTTGCAAGTTCTCGAGGGCCGCGTTCACACCGAGGTATTGGTGCGAGCGCGCGACATGCTTGATCGGGCCACCCGGCTTCTCTAGGTACGCAACGAAGTTCTCAAACAGGTCAAGCAGAACTTCAGGCGAACACGTGCCACGCAGCGCCGTCTCTAGCGCAATGGCACCACGCGCGCCCGTCGCATCGATGACCTTCCAGTCCCCAAAGAACTCCCACGGAGCGTACGTCGACCCGATCTTCGCCTCGCTCCCGTTCGACAGCAGCACGAGCAGGTTCGGCACGAACAACGCTGGGATCGCGTCGCGATAGTCGCTGAGGTTGTCGTCGTACGCCGTTTTGATCGGTGCACTCGGTTCTTTGAACTCCATCAAAACCAGCGGAATCCCGTTCACGAACAATGCAACGTCAAGGCGTCGCGAATGCAACGGGCCCTGGACCCACATTTGCTGCACCGCAAGCAAGTCGTTCGCCTTGGGGTCGGCCAGGTTCAGGTATCGGATGACCGCGACCTGCGCGTCCCCACTGTCGTCATCCCACGTAGCGGTGTATCCGTCACGCAGCAAGTCGTAGACCTCATGGTTCGCACGCACCGGATGCATATACGAACGATCACGAGTGACAGCCGCGATCGCCTCATCGATCGCACGGTCAGGAACAGTAGGCTCGTTGAGTGCGCGCATTGCTTTGTGTAACCGATGGCGCAGAATCACTTCACGCTGCGTGTCACGACCAAGCGTGCCGGCACGCCCAAACTCCTCATGAAACGCGTCAACTGGCGTCCAGCCAAGCTGAGCCAGCAGCTCCATACTCGGCTTCTCAACATAGAGATACTCAGGACCCGACGGAGTCATACGACCACCCCCACACTCACTAACGCATCAAGGTCGAGATCTGACACATCAATCTGACCGGTGACCAGCTTCGGCAGCAACATGTCCCGCAGATCTGCAAGTCGCCGATTCTGAAACATGAGCACTTCCGCCATGGAAAGCTGCTCACGCGTCAATTCTGTGAATGACAGTGCCAGATTCTCAGGCGGAACCGCGGTCGGCCACTTTCCAAGTACTTTCCAGTCCGCGCGCGGCATCTTTGTACCGTTCGACGTTTGGGTGGCGTGCGCAACGAACTCAACGCTGGAAACAACTTGAACTACTTGCCCCCAGTTCCGAGCGTCTGGTCTAATCACAATCGCATCGGTAGAGCAAATGCCATCCACCGGAGCAACACTCACCTTGTGAAAGTACGGTCGTATCTTTCCGAATAGGATGTCCCCGCGCCTGAATGTCGCCTTTCGGCTCCCCTGCTCACCAGCCAGACCCCAATCGTCAAGCGTGAGCCGACCGCGGGGTATGTGCTCAAGCCCGACTGCGGGGGTACTGGGATCAACAATTCCAGGGTCGATCGATGACGTCGACACAGTCACGACTTGATCTAGCGTCCGCACGCTCCATCCCTGGGGAATCAGACCGACGGCAGAGTCGACGAGAGGCACGTCTTCGTGGCCAGGGTAGCGGAAGTACACGAACCACTCACGGTAGATCGCCCGCGCCATCTGCTCCAGCAATTCCACCCGACGCCGATTATTCTCAATCAGATCATCGAAACAACGAAGTACAGCGCCAATATGGTTGCGTGAGCGTGCTTCGGGGACTATGAAACGAAGCGCCTTAAGGGTCCCCTGAGTGACAAGCGGTTGCGCGGCCCCACCTGCGTGTTGATTGAGCTTCGCTGACTTAAGCAAGTAGTAAAGGTAATCCAGGTCGGAATCCTTTACTGGCTCGATGACAATCGTGTTATCTGAAGCCCAGAATTGTCCTCTGCTGACTGCAACTGACCCGCAATACGCACCTACACGCCCGATGATGAGCCCAGCTTTATAGCGGAACTCGTCGGAGCCGCCGATAATCCCGTTTGAGCCAAATGCCGGGTAGCGCCCTACTTGGCCCGGCACAATTGGCTTGCCGCTTGAAAACTGACCGAGTTCAACGAGAGATTGTTCTTTCCATCCGCTCACGGGTACAAGATCCCTTGAACAGCAGCATCGACCTTAGCTCGCAGCACTTCTGCGTCGGCGCTGAGTTTGGTGAACTCGGTATACAGCTCACCGAGTTTCTCAGCGAAGTGCTCGTCGTCTTCATCAACTGCAGCAGTGCCGGTGTAGCGACCGGGGTTGAGACTGTACCCCTGCGTTTCGATCTCGGCACGGGTTGCGACTCTGCACAGCCCGGGGACGTCGGCGTAGGAACCGTCACCGAAGTGCTGCCGCATGAGTGTTTCGCTACCAGCCTCGGTTTCGATTTGCTCTCCACGGTACAGCCGCACGATGTTCGAGAGGAGCTCAATCTGTTCAGGCAAGAAGTCACGGTGTGCGCGATCGATCTGGTTGTAGATATTCCTCGCGTCGATAAACAGCACGGTGTCTTCACGTGGGGTTCCGAACTTGGACTTGTCGAGGAACCAAAGGGTAACCGGCAGCGTGACCGTATAGAAGAAGTTCGAACCGATCGCGACCATCACATCGACGGCACCTGACTCGATGAGCTGGCGGCGAATCTCCTTCTCACTGTGACCGGCATCCCCTGCGGAATTCGCCATGACAAATCCCGCGCGACCCTGATCGTTGAGTGCCGCGTAGAACTGCTGCACCCACAGGAAGTTGCCGTTGTCGGCCTTCGGGGCACCCCACGGGAACCGGTCCGGAGTTGCCAGCTGATCTTTCTTAATCTTGTCGACGTTGAACGGCGGATTCGCCATCACGAAGTCAAACTTGCCAACCGCCTGGTGCGGATCCTCGTAGTAGCTGTTTGCCTGGCGAATGTCGCCGCTCAGCCCGTGCAAGGCAAGGTTCATCTTCGCAAGTGGCACGGTGTCTTCGGTCTTTTCAGTGCCGAACACGCTGAGTTTGCGGGTTGCGTTCGCGTTGTGACGCTCAACAAACTTCGCGCACTGCACAAACATGCCGCCAGATCCGCACGCCGGATCGAACACGCGGCCTTCGAACGGCTGCAGAATCTCGACGATGAGGCGCACGATCGAGTACGGGGTGAAGTACTCACCACCGCCTTTGCCTTCTTGCGAGGCAAAGTTCGACAAGAAGTCTTCATAGATGAACCCGAATGCGTCGCCGCTCAACTGCGTCGGTAGCGGCGCGAACAAGCGCAACAGTTCGATCAAAGTGGAGCGTTCGAGCTTCTGGTAGCCGCGAGGCAGAATGTCGGTGAGTTCGGGGTTTGCGGCCTCTATCGCCTTGATCGCATCGTCAACGACCCTACCAATGTCTTCACCTTCAGGCAGGCTCACGAGGTAAGACAATCGTGATTCGTCGGGAACGTAGAGCACCGACTTCGCCTTGTAATCGGCCGGCTTCACGGGGTTGCGAGCACTGTGGTTCGCCTCAACCTCACCACGGACCGATTCAAAACGATTCTCGGCGTAAGCGAGAAACACCAAACCGAGCACGGGGTCGCGATACTGCACCGGAGTGAGCTTCGAGTTCGCCCGCAATTCATCCGCTGCCGCCCACAGTGTCGCGCGCACCTTCGCCAGGTCAGTTGCCCTCAACCGAAGTCCCCTTACCGATCCCGCGCGAGACGGACCCGCCTGCGCATTTCATTTGAGTCTACTGACGAGGTGCGACATCGTGCCGAGACGCACGACAGAGACCGAGCCGTACGTCTCGACGCGATACAGAAAGCATCCGCTGCTTGACAGTCGGTTCAGTCGCCGAGCGTGCGGCGATCCCAGCGGCGCTTCATACCGAGCTGGCGGTTGACAGCCCAGGGAGCCTTACAGGCCTGACCCTGGCCGCGCCACTGATGAGGTTTACACAATGCGCAGCCGCGGTGACGGCGATGAGGTGAATGTGCCATGTTGATTACTTCCCGAAACATAACCCCGCCCGGGCGGGCGGAGCAGGTTTCGGAAAGTGAATGGCATGGGGTGTCGGCAGTGTGCGCGATCGGGATGTCTGAGCTGCTGGCTAGCATGGGATCATGGCCGATGAACTCGTCTTTCACGTCAACCAAGGCACCGCTACAAGCGCAACACCGATTACGCTCGCGGCGGCGGGATTACTTGAACGCGCCCACTTGCAAGAATGGGTGATCGCTCACCCTGAGCTTCTGGGTGAGCAAGTACTGGTGCTGACCTCCGAGTACGACGGCTGGGAAACATCCGATGGCAAGCGAACAGCAAACCGCTTCGATGTGCTCGGAATCAGCAGCGAAGGCCAGCTTGTTGTTGCCGAGTTGAAACGCGACCGTGCAGCCGACAACGTTCAACTGCAGGCCATCAACTACGCCGCACTCGTGGCCCGAATGACACCAGAAGATATCGTGCGCGTGTTCCAAGAGCACCGACGTGTGCGAGGCGAAGTGCTCGATCAAGACACCGCACGCAAACGCATCGAGGATCACTGCGGTGAGCTGGATAGTGAACTGCTCAGCAACCCCCGGATCGTACTTGTGGCAGGTGAGTATTCAGCCGTCACCCTAACTGCGGTCGACTGGCTGAGCACCGCAGAGCGCGGCCTCGACATCACGTTGCAGCGCGTGCAGGCCTACCACCTGCAAACCGGCGAAATGATTGTGACCGCGTCGCAGCTGTACCCGCCGCCCGCGATCGAAGACCGACTTGTTGGACCGCGCAAGGCGAAAGAAAAGGCAATCCTTGCGAAGGTGACTGGCAAACGTGAAAAGAACGCTGTCCATCAGATTCTGCAGAACGACCTGCTCGAAGCGGGCACAGTGCTGAACCTGGTCACAACAAATCAAATCGCAAGCGAAGTTCGCAACAAAGTGATCGGATGGGTCTCGGAAGACCCTCGCCGAGGACGAGCGACATGGCAGATCTCACGCTCGGCGCCTCTTGTCTGGGAGGTTGATGGCCTGGGCTACAAGCCAACAACCCTCGTCAAGCACATCATCAAGGAAGCTACCGGCGTCGACCAACCAAGTGTGCGCGGTACCCAGTGGTGGGAGACCGAGGATCGCGAGACACTCACCGATCTCGCCGGCACAACGGGTAGCTCGTCTGGCTTTGACTGGGAGCCGTTACACGAGTTGCTGTCAAAGATTCCCGAGGGCAACTGGGCGAGCTACGGAGACATAGCAACTGTCATCGGCACCGCAGCGCAACCCCTCGGCGCTCACTTTCCACAATGCACCGAGTGTGAGAACGGCTGGCGTGTGCTTGACCGCAAGGGTCAATCACGTAAAGGGTTCGTGTGGACCGATCACGAACGAAGCGGTACCCAACAGCAAGCTCTCGAGGCAGAAAGCATCAAGTTCGATATTCGTGGACGCGCTGACGCCGAAGCGCGACTCAGCGCTGAAGAGCTCGCTGAGATGATGGCTGACGACTAGCAGCTGCTCTTGGCATCACAAATCGCATGTTCCGATGCATTGAGCGATGAATAGCGCAAGACGCGCGACATCATCCAGTTGTTCACTGATCGAGAGAGATCGGCAGTTGCGGCCATCACCCCTGAGAGAATTGGGTGGTGCCCGAAATGCTCCGCGACGCCGTCTTGTCTGACAACGGCCAGTACCGTTACCGTCTCACGCGGCGTTGGGCTGAAGGCGAACAAGTGACGTTCGTGATGCTCAACCCTTCGACCGCTGATGCACACAAAGACGACCCGACGCTGCGAAGGTGCATCGGGTTTGCGCGGTCATGGGGATACGCGGCGTTGAGCGTGGTGAACCTTTACGCTTTCCGAGCGACGAACCCGGAAGACCTCTGGCGCACGAGCGACCCTGTCGGCGATGATAATGACATCTACCTGCGTGCGGCAGGTCAGAGTGGCGACCTATTGGTTGCTGCCTGGGGTGCAAATGCTAAGCCGGAGCGCGCCGCGGAAGTCATCGCCCTGCCTGGTTTTGAACGCATCCACTATCTGCGGCTCACCCGGTCCGGGCAACCCAGCCATCCGCTGTACCTGCCGAAGAACCTGACGCCGATCCCCTTCAGCCGGGACTTCGCGAAGTACGAACGACTACGACACGACCTCACGCTTTCTCGCTTGACACTCGGCCAGCCGCATCAAGAGGACATGGTCGCCCTGTTGGCGAAGCGGGGCGTCGAAGCCGACTCGCTGCCGACAATTGATTTGCGGCCGCCCGCGGTGAACTGAAACCCCCAGCCGCAAACACCCCTTCATCGAGAGCTGTCGCATCCCTAAGCTTGGAAGATGGTCACGCACTTTTACACCGCCGCCACACTCGATGGGTTCATTGCGACAGAAGAACACTCCCTGGAGTGGCTGTTCGCTCAAGACTTTGATCTTGACGGCCCAATGGCCTACCCGAAGTTCATCACGGGTATCGGCGCGCTGATCATGGGCGCATCGACGTATGAATGGTTGCTGCGGAATCAACAATCGTGGGACTACACCCAGCCCGCTTGGGTTTTCACGCACCGTGAGCTGGCGGTTCCAGAAGGGGCAGATGTTCGCTTCGTTCACGGCGACCCCGCCGAAGCGTTCACACAGATTTCGGACACTGCAGCGGGCAACGACATCTGGGTGATGGGCGGTGGCGACCTGGCTGGACAATTCGCAGACGCTGGGCTGCTCGACGAAATCTGGGTGCAAATCGCTCCCGTCACGCTCGGTTCGGGCCAACCGTTATTCCCTCGTGCACTTCAGCTTGACCTGATCGACGTTGTTCGCAACCGTGACTTCGCCTGCATGCGCTACCGAGTGCGCAAGAATGCTTAGGTTCCAGCCAGCCGTGTGAGCCGAGTGGCATCCGACTGCTCGCCCCTTGGAAATAAAGGCGCTCGCAGATTCACTCGTTGACTCGCATGATCAACCGTTGAGCGATCTGGTGGCGATGCGAAAAAACCGCGGCCTCACGCAAGAACAAGTAGCGGAGCGCATGGGTGTCAGCCAACCGGCTGTCGCAGCGTTCGAACGCTACGATGCCAACCCCACCTTGGCCACCATTCGGCGGTACGCTCTCGCTGTCCACGCATCGATCGAGCACATCGTCGCTGATCATTCCCCATTAGCGGCTGACTCCTCTGCAAGCCAGTTTGCAAACGAGCACGCGCTCGCTTAGAAACGGCGCAGGCCGCGTGCCGTGCGCATCGGCAAAGACACCGTGCGCATCGCGCTGCAGAGCATTTGGCTTGGCATCATCATCAGCGTCGGTCTGATGCTCGTCGCCGCCTTCGGCCACCTGCCCGCGCTGCTCGGCGCCTGGCTGCAAGAAGTGGTCGACTTGGTTGCCATTCTTGGCGCGTTGCGCGCCGTCGGCCCGCGCAGCGAGCGGCGGGCTGTGGGTGCAGCTGCGCAGACTTCTGCGACGAATACTGTCGGCGTGCGCGAATGAACCGCCCTACTTCGCGCGAGTCTCTTCGAGCGTCAGACGTAGAAGCTCACGCAGAGCATCGCGATCGACATCCAATAGCCGCGTCAGGTACAGACACACCTTGCTGGACTTGTGCTTGCCGAGCCGCTCGCACAACTCTCGCCACTTCTCGGTGAAGTTTTCTGCCAAGTACAGGGTGTGTTTCGTCTGCGACGTTGCGAAGGCGAGCTCGGGCATGATGCCGCTGTGACCGCTCTCGTATTGGTAGCTCACCTGACCGAACCCAATGATGCGACCGGCCCACACAACGGGTTCATCGCCCGTCAGCTCGCGGTGCAGCGCGACGAGTTCATCAGCCTCGGCTCGGCGTGGTCCCGTGACCTTATCGAGCACGTCAGTCACAGGCAGATCGGAAGGCCGCATTGCGGGTTCTTTCGCCACCGGGTCACCTCTCGTCGATGTGCGGATCCTTGCGTGGCAAGACTACTCGGTGTCAGAGCGCCTCGGCAGGATGAAAGCCACGCAAAGGGGTAGACCGTCTACAGCAGCGTCTTCAAGATCGTCGCGTGGCGAAGCAGGAAAGCACGTTCGTCGAGTTTCTTGCGTCGAAGCCACATCGTGACTTCACCGTTGTGTTTGCTTGCGTTGCAGGATGCGCACGCGGGCACCACGTTCTCCAACGTGTAGCGGCCGCCGCGCGAAACCGGCTGAACACAGTCACGCTGCAACGCAACATCCGTTGCCTGACAATACGCGCAGCCTCCCCAAGCGTCACAAATAACAGCCCATTGCTCAGGCGTGAGGTCGTTATCGACACTGGCCAACCGACGCTTCCTGCGCTTTGCGTATCGCGCGCGGGCAGCTGCAGATGTCTTCGCTGCGGGAAACTTGCGACCAGGAGGCACACGTCCACCGTACTGCGCCGCCGCAGCCGACCCCGGTAGCGACGCAAAATGCCTCTGAGATTCAACGATGTGAATCTCAGAGGCATTCGTGGTCACGGGGTTTGCGACACGGGAGGATGTGCCGCAAACCCAACGCGACCTCGAACGCAGAAACCACCTTGTCAGGGGGGCGACAAGGGGTTCTGCATTTCTCTTTCAGCCCCGGGGGAAGGCTGAAAGAGAAATACTTCGCTGTTAGGCGGCGCGCTGACGGCGGTAAACCATCAGTGCCCCACCTGCGAGCATGAGCAGAGCCCCAGTGAGCGCCATTCCGGTCACGGCACCAGCACCGGTCACTGCGAGTTCACCCTCTTCGTAGGTGTTCACCGCCTCAACCTGCTCGGTCTTGCCGGCCTCAATGGTGATTGTTTCCGGGCTGAACTCCACACCCTTGAAGGTGTAGCCCTCGAGCTTCGGAACGTTGATCTCACTGAACGTCACCTTGGTACCAACCGGGAGGTCTCGCGGCCCAGCAACGACGGTGCCGTCAACGGGCAGCGCGTACTCACGAACGGTCTTGGTGCCGTCGATCGTCCACGTCGCGGTGACCGTGAAGACGGTGCCGCTCGGGAAGTCACTCGCGTTTACACCCTTGAGTGTTTTGGCGAGATCGAAGCCGCCGAGCTGTACCTTTTGCTGCTGCGCAGCGTAGGTGTTGGTAACCGACCATGCGATGTTCTCGTTGTCGCCAGCGAGGATCGTGATCGTGTCAGCCGACAACTCGTTCGAAACGAAGGAGTATCCCGCCGGAGCAGCAGGCAGCGCACCCTCGGTCAGGGTCACAACCGTGCCCTCAGGCAGTGTCACATCGGATGCAACAGCCGTGCCGTCAGCAGGAAGCGCAAACGTCTTCTCGCCACCATCCCACGTTGCCGTCACCGGGAACGTTGTTCCCTCAGGGAACGCCGCTGCCTCGACGCCAACCAGGACCTTGCTGAGGTTGAAGGTGCCATCGTTCACGAGGACCTCGTCTGCCTTGTACGTGTTGGTGACCGACCATGCGATGTTCGCGCTGTCGTCAGCAGGGATCGTGATGGTGTCAGCCGACAGATCGTTCTCAACAAACGAGTAGCCCGCCGGCGCTGCCGGGAGTTTACCTTCAGTCAGGGTGACCACGGTGCCTACTGGCAGCGTCACCTCCGCGGCAACAATCGTGCCGTCAGCCGGAAGCTCAAACGTCTTCGAGCCACCTTCCCAGGTTGCGATTACCGGGAACGTCGTCCCGTCAGGGAACTGTCCCGCGTCAACACCCGCGAGGTGCTTCTGCAGAGTAAACACCCCGTCAGTCGCGACAGCCGGGTTTTGAGCATAGGTGTTGGAGACCGACCATGCGATGTTCTCGTTGTCGCCAGCGAGAATCGTGATCGTGTCAGCCGACAGTTCGTTCGAAACGAACGAGTAACCCTCCGGAGCGGCCGGGAGTGCGCCCTCTTCGAACGTCACAACGGTGCCTTCAGCCAGTGTCACATCGGATGCAACAACCGTGCCGTCAGCCGGAAGTGCGAAGGTCTTCGACCCGCCCTCCCACGTTGCGGTCACTGGGAACGTGGTGCCAGCCGGGAACTCCGCAGCGTCAACACCCGACAGGATCTTGCGCAGGTTGAACGTGCCATCCGCAACAACAACCTCGTCAGCTTCGTACGTGTTGGTGATCGACCATGCGATGTTCGCGTTGTCACCAGCAAGGATCGTGATCGTCTCAGCCGACAACTCGTCCGAAACGAACGAGTAACCCGCCGGAGCAGCAGGCAGCGCGCCCTCTTCGAACGTCACAACCGTGCCCGCAGGCAACGTCAGCTCAGACGCAACAACCGTTCCATCAGCAGGAAGCGCAAACGTCTTCTCGCCACCAACCCACGTTGCGGTCACCGGGAACGTGGTGCCAGCCGGGAACTCCGCAGCGTCAACACCCGAGAGGATCTTGCGCAGGTTGAAGGTGCCATCGTTCACGACGACCTCGTCGGCCTCGTAGGTGTTGGTGATCGACCATGCGATGTTCGCGTTGTCACCAGCAAGAATCGTGATCGTCTCAGCCGACAACTCGTCCGAAACAAACGAGTAACCCGCCGGAGCAGCAGGCAGTACGCCCTCTTCGAACGTCACAACCGTGCCTTCAGGCAGTGTCAACTCAGATGCAACAACCGTGCCGTCAGCCGGAAGCGCAAACGTCTTCTCGCCACCAGCCCAGGTTGCGGTGACCGGGAACGTCGTGCCCTCAGGGAACGCAGCTGCTTCAACACCTGACAGCACCTTCTGCAAGTTGAACGTGCCAGTGGCAGCAAGAGGCTCGTCGCTGCATGGGAAGCGTCCCTTGAACAGGTTGGTGTGCATCTCTTTGCCACCCTGAAGCGCGGTAAAGTTCTTGGCAATAATCTGGCCCTCGAACTCGCGTCCACCGTCAGACTCGGCGGGGAACACAATGTGCGCGTTGGGTGCGTAGATCGAACCGCGCACCGGCTCGTTCGGCGAGACAACCTTGACCTCGCCGTTGATGGCACTGAGGTCAAAGAGGATGTGGCTGATGCCTTCTTTGTGCTGCGGGTCTTTCCCTGCGAAAGAGTACGACGGAAGTGACACCACGCCGCCGGCGACGTCAGAGGGGCTCACCGTTATGACGAGGAAGGATGTCTCCGAGTAATCGGCGAGCTTGAACTTGCTGATCCCAGCGAAAGCCGAAAGCGGTAGCTTGCTCGGGCCGTCAGCACTCAGAGCGATCGTCTGGTCGTCACCCGCCGGCGCGGCTACAGTCTGCCAATCGTCGAACGAGCTCAGAGCGCTTGAACCTGCATCGGCTGGGAAGTGCGAAAGCACGTCACCGGTAATGCCCCAGTCTTCAGCTGCAGCTTCAACACTGTTGGTCCACGGCTGCACAGCGGAATCGAGCTGCGGGCTCATGTTGCCGCCGTTGAGCGGGAAGAACGTGGTTCCCGAGCCGCTAAACGACTGACGGAACGTGTATCCGGCCGGTGTGGTCTGGTCGCCGATCTTGGCGCCGGCCAGGGCGTTATCGCCCGAAGCGCCCCGCGCCTGCACCTGTACGACCTTGTCGGTACCGGCGAACTTCTGGATCAGAACACGGTTTGGCTCGCCACCGATCGTGGGCACCGCGTAGTCTGCGTTGCCGCCCACACCACCGTGGAAGATCGGGTACTGTCCACCCTGGAAACCGCGGGAATCACCAAAAGTCGCGGTGCCACCGACAGCCAACGTGCCCTCGAGCTCGCTGTTGGCGAGAATCGCGTTCGCGCTAACAAAGATGGTGTAACCATCCTCTGAGCCAATTGGCGTTGCCGCACCCATGGGGTTAACAGCGGTGCAAACATCGGATGGCGTTGTGTCCGCCATCGCAGGAACTGACGCAGCGATGGAACCGGTACCAATCAGGGCAAAACTAAAGACGGTTGCGAGAAAACGACGGACACCCCCACTCTTCACAGACGACGGAGCTTGTTTTTCAACAGGCATAGCAAAATTTTCCTTTCCCCTTGAGGCCCGGTTTTCGGGCGCAAAAAAGCGCCTACTGGGAATCCCCCCACTCCGCTGTAGGCGCTTATTTCGTCAACACTATCGAGCACTTGAAATCGTTTCAACTCGCTTCAGTTTTCGGGCCAAACTCAACAATGAGAGCTCGGAATCTGCAGGTGAAACTAGAGAAAACCGAGAACCTCAAAAATTCGCGTCACCATTCGCCATTTCACTGATCACTCGGACACAGCTCGCCGGCGTTCAGGAGAAACTCCCCCGGATGCTCATGCGTTCTTCAGGCATTTTCAACGCACGGTTACTTCATCGCAAGCGGAGCTTAAACTGCGAAAGCACACTCGTTCTCTCACGAAGAAACTTCATGGCTGATCTAGACAGTGCTCAGAACAGCCAACACAGGCAAGACGACTAGGAGCACGAATGGCCACCACCCCGGTGCTGTTGGAAGCGCGCAACATCTCGAAGTCGTATGGCAGCGGACAGAACCGTTTCCAGGCGCTCACTGACGTTTCCATTGATATTCACGAGGGCGAGAGCATCGCCATCATCGGCAAGAGCGGTTCGGGCAAATCCACACTCATGCACTTGCTTGCGCTGCTCGATCGCCCAGACACCGGGAGCCTGCTTCTCTCCAGTGAAGACACCAGCACGATGCGCAGCCGCAGACTCAATCGCGCCCGAAACCGCACATTCGGTTTCGTTTTCCAGCAGTTCTTCCTCACCGCGAACCAGACCGTGCTTGAAAACGTCATTCTGCCACTCAAGATCGCTGGCGTGAAACGCTCCGAGCGCCGCAGCCGAGGCATGGCGGCCCTCGAGCAACTAGACCTCGCGGACAAAGCGAAGAACAAGGCCACTGCACTTTCGGGCGGGCAAAAGCAGCGCGCGGTCATCGCCCGAGCGCTCGTCAATAACCCGCGGGTGATCTTTGCCGACGAGCCCACGGGTAACCTCGACTCCCAGACGGGCGCCATTGTCGAAGACATCCTGTTCGCTCTCAACCGCGACCACGGCATCACCCTCGTCGTCGTCACGCACGATGAGGAACTCGCCGCCCGTTGCAGCCGACGCATCCAGATACGCGACGGCAGGATCATCTCCGACGAATCAACCGCAGCAAACTCCGCGACTTCGAGCACGAAAGGCGACCGCGCATGAAAACGCTTGACCTTATCGGCAGCGCAATCGCGAACACGATGCGCTCGAAAACTCGCACGCTGCTCACCATCCTCGCAATCTTCGTCGGCGCCTTCACGCTCACGCTCACGAGCGGCCTTGGCACCGGCATCAACCGGTACATCGATTCAACTGTCGCCGGAATCGGCGCGAGCGACGTGATCACCGTCACCAAGAACTCCGACGCACAAGACCAAGCAGGTTTCCCCGGCTCGGGCGGGCCGACCGAGTACGACCCTGACGCCATCACCAATGCGCAAGGCCCTGGGCCCGGTGGCTTCGGTCAGGCCGCGACCGTGTTGACGCCCGAGGATCTCGATGACTTAGAGCAGATCGATGGCGTTTTGCGTGTGCAACCGACCCGATCGATTCGCGCCGACTTCGTGCAATCCGGCGATGGAACACCGTGGGTTGCGTCGGTTGGAACCCTCATTCCGGGGCAATCAGTGCAGCTCGCCGCGGGTGAGCTCGGAGACGACAGCGATGAACTGCAACTGGTGATCCCGGTCGAGTTCGTTGAGCCGCTGGGCTTCTCCTCCAACGAGAACGCCCTCGGCAAAAGCGTGACGATCGGCATCAGCGACGGGCTCCGTGAGCAGCACACCGTCACCGCAACGGTTCAAGGCGTTGCCGAAGAGGCACTCGCCGGTATCGGATCGAGCCTCATCCCAAACGATGCTCTCGCAGAAGAACTCTGGCGCCTGCAGAACACCGGCATCGACCAAGAGCAGCAAGATCGCTTTGCGAGCGCGAACGTGTGGTTCGCAGCCGACGCAACTGATGAAGAGATCGCGGGGATGAAGACTGCACTCACCGATGCAGGGTTCACCGGAACCACAATCGCCGATCAGCTCGGCGCGTTCAAGGCCGTCATCGACGCGATCGTGCTTGTGCTCAACGCTTTCGCCGCGATCGCGCTGCTCGCCGCAAGCTTCGGCATCGTCAACACACTGTTCATGTCAGTGCAAGAACGCACACGCGAGATTGGCCTCATGAAGGCGATGGGAATGAGCTCAGGCCGGGTCTTCACGCTGTTCAGTCTCGAAGCGGTGTTCATCGGATTACTCGGCAGCCTTCTCGGAGCTGCAGTGGCAATGCTCGTCGGAGCAGGGATCAGCGGAGCGCTCTCTTCGAGTTTGTTCGCCGATCTTCCCGGCCTGACACCGATCGCTTTCGACCCCGCCTCCGTCGGAATCATGATTCTCGTGGTCATGCTTGTCGCGTTCCTCGCGGCCACACTTCCGGCAGCACGCGCCGCCGGCAAGGATCCCGTCGAAGCACTGCGTTACGAGTAAGCGGCGCCCGGTTACCACCCCGGATAACGGGCGGACCATCGCGTGTGGGGGCCATCGTCTCCATGCAGTTCTCCACCTCGGGTGAACTCGTAGACGAAGTCATCCGCGAGTTCGAGGATGGTGCCACGGCCTTCAACCTCGAATGCAAGCTCTACCGGCAACGCTGTTTCACCGTGCAAGGCCCCGAGAATGTTGCCGCAGATGGCTCCGGTTGAGTCACTGTCACCCGAGTGCGTGACTGCAAGCGAGAGCGCCGTGAGCATGTCTTCTGGGCCGGGGTGTTGCAGGGCCGCGTAGACAGCAATGGCAAGTGCTTCTTCGGCAACCCATCCGCCACCGAGCGCCTCGACGGCACTTACGCTGGGCGCCTCCCCCGCTGCGGCAATCGCAGCTTCGAGCGCCCGAAATGTTTCTTCGTGCTTTTCGTGGGCAAGAAGATGGCGCATCATTATCGAGACGGCGTCATCGAGGGTTTGTCCGGCAACGATTGCACCGATAAGCACAGCCAATGCTCCAGACGCAAGTTGCCCGCTCGGGTGACCGTGCGTATACCCGGCTGCCTCAGCTGCAGCATCAAACTGCCATGCCAAATTCTGGTCTGAACCTGCGGGGAACAAGCCGAAAGGTGCGCTGCGCATGACACCGCCGCACCCCTTCGAATCATTGTTCGCGCTCCCACCGAAACTGCGGATCTCACGTTCGCCGGCACGAGCCTGGATCAGCGCGGTCAAACACGTGTTCCCCGGGGCACGCCGCGCGTACAGCCATTGCTCGTTGATGAGCCACCCATCCCGTTCACCATCGGGGGCTGCCATGCGTTGTGTGTCAAGCCACCGGTCGTACGCATGGTGCGTCACCGCAACGGTAAACCCAAGTCCGCGGTCAGTGCGCACACCCGCACGAATCAGGCCCTCCACCGTGAAGAGTGTCATTTGTGTGTCGTCGGTGATGAGCCCAAAGCGACTCTCGCCATCAACCGGCATCGGGAGGTACTCCGTAACACCATCGGCACCACACGTTTCCAGGATGCGAGGCGTGTTCCAGAATTCGACTGGAGCACCCAGCGCGTCACCAATAGCGCCACCGAGCAAGCAGCCGCGCACACGCGATCGGTACAGCAATTCGTCTGAGACGTTCATAGCCAAATCTCTTTCTTGGAGGATCGAGATTCAGCGTAATCCGCACCTCTGACATGACGGGACACTCAGGGCAATGCTCTGATGCTCCGCCGAGCATCCCGAACCAGCCGAGCGCTCCGACAATCCCGTGAAGCGCGTACAGGCCTTCGTCGCCTCAGTCTGAGTCAGCCGTCTTCCCTTGGGCTCAGACTCCTGCTTATCGGTAAGACTCCCCAAACCTACGAAAAAGTCCTGAGCGCGACACCGTTCGTAAACGATGTCGCGACTCAGGACAATTGGGGTGGCTAACGGGACTTGAACCCGCGACCCCCGGCACCACAAGCCAGTGCTCTACCTGCTGAGCTATAGCCACCATGCGCCCGCAGCAAAGCGCTTCAGGCAACTAGGCAAGCTTACTGCATGCCGCTTCGAAAGACGAAACTGAAGCACGCGAAAACGCCTTCGATTCTTCGGTCGTGGGCCCCGGCAACGGAACAAAAACCGCGCTGCGGTAGTACTGCATTTCGCGAATCGATTCGAGGATGTCGGCCAGTGCACGGTGCTCGCCATCCTTTGCGGGCGCGTTGAAAAACACCCGCGGGTACCAGCGGCGCGCAAGCTCCTTGATACTCGAAACGTCAACCGAACGGTAGTGCAGGTGTCCGTCTACCTGCGGCATGTAGGCGGCGAGGAACATCCGATCTGTTCCGATCGAGTTCCCCGCAATTGGGGCCTTCGCTTCTTGCGGTACGTGCTGTTTGATGTACGCCAGAACCTGGGCCTGTGCGTCTTCGAGCGTCGTGCCTGCATCGAGTTCAGTGAGTAAACCGGAACGCTTGTGCATTGCCGTGACAAACGCACTCATTCCCTCGCGGGCGGCGTCGCTTGGACGAATAACAACCTGCATACCGCCATCGAGCGGGTTCAGTTCGAAATCGGTGACGATCGCTGCAACCTCAATGAGCTCGTCGCGCTTCGGGTCGAGCCCGGTCATTTCGCAATCGATCCAAACGAGGCGGTCGTCAGTGGATGCATTAGCCATGGGTTAAGCCTATGCCCCGCTGAGGTGGGGGCTCTGTCGGGCCGGGCATTTCGTCTGCGTTCGCTTCACGCCGTCTCTGCTCAATGACCGGCAACATGTGTCCGACGCGTCGCAACGGTAGGATTTAAGACACTGGCCCCCGTAGCTCAGTGGATAGAGCAACGGCCTTCTAATCCGTTGGTCGCAGGTTCGAATCCTGCCGGGGGCACCGCTCGTTCCAGAAGACCGCCTAACAATACACTCCGGCGGCGAGGATCGCATCCAGAGCCTGATCAGAGGCCCGCCCTAGGCTGGTGAAGCAGCAGCAATGCCGCTGATTTCCGAATATCGGGAGGCGCGATGCGCCAGAGAGGGTCCGGATCATGGAACGAAACTCCCAGGGGATCGTCGATTCGCTCGACTTCGAATCGGTTCTGAAAGCACAGGAGAACGCGGGGGATAAGCTCACGTTCATCATTCCGACCGACGTCACCGGGCAATCCGATGCGCTGTCGGTGCTGACGTTGAAGAACCAGTTGCGGGAGGCGAAGAACCGTTTCCTGGAGCAGGGGCGACGCGAAGCAGAGATCAACGACCTCCTCGCACCCGTTGCAGCGCTTCTCGAAGACTCCTCGTACTGGCGTCTTCAAAGCCGAAGCCTTGTGGTGTTCCTGGCCGAGGGGTTCTTTCTGCCG
>CAZTUC010000023.1:25559-36321 GCA_964616805.1 uncultured Microbacterium sp. | reverse complement strand
GCAAAGATCATCGCTTTTGATGAAGAGGCCCGTCGCGGCCTCGAGCGCGGCCTCAACACGCTGGCCGACGCAGTAAAGGTTACGCTTGGCCCGCGCGGTCGCAACGTTGTACTCGAGAAGAAGTGGGGCGCCCCCACGATCACGAACGACGGTGTTTCGATTGCGAA
Source organism: uncultured Microbacterium sp. (assembly GCA_964616805.1). Classification (GTDB taxonomy): domain Bacteria; phylum Actinomycetota; class Actinomycetes; order Actinomycetales; family Microbacteriaceae; genus Microbacterium. The sequence continues at coordinate 36,154 of CAZTUC010000023.1, read as the reverse complement.
AGAGATCGAACTCGACGAACCGTTCGAGAAGATCGGTGCGGAGCTCGTAAAAGAGGTCGCGAAGAAGACCGACGACGTTGCTGGTGACGGCACGACGACGGCCACCGTTCTGGCTCAGGCACTTGTGCGCGAAGGTCTGCGCAACGTTGCAGCCGGCGCCGACCCCATCTCGCTGCGTCGCGGTATCGAAAAGGCTGTTGACGCAATCACCGCCGAGCTGCTCGACAGCGCAAAAGAAATCACCTCGACCGACGAGATCGCAGCAACGGCGTCGATCTCGGCTGCTGACCCCGAGATTGGTCAGCTCATCGCTGAGGCAATCGACAAGGTCACAAAAGAGGGCGTTGTCACCGTTGAAGAGTCACAGACGTTCGGCACCGAGCTTGAGCTCACCGACGGTATGACCTTCGACAAGGGCTACCTCAACCCCTACTTCGTGACTGACCCTGAGCGTCAGGAAGCTGTCTTCGAAGACCCCTACATTCTGCTGGCAAACCAGAAGATCTCGAGCCTGAAAGACCTCGTCCCCGTTGTGAACAAGGTTCTTGACGCGGGCAAAGAGCTCATCGTTATCGCTGAAGATGTTGAGGGTGAAGCACTCGCAACGCTCGTGCTGAACAAGATCCGTGGCATCTTCAAGTCGGTTGCCATCAAGGCTCCGGGCTTCGGCGAGCGCCGCAAGGCTCAGCTGCAGGACATCGCAATCCTCACGGGTGCAACGGTTATCACCGATGAGCTTGGTCTGAAGCTCGAGAACGCAACCCTCGAAGACCTTGGTACTGCCCGCAAGGTTATTGTCACGAAAGACAACACCACGATCATCGATGGTGGCGGCGACAAGGAAGCAGTCGAAGGTCGCGTTTCGCAGATTCGTCGCGAAATCGAAAACACCGACAGCGACTACGACCGTGAGAAGCTCCAAGAGCGTCTTGCAAAGCTCTCGGGTGGCGTTGCAGTCATCAAGGCTGGCGCGGCAACCGAGGTTGAGCTCAAAGAGCGCAAGCACCGCATCGAAGACGCCATTCGGAACGCGAAGGCGGCCGTCGAAGAGGGCATCGTGCCCGGTGGTGGCGTTGCCCTCATCCAGTCGGGCAAGAAGGCGCTTGGCGCACTCAAGCTCGAGGGTGACGAGGCAACCGGTGCCGCTATCGTCAGCGTTGCAATTGAGGCTCCACTGAAGCAGATCGCGCTCAACGCTGGCATGGAGCCGGGCGTTGTTGCCGCTAAGGTTTCAGAGCTGCCTGTTGGCCACGGCCTGAACGCTGCCACTGGCGAGTACGGTGACATGTTCAAGTTCGGCATCATCGACCCGGCAAAGGTTACGCGCTCGGCGCTGCAGAACGCAGCCTCGATCGCGGGTCTGTTCCTCACGACCGAAGCGGTTGTGGCAGACAAGCCTGAGAAGGCGGCTCCCATGATGGACCCGACCGGCGGCGAAGGCTTCTAAGCCAAAGCATCCGCTCGAATGGAGGCGATCCCCGCACGGGGGTCGCCTCCTTCATTTTGTGCGGTCATCGAAACAGTCTGGTCATCGAAAGAGCGACAGGTTCAGTTGCTCGGCGTCGGCATAGAGGTTGCCGGCGTTCCCGAGCGCGGTTCCGAGGGCTAAGAGGGCCTGTTCCACGTGCGTGTATGCGCTTTGCCATTGTTCGAACGTCGCGGTGAAAGCGGATGCCGCAGACCCCTGCCACGACCCTTGTAGGTCACGCAATTGCGCGGTCAGCAGTGCCGCCTCGCTTTGCAACCGGTCTGCGGTTGCACGAGCGGTTGCGGTTGCGTGAGCGACGGCTTCGGTATCGACCGAGAAGATTGCCATGAGTTTTCCTTTCGTTGGAAAACCCGACGTTACGCCGAGCGTGCCCGTCGTGCAGCACAAAACAACCCGATGGGGAGAACTTTCAAGAACACCCCATTGTGGGTTTGTGCCTATGGGGCGATGTACTCGTCCGACAGCGCTTGCAGGAACTCGGTAATCTCCGCGAAGCTACACGTGCTTGTATAGCGGGTGACGCCACCCCAGGAGTTGTCGTAGCTCGTGTCGTTGAGTTCGAACGGTGTCGTGCAACTGTGATCTTTGCCAGACCAGTCGAGTCTCACGCTGTAGGCTTTCTCAGCTTCTCGCTCGAATGTGAACCCTGGAATCAGCATGGCAACATCGTCTGCACTGTCGGTGATATCGCCCACGACATCCCCGCTCCAACGCATCGTGCGATCAAACGTCTCGTCGAAGATGAATGGCGCGCTAAACACCTCACCCGGTGCGATGTTGATGACCGCCGGGCTGCCAACAGGGTGCATTTCGAAACCGGTTTGTGCGAACACCCCTTCTCCCCAGACAGCTGGCGCACCGTCACTGCTGACAACAATTGGTTGCGGGTCTCCGCCGCCCTCGCCGCCTTTGGGGCAGTAGAAGTTCACGACTGGCACGGCGTGTTCTGACGCTCCGATGAATCGGATGTTTTCGATCGCGACGGAACCACCTGTTGTGGCGTGGTTTGCGAGCCAAACATACCGGTACGCATACGCATCGTCGCTATCGGGTTCAGCATAGGCTTCGAGCCAGGCAAGCTGCTCCGGGGAGCATCCGAATGATTGCTCAGGCAGCTTCGGATCGGTCGGGAACTTGTCAAAGGGGGCGATAACCGGCACGCGCCAGTCGGTCTCACCCGTTTCCTCGTCGGTTGGCCATGAGGGGGACTCACCCACGAAAGACTGTGCCGCCGCGAATGGTGCTGCCGGTTCGTCGTTTATCGCTTCTTCATCAGTTGCGGCATCCGCTGGCACCGCAGCAAGCGCCTTTGGCGCCTCAACTTCGACGGTCGCCGCGGATGAGTCGCGGTCGCGCGTTGAAGCCACGAGTGGGATCACGAGTGCGGCAATGCCGATTGTTGTCGCGGCGATGATGCCTGTGCGCTTGAGTTGCTTCTTTCCGGATTCGTCCATGATGCTGTTCCCCCTCGGATCGGACGTTGTGTGAGCTATTGGCCGATTTGGCTGAGTTCTCGATCGATGTCGTCAAGGCTGCACTGCATGAGCGCACCGCCCTCGACCCGGTAGCACTCGACGCCAGCGTCACTGATGTACAAGAACATTTCACCGCCGAACAGCAGCGCTGGCATCGCAAACTCGGTTCCCTCAACGGCAACCGTGCGCTCTTCGCCGCGGCTTGTCACAGTCACCTCGACGCTTCCCGCAACCGGATTGCGACTAAACAGCTCGAGGGCAACCTTGTCGGCTTCACCGGGGCCGACGTTGACGGTGACCGGCAGTTCGGTCGTGCCAACTGCACCGGCGTCGCGCTGCAGACGTACGTGAACGGCTTCCTGAGCCGGGTCGTCGGCAACCAGCTTCGCGAAGTACATCGTGGCGGGTGCAGACGAGTTCGTTGAGCACACTACTCGAACGCTCACGGCACCGCGTTGGGCATCGCCTGTCGTTGTCGAGCGGATGTTTGAGACCGCCAGCTTGGGCCCTTCGCTGGCAGAATTGTGCACGCTGATCAGCAGGTTTCGCGCTAACGGCTGGCCGTTTTGCGCTAACCACGATTCGGTTTGGCCGTCGCATCCGTGCTCGACCGGCACCCCAGCACGCGCCGCATCGGCGGAAAGTGCCCACTCGGTGAACTCCGTTGCGGGCTGCTCGGCACTGATTGCCAAGTGCGAGAAGTTCGTTGTGTCTTTCGTGAGACTCGGAACGATCTGAAAAATGCCCACGATCGCGCCAATGACGGTCGCGATGCCCGTGACAATCGCGCCAATCTTGCCCCAACTGGCGCCAGACTTCCCGTCTGTCGCTGTTGGAGGAATTGGCTGGGTGGGCTCGACGGTCGAAGCTACTGGCGCCTGTGTCATCGCATCTTCGGTACTGGTGTGCTCAGATGCTTCGTTGGGCATGAAAACTCGTTCACGGGCTGAGCCGCTTTCGCGGCGAGAATCAATCAGACGAGCGCAGTCTATCGCAGGCAAGTTACGCCCTCGGACGTCGCTACAGTGTCGTGTCTGTCGTGTTTTCGCCGTCTTCAACCTCGGGCTCAACCGCGGGGGGAGCGTCGAGCGCGAGTGGCAACGCAACCGTGAAGGTCGCGCCGCCGCCGGGGGTTTCAGTCACCGAAACGGTGCCGTGCAGGTGGTTGACAATCGACTGCACAATCGCCAGGCCAAGCCCGCTACCACCGGTTTCTCGGGCGCGTGAGGTGTCGGAGCGCCAGAAACGCTGGAAGATCTGCTCGCGAATCTCGGGAGGCACGCCCTCACCGTGATCAGAAATGGCGATCCACCCCATACCGGCGGGACGATCAACACCCACGGTGATTTCCAGTGGTGAATCATCCGGTGTGAAGCGGCGCGCGTTGCCGAGCAGATTCGTGACGACCTGGCGTACTTTATGCTCTTCGCCCCACACGATTGGGGGCACACTACCCGGGGGAAGCCGCACCAAATCCGCGGTCGGGAGAACAACTTTTTCTTTTGGACGAAACCAGCTCGAGCGGCGCGCTGGCATCCGGCGGCGACCACCCGATGCAATGGGGATCGGGCCGGTGGCGTCTTTGATGTCCTGTGCGCTCAACGCATCGCCGCGAGCATCGATGAGGGTTACGACACGCTCGGGTGATGCAACACGCGCGTCAAGACGCGCGTCGTGTGCGATCGGGCGCAAATCAAGCGGCTCAATCTTGAGCTCGGGAGCTTGGTCGAGCCGTGTGAGCGCAAGTAAGTCATCGACCATCACACTCATTCGGATCGCCTCTTTTTCGATACGCTCCATTGCCTTGTCGACATCTTCGCTGCTCGAGATCGCCCCCATGCGATACAGGTCGGCGTAACCGCGCACCGTCACAAGCGGAGTGCGCAGCTCGTGGCTTGCGTCACCGACGAAGCGTTGCATTTGCTTGAGCGCTTTGTCGCGGTCGGCAAGCGATGAGTCGACCCGGTCGAGCATGGTGTTCAAGGCCCGGTTCAGCCGGCCGACCTCGGTTGCTGACTGGTCGCTCAAACGCTGGCTGAAGTCGCCATTGGCGATCTCGAGGGCGGTTTGCTCAACCCGGTCGAGACGCCGGAATGTGAGCGTCAAGAGGTAGCGGCTCAGAAGCGCCGCGATCAGGATTGCAGCGATGGCGACGGGGATGGAAACACTCAGGTACGTGCGGATGAGCGCGTCAATACTGCGCAACGGAATTGCGACAACCTCGATGTATGTCGCACCCGCTGGCGGATTGGACTGACGGATGGCAACAATCGCGTGGAATAGTTTGCCGTTTTCGTCTTTCAGCTCGAAAACCGTTGTGCCGCGAGCAACCGCTTCACCCGTTGTGATGCGTTGTGGCCAGATCGGCTCGGCAAACGAACCGTCACCGCCGGCGCTTGCAACGAACCCCTGGGCGGGGTCGAATACTGCGACGTAGTAGTCACTGCGCCGCGGCACATTCGGATCGGTGGTTGGTTCGGCGACGATTTGCGCCGTACCATCGGGCGACGTGCCGTTGCTGATGTCAAAGTACCGGGTAGCAAGCGAACCTGATGCGAGGTCGGTGAGCTGCTGGTCGAGGTTGTCTACGAGTGCTTGCCGAAACCACGGCACAGTGCCAAGCCCCGCCAAGAACAACCCGATCGCAAGCACGATAACCGACACGGTCGTGACTTTCGAGCGCAAACTGAAGTTGCGCCACCACCGTGCCAGGCTGTCGCTACCGCTACTCTCGGCCAAGTCGGTTATTTACCCGCCTTCAGCATGTAGCCGAAGCCGCGTTTGGTCTGGATGAGCGGTTCATCTGTGTACGGGTCGAGCTTGCGGCGCAAATACGAAATGTAGCTTTCGACGATGCCGGCATCGCCGTTGAAGTCGTATTCCCACACGTGATCGAGGATTTGCGATTTGCTGAGCACTCGGTTCGGGTTGAGCATGAGGTAACGCAGCAGCTTGAATTCCGTTGGGCTGAGCTCGATGGGTACTTGGCCAACACGAACTTCGTGTGTGTCTTGATCCATCGACAACTCGCCGACGCGAACGACAGTGTCTTCGTCGCTTGCGAGCGTGCGGCGCAAAATAGCCTGGGCGCGGGCGACAATCTCGTCGATGCTGAAGGGCTTGGTGACGTAATCGTCGCCGCCAGCGTTCAGACCCTCAATCTTGTCGTCGGTGCCGTCTTTTGCGGTCAGGAACAGAATCGGGGCGGTAAAGCCTGCGCCGCGCAGTCGTTTCGTGACGCTGAATCCGTTCATGTCGGGCAACATGACATCAAGAATGATGAGGTCGGGTTCTTCTTCGAGCACAGCTGAGATGGTGGCTGCGCCGTTTTTGATGGTACGCACGTCGAAGCCAGCGAACTTGAGTCCGGTTTCAAGCACATCGCGGATGTTTGGTTCATCGTCGACGACGAGGATGCGTGGTTGGTTCATGCCTTTATTATTGCGCTTGTAGCGCCCTCGTTTCGCCTGAATGTTCTGAAAATACCGCGGATGCCTGCGGTGACTACCCCGGTCACAGTACGTCACCGGTGAGCTCAACCGCATCGACGATCGCGTACCCATAGCCCTGTTCGGCCAAGAAGCGCTGCCGGTTTTGGGCAAAATCTTGGTCAACGGTGTCGCGTGCAACAAGGGTGTAGAACGTGGCGCTGTGCCCGGATGTCTTCGGACGCAATAGCCGTCCGAGTCGTTGGGCTTCTTCTTGACGCGAACCGAACGAGCCTGAAACCTGAATTGCGACGCTCGCCTCAGGAAGATCAACCGAGAAGTTTGCGACCTTCGAGACCACAAGCACTTTGATCGTGCCAGCGCGGAACTCGTTGTAGAGCGTTTCGCGATCATCAACACTCGTCGCACCGGTTATTTGCGGGGCCTGCAAAGCATCCGCCAAAACCTGCAACTGGTCGAGATACTGTCCAATCACGAGAATTTGCTCGTCTGGGTGGCGTGCAATGATCGCCCGAACGGCGTCGATCTTGGCGGGGGCAGACGCTGCCAAGCGGTACCGATCTTCGTCGGTTGCGGCAGCGTATTCGAGACGTTCCTCAGGTGGCAAGTCAACGCGCACTTCGATGCAGGTTGCTGGCGAAATGTAGCCTTGGGCTTCGATTTGCTTCCACGGTGCATCGAAACGTTTCGGTCCGATGAGGCTGAAAACGTCGCTCTCGCGGCCGTCTTCGCGTACGAGGGTTGCGGTCAGGCCGATGCGTCGTCGAGCCTGCAAATCGGCGGTCAGCTTGAACACGGGGGCCGGCAGGAGGTGCACTTCGTCATAAATGATGAGGCCCCAGTCGAGCTCATCAAGCAGCGACAAATGCGCATACTCGCCTTTTCGCTTCGCCGTAAGAATCTGATAGGTCGCGATCGTGACCGGGCGCACCTCTTTGCGCTGCCCAGAATACTCACCGATTTCGTCTTCTGTGAGCGATGTGCGGGCAAGCAATTCGTCGCGCCATTGCCGAGCAGAAACAGCGTTCGTCACCAAAATGAGGGTTGTGGTTTGCGTCGCGGCCATCGCAGCGGCCCCCACGATTGTCTTCCCAGCACCACACGGCAACACGACAACGCCGGAACCTTTTTCTGCAAAGGCAGTCACGGCATCTTGCTGGTACTGACGCATGTTCCAACCGGTCTGATCGAGCGTGATCGGATGCGGTGTGCCCGGTGTGTATCCTGCGCGATCGTCGGCGGGCCATCCGATTTTCAAAAGCTCTTGTTTGATGTGCCCGCGTGCCCACGCATCAACAACATACGTGTCGTCGTCACGCTTTCCGAGAAGCAGGGGAGCGATGCGCTTGTTGCTGGCAACCTGCATCAGCACCGGACGGTCGGTTGAACGCAGCAGCAGTTCGCCCTCGTCGTTTCGTTCGATCACGAGTCGGCCGTAGCGCGACATGCTCTCGCGCACTTCTTGCGCAACCGAAGCCGGCACGGGAAAACGAGAGAACTTGTCGAGGGTACTGAGAATCTGCTCGTCGTCGTGGCCAGCCGCGCGTGCATTCCACAGCCCAAGACGGGTGATGCGATAGGTGTGGATGTGCTCTGGTGCCCGCTCAAGTTCGGCGAATACAGCCAGCTCATGTCGGGCCGATTCGGCGTCAGGGTGGGCCACCTCGAGCAGCACCGTGCGGTCGCTCTGAACGATCAGTGGGCCATCAGACATAACGCTCCACTCTATCGAAGCTGTCTGTGGTTAGAACGCCCGTACGGAAAGAATGCTGGCCAGCGGCAGGGTGCGTTCGACCTCGGCGGCCCGATCAAGCCCCCGCAAACGCCCAGAGCTGAACGCGTTCACCTGCAAGGTGAGTTCGCGGGCTGTGCCATCGGGGAGGGCAACCTCGACCACAACGGTTGCACGTTCACGCGCGGCCAACTCGAGTTCGCGACCCAACCACGAGGCCGCGCTCGTGTCGCTTTCGCCCGCACGCAACACGGCGATCAGTTTCGTAACGTCGTGTGCTTTCGTCGGCGGCTCAGGGATCGCAGTAGCGGATGTCGCCTCGAGTTCGTCACGCAGCACAGCAGAGTAACCCGCATCGAGCAACGCGTAATACGTACTGCTCGGCGACATAGGGGTGACCAAGCCCGCGCCCTCCGTTTTGAAGCCCAAAACGTGCAGTGCCCGATCGGCAATCAAGTGCTGCATGATGGTGGCATCGCTCGTTGTAACAAGGCTCGTCCCCGTCACTGGATGAACGCTGACCTGCACGGCGCCATGACGATGTGCGGTTGTGTGGATGAGGTACTCGACCGGTTGCGGGATGCCGCTGAGAGAAATCTCACCGAGCAGTCTCAGGAGTTCGTCGGCGCTGCCGCCCGTCTGGAGCCCGCGCGTGATCGACTCGGCAGTGAGCCGGTAGCTCGATGCGTGCCCGCCCGCTTCGCGCTCGCTAAACCGGCGCAACGCCAGGTCAAAGCGCGGTTGCAGGGGGCCGGGGGCCATGACTGTGTAATCGTGTTGCACAAAAACACGATCGACTTCGTGCGGCACGAATTGGGCAAGCGCGCCGGCTGCCGCATCGAAATCGCCGCTGAGTTGATGCTGCGCCCACGGCGTCCACATCTCATTCGCATCGATCAGGCCAACGAGGGTGAGACGCGTTTGCTCGTCTGTTGAGACGCCGGGCCATTTCGCGTTCCACGGGAAGACGAAGGGCCACTGGGGGATCGGCGCTGCACGCAGGGTTTCGGGTAGTGAATCGAGCAACTCGCGGGTCAGGCTCCCCCAACGCTGCGTGAACGAGCTCTCAAGCCACAGCGTGGCCGCGTGGGTGGGAACAACGCCCGCGGATGCTGTCTGCAACAGGCCGCCGCGAAGCGCGAGTTGGTGCAACTGGTCGATGATTTCGGGTTCGCTCGGAAGCCCGAGGTCGGTGAGGCGTCGACGCTCCACCGAGCGGAGCGCCCCAGAACCGATGAGCCCCAACGGGGTCTCGCCAGCGGCAATGAGCATTTCCGCGATGCGTGTGACGGTCAAGAACGCCAGTTCGGCGGCGTGTGCGGCCGCGTCAGGGTCATTGTGGGCGGATGATGCAACGTCGGGTGTCTGCTCGACTCTCGGGTACCCACCGGTTGCGAGCGCATCGCGCACGGCAGCGAACAGCACATGCTCACTGTCGACGAGGCCCAGTTTGCGGGCCGTCGGCAACGCGCTCGCAGCAACCGGGCCATCGCCGGCGTCCAGCAACGCACCGGTGTGTTCACGAGGCATCAGCGCAAGGGCCAGCGCAATGTTTTCGGAGGTCAGCAACGCATCCGCGATGTCGAACGCATCGTGCCAGCTCGCGCTCGGATCAAGCTTTCGGAGGGTGAACAGTTCGCTGAGCTCGGCATCCGACATGCCAGCAAGGGTTGCGACGACCGCGCGGGCGCTCATGAACTATTTTTTGCGACCGTTACGGGCGAAGCCGCGAAAAATAACAACCAAGAGCATGACAAACGCAATCGGCAAACCATACAGCGGGATAGCGCTCACGACCGGCCAGAAACCACTCTGGAAGTCTTCCTGTGTCATATTGCCCAGCCAGGTACCGACGATGATCGCGAGGAAGCACACGATTGCCAGCACGACAATGCCGAGCGCACCCAGTGACAAGAAACGATCAAGTGGCGCCGGTTGTGGCGTCTCGTCGGGGGAGTTGGTTGGCTCTGCGCTGTTGCTCACTGAACCAGCTTAGGCCGAATCCTGCTGGCGTGTCTGCCGCGACCGGTAGGCTAGAGAAGCGTATTCGCATGCACTCGTGCCTTTCGAGTGCGGAGTTTTTTGAAGAGGTTTCGCATGCCAACCGGCAAAGTCAGGTTCTACGACGAAGAAAAAGGCTTCGGCTTTATCCAATCGGATGAAGGCGAGGATGTCTTTCTGCACGCCTCGGCGGTTCCCGCAGGCGCAGCGATCAAAGCAGGCACCCGCCTCGAATTTGGTGTCGCCGACGGCAAGCGGGGCCTGCAGGCACTTTCGGTTCGGGTGCTTGAGGCGCCCGTCAGCCTGTCGCGCCAGCAGCGCAACGCCAAGCGCAAGCCGGCCGACGACATGGCCATCATCGTCGAAGACGTTGTGAAGCTGCTCGATGATGTCGGAGCAGACCTGCGTCGCGGACACTACCCGTCGAACGCGAACGCGCGCAAGGTCGC
>CAZTUC010000023.1:0-25549 GCA_964616805.1 uncultured Microbacterium sp. | reverse complement strand
GCCGTGCTGCGTAAGGTCGCCGATGAACTCGACGCCTGAGCCGGCCGCCAACCCCGAAGACGTCTTTCCAGGCGTAACCGTGCTCGCGCGCGCAGCGCTTGCAGAGTTCACCCCCGAAGAGACCATCGGGGACTTCGTCGACTTCGAAGTTGGCGAAGACGGTGTCATGACACTGCGCTTTGCGCCGAAGCTGCTGGGCTACCCCGGTTGGTCATGGACTGTCTTTGCCGCCAAAGTCGGCGAAGACGATGTGACGATTCTCGAAGCTGAGCTGCTGCCGGGTGAGGGTGCACTGTTGGCGCCGGATTGGGTTCCTTGGGCTCAACGATTGGCCGAGTTCCGGGCAGCCCAAAAAGCTGCCGCGGCTGAGGCGGCGTTGGCCTCGGCATCCGATGATTCCGGTGAAGAAGCTGCTGGCGTTGCTGACGAAGACGTCGATCTTGATGACGACGATCTTGACGACATCGATCTTGATGACGACGATCTTGATGACGACGATCTTGATGGTGTGGATCTCGACGGTGTCGACTTTGATGACGTCAACAGCGACGACGAAGACGACAACGAGTATGACCCGCAAGACGACGATGAAGACGCCGATGACCCCGATGCCGCGCGTTTGCACTCGGGCGATCTTGACGGCGTTGACATCGACGAACTCGACCCCGACGCGTTCGAGCCGGAACAGTTCGAGCCGGAATCGTCTGACGAAGAAGAGTAGTTCACGCCGCATTCGCTGAGCGCTCTCGTGGGTGCAATGGCGAGCGTGGTGGCTCTGCAGTGACGACCGTTGGCGTCGCTTGGGTCACGGGGACCCAGACGTCGTTGCGTTTAGCTGTTTTCGAGCACGTAGTCGATCGAGCGAATCAATTGACGCACATCGTCCGGGTCGATCGAAACGAACGTTGCCACACGCAATTGGTTGCGGCCAAGCTTGCGGTACGGCTCGGTGTCGACGATGCCGTTGGCGCGCAGGGTCTTGGCGATCTCGGCCGCGTTGATCGACTCGTCAAAGTCGATCGTGACAACAACCGGTGAACGATCAGCGGGGTTGGTCACGAACGGGGTTGCCACGCTTGACGCTTCGGCCCATTCGTAGAGCGCACCCGAAGACTCCGCAGTACGGCCCGCAGCAAAACTCAAGCCGCCCTGCGAGTTGATCCACTGCAATTGCGAATCAAGCAGCACGAGTGTTGAAAGTGCGGGGGTGTTGAGCGTCTGGTTCAATCGTGAGTTATCGAGTGCGTTTTTGAGACTCAAGAACTCGGGAATATACCGATCGGATGCCGCAAGCTGCTCGATCCGCTCGATCGCGGCAGGCGATACCGCCGCAAACCACAGTCCACCGTCAGAACCGAGGTTCTTCTGCGGTGCGAAGTAATAGACATCCGCTTGCGAGATATCAACGGCCATGCCGCCCGCTGCGCTCGTCGCGTCGATAACCGTCAGTGCACCGTCGGCGGCGACACGCTCAACGGGGGCGCTCACACCGGTTGAGGTTTCGTTTTGTGGCCACGCATACACGTCAACACCCTCGACGATTTCAGGGCGAGCGGCCGTGCCAGGCTCTGCTTTACGAACATCAGGGGCACTCAGCCACGGGGCGGCTGCGGCGGCTGCGAACTTCGAGCCGAACTCACCGAACGTGAGGTTTTGCGCACGCTGCGAAATGAGACCGAACGCTGCGGCATCCCAAAATGCGGTCGAACCACCGTTGCCGAGCACGATTTCGTAACCGTCGGGCAATTCGAACAGGCTCGCCAAGCCCTCGCGGACGCTGCCGACGAGATTCTTCACCGGCGCCTGGCGGTGAGACGTGCCGAGCAGGCTCGGGCCAGCCGCAGCGAGCGCAGCAATTTGTTCGCTGCGAACCTTCGAGGGGCCGCAGCCGAATCGGCCATCAACGGGAAGCAAGTCTTGGGGGATCTCGAGCGCCATAGTTTCGATCTTAACGCGTCGAGCCGCCGCGCTAAAACCGACTGTAGTCTGGTGTCATACATGCGAGAGAGAGCACAATGACTGATCTGATCGACACCACAGAAATGTACCTGCGCACGATTCTCGAGCTTGAAGAAGAGAACATCGTTCCACTTCGGGCCCGCATCTCCGAGCGTCTGGGGCACTCCGGGCCGACAGTGTCACAAACAATCGGACGTATGGAACGTGACGGCTTGGTTGTTGTTTCAGCTGATCGTCGCCTGGAGCTGACGGATTCGGGTCGACGAAAGTCGGTTGACGTCATGCGCAAGCACCGCCTCGCTGAGCGGTTGCTGAGTGATGTGATTGGGCTCGATTGGGCCTACGTTCACGACGAAGCATGCCGCTGGGAACACGTTATGAGTGAGCGCGTCGAGCGCCGACTTGTGGAATTGCTGGGAAATCCGACCGAGTCGCCCTACGGAAACCCGATCCCCGGGCTTGATGAGCTGGGCGTCGCGGGCATTGAGCGCGCGTTCGACGAGGGTGTCATCGGTGTTGTGGCCAAGCTTGATGCTGGCGGCGGTCAGCCCATTCGCGGCACGGTGCGTCGACTTGCTGAGGCGGCTCAGGTTGATCCTGAACTCTTGTCCCAATTGCGTGAATCCCTTGTTGTGCCTGGCCGCGAGGGTTCGTTTTCGTACAACGATGGCTATGTTCTGATCGAGATGGATGGCACGCAAGACGGTCTGGAGCTGCCAGTAGAGCTCGCGTCGCACGTCTTTCTTGTTGACGACAGTCGCGCGACAAGCACGAGTTAAGAAAGCGCTTTCCGGATAGTCAGGAAACTGTCAGGTGCTCAGCGTGACATGAACGTTATCTATCCGGTAGCGTCGTAAGTGCAAGAAACAGCCCTCTGTTATTGCACCTACGGAGATCACCTCGATGGCTCGAAGTTTACGTAGGTTTTTTGCGGCAAATTTCCAACGGTCGCAAACCCGAAATACCCGTAGAGCCGGCGCCAGAAGCGCAGAGGTGCTGGAGGAATTCGTTTGGCCCGTGATATCGCTTTGAATGAGCAAAACTCAACAGTGGCGACCCCCGCAGCCGCACCGACGCGACGCGCTCGTCGTCGCCGCAGTCTTGTTGGACCGGTAAAGACGGTCAGCATCCTCGGTCTTGTCGGTGCATTTGCCACCGCGATCATCCTTCCGGCGTTTGCCGGTGCAGCAGCTCCCGCGCCCGCTCCTGTGGCTGCGGTTGAAGAAGCCACCGAAGCACAGCCCCAAGAACTTGTTGTTGCATCAACCGTCAACGATGCAGAACTCGAGCGCAATTCGCTCTCGGCAACATCCGCTGGTGAAATCGAAGAGGCAAAGCGTCAGGCTGAGCGTGAGGCTGAGGCCGAGCGGCAGCGCCTGGCACTGTTGGCCGCGCTTGAGCAGAGTGGTTCAAGCCCAGCGATGCTCGCATCGGCGAGTGCATCCTCGCTCAGCGGAACCGGCAGCGTGACCTGGCCGACACTTCGTGGCCCCTCGATCACGAGCGAATACGGTTACCGTTGGGGCCGCATGCACGAAGGTGTTGACTTCGCAGCTTCCTACGAGCCGCTCTACTCGATCGCAGAAGGTGTTGTCACCGCCGTTTACTACCACGGCGGTTTCGGTAACCACGTTGTGATTGAGCACTACATCGGCGGGCAGAAGGTCACGTCGTTGTATGCGCACATGAGCAGCTATGGCGTCAGTGTTGGCGACTACGTTTCGGCCGGTCAATTCGTCGGAAACTCGGGTAACACCGGCGCTTCGCAAGGCCCACACTTGCACTTCGAGCTTCGCATCAACGGTGCGCTCGTCAACCCGCTCAACTGGCTGTACAACAACGTCGGCTAAGCCATTTGCGGGGCCACACGCGCTGTGGTCTGGGTGCCCTCGACAGGATTCGAACCTGCGACCTGCCCTTTAGGAGAGGGCTGCTCTATCCAGCTGAGCTACGGGGGCGGAACGCGAAAGAGCGCGCTTCTTAGTCTAGAGCGCGCTGAATCGGATGCTGCTTAGTGGGCGGCGTCGTACGCTTCAACGATCGGCTCAGGAATGCGCCCGCGGCTCGAAACCGTCAAGCCCTCTTCGTGGGCCCACGCACGGATTTCCGCAATGCGCGGATCGCGGGCCGGCCTGCCTGAACCGCGAGAACCACGGGTGGCCTTGCGAGCGACAGCCCGATAGGGCTCAAGCGCGGCGCGCAACTCAGCAGCGTTTGCGGCCGTGAGGTCAATTTCGAACTGCACGCCATCAAGCGCGAAGTGCACCGTTTCGCCTGAGCCGGGTTCGAGGACCGTGCCGTCGAGATCATCAACGAGCTGGTGAATTACTTTACGCGCCATGGTTTTAGCATATTGAATCAAAAGGGTGCGATACAAATGTGCTGCAAATGGGGCCGAATGTGTTATCTGCTATTCGCATCAAATGAATTTTCGAGTTCACGCAAGTATGCGTGTTGTTCGGCCATGACGGGATCAGCATTTGGTTTTCCGTCGGCACGCACAACCCGCTGAAAAGGCACGACGATTGAATAGGGCGAGCGCCGGCACGCTGAGCCGATCGCTCGACCCGCACGTGGCAATGCAAGTGAGGCGGCAACCTCACCATAAGTGATTTGTTCACCTGGGTCGGTGCTCAGGACAAACTGCACAACGCGCTTTGTCAGCGCGTCGAGATGGGAAAAGTCAAAAATAATCTCGTCGCTAAACGAAACATCCTCGCCAGCGAAATACCGTTCAAGCACTTGCGCGATTCCTGCCGCCGCGCCAGGGTCATGCTCGAGGTGCTCACCGAGTCGGGAGCTCAAGCCCGGAAGCTCATGCAGCGCCGACGGCAATTCTTTTGCGGCCACCGAAAAACTCACCAAACCGGCGTCACTGAAGACGGCAATTGCGTTACCGAGCGGAGTTGAAACTGTGTCAAATGTGTATGTCATGGTGTGAGTCTGTGTCAGATCGCCGGAAACGTGCTTGTCGACGAGAGCGATTGTGTACAAGTTTGTCGAAAATCTAATTGTGGGTTGTGTAATGACGCGGGTTTTCGGGGTTGTTGTGCGTCGCTGCCGTTGTGCACAGCCGCGCCGATTACGCTGAATGAATGGGACGTCGGGGATTGCGCGGTGCGAAGCACGTTGCGCCGCAAGAAGCATCCGAGATTGGCGACGCGGCCGACGCATCCGAGCCACACATCAGTGAGCGTGTTGCCGAGCTCCAGGCCAAACTCAGCGAGATTGGTGGCGCCTCAACGCTTTCGAGTTTTGACGAATCGAATAACGCCACGATCGATCTCTCGACGGCGCATCCATCGAGTCTGCCGCAATTGCTCACGGGGCAGCCGACACTGCTGTCAAACCTGTTCCGTGACGAAGTGAGTCTGCACGGCGCACGCCGCGGTGCCGATCGGCTTGCGGCAAAACACACTGAACTCGCGGCCGTTCGAGGCATTGATGCCGTGGCTCTCGCGCTGGGTCTCGTCTCGTACGCAAAAGATGCCGACACATTCTCGGGCCCAATTCTCACCCGTCAGTTGCGCATGCGCCGCCGACACAACGACGTCGAGCTCACCCTCACGGGTGCTTTCACTGCAAAC
The DNA here is from genome assembly GCA_964616805.1 of uncultured Microbacterium sp. Lineage (GTDB taxonomy): Bacteria > Actinomycetota > Actinomycetes > Actinomycetales > Microbacteriaceae > Microbacterium. The sequence goes on along the minus strand of CAZTUC010000023.1, from coordinate 20,003 downwards.
CCCGCACTGATTTCACTGCTGGAAGCCGAATTTGGTGTGCACGTTGACCCGATCGAACTGGCCGCGCGGGCATACGAGAACGGTGTTTTCAGCCCGAATGCGGTCATCGAATTCTTGCGACTCAAGCTGCAGGGAGTGCCCGGCGTCACGGCAACATCACGCCTGCTGATCTCGACGTTCACGTCTGTCGGCGATCGGCTTGCCGCGCTCGTTGAACCGACCCCAACCCGGGTGCTTGCTGCACTCGAGGGCGAAGCGGATGCCGTAAATGCCCTGCACAAGAACCAGGGCGAGCTAACGCTCAGCAGCGCGGATGATCGCTCGCCCGCAGCCGACACGTTTGTCCTCGATGCCGACACCGAGCAAGAAGACGTGCTCGCGCGTGTGCAGGCGGGCCACACGATCGCCGTGCATGTGCTCCCCGGCACAGGTGGCACGCAGACAATCATCAACGCGATCGGTGCGCTCGTGCACCAGGGCAAGCGTGTGCTCGTCGTTTCGGGGCGCCGTTCAACGCTTGACGCGATTCGGCACCGGTTCGCGGCCGTGGGGCTCGCAGGCCTCGGTGTGCTTGGGTCGAACGCGCGGGCCGATTTCATCCGCTCAATTTCGCGCAACGAAGCAACCGTCCCACCCGACGTCGCCGACATTGACGACGCGCTCGTGCGATTGCGCACACTTCTGCGTAACTATTCGGCTGCGCTGGTAAGAACACGCCCAGGCGCGGAGGCTTCCGTACTCGACGCTGTTCGGGTGCTCACCGCGCTTGCGGCGTATCCGGCGGCACCGCGCACGACAGCGCGTCTGTCGCCCGAGTCAATCGCGGCGCTTGCAAACGGTCGCCAGCACGCCGCCGAATTGCTCGTTGAAGCAGCAAATCTGGGAGAGTTCGAGACTGGCCCTGACGACTCGCCCTGGTATGGGGTGAGCTTCGCCTCGATCGAGGCAGCACAGGCCGCCCGCGACCTGGCTGCACGGTTGGCGCGACACGACGTGCCGGCGCTGCTTGAGCAGGCGTACAACACGATCGGACAAACTCGGCTGCATCCGTTCCAGTCGCTCATCGAGCTGTCAAGCCAGTTGCGTTTGCTTGACGGAGTTCGATCATCACTCGATGTCTTCTCGCCGACGGTTTTTGAGCGCCCACTGGGTGAACTGATTCGTGCAACAGGGACGCGCGCCGAATCCGACGGGCAATCCTTTGCGGTGCGGCAGCGCTTGCGGAAGCTCGCAAAAGACTTCGTGCGCCCCGGTGCACACATTGATTTGCATGAGCAACTGCAAAAAGCGCAGACGTTGCGTGCGCAATGGAAGAGCGCGGCCGAAGAAGGCTCGCTGCCGTCGGTACCTGCGGGAATTGATCCGCTCATTGAATCCGCGCAGACGGTCGCAAACAATCTTGCGCAGTTGCAAACCGCGCTGGGATCGAAGACCGAACTTGCATCGTTGAGCCTGCCTGATTTGCTCGCATATTTGCGCCGGCTCGGCGACGATTCACCCATTTTCGACAACCTTGTTGAGCGGGCGCAGGTGCGTGGGGAACTTTCCAAGCTGGGGCTTGATGCACTCTTGGCTGATCTCTCGCGTCGACATGTTCCGGCGCAGCGCGTGCGCGACGAACTGGAGTATTGCTGGTGGCAGTCGGTGCTCGAGAGCGCACTGACCGAAGATCGTGCCCTGCTTGGCGCGAACACCGAAGTGCTCACGCGACTTGAGCGAGACTTCCGGTTGGTTGATGAAGCGCACGGCAACGCCAGCGGCAAGGTGCTTGCGGCCCAACTGGCACGTCAGTGGCAAATCGCGATCGTTGACTTCCCCGAAGAAGCAGCTGCCTTGAAGCAGGCGCTCCTCGACCCGCATTCGACAGCGACTCAGCTTTCTGCGGCCGCGCCAACGCTCGTGCGCCAGCTCGCACCGGTGTGGGCTGCGTCACCGTACACGATTGGCGATGTTCCGCAAGCGATCTCGTTCGACACTGTCATTCTGGCGGATGCCGCGTCACTGTCGATTCTCGAGGCGATCCCGGCACTGCAACGGGCAGAACACGTGGTTGCGTTTGGCGACCCCGTCACGCAAGCGCCCACCCCGTTCACTGTTGACGCTCCGTTCTCGAGCGAGTACGTCGAAGAGGACGGAGCTCGCTTGGAATCGCGTTTTGATACATCCGTCTACAACGCGCTTGCCGACGTGATTCCAGAGTTGCAGCTGACGCGCAGTTATCGTGCCGGTGGTGAAGACCTTGCCGCACTCATCAATGATGCCTTCTACGGTGGGCGCATCCAGTCGCTGCCGTGGGCAGGTTCGTACTTGGGGCGAGGCAGTCTTGCTGTCGAGTTTGTGGATGGGGGAGTTGGTACCCCGAACCCGGTGTCCGGCACGGTTGAGGCGCCCGAGGCCGAGGTCGAACGTGTGCTCGCCCTTGTGCGCGACCATGCCCGCACAAGGCCAGAAGACTCGCTCATGATCATCGCCGGCAACGAGAAGACAGCCGAACGCACGCGCCACGAAGTCACCAAGACGGTAACGCGGGATGCGTCGCTCGCAGAATTTGTGCGTCGCCGCGGGCCGGAGCCTTTTACGGTGCTGACGCTCGAGCAGGCCGCCGCCGAAACTCGTGACCGGGTCATTTTCTCGCTCGGCTACGGCATTACCCGCCACGGGCGTGTACTCAGCGACCTCGGCGAGCTGTCGTTGCCCGGGGGTGAGCGGTTGCTCGCGATTGCGACGACTCGTGCTCGTCGTGCCATCACACTCGTGTCGTCGATTCGTCCAGCCAGTTACGAAGATGAGCGGTTCGCCCACGGCGCGGCGTCGCTCATGCGGATTCTCGCTGACGTTGGCGTTTCGCGGGAACAACCAATGCTCGATGAGCTCGCCGACCCGCTCGGCGGCGTACTGGCACAAAAGTTGCGCGCGCGAGGCATTGACGTGACCATGAACTACCGCGGTCAACTCCCGATGGTTGCGCGTTACGGCGAGCAAGCTGCCGTCATTGATCTGACGCCCGAAGAAACAGACGAGTCGTTGCGCGAGCGGTTGCGCTATCGCCCGAACGCGGTGCGTCAGTTGGGGTGGAACTACATCCGCGTGCACGCCTTCGATGTCTATCGCGATTCGGATGCCGTCGTGCAGCGCATTGGCGAGACGCTTGGTGCGCCACCGCCGATTGCTGATACCGATCTTGATGCGACCGTACCGCTGCCACCAATGCGCCCCGGTGCACAATAGATGTGTGAAGGAACAACCTCGGCAGCATATTGAACGTGTCGGTCGTCGACGCGTGCGGTTGACGGCTGTTGCGGGCACAATCGCCGACGCCGACACGATCCTTCCCCGTGACGCATCCGATGCTGCGACACCGGATACCGGGCCAGCAGGCCCAAACGACGCCCGAATGTTGCGCGAGCGCCCACCCCACTATTGAGCGTTCCGGTCGCCGGTTTACTGGTTCGCCAGGACGCTAGGCCGAACGATTCAGCACGACCGTGCGCGATGGGGTCACGACGCCCGTGACGGGCTGGTCGAGGCCGTCGCTGGGTACTTCCGCGTCGGTGAACTCGTCATCGAAAACCACGGCAAAAACCGGCGGTCGCGGATGCATCGAGTCGAGCGTCTTGTCGAAGAATCCGCCGCCCCAGCCTAAACGCATACCGGTGTTGTCAACCGCCGCAGCAGGGATGATCATGAGCTCAACATCGTTGACCGCGATCGGGCCGAGTAGCTCACCAGAAGGCTCAGGGCCGAAACGGCCGGCAATTTCGGTTCCGCTTGCATCGGCCACAACCCAATCAAGCAGACCGTCTTCGCGAGCGACCGGCAGCAACACGCGAACGCCTTGGGCGATCGCTTCGCTGACAAACTGGCGCGTCCCCGGCTCCGCAGCGGTCGACAAATAGCACGAGACGCTTTTTGCGCCGATGCGTTCGACAAGTTCGTGCAACCGGATCGTGATCGCAGCTTCAGCCTCGGCTCGAGCGTCCGCATCACGTTCGATGCGACCCTGGCGCACGCGAGCGCGCACGCTCTGCTTGGCTTGTTTGATATCGCCAGACATGCTCACCAGCATAGAATGCCAAGCGCCGTCTCGCGATAGGCTTGGGGAATGTCTGCAAAGCAAATCAAAGCGGTTATCCCTGCCGCTGGCCTGGGTACACGCTTTCTTCCGGCCACGAAGGCTACGCCGAAGGAAATGCTCCCGGTCGTTGATAAGCCGGCCCTGCAATATGTTGTCGAAGAGGCAGTTGCCGCTGGAATCGACGACATCCTCGTTATTCTCGGTCGCAACAAGAACACGATCGCGAACCACTTTGACTCGATGCCGGAGCTTGAGCGCAAGCTCAGTGAGAAGGGCGATAAGGCCAAGCTCAGCCGCGTTGTGGAATCATCCGATTTGGCCGACATCCACTATGTGCGCCAGGGCGAGCCAAAGGGGCTTGGGCACGCCGTGTTCCGCGCGAAAGCGCACGTCGGTGCGGCGTCTTTTGCTGTGCTCTTGGGTGATGACCTCATTGATGAGCGTGACCCGCTGCTGGGTGAGATGATCGCCGAGCATGAACGCACGGGGGCTGCCATTGTTGCGTTGCTCGAAGTTGACCCCGAGCACATCCATCTCTATGGTGTCGCCGATGTCGACGCGAGCGAAACGGGTGATGTCGTCAAGGTCAACGGCCTCGTCGAAAAGCCCGCGAAAGAAGACGCGCCCTCGAACTACGCAGTTATCGGACGCTACGTTTTGCCGTCGACGATCTTCGACATTCTCGAGCACACCGAACCCGGTAAGGGTGGCGAGATCCAGTTGACGGATGCTTTGCAGACACTCGCCGCCGACCCCAATGGTCCAGGCGTGCGCGGTGTTGTCTTCCGTGGACGACGCTACGACACCGGCGACAAGGTCGACTACATCAAGGCGATCGCGCAACTGGCCGTTGACCGCGAAGACCTCGGACCCGAGTTGCGACCCTGGTTCAAGGAGTTTGCCGCCGGTCTGTAATCGGCGGGGTGCAGGCTGAGGAAAACATGAACGCTCGAAGCTTCGGCGACGTCACGGTGCGCATCGTTCGCACGCGTGATGTGCGGGCATTGCAAGACGAACTTGCACTCAATCGCGCGTGGCTTTCGCCATGGGAGGCAAGTCTCCCCGGCGGTGCGGCAATCAGTGATTTGCGTAGCGCGGTGCGACGTCAGTTGCAGCTCTACCGTGAGGGTGAACTGTACCCGTTTGTTATCGAATACCACGGTGAAGTGATCGGTCAACTCTCGGTGTGGGGCGTGCAGCGCGGATCGTTGCGCAGCGCAACGATCGGATACTGGGTTGCCGAGCGCGTCGCCGGGCAAGGCGTCACACCAACCGCGGTTGCGCTCGTAACCGACATGCTCTTCGGTGAACTCGACTTGCACCGTGTCGAGATCTGTATGCGGCCAGAAAACAAGGCGAGTGTTCGTGTTGCTCGCAAGCTCGGGTTCCGCTACGAGGGCTACCGACCGAAGTACATACACATCGATGGCGATTGGCGTGACCACCTCGCCTTCGCCCTCACGCGCGAGGATGTTTCCGGTTCCATGACCGACCGATTGGCCGGCGGAGCCGAAATTGCTGACGACACGCGCCAGCCGCCAGCCGATGGCACATCGGCTGAATTACCGTTGGAGCTATGAACACACCGGTAATCGGCGGCGGGGTCATTCTGCTCGTCGCAGTGCTGCTGTGCTTGTTGTACCTGTTGCCGTCGTTCAACGGCCGACACCAGGCTGAAACAGCCGAATTGAATGCTGTGCGACTCAATCGTGCGTTGCGAGTCTTGGCCGAAACAACCGAGACTCCCGAGGCCGTTCGAGTTGAGCTTTCCACGCGTGCGGCATACGAGCGCCAACGTGAGGCAAAGCGTCGCCAAAAAGCGCAGAATCGTGCCGAGCGGCTCGCCGCCGAAGAAGCCGCTATTGCGCAGCGTGATCCAGCCCTCGTGCGGGCCGCAGCGCGTCAGCGGGTTCGTTTGGTTGCAACCGTTGCGACCGTGACTGGCATCGGCATATTCATCATCGGTATTGGGTTTGCGCTCGCGGGTATCCGGGCGTGGTCACTCGCGATTCCCGGTGTTGTTGTGGCATTGCTTGGTGTTTTTGTTTTGCAGCGGATGGCCGCGGTCAGCCGGGCTGAATACCGACGAGCGCACCAACCGGTCGTCACCGCGCAGCGTGTTCGCGAACGCGCCGCGGCACGCGCTGAACTCTTTGACCGTCGTCAATACGGCTGGGAGCCACGCCAGGTTCCGGAACAGCTTGTCTCCCAGCGTGGCACCCGGGCACACGCCCACTTCGAAGCCGGGCAGGCGCACGAAGCGCTCATTGCAGCGGCTCGCGCTGAGGCGCTTGAGGCACGGGCGGCGCAGATCGCGGGCCCGCAGCCGACGCAGTTGCAGCGGCGACCGGCCGCGCAGCACGACCGCCCCGCGGCATCCGCTTCCGCAGCTCGAGCTCGTGCGAACGTGGCGTTCACACGCATGGGACAGGTCGAAGACGCAGAAATTGAAGCTGGCGTGCGCCAATTGTTGGCCCGCCGCGCGGCTGGCTAACGCCGACCTCTCAGTCGTCGCGGCTCGCCCAGGCCACGAATGACGGTAGCTGAATTGCGTCGTCAACCTCGAGAGTGACGACGTATTGGTTTGCGCCCTGCTCGGTTCGGGCATCAAGGTGCTCGAGCGGTCTGAATTTCGGATGTTCCGTGTCGACCGTCACGATGGAACCCGTGCCGGTGGCCTTTTCCCAATCGATCGTTTTAGGGTACGTCATAGCGACAATTTCTTGCACGATACCGTCGACCTCGTAGTGCGGAACATGCGCCGGCGTTTGCCCGTGATGCTCTTCGATATAGCGTGGGTTGCCCGAGGTCAATTGGGCGCCAGGTTGCGGCAGCGTGGGATCTTCAGCGTAAATGTTGAACGTTGCGCGCTCCCCCACAGTGGCCTCTTCGCCACAGCATTCTTGCTCCCAATCGGTGACCACGATGTCAATACGCATGGTTTGACTCTACGCTCAAGCCGGTGCCCTGTGAAAGTGGTTTTGTGACTTCGCGTGTGGCACCCCGTCGGTCGTCGAGTGGAGCCGCGTCAGCGACGTGGTCGCCGAAGTCGCTTGTACTGGGCGAGCATGAGCGAGTCGAAGTGAACGTGTCAGCCCATAGAAGTGGTTGGGAAGAAGGTTGGTGTCCGCCGTCGCGCTTCGCGCGTCGGCTCGTCGTTTCGTCTCGCCTTCGGCTCGCTCAACGACCGGTCGGGGAGGAAAGTGGCTCCTTCTCGGTCGGTGAGCGGAGTCGCGTCAGCGGCGTGATCGCCGAAGTCGCCTGTACTGAGCGAGCATGAGCGAGTCGACGTGAAACGTGGTTGTCGAAGCCTGTTACGCCACGGCGATGAAGCGGCGTTTCGGGTTGAGGTCGCCGAGGATGTATTTGAGTGCGAGTTTTCGTTTCAGTGGTGTTGGTTCGCCGTGTCCTGGTGGTGGGTGCAGGATGAACTCGCCCGGTGGTTGCCCCGGTCTGGACTCGTTTCTCGTGATTCGGTACCCGTGGTTGTGGAGTTTCATGTGGTGGTACCGGCAGAGCAGGATTCCACGGTCAATATCCGTTGCGCCACCGTTATGCCAGTGGTCGATGTGGTGTGTTTCGCACATTGATGCTGGCCGGTCACAACCGTGCCACATGCACCCGCCATCACGGATCGCGATCGCGATGCGTTGTTTCGGGGTGAAGGTGCGCCTCGTGCGCCCAACATAGAGTGGGTCGCCGTCACGGGTGAATTTCAGCCTCGCGGTGCCGGTGAGGCACACGCGTTGTTGTACGAGCCAGTCGGGGAGGCTGTCGAGACCGTCTTCGAAAACCCCAACCCCCACACTTGGTGGTTTTGGTGCTGGGTTTTCGTGCGGTTCACTGCTATTCGGTTCACCGTGGCCTGCGGTGGTGGGGAACCCCTTGAGGTTTTCGAGAACGTCGGTAACGTCGAGTGCGACCTGTGCGGTAGAAACGACGCGTACTCCGGTTTGCTGCACCCCGAACACGGTTTCAACATCGGCACGGGCACCACTGTTGATAGTGTCCATGAAGAAGTCATAGGCGAGTTGCTCGTTTGTGCGCGGGTCATCACGCAACACATCCGCTCGCTGCTGCTGTTCGGCGTCAACGAACCGCGGCCCGCCAGTACGGGGACGCATGACCGCGTTCAGGATTTGTGTGAACTCCGCAGCACCGAGGGGTTCGAACCTGATTTTTGCGTGTTGGATCCCGTCGGCATCGACCCAGGTTTTGAAGGAGCGCGCTTCGAATGCTTTGTCGTACCGGTCACGGGCACCATCCGGGTCGAGGATGTCACGAATGGTTCGTGCGGCGCGGAAGAGTTCTTCAACACTGACCCGGTCTGCCTCACCAACGAGCTGTTCACACGCGTTACGCCAAGCGTTGATCGCACCTGCGGTATCAAATGCAGGGTTGCCCGGGTCGGTGGGTGGTTCACCCAGCCCGCGACGGATCGCATCGTGCTGCGCGGTTGTGAGGAGTTGCTCCGCGGTGGCGTATCGGAGCGGGTCATCCCACCGCACCGGCGGCACGGGCGGGACGGGCGGTTCGTTTGCAACATCCGTCGCGGGTGCCACCACCGGCACCTCGATCACGGCGTCATCGAACATGCTCCGACCCACCCGGGTCTGCCGGGCTGCTTCTGTGCGGGAAGTGCCGGTGATGGACTGGATGAGCGCTTCCGGGTTTCGGAACCCTTCCTTCTGTGCCAGGCCATCATGTCCCAACTCCCGGGTTGAACGGGCGGCGATCGCACCGGTCAGCACCGTGTTTACCAGTTGCAGGGCGCGGATGGCCTTGTCGTTCTCACGCATGACCGCAAGCAACCGGTCACCCTCCCACGAGGTCACCACCGAGGGGAGTTGTTCGGCTGTCATTTCCGCATCGAACGCACCAAACACCGGTTCAAGGTGCTGTTGCAGTTCGGAGATAAATGACATACTTCATTCAAACATGCACCTCTGACATTCGTAAGAATCTTCTATGCATTTACAGACGATCCTCAGCTTTCCAGAGAGGTTGCGCCCCACGTGCGCTTCGGGGAGCCGGCGCAAGCAGCACGGCCGCAAGCCAACTCGACAAAGCATACCCCCAGGGGTATGCTAGAAGCATGGCCACGAAAGAATTGACCTTCGACAACTTCGAACAAGCGGTATCCGGCGACGGTATCGTGTTCGTCGACTTTTGGGCAGAATGGTGCGGCCCGTGCCGTGCATTCGCGCCAGTGTTTGAAACTGCGAGCGAGCAGCACGAAGACATCGTTTTCGGCAAGGTCGACACCGAGGCAGAACGGCAACTCGCATCGGGTTTCCGGATCACCTCGATTCCGACGCTCATGGTCTTTCGCGACGGCATCATCGTTTTCTCGCAACCGGGAGCGCTGCCCGCACCAGTCTTTGAAAAGCTCATCGCCGATGTGCGTGCGCTCGACATGGACGATGTGCGCAAGCAACTCGCCGCGCAACAAAACGGTGAGTTCCCCGACGGCGCCAAAATCTAACAAAACTCCCCAAACAGCAAAGGATAACCATCATGTGTGCACGCGTAACTTGCGAAAACTGCGGCAAAGCAACCTGGGCTGGCTGTGGTCAGCACATTGACGAGGCCCTGGCGGGCGTTGCCGAAGCCGATCGCTGCCACTGCGACAGCTAACCCGCTCTGTGGGCCCGGCTGAAGACGCTGTTTGAATGATGCCAAGCGCAACTGACACCCCAATCGTCGGGCAATGGGTTTCCGGGTACGACGTACCCGTCATCAACGAACGCGCGGTGCGAGCCGCGGCTGGGCTCCTCTTCCTGGTCGGTGCCGTCGCATTCGGCTTTGCCTTGCACACGGGATCAACGCAGCCGCTGCAACCGTTCGGCATGTTCTTCCTGATCGACATGACCCTGCGTCTTTTCGTCGGTGATCGTTGGTCGCCCTCCATCGCACTTGGCCGATTGATCGTGTCCCGCCAACAACCCGAATGGGTTGGTGCTCCGCAAAAGGTGTTCGCCTGGTCGCTGGGGTTGCTCCTCGCTGCGATCTCGTGCGCGGGGATGGGGCTCCTCCAGATGCCGACCGCCCTCACGTTTGTGCTGTGCGGGTTGTGTCTGACACTGCTCTTTTTTGAAGCCGCGTTCGGTATTTGTGTCGGATGCTCGCTACAAAAGCTCTTCAGCAAAACTCCACCTCAGTACTGCCCGGGTGACACGTGTGCTGTCAACACCGCAGTGAGTCTGCCTCCGGCTGCTCGCAACGGCTAGCCCCACCACCGAGGTAATCCATCTCTCTCCACCACACCGAAAGAATCACGTTGATGTTTAAGGCGATTAAGCGACTCCTCCTCATCCCCGCGGCACTGTTCGCACTCATGCTGACGGCCACGGCATGCGCCTCGACGCCAGCTGAGCCCACCGTCACCGTCAGTGCCGACGCGATCGTGATCGACGTGCGCACGCCCGCGGAATACGCCGGTGGCCACCTTGAGGGCGCAGAACTGCTCGACCTCAACGGTGGCCAGCTTGCCGCCGCGATCCCAAGCCTTGACCCCGACGCTGAGTACTTCGTCTACTGCCGCTCGGGTAACCGCTCGGCCCAGGCTATGGCGCTCATGCAGCAAGCCGGAATCACGAACATCACGAACCTCGGGTCAGTGGACTCGGCAGCGAAAGCAACCGGTATTCCGATCGTGAAGTAACTTGGCGGCCGGGCTGGTCACTGCGCCAGCAACGCAGCGATTCGGCCAGCGGCGGCGCGGCCGGCGCGGTTTGCGCCGACGGTTGATTGCGACGGGCCAAACCCGATGAGGTGAACGCGCGGGTCCGCAACGACCTCTGTGCCGTGCACCGTGATGCCGCCACGTTCATTGCGCAAATGCAAGGGCTCAAGGTGCGCCAGGTCGGGGCGAAAACCCGTCGCCCACAAGATCGTGTCGATTGGCGTGAACGAGCCATCCGCTTCACGGACCCCGGTCGGCTCGATCGCAGTGAACATCGGATGCCGCTCAAGCGCACCCCGATCGCGCGCCGCGATCGCGTATGGACTCCAGCCGAGGCCCGTGTACGAGACGATACTGCCGGTCGGTTCGCCAGCTTCGGCCGCCGCAGTGACCTTCTTGATAACCTCGCGGCCTTCGACTTCGGGTGTGAATCCGCCCTCGTGAAAAACTGGCTCCCGGCGCGTGTACCAGTGTGTTTTCGCGACGCGTGAGATCTCCTCGAGCTGCTGCACCGCCGAGATACCGCCACCAACAACCGCGACCTGCTGGCCCGCGAATTCTTCGAGGTTGACGTAGTCGCGCGTGTGCAGCTGCCGACCGGTGAAGGTCTCCTGGCCCGGGTAGTGGGGGAGAACGGGGTTGTTCCAGGTTCCGGTTGCGTTGATGATTGCACGGGTGCGCCACCGGCCAATCGTGGTTTCCACAAGCAAATCACCGTGCGAGTCATCGTCAGCGCGGCGCACACTGGTTACCGTGACCGGGCGAAGAATCGGCAAGTGCATGGCATCCTCAAACGCCGCGAAATACCTGGGGATCGCATCGCGACTGGGTTCGGATGCATCGATCGGCGGCTTGGGGAACCCGGGTAAATCGAAAATGCCGTTGACGGTTTCCATCGTCAACGATTCCCAACGGTGTTGCCACGCACCGCCCGGCGCGGCGTCGGCGTCGAAGATGACAAACCCGGCCAGCGCCGGCTCCCTTTCCGCTCGTCGCGCGAGGTGAAATCCGGCTGAGAGGCCGGCTTGCCCCGCACCAATCACGATCACCGGGGCAAAGCGGTCGGGTTCAGTCACGCTTCTATCCAAGCACGCACTGACGGCCGTGGCGCGACTCGCCGCCGAGCGCTCGGAAGCGTCTGCGGGTCTTGTCGCGCTACCGGGCTACCGTGCTACTTTTTCGCGCCAATCAGGGCAGCCAGGCCCAGCACACCGAAGAGTGGTCGATACCAGCGCCGGTCGAGATCCTGAAAGCGTTGACCCGCCGGCGGGAGCCCGAGTATCGAAAGGGCTGCGTTTCCGCCAAACACCGCTCGAGCCAAGAGCCCTCCTCCGATCAGCCGCCGTATCCCGATCGCCGTTCTGCCTTCGCCAAGTCCGCCGGCGGCAACGGCGCCGCCAACAAGGGCCGCACCGGAAACCACCCATGTTGCTCGCTTGTCGGGCACAACGTTTGCATTCCCGACAACTGCTTCGGCGAGTTGCTTCGAGTTCTTCGCGGGCCACGCAGACCCGGAGGCCCAGATGGCGTGCAACGCGCTTGCCGCAGTCAGGCCAGCCCAGACGATCAGTCGCGCCAGCTGCTTTATTCCGCTCACAGAACTCAGCCTACTGAAGGCGCTGCTCGAGATCTTGACCACTCTGTTTCGCCTCGAAGTTCTCATCTTCTTTCTCGGAGGATGACGCGGAAGCGGATTACTCAGTGTGCATCGCCTGCTCGTGCAGCGCAATTGAGACCGCCGGTGCGGCAAATGCCGGCGAGATCACTGCGACCCGATCACCCGAACCGAAACCACTGGCGATAAGGACGGACAGGAGGGGCTTGAACTCACGCCACCCCTGCGCGGCATGGCAGAAAACCGCATCAAATCAACGATTTCTGAAACCACATCTGCATGCACGCGCACCCCCGTTCGCACAAGAACGTACTCGGTGCCATCTGAGAACTCAGTATTCAGTGACTGGCTGCCGGAATGTCGCGATTCTCCCAGCATGCGGAATGACGCCCGAGCTGACCGGCAGGTTGTGTCCACTCAGGACGCAGGCCCTCGATGTTCCCAGAGATTGGTACACGCCGTGCGGGTCCCCACTCGGTAGGGGTGTCTTCCAGTTGGACCGGGGGTTGTTTGGCGGCTCTCAGTGGGAGCTCGGGTGGCGTCATGCTGTAGAGCAAGTTCGCCGAACCAATGAGCGACCCTTTGATGTGCGTAGCAACGTTGTCGGTGAGCTGGCGGGTAAGTGCGCGGGCGATGGTCGCGGCCAGGAGCCAGCCGGTCGCGTGGTCCAGTGCCTGGACCGGGAGCGGGGTCGGCTCATCACGGTCGTAAGCTGCCGCACCGTCAGCCGCGATTCCGCAGCTCATCTGCACGAGGCTGTCGAAGCCACGCCGGTTTTGCCACGGACCCTCCCAGCCGTAAGCGTCAAATCGGGCGGTAATCAGGGTGGGATTCAGTGTGGCAAGCTGCGCGTCGTCATAGCCGTACTTCGCCAGCGCGTTGGGTCGGTAGCCAACCACGATCACGTCGGCAGCCGTCATGAGATCCTCGAACGTTGCGCGCCCCTCGGGGGTGGTGAAGTCAACGGCGGTGGTGCGCTTGCCGACTGTGGTCTCGGGCAGCAGTGAGGCTACCTCCTCGAAGCCGGGCGGGTCGATGCGCAACACGTCGGCACCGTAGGCGGCGAGAAACTTGGTGCACACTGGCCCCGCAATGACTCGGGTGAGATCGAGCACCCGAACACCACTGAACGGCAGCGGCGCAAGCGTGTTCGCCCAGCCGGTCGGTGCGGCGCTGCCGCGTTCCTCGATCGTGAACAGCGGGGCGTCGAGGCTAGCCTGGCCTGCAGGTGAGGCAAGCCACTCGGTGCGAGTGTGCATGACGGCAGCCACGCCGCCCGCGGCGATGATCGCGCTCTCGATCTCATTGGCGGAGCGATCGGCCACTGCCGCCTTCACACCCTCGCGATCCTTCGCGCCAAGCAGCTCATGTATGACGGTGCGATGGTGGGCGTAGTTGGTGTGTAGCCTGATCCAACCGTCAGCGGTGCGAAAGTTGCCTGCGATCGAGTCCCACAGCGGTGGTAACTCCCACCCGATCGGCGTGAACAACGATTCGGCCCGGAATGCGGCGCACGCTTCGGTGCTGTCGAGCGCGACGGGGGCGAGGTTCGCTGAACGCCGAGCCGCATGCAGCTGCGCAGCGGCCAGCATCGCGGCGGCAACAGCACTTGTGGCCAGCCCCGTCACATCGAACGCTGAGGGCAACACCACGCGCGGCCCCGTAAACGTTACTGCGTCGAGGGTCTGTTGCGCGGTGGGGTCAAGGGTGCCGGTAGCCTCCCACATGCGAGTCAAGTGGTCGGAGAATGAAACGTCCATGTAGCTCATAGTGAGCCCAGCTCACTAGATAATCAATGTTGATTATCGTCAAGAATGATTCGGCGTACGAGGATGTGCGCGAGCGCGGAACCTCAGCGGTCGCTCGGCGTATTCTTCAAGCGCGTGAGCGATCCATCCGGCAGTGCGAGCGATCGTAAACACCGTCTCGCCTGCCGTCGCGGGTAACTTGGCAAGGGTGGAGAACACGCCCAAAGCGAAGTCAATATTGGGTGGTAAATGCGTCCGCCGATCAACCGCCGCCGCCAGCTCTCGGGCGACACGGAGAACGAGTGCGTCTGGGGTTGCTTCAGCGAGTAAGTCGAGGAGCACGGCCGCCCGTGGGTCACCCTCCGGGTAGAGCGGGTGACCAAAGCCCGGTAATGGACCGCGTCTGCCCATCGTGGCCCGCAGAGCCGCTTCCACGCCATGGGCCTGAGCATCAAGAATCATGGCGTGCACAACTGAGCTGGCTCCGGCGTGCAGCGGGCCAGCAATTGCGCCGAGGCCAGCGAGCACCACTGAGAACGGGTCGGCCCGCGTCGATGCGGCGACCCGAGCAGTCATGGTCGAGGATGAGAGTTCGTGATCGGCCAGCAACACCAGAGCCCCGTTCAGCGCGGTCACCATGCCCGGTGCGCGGTGCGGCCCCGCAATGCTCGCCCACAGCCTCCCTGCGAGACTATCCGGGATCGGTGCCGAACCGCGGGCGAGGTCGAGGTGTGGCACGACGCCCGGCTGAGAGGTAGCGAGTGAGCTGGCGAGGCTCGCGATCAGGCGTTGCGCGTGCGCGACCACCAGCGACGGTGACAACTCGGCCCGGTGTGTCTCTGCTGCCGACGCGAACACCACTGTGGCGCGCATCCGGTCCCGCGCCTCTGTGAGTGTGCCGGGGAGTTCCACCGGGTAGGGCTGCCATGGTGTGAACGAATCTGCGTCGACGCCGAGCCAGAGCGACCGCGCAACCGCCTCGAATGGGCTCGTGCGCGCCAACTCACAAGCATCGACGCCCCGATACCGCGGGCGTTGCGCCACGATTGTGGTCAGCTCCGTCTCGACCACCAGATCGAGCGCAGCGGGCCGACTGCTGCGCCTCGGCCGACCACGCCGCGCCAGTTCTTCGACCTCGACCGGGTCAAATGTGCTGCGCCGCGCGCCCGGCTGTTGCTCAGCGCTCAACACACCACGACTGACGTACGAGTACACCGTCTCAACTTTCACACCGAGCCGTTTGGCGGTTTCCGGTGCAGTCAATCTAGGCATGTCCAAATACTAATCAACGTTGATTTCAAGAATCACAACTGTAGATCACAACCCGTTCCCGAGCCGCCTCAGCACTAAGCATCAACGGCAGCACACTCCACCAGTCCCTGAATGAGCTGACGGCTATCGCTCGCAGGTGATCAACCCCGTCGCTTCTTCACGTCTGCTTCGTTCGTCACCAGCAACTCCGCTTCAACCCACGTCTAAAGGCCAGACCACTCTGCCGCACGGAGATACCCTCCGCTATCTAAAAGGAGCGAGCTAGCATCTGACTCGCGGAGCCGTTCGCGATAACGAAAAGACCGGACACTTCGACAAACTCAGTGACCAGTCACTGTCATGTCGAGTGTTCCAATAATTCTTCACACGGTGGACCTGAGGGGAATTGAACCCCTGACCTCCTCGATGCGAACGAGGCGCGCTACCAACTGCGCCACAGGCCCCTGAGGGTCTTAGCTTACCGCTCTTCGTGGGTCTGTCGTCTCGCTGCGCTCGCTCAGGGACCGGCGGATATTGTCTCGCTGCGCGGCTATTGAACACGTGCCGCGAGACAAAATCTGCTGAGCGGTCGGACGGGTACTAGAGGCCGCGAACGACGTCGAGCTTGCCGAGGTGCTCAGCAACCAAGTAGTACACGACGAGACGGTTTTTGAAGTTCACGCCCGCCAACTTCTCGCCAACGGCGGCGATCGCAGCATCCGCTGCAGCGTCATCGGTCACACCGAGCTTTTCGACAACGAAGTTCTGCTTGACACGCTCGAGTTCTTCGGGGTCGGTGTATGCGACGAGCTTGCTGTCAGACTGCGTCAAAACCAAACGGTAACGGTTCTCGAGGGCGGTAACTGCGGCCTCATCAACCGAGTCGGTGTAGGGCGCAACATCGTCGACGTAGCTCATGTGTTCTCCTTGTTGAATCATGCGGCCAGCATCGTTGCGGGCAGCCGTTGCTCCCATTATTGCCGACGTTACTCAGCCGTGCGTCGTGCCATCCGCTTCGCTGCACAAAGCGTCAACGACTAAACTTGAGATGAGCCCATAATCATGGGTGGAACGCTTTTTTTGCATAGTGCTCAGGGGGGCCGATCGTGCAGATTAGAGACAAGGTTTTTGTTGTCACCGGTGGCGGTAACGGTATCGGTCGCGAGGTTGTTCTGGGCCTGCTGAAGAAGGGTGCTCGCGGGGTAACTGCAGTTGACCTGAGCGCCGACGGACTCGCCGAAACAGCAGCGTTGGCGAACGCCGGCGATCGCCTTCTGGCGGTCGAACTGAACATCACCGATCGACGCGCTGTGGCCAAGCTCCCGGCACAGGTCAAAGAGACATTCGGCCAGGTCGATTCACTCGTCAATGTCGCCGGCATCATTCAGCGCTTTATCCCGATCGTTGAGCTGCCGATCGAAGACATCGAGCGCGTCATGAACGTCAACTTCTGGGGAGTTGTCAACACAACGAAAGCGTTTTTGCCCGAATTGCTCGAGCGCCCCGTCGCGAACGTCACGAACGTTTCGAGCATGGGTGGGTTCATTCCATTCCCCGGTCAGAGCGTTTACGGTGCCAGCAAGGCAGCGGTGAAGCTGTTCTCTGAGGGCCTCTATGCTGAAACGCTCGATACCCCGGTGCGCGTCACGGTTGTCTTCCCCGGCGCGATCGGCACCGAGATTACGAAAAACTCGGGTGTCGACTCGCTCGGTGGCGCAAACATTGACATGTCGGCCGCGAAGACCCTTGCGCCGTCAGAGGCCGCCAACCAGATCATCACCGCGATCGAAAAAGACAGCTACAAGGTGATGGTCGGCAAAGATGCCAAGATGCTCGACCGTTTTTCGCGATTCTTGCCGCAGAAATCAACGGCGATTATTGCAAAGCAGATGAAAAAGATGCTCGCGAAGGCCGGCGGCTAGTTTCGGAGCAGTCTCGGACGGGTGACCCCGGCGCGGCCCTTGTGCGGGCGATCGGATGTTTCACCCACCGTAGAGGCGCCGACCCAGTTCGGCGGCTGCTGTTTGCGCGAGTGCGGCGAAGTGCGACGCCTGCGTGGGGAGTGGGTCTGCAGCATCCGCCGCAATGGGCCATGTGATCGCCACTGCCGCGGCCGGCCACCCCGTGTGATCGCGTACCGCAACGGCAACCGAACCCAGCCCCGCGGTGACTTCGCCGTCTTCACTGGCGAAGCCGGTCGCGCGCACCTGGCGCAAGAGCTCGCGCAATTCGGTGGGTCGTTTCGGGCCACGTCCAGTTCGATCGGCGAAAACGGATGCGTCCGGAAACAGTGCACGCACTTGCTCGCCCGGGAGGGCGGCAAGCATTGCGCGCCCGGTTGCCGTGAGGTGCGCTGGAAGTCGCACGCCAACGTCGCTGACGAGTGCGGGGCGGCGCGGCGCGCGCTCTTCGACGATATACACAACGTCGCGCCCACTCATGACGGCAAGGTGCGCGCTTTCGCCTGCACGGTCAGCGAGGCTTGAGATGAGCGGCCGGCCAAGCCGGGCGAGTGGCTGCTGGCGCGCATATCCGCCGGCAAGCTCGAACGCCGCCGTACCCAACCCCCAGCGTCGCTCGCTCTCAAGGTGCACGACAAAACCCTGGTGTTGCAGCACCGACAGTAAGTGGTACACGCTCGAGCGGGGAATGTCTAGTGCAGACGCAAGCGTGCTCGCGGCGATCGGGCCACGCTGGCGTGCGAGGTGCGACAGAATCCGCAACGTTTGATCGGCGGCGGGCACTTGCGACTTGGCTGAGATCGATTTGTCTGGGATCACAGACTCATCATGCCATTGTGGGTGCCCATTCGGGGCTCGGCCAGAGTGTAATCGAAGCATGACCGTATTCATTGGCCACATTCCCCTGACCGTTTCGCAAGTTGTCGCTGTCGCACGCAGCGGTGAACGCGTTGAAATTGACGCCGAAGCGCGCGAACGGATGGCACACACCCGCACTCGCATCGAGCAGCTCGCCGACGACATCGTGCCCCACTACGGCATCTCAACCGGGTTCGGTGCGCTCGCGACAACCTTCATCGCTCCGGAACGCCGTCGGCAACTGCAAGTGAGCCTCGTGCGCTCGCACGCCGCAGGCACCGGCCCCGAAGTCGAACGCGAAGTTGTGCGCGCCTTGCAGCTGCTGCGCCTGCAAACGCTCACGACGGGACGAACGGGGGCACGACCGATCGTTGCTGACACATACGCGGCGATGCTGAATGCGGGCATCACCCCGATCGTGCGGGAATACGGCTCACTGGGTTGCTCGGGAGATCTTGCGCCCCTCGCGCACGTCGCGCTCGCAGCGCTCGGTGAGGGCGAGGTACGTGATGCGGAGGGACGGGTTGTTCCGGCATCCGATGCCCTCGCGGCAGCACACATCGCACCCCTCGTGCTCGAAGAAAAAGAGGGCCTCGCGCTCATCAACGGCACCGATGGCATGCTTGGAATGCTCGCGCTCACCCTTGCTGATCTCGATAACCTCTTTCTCGTCGCCGATGTTGCCGCGGCGATCTCGGTTGAGAGCCAATTGGGCACGGACGCGGTTTTCGCGGCCGAACTCATGGCGCTGCGCCCACAGCTTGGCCAAGCGGAATCCGCCAAGAACCTTCGCACACTGCTGGCTGACTCTCCAATCGTCGAGAGTCACCACGACCCGGCGGCGTGCACGCGCGTGCAAGACGCCTACTCGCTGCGGTGTTCGCCGCAAGTCCACGGTGCCGCACGCGACACTGCTGCGCACGCGCAATTGATCGCCGACCGCGAATTGGCCTCGGCTGTCGATAACCCCGTCGTCACCCTCGACGGCGAGGTCTCGTCGAACGGCAACTTTCACGGTGCACCCGTCGCGTACGTGCTCGACTTTCTTGCGATCGCGGTTGCGGATGTCGCATCAATCGCCGAGCGTCGCACCGACCGCGCGCTGGATCCGTCGCGCAGCCACGGGTTGCCGCCGTTCCTCGCCGACGAGGTCGGCGTCGACTCGGGGCTCATGATCGCCCAGTATTCAGCGGCCGGCATTGTCTCCGAGCTCAAGCGATTGGCCGCACCGGCATCCGTTGATTCGATTCCATCGTCAGCGATGCAAGAAGACCACGTTTCAATGGGATGGGCTGCCGGGCGAAAGCTGCGGCGCGCGGTTGACGGCTTGGCACGTGTGCTCGCGATCGAGCTCATCACCGGCTGCCGTGCCCTCGACTTGCGTGCTCCACTTGACCCAGCACCCGCGACCGGGGCGGTTCGAGCCGCCGTTCGCACGGTCGACCCCGGGCCTGGACCAGACCGATTCTTGAGCCCCGAAATTGAAGCAGTAACCGAACTTGTCAGCACCGGCGTGATCGCCGCCGCAGTAAAGGAGTACATCGCATGAGTACCGAACGCGAACCGATTCGCGCCCCGCGCGGGGCAGTAAAGACGGCCAAGAGCTGGGGTGCTGAAGCTGCCAAGCGGATGCTGATGAACAACCTCGACCCCGAAGTTGCCGAGCACCCCGAAGATCTCGTCGTCTACGGCGGAACGGGGCGCGCGGCGCGCAGTTGGGAAGCGTACGACGCGATCGTGCGCACGCTCGACGAGCTCGAGCCCGACGAGACGCTGCTCGTGCAGTCGGGCAAGCCCGTGGGCGTCTTCC
>CAZTUC010000022.1:0-39902 GCA_964616805.1 uncultured Microbacterium sp. | reverse complement strand
CCCAACCGGCCATCACCCCAGTGAGGTGTGCGGTATCAAGGTCACCCCCGAACGCCGTGAACACCCTTCCCAGGTGCCCCTCTAGCTCGAATAAATTAGACATACTTTATTCAAACAGAGACCTCTGACATTAGAAAGAGTATTCGAATGGATCGCAGCAAACTCCCAGGCAAAGCACCCGAAGACGCACTAGCCCTGAGGGATCGGCGGGCCCAACCACAGCAGCGTGAGAAAAACGACAACGATAAGCAGAGCCAGCAAGCCGGCCGCAAGTAAAACATGGCGCAACACCCACGCCTGCACGTGCTCAACGAACCCGCTTGGCGTCTCACCGCCGGGCGCCAACCGCCAACCACCGTCGAGCAGACCCCTGCGATCCACGAAAAGCTCGAAGGGGAAGGTTGCGAACGGCACGATCGCGAGGAGCAGCCCCGGGATACCAACCGACGCGGGCCATTTCTGGTTGACCCATACAAAGACGGTGCTGGTGACGTAGCAGAGGAACACGAAACCGTGAATGCCACCCGCAATCGGAACAATGTTTGCAACGTCCACCGCACGAAGAATGAGCGCGAGGATGAGTCCAGCCCAGGTGAACATTTCGGCAAGAGCAAAGGTGCGAAACAGCGCTCTCGGGGTAATCTTCGCGGGCTCGGTTTGGATACTCATCTTGAGCTGCACCTCTGCTTTCGTTTCGACTGGGGACTGCGATTGCGATCTCTATTGTCTAACGGGCCAGTTCTGCGTGGCCTGCAACGGCGCTCGTCTCGCCGATAGACTGGTCATGCGCGCGAGTGGCGGAATTGGTAGACGCGCTGGATTTAGGTTCCAGTGTCTTCGGATGTGCGGGTTCGAGTCCCGCCTCGCGCACGAAAAGGGGACTGCCTGGCCTTGTGCCGGGCAGTCCCCTTTTCATGCCTGAGCCCGCGACTTGTAACCTTTGGGCCCACAACGAGCTGAGGCTCCAAGCGCCACGAATGTGGCGTTTGGAGGGCGACGTTGGGGATCAAGTCCCCCCTCGCGCACGATATAAAAATGGCTCCCTTCAGGGGGTCATTTTTATATCTTTCGGGAGGGTTGGCCCCTTGAAGCGTTGGGCCCACATGCGCCAGAGGCTCCAAGCGTCACGCATGTGACGGTTGGAGTGGCGCCATGGGGACAAGTCCCCCCTCGCGCACGAGGAGCCGACCCGGTCACATGCCCACGACACGCGCGCCGTAGGCGCCGAGCGTGGCGGTTGTTGAAGACTCGGATGCCGTCACGCCTGAGGCAAACAGCACCTCGCCGGGCACGACCGGTACCGTGCGCGCAACATCCGTCAGGTTCACATCCACTCGAACCGTGGCACCATCGAGCGTGCGCTCCCAACTCCAAATACCAGCTGGCGAATCCAAGAATTGAATGCCGCCAAGCCCCAACTCCGGCCGTGAGCGCCGCAGCGCAATAAGCGTCCGGTACGCGCTCAGAACGGAATCTTCGTCATCCCATGCTGCACCGATGTTCACCTCGAGGTAATCGTCATCGCCCACGATCCACGGGGTGCCGGTTGTGAAACCACCGTTTTCGGTTGCGTCCCACGCAACTGGCACTCGAGCGTGATCGCGACTGCCGGCGAGTACGCCCTTGAATGCCGCAGCATCCGACATGTCCTGGTCTTTGAGGTCTGCAAACTTATTTATGCTCTCGACATCACGCAAGTCAGCGATGCTTGAAAACCGTACGTTGACCGGGCCAAGTTCTTGCCCCTGGTAGATGAATGGCGTTCCCCGCAGCGTGAGCTGGATGACCGCGAGCAGTTTACCGAGGGCACTTCGGTGTTGCGGATCGGGGTTGACTTTCGAGATCATGCGCGGGTTGTCGTGGTTCTCGAAAAACAGGGTCGGCCAGCACGTTGCCCCGTAGTCGAGCTGCCAATCTTGCCACCATGCGCGCAAGTACTCGAGGTCGTATCGGTAGTCGTCAAAGCGGGTGTGGCCGGGCGTTTCGAGGTGGTCGAAGCTGAAAATCATGTCGAGTTCGCCACGGTCGGGCCCGGTGAGGAGCTTGCCGAGGTTGGGGCCAACGCCCGGGGTTTCACCGATCGAAACGGCGCCATACGGCTCGAAAGCGGCCGACTGCAATTCACGCAAGTGCTCGTGCAATCGGGGTCCCGCGAAATAGTGCTCAACACCCGTGAACTTCATGAGTGCTCCGACGAGCGGGTCGCCATCGGCAAGCGCCGGGTCTTTCGAAATGTAGTTGATGACGTCAAGCCGAAAACCGTCGATGCCTTTTTCAAGCCACCAACGCACCATGTCGAAAACCTCGGCGCGCATGGGTTCGTGCTGCCAATTGAGGTCCATCTGTTTTGCAGAGAACAGGTGCATCGCCCAATCCCCCGGTGCGAACTCACGCCAGGCGGGCCCGGAGAAGAACGACGCCCAGTTGTTGGGCGCTTCGGTTCCTTGCCGAAAGAAGTAGTAGTCGCGATACTGCGAAGCAGGGTCAGCGAGTGCCTGCTGAAACCACTCGTGTTCATCCGAGGTGTGGTTGATGACCAGATCCATCACGAGTCGCATATCTCGTGCATGAAGTTCAGAAATCAAGTGCTCAACGTCAGCCATCGTGCCGAATTCGGCCATGACCTCGCGGTAATCACGGATGTCGTACCCGTTGTCGTCGTTGGGCGAATCGTAAATCGGCGACAGCCACAGTGCATCAACGCCGAGCTGCTGCAAATAGTCGAGGCGTGAGATCAACCCTGGAATGTCACCAATGCCGTCGCCATTGGAGTCTTGAAACGACCGCGGGTAGATCTGATAAAAAACCGCGCTCTGCCACCAGACCGGCGGCGTTGTCGCATCCGCTGACGCCGACGGGATATCCCGGTGCTGGTTTAGCAGCTGCACGATCGTTTCGACGAATGATTCACTCACGCGCCCGAAACTTAGCCGAGGCAGTGACCCGAGGCGAATGGAGCGAACGAACGGGTTCGTAACCCACCTCGGCGACCTCCCCAGCTGCATCAGGATCTTCGACACTACGTCGTTGCCGAGCGGATGCCGCCACACCTCACCGATTGTGCTGGCCGCACTGATCAGTGGCGCCTCACTCATCAGTACTCCCGGAGTCACCGGTAACGCCCGCAGCGTCGCGCTCACGCAACTGCGTCAGAATCTCCTCGTATTTGCCCTCGTCGATGCGATACCAAATGCGGTACACGATCCAACTACAGACGATCAGCACGAGCGGCAGGATGAACATCGTGAGCTTGACGAGCGAGGTTCCGCCGGTCGTCATCTCAGACGAATCCGTTGCCGCGTGCATTCCCGAGGCGATAACAACCCACCCGATAACACCGCTCGAAAGCGCAGAGCCCATTTTGTAGATGAACGGTTGCAGCGACAGTGTCACGCTGTCGTTGCGGCGGCCCAGCTTTAACTGGCCGTATTCGACGGTGTCTGCGATGAACATCAGCATGAGCAACTGGATCGCAGCCTGCGCCGCAAAAACCAAAATACCGGCAACGATGATCATCGGCAGCGCGGCCGACTGGTCGCCCGATGGTGTGATGCTGAACAGCAAATAGCCCAGCACAACGGCGATCATCGCCGAGGTAAACAGGGTTCGCCGACTGAACCGCTTCGCTATCAGCGGGTATAGCGCGAGCGCCGAAAGTTGCGATATTCCCAGAACGAGGGCGAAAACCGAGTACATGCCTTCATCGCCATATACGTATTTGAAGTAGAACAGTCCGAGGCCGGTGGTTACCGAAAATGCCGTCATAAAAAGCAGCAGTGAGATCGTCACAACGAGCAGCTGATCGTTCTTGAAAATGACTTCAACAAGGTCAGAGAACTTGGTGCGCTCTTCGGTTGTTGTGATCGTCGGGTCTTCTTTTACCAGCGCAACCATGACCAGTTGGAATACAAGCATCACAATCACCGCACCGAGCGCGATGAGTGTGTAGGCCATCGGCAAACTGCCGGTCACTTTCGCGAGCGCTTCACTGAGCGGAACGATGCCAACCACCATCGAGAACGTGCCAATGTTCGCGCAAATCCGTGCGAACGCGCCGATACGTTCGCGCTCTTTCTGGTCTTGCGAGAGCGCGGGCAGCATTGACCAGTAGGCGATGTCGTTGGCCGTAAACGTGATCTCCCACGCAAGATACACCGCGGCGAAGACCAGCACGAATGCCGCATCGCCAAGCCCAAGGTCAGTGAACATGATCACCAAGAACACAGCAGACAGGATTGCCCCGCCGACAATCCAGGGCTTGAATTTGCCCCACCGTGAGCGCGTGTTGTCGACGATGACGCCCATGAACGGATCGTTGACGGCGTCAAAAATGCGCGCAATCACCAGCACGACCGTGACCGAAGCGAGCACACCGGCCGAAACCTGCAGCACGTCGCTCAAGTAGAAGATCAAGAACATGCTCACGAGCGTGTACGCCATGTCACGGCCGAGCGTGCCGAGACCAAAGCCATACCGGTTGCGAATGACTTGACTCATGATTGCTCCCCCATCGGATGCTGCGTGGCAACGTACAGCGTTGAGCCACCATCACCCAACATGCGAACGTTTTCGTTGTAGCCGCTGCCTTGAAACTGTTGTTCGAGCCTGATACCCTCGGCCAAAAGCGCACCGGTGCCGCAGTATTCTTCCACACCGTCACGCAAACTGTAGTACTTCCCCACCGTTGACACGACCGATCCGCGCGGGTTCACCCGCACTGGCGAAATGTGGTTGATGAGGTTGCCGAACCGCTCGATCATGAGCCGTTGCGGCTTGGCCCGCACGATGAATTCACTCTCGGGATCAAGACCAACGATCGGCAACGTGTCAGGGGCCGGTGCGGCATCCGCTCGACGCTGGAAATGGCCCACAATCGCCGTGTCATCAGTACCGGTTTGCCACCGATACTTGTCACGATCGAGAACTTCGCCGCGGCGGAACCGACCAAACTGCAACAGCTCGCGGTGCTGTTTGTAGAACACAATTTGGTCTTTGATTTCTTTGCGTTCTTCAGCGGTCAGCAGATCAAGGTCGTATTCGTAGCCAAGGCACCCGAACGCGGCCACATTAAAGCGCGTCGAAAGCGGGGTGTTACGCAGGGTTTGCTGGTGCGGCGCATCGCTCACGTGCGCACTGATCACACTTGGCGGGTACAGGTAGCTGAGCCCCTGCTGAATCTCGAGGCGTTCGACCGGGTCGGTGTCGTCTGACGACCAAATCATTGCCGCAAAGCGCAGCATGCCAAGATCAAATCGGTTCCCACCGCTCGAACACATTTCGAGCAGCACGTGCGGGCGGTCGTCGAAAATGCGCGCGAGCACCCGGTACAGGTTTTGCATGTAGGTGTGCACAACCATCCCCGGGTGAGCCAAGTGCGGCGAATAAGCATCGGCAATGTGCCGATTCATGTCCCACTTCACGTAGCGAATGTCCGCCGAATCGAGCACTGCCCCAACGGAGTCAACAATGAAGTCGCACACATCCGGGTTGCACAGGTCCAGCACAAGCTGCTGGCGGCCCTCGCGGGGTTTCTTCCCCGGCACGCGCAACACCCAATCGGGGTGGGCGCGGTACAGGGCACTGTTTTCGTTGACCATTTCGGGTTCGAACCACAACCCCAACTCAAGCCCGAGACCGGTCAGACGCTTGGCGAAGCCGTCGAGTCCGCCCGGGAACTTTGCCCGATCAAGCTGCCAATCCCCAAGCCCCGCGGTGTCGTCACCGCGCCCAACAAACCAGCCGTCGTCAATGACAAACAGTTCCATGCCCAAGCTTGCGGCCTGCTTCGCAAGCTTGCCGAGCCGTTTCTCGTTGATGTCGAACATCAACGCTTCCCACGAGTTGAATGCGATCGGTCGCGGCTTTTCTCGGTAGTGTGCGGGCACGATATGCGCGTTCACGAACCGATGGAAACGATCGGATAAGCCGTTGCAGCCCTCGTCAGAGAAGCTCAAGATCGCTTGCGGCGTCTCGAAGCTCGCGCCGGGTTCGAGCACCCACGCAAATGCTTGCGGCTGAATGCCCGTCATCACGCGCGCAAGGTTTTGTGCGTCGAGCTCAACGGATGTCTCGTGACTGCCGCTGTAAACGAGGTTGACACCCCACACCCGCCCGGTGTCTTCACCTGCCCCAGCTTCAAGCAGCAAGAATCCGGGGTTGTGCCGATTGCTGCTGTCGCCGGTTGTGCTACCAATCGAGTGCACGCCCGGGGTGAGTGCGCGCGTGTGGGCGTGGGTTTCGGCAATCCATGCACCGCTGAAGGTGCGCAGGCGCATCCCTTCGCCGTTCAAGTCAAGCTGCAGGCTCGCGATCTTCTCAATCGTGGCCTTTTCTGCTCCCGTGTTTCGCACGACGACGCGGCGGGCGATCACATCCGTTTCAGCGAAAATCGTATAGACAAGCGTCAGCTCGATCCCAGCGAGTTCATCAGCGAGAACAACCTCAAGGGTTTCGGCGTCACCGGAGGCAACCGGGAGCGCCTCGGCCGGATAGCAACCATCAATAACGCGGTGCGAAACGTACACCGGGTCGAAGTCGTAGCCAGTTGTTGCCGAGAGTACTTGCACCGGCGACATCCGATAATCGCCCTGCCCGATCGAGCTGTATTCCAGCGGGAGGAGGTCGGTGACGTAGTGTTTGTCGCTCGGGTCATAGAAAATCGATGACCCGGCAAGCACCGTGCGTTTGAGCCGCAACGCACTCGGGTTTTGCGGGGTCAAGAGCGCGCCGTAGTGGAGATGCCGCAAGTGCCCGAACTTGGTGATCTCAAACCAATACGACGTGTTCTGTGTCGCTAGGTAAAACACACCATCGCGGTGTTCAATCAATGCGACTCCCTCGACGCGTGAATGCAGTATGGCAATCCTATGGGTCAGGGCATCGCCTGTGCCGGTGAACGGCGACGCACCTAGGATCGAAACATGCAAACCGACGAAAACCCACCCGAGACCGCACGCTTTCCACTGGCGCTGGCGGTCTTTCTCGTGCTCGCCTTTGGTCTTGCGTGGCTTGCTGCTTTGCCGCTGTGGTTAGGCGACGGCTTGCAGACGCCGGGTGCGACGCTGTTCATGGCAGCAATGATGTTTGCCCCGGGGATCGCGGCACTCGTCGTGGTTTTTGCAATCGAGAAACCCAAGCATGCCAGCTACGCGCTGGGGTTGCTGCCCATCAAACCGTACGGGCGGTTTTTCGCGTACATTGGCCTCGCGCTCGTGGTGCCGATCATCCTCGTATTTCTCGGGCTCGTTGTCGGGTCATGGCTCGGGTTCTACCCGGCTGATTTCACAACGTTCGGTGGTTTCCAGCAGGTTGTTGAGATGCAACTCGAAGCCGCCGGGATCACCGAACTGCCCATGTCGATAAACGCGCTCGTTGCCGTGCAATTCCTCAACATCATCATCGCGTCGCTGACCATCAACCTCATTCCCGCGCTCGGTGAAGAAATCGGATGGCGCGGCTGGCTGTTGCCCAGGCTCCTGCGCTTCGGTGCGTGGCCGGCAATCCTCATCTCGGGCGTTATCTGGGGCTTGTGGCACGCACCCGTCATCCTGCTCGGATACAACTATCCCGGCACCCCCGGGTGGCTTGCGCTGCTCGCAATGGTGCTCATGTGCACCGTCATCGGTGGGGTAATCGGATGGCTGCGCCTGCGCGGCATGTCGGTGTGGCCCGCCGCCGTCGCACACGCCAGCTTGAATGCATCCGCCTCTTCACTGTTTTTGATGTTCATCGCAAAAGACGGTGTCTTCAACCCGCTGCACGCGAATATCACGGGGTGGACAGCACTCATTCTGCCCGCGATCCTGGTTGTCGCGATCGTGGCGCTCGGCAAGTTCAAGGCCTACCCGGCGGCGCAGCCGAACGACTATCAGGTTGAGCGCCCATGGCCACCGGTGTGGCCTTCGACGGGGATCCAGGGCGGTACGTGAGCTTGAGGCATTGCCTCGTTTCGCCGCCGTCATGCGCTGGTCATGCATAGGCTTGAGGCATGCCAACGCGAATCTCACGAATAGTTCCGACCGAGGCGCGTGGCGAACTCGCCGAGTCGCTGCAAGCTTTGCGTGACGAACTGGAGTTGCCGCGCGGGTTCAGCCCCGAGGTACAAGCCGAGGCAGAACAAGCCGCCCGCGCTGTCTCAACCGACCCAGCCCAGACAGGCCTCGTTGATCTTCGAAGCATCGAATTTCTCACCATTGATCCGGCGGGGTCGACCGATCTCGATCAGGCGCTACACCTCGAACGCACAGCAACCGGCGGCATCCTGCACTATGCGATCGCTGACCTCCCGACGTTCGTTACACCGAATGGCGCGCTTGATCTCGAAGCCCGCCAACGAGGGCAGACAATGTACGCACCAGACGGGCGGATCCCCCTGCATCCGCCCGTGCTGAGCGAATCGGCCACCTCACTGCTGCCCGGTGTCGATCGGCGCGCGTATGTGTGGCGTATCGAGCTTGATCCTGGCGCCCGACCCATCGAGGCAACGCTCATTCACGCTGTGATTCGTTCCCGCCAGCAGTGGGCTTACGACCAGGCCCAGGCTGCGATCGACGCTGGTGAGGCACCCGACTCATTGCAATTCATGAAATGGTTTGGCACCGAACGCGCTGCGCGCGAAAGCGAGCGGGGAGGCGCGAGCCTCAACGTGCCTGAATCACGAATCATTGCGGAAGGCAACGGTTATCGTCTCGAACGAAGCCACGGTGTGCCGCTTGAAGAGTGGAACTCGCAAGTGTCACTCTTGGCTGGAATGACGGCCGCGAGCATCATGCTCGATGGCGGCATCGGGATTCTTCGCACGATGCCACCGGCAAGCGAGGAATCGATCGAGACGTTCCGCGCACAAACTCACGAGCTTGGCTTACCGTGGCCAGAGCACCAGTCATACGGAGCGTACTTGCGTGAACTCGATCGCAGCCCCGCTGCGCGCGCTGTCAAAGAGTATGCGGGTTCACTGTTTCGCGGCGCGGGCTATGTCACATTTGACGGCGAAATACCCGAAGATGTCGAGCAGGCAGCAATCGGCGCTCCCTATGCGCACGTGACAGCTCCGCTGCGGCGCCTTGTCGACCGCTGGGCGCTACTCATCTGCCACGCGCTCGTGACCGGCACCCCGATTCCCGCGTGGCTGCGCGAGTCGCTCCCAACCCTCCCGGGCCTGATGTCGAAATCGGCGGGGCGAGCTGGCCGCCTGGATTCCGGGTCACTCGACCGCGTCGAAGCAGCCCTGCTCATAGGGCACGAAGGCGAAGTTTGCCGTGGACTCGTCTTGCGAAACACCGGCACCACAGCGCGCGTGCAGTTGCGACAGCCACCCGTTGAGGTCAGTGTTTCCGGCCTGAGCGCTCAGCCTGGTGAGGTGGTGATGCTGCGCTTAGACAGCGTCGACGTCGCGACCGCAGCGGTCGGGTTCACCGCCGTCGACGATCCCGAAGAGGCGTAAGCCCCTGCGGGGAGGGCTCGGTGTTCAGGAATACTGCGACGTCGGCAATCTGAACGGCAGAAATGTCGTGATCGAGGCCGGGGTATTCACGCACGGTCGAATCAGCGTACTCAAGCAGCCACGCACGAGTACGCTCACGCAACACATCGGGCACAACGACGTCGTCGTCGCCAATCCCCCAAAAAACTCGTGGCCGCGAAGCTTCCAACGACCCGTCACGCCGCAACACGCCCGGCGCAACGAAACCGCCCAGATTCACTACCGCTGAAATCCGCTCGGGGGCCAGCCGCAACGCCTGTGTCGCAACCGTGCCGCCCTGTGAAAACCCGAGCAAGACAACCGGATGTCCCGTCGGCACGTTGTCCCCCAACCACTCGAGTACTGCCTCAGCAGCATCCGAAATCTCGGGCGCATCATGCGCCGCGGCAATGTCGATTGAGGCCGGCGCGTACCACACGGCTGTGTTGGTGCTATCGACACCCGCCAGCGGAGCACGCAACGCCACGACGTGTGGCCCCTCGGCAAGGGCGCCCAACCGGTCAAGAATCAACGTTGGGTTCGATCCGCGACCGTGCAACACGACCAAGAGGGGCGCCCGCTCGTCGCGTCCGCGCCACACACTCCCCGCTTCGTGAATTCGCAATCTCCCCACGCACCTATCCTGCCAGCCAGCCAGCCAGCCAAACTCAGGAGAACCGTGACGTAGGCAAGCCAGACGTGCACCAAACGTCCACGTTTCCTGAGTTCGGGCACTCCCGGCCGGCCCAACCGCGCACCGGCGTGTGCGCCTGCGAGAATAATCGGGTGGCAGAATCCGACACACCTGCGTTTGACGCGGCAAAACCCGAAACGCAACCAACGCTGGTCTTTGACAAGCAAGCAACCAAACACGGCTGGCCGGAAGACATTCTCGGGCTGCTCACCGGCACGTTTCTGGCCGCGCTCGGCATTCACCTCCTCAACACCGCGCACGCCGTCACCGGCGGCACAACCGGTATCGCCCTCCTGCTGGATTACACAACAAACCTGCCACTGTGGCTGCTGTTCGTAGTCATCAACGTGCCGTTCGCATTTCTTGCGATTACCAAACGCGGCTGGCGCTTCACCATCCGAACGATTCTCTCGATCGGGCTTGTTTCGGGTTTCACCCGCCTGTGTGACGCGTTCCTCAAGATCGACGACCTCAACCTGATATTCGGTGTGCTCGCCGGCAACCTCCTTGTCGGCGTGGCGTTGCTCATTCTGTTCCGCCACAACGCGAGCCTCGGCGGCACGAGCATCATCGCCCTCATTCTGCAAGACAAGACGGGCTTTCGTGCCGGCTGGACACAGATGATTCTCGATGGGCTGATCGTGCTCGCCGGCCTCATCGTGGTGCCGTGGCAAACCGTGCTCATCAGCGTCGTCGGCGCCGTGCTGCTGAGCCTCGTATTGGCGCTCAATCACCGTCCGGGCCGATACATCGGCCACTAAAGCCGACCGAAACGCCGCTAGGGTAAGACCATGAGTGAGCGTTATCCGAAGAACCTTTACGAAGACGAGCTTGCGAAGCTGCAGGCAAAACTCGTCGACATGCAAGCCTGGGTGCAGGCAACCGGCGCACGCGTCGTCGTGATTTTCGAGGGTCGTGATGCGGCCGGCAAAGGCTCGACGATCAAACGCGTCAGCGAATACCTCAACCCCCGTGTGACACGCACGGTCGCATTGCCGACACCGACCGAGCGCGACAGAACACAGTGGTACTTTCAGCGTTACGTTGCGCACTTACCTGCCGCAGGCGAAATTGTGCTGATGGACCGCTCCTGGTACAACCGTGCTGGCGTCGAACACGTGATGGGCTACTGCACAAACGCCGAGTACCACCGTTTCTTGCACCAGGTTCCCATTTTTGAACGGATGCTTGTTGAAGACGGCATCATCCTGATGAAGTACTGGTTCTCAATTTCTGAAGAAGAACAAGAAAGCCGTTTCAAGTCGCGCGCCGCCGACCCCATGCGTCGCTGGAAACTCTCCCCCAATGACATGGCGTCAATCACGAAGTGGGAAGACTACTCGCGCGCAAAAGACACGATGTTCGTGCACACCGATATCCCTGAAGCGAAGTGGTACGAGGTCGACAACGAAGACAAGCGCCGCGGTCGACTCAACATGATGCACCATCTCCTCTCGATGATTCCGTACGAAGAAATCGACTACACGCCAATCGAGATTCCGCCACGGCCCAAGTCAGGTGGCTACGAGCGCCCACCGCGCGAGATGTCGACCCAGGTGCCCGACTGGGCTGCCGAGCAGCTTGAGGCATACGCGAAGGCAGAAAAAGTCGACAAGAAAAAGAGGTAGGCGGATACAACAACCCCGCCCGCTACGCTCCGAAGGCATTCAGCGCATCAATGAGCTTGTAGAGGTCTCCCACAGCGCGCTGGGCGGGGTAGAACGCGATGCGCGCAGCGTCAAGCTCGTCGTTGTCGCGCACTTCGGCTGATGTCGGTTCGATCGCAGTGATCTCACCGGAGGAAAGCAAGAACGCGAACTCTTTGTTGAGCGCCACCAACTCGGCATCCGTCAGCTGTCGGCTCAACCGGAAGATCAGCAGTTCGCCGTCCCAGCGCAACGAGCGGTAGACACTCCAAAAGTTGGTGATGACGTCGGCTGCGACCTCAACCGAATCCGTAATGACTGCGCGCTTGAAATCGTCAGCGTTGACAACTCCCGCCGGTACGAGTTGCTCGTCAACGAAGCGTTCGAGTCCCTGCCAGAACGTGCCTCCCGGCTCATTCAACAGAACGACCGGAACCGGTTCGCCTTTGCCCGTTTGCTGCAGTGTCAGCAGCTCAAACATTTCGTCGAGCGTGCCGAAGCCGCCCGGCAAACAGATAAAACCCTTCGACTCTTTGACGAGCATGAGCTTGCGAGTGAAGAAATATTTCATCTCGACGAGGCTTTCTGGCCCAAGGTTGACTGTCGGTTCAACCTCGAACGGCAAGCGAATTGAAACGCCCAGCGCACGGTCGGACCCGGCACCCTCGGTTGCCGCTGCCATGATGCCGGGGCCGGCGCCGGTGACAACCATCCAGCCGCGGTCTGCAAGCGCCGCGGCAACATCGCGAGCCTGCTCGTAGAGCGGGTCTTCGGGCTTCGTGCGAGCCGACCCGAAAATGCTCACCTTGTCGGCATCTTGATGCGGCAGGAACAACGCGAATGCGTCACGCATTTCAGCCAGAGCAGCGGATGCGATTTTGAGGTCGAGCCTCGAAGCGGCATCCGTGCCCATGCCCAATGAAGTACCAATGAGGCGCTTGATCAGGCTGCGGTTTGAACTGATGCCAGCCTCGGCAATCAGATTGTCGAGGCTGGCATCATGGTCTGGTTGGCCCGGCTGACTCATACCTCCAGCCTAGGGTCAATCACATTGGTGTCAGACGGCGCGCAGGTCTTTGCGCAGAATCTTGCCAGCAGATGATTTCGGAATCGCGTCAATGAACTGCACGCGTCGCACCTTCTTGTACGGCGCGACATGGGATGCAACGAAGTCCATCACATCTTGCTCGCTCAAGTCACTGCCCACTGCTCGAACCACGAACGCTTTCGGAATCTCTTCACCGTCTTCGTCGTTCACGCCGATGCAGGCGGCATCCATGATCGCGTCGTGCGAGAGCAGCAGCGCCTCAAGCTCTGCCGGGGCCACTTGGTAACCTTTGTACTTGATGAGCTCTTTCACGCGGTCAACGATGTAGTAGTTGCCATCAGCGTCGATTGTGGCCAAGTCGCCGGTACGCAAGAATCCGTCTGCGTCGAGGGTCTCGGCGGTAGCCTCGGGCTGATCGAGGTAGCCGAGCATCACGTTCGGGCCCTTGATCCAAAGTTCGCCTGGAGCACTTATTTCACCGGCTGCAGGGGGCGAAACCTCGTTGCCGTCCGCGTCTACGAGCTTGCAAGTCACATTCGGCAGCGCTACACCAACGGATGCGACCGGCACTTCGCGCCCACCGGGAACCGAGTGCGAAACCGGGCTCAGTTCGGTCATGCCGTACCCCTGCACGACTTGTGTGTTGAGTCGTTTCGCAACGTGGTCGGCCGTTTCACCATCGAGCGGGGCCGCCCCCGAGAAGATAATGCGAATGCCTGAAATATCGTAGCTGTCAACGATCGGATGCTTCGCCAGCGCGACGATGATCGGTGGCGCAACAAACAAAAAGTTGCACTTGTACGTTTGAATCGTGCCCAAAAACTGTTCGAGGTCGAAGCGCGGCATCGTCACGAGCGTTGCGCGCCGGCGCAGAGCCAGGTTGAGCAAGACCGTCATGCCATAGATGTGGTAGAACGGCAGCACCGCGAGGATTCGATCCCCCGGATTTGACGAGATCGAGATGGTGCACTGTGCAACGTTGGCAACAAGGTTGCGGTGTGACAGCATCACGCCCTTGGGGATACCGGTCGTGCCTGATGAGTAGGGCAAGACCGCCAGATGGGTTGCCGGGTCAAAGGATACCTCCGGCGGCGTGGCGCCCTCCATCAGCAACGAACGCAGGTCGGGGTGCCCCGGTGCTCCGTCAAGCACGATGAGGTGATCGTCGTCGAGGCCAATTTCGGCGGCGGCGATCTTTGCTCCTTCAAGGAGAGCCGAAACCGTCACGAGCCATTCGGCCTTGGCGTTGATGAGTTGTTTGGCGATTTCGGCTGGAGTGTACAGAGAGTTCAGCGTTGTCGCGGTTGCACCGGCACGCAAAATGCCATGGAAGATCACGGCGAAGGCGGGCGCATTGGGGCATAACACGCCAACGACGGTTTCCGTGTTCACACCCCGTGCCGCCAGGGCTCCCGCGCAAAGGTTTACCTGATCGCGCAACTGGCGATACGTGGTCTCTGCACCCGATGGGCCGTCGATGATCGCGATGAAGTCGAGCTCATCTTCTTCGAGGGTCTCGAAGATGTCCTCGTAGATCGATACATCGGGAATCTCGACATCCGGGAAGGGGCTGTAAAACATTTGGTCTCCTTTGACACTTTTTTCGTACTAGCTGAGTGTACGATACCAACTACCAATCACCTGATAGGTAGGTATCCCAATGGTGGCTACGGTAGCCCCCACCGCGAACGCGGTCATCCCGCCCGATACGGGCGCTTCAGAAAGCGCAGAGCGGGTGCTCGGCGCCGCGGTCGCGCGATTTGCCAAGTACGGCTACGCAGGCACGTCCATTCGTGACATTGCATCCGATTTGGGAATCAACTCAGCGACGCTCTACGCGCACTTCGCATCAAAGTCCGACATCTTGCGTGAGCTTGTGCGGATCGGCCACGAGGGTATGGATCGGCGGATTCGCGCAGCGCTCGCCTTGGTATCCGATCAAAACGCGAGCACAAAACTGCGCGCGGTTATGGAAGCGGATGTTTTGCTCCACACCGACTACGTACTCTTGGGTGCGGTTGTTCACTCGCAAATTCACTTGCTCTCTGACGAACAAGCGGCGCAATCGTACGAAATCCGTCGCGGCCTGCGTGATCTCACGTTTGCCCTCGTAGATGAGGGTGTCGCTTCAGGCGAGTTCACTGCGGAGAACCCCCGCCTTGGTGTGCGCGCGGCAACCGACATGGTGCACGGACTCGTCCGTTGGTACAGTCCCGAAATTGGCGACGCTGAAGCACTCGCAAGGCAGTACGGCACCTACGTGCTCAAACTTGTCGGCGCGGTCGGGGTCTAGCGCAACCGCTCCACGGCATCGGCCGCGGCGACAACACTGCGGTCCCCAGAGCGACGATCCCAAAGCTCCACTTCGCCGACTGCAGCGCCTCGTCCGACGATGACAATCTTGGGGACGCCGATAAGTTCTGCATCACCAAACTTCACACCGGGTGAAACCTTGGGACGATCGTCGTAGAGCACATCGAAACCGGCTGAGTCAAGAGCTGCCGAAACCTCTTCCGCGAGGGCAAATGCTGCTTCATCGCGCCCAGTTGCGACAACCTGAACATCGAACGGAGCGATCGCTTCGGGCCAAATCAGACCCTTTTCGTCGTTGTTGAGCTCGGCCAGTGCCGCGAGAATGCGCGTGACACCGATGCCGTATGAACCCATCGTGACGGTTGCGAGCTTGCCGTTTTCGTCGAGCACTTTCAGGCCCAGTGCTTCGGCGTATTTGCGTCCGAGCTGGAAGACGTGTCCGATCTCCATGCCGCGTTCAAGCGAGACCGGCCCGGAACCGTCCGGGGCCGGGTCGCCCTCGCGCACGTTGGCGATTTCGACCGTGCCGTCGGCGATAAAGTCTCGCCCTGCAACCAGCGAGTGCACGTGCTTCTCGTCAAGGTTTGCACCGGTGATCCAGACGGTACCATCCCCGACTCGTGGATCAAGCAGATAGCGGATGCCGCTTGCCGACTCCAGCCCAAGCACCGCCCCTTCGGGCGACCACGGCCCGATGTAGCCACGCACGAGTGCCGGATTCTTCGCGAAATCAGCGTCACCGGCGGCTTCCACTTCTGCGGGCGCAAACGCTACTTCGGCGCGCTTCATATCAACCTCGCGGTCGCCGGGAATACCAACGACGACGAGCTCTCGTGTGCCGTCGAGCGCGGTCAGTGCGAGCACAACGTTCTTG
This sequence comes from uncultured Microbacterium sp., assembly GCA_964616805.1. Taxonomy (GTDB): domain Bacteria; phylum Actinomycetota; class Actinomycetes; order Actinomycetales; family Microbacteriaceae; genus Microbacterium. Next base: position 23,867 of record CAZTUC010000022.1, on the reverse strand, counting down.
AGCGTGTCTGCTGCCGTGTATTCGCGGTCGAGCACAGCGTTCGAGTGCGCGACAAGCGTTTCGATCGTGGGTGTGTTGGGTGAGTCGAAAATTTCGGCTGCCGCGGCATCCGCAAAGTCAACCGGAGCGACCGGGGCGGTTGTGAACGCCTCGACGTTTGCCGTGTAGCCTCCGGGCGAGCGCACGAACGTGTCTTCACCAATTGGAGTGGGGTGCAAGAACTCTTCCGAGCGCGAACCACCCATCGCGCCAGCGTCTGCCTGCACGATTTCGTATTCCATGCCCAAGCGCGTGAAGATGCGCTCGTACGCGTCGCGCTGTGCTTGGTAGCTGGCCTCAAGGCCAGCATCCGATGCGTCAAACGAGTAGGCGTCTTTCATCGTGAACTCGCGGCCCCGCAATAGACCCGCGCGCGGGCGAGCTTCGTCGCGGTACTTGTCTTGAATTTGGTAAATCGTCAGCGGCAAGTCTTTGTACGACGAATAGAGGTCTTTCACGAGCAGCGTGAAGGCTTCTTCGTGCGTCGGCGCGAGCAAATAGTCGGCACCCTTGCGGTCTTTCAACCGGAAAATGCCGTCGCCATATTCATCCCAACGACCCGAGAGCTCGTATGGTTCGCGGGGCATGAGGGCAGGGAAGTGCACTTCTTGCGCGCCCGCCGCAGCCATCTCTTCGCGAATGATCTGCTCAATGCGACCCTTGACGCGCAATCCAAGCGGCAGCCACGCGAAAATGCCTGGTGCCTGGCGGCGAATATAGCCGGCACGCACAAGCAACTTGTGGCTACGTACCTCGGCGTCTGCGGGGTCTTCACGGAGCGTGCGAACAAAGAAATTGGAGAGACGAGTTACCACAACAAACCAGTCTAGTTGCCCTTGACTGCTACTAGGATTAACGCTTGCGCACGACACGATTCGCCCGCAGTTATCCGCGTTCATCTTCGACGTTCTGAAGGCACCTTGGCTGTTCAACTTACGACGGGTTCACCGTGGCGCGTCATCGCGCTGTTTTCACTTCCGTTACTCATCGGCAATGTCGTCCAGCAGCTGTATCACGTTGTCGACGCGATCGTTGTCGGCCGCCACTTGGGGGTCAACGCGCTCGCATCGGTTGGCGCAACGGGGGCGATCACGTTCTTGATTATCGGATTCGCGTGGGGTCTCACGAGTGGCTTTGCAATTCCGCTGGCAACTGCCTACGGTGCCGACGATGAAGCTGCCGTGCGCCGCTCGGTTGCAACCGGAACGGTGTTGACCGCAATCGGCAGCCTCATCCTGACAATCGGCGGGCCACTCATTTCTCGCCCGCTCTTGCGCCTGCTGCAAACACCGCCCGAGCTCATCGATGACGCCGCGATTTTCATCCAGATCATTCTGGCCGGTTCAGCGGGCATGATGTTTTTCAACTACCTCGCCTCAATCGTGCGCGGTATCGGTGACTCCAGCACGCCACTGTACTTCTTGACGCTCTCATGCGTGGTGAACATCGTGCTCGTTATCGCGTTTGTCGCGTGGTTTGGTTGGGGCATCGCTGGTGCTGCTTGGGCGACGTTTATTGCCCAGTTTGTTTCGGTCTTCACGTGTGTTTGGTACATCTTCAAGAAGATCCCCGCGCTGCACCCGCGTCGCGAAGACTTCCGCCTCGACCGCGCTGACGTGAAAGAACACTTGCGATTGGGGTTGCCGATGGCGCTTCAGGCGTCAATCATCTCGATCGGAACGCTCGTTGTGCAGGTGGCCCTGAACCGATTGGGAGCGGATGCAATTGCCGCCTACACCGCGGCGGGCCGAATCGACTCGCTTGCGACGACATTCTTGGCATCAATCGGTTTGGCGATGTCGGTTTTTGTGGCGCAAAATGTTGGCGCTCGTCGCCCCGACCGTATTCGTCGCGGCGTCAAACAAGGCGTTTGGTTAGCCGTTGGGGTTGGTGCCGCGCTTGGTGTTTTGATGATCGCATTCGGCACATTTTTCACGCGGATGTTCGTTGGTGATGGCGAACCACAAGTGATTGAACTGGCGCACCAAATGTTTGTCGTCAATGGCATCGCCTACTGGGTTTTGGGTGTGCTGTTCGTTTTACGTGGCGCACTACAGGGCCTCGGGCAGGCGCTTATTCCAACCATCTGCGGAATTGCCGAGCTCATCATGCGCGTTGCGGCTGCGGTCGTTCTCGGTCCGATTATCGGCTTCGTCGGCGTAGCAATCTCAAACCCGGCGGCATGGGTTGGTGCGGTATTTATTCTGATTCCGGCGTATCTTGCCGCGCGCAAGAAGCTCGATGCAATGCCGGTGGACCCGAAGCAGGTCACTGACACGACAGCGATCGCAATTCAGGGACCACAGGATGGCTCGCTCACGGTTGATGAACTCGTCGTCACGGCAAGTATCCACCTTCCCAAGCTCGACGGTCAGCAAGACTGAGCAGAGAACAACCCAAGACAGGGCAAACTAAAGCTATGACGACCCCACAAGCGTTGCTCGTAGCAACCCGCGACCTGCCCGCGCCGCTTGCGATCCTCGACGAGCACGCGATCGATGCAAACCTCAACGACTTGGCCAAACGGGCCGCCGGCACCCCGATTCGCATTGCTACGAAGTCGGTTCGCGTGCGCGCAATCATCGAACGGGCGTTGCAGCACCCCGGGTTTTCCGGGTTGATGACCTACTCCCTCGCCGAAAGCAATTGGCTTGCCGATTTGGGTCACGACGATATTCTGCTGGCCTACCCGAGCGTTGATGTGACAGCGCTGCGTGCGCTTGCGGCATCCGATTCCCGACGTGCAGCAATCACCCTCATGGTCGATTCCGCGGCAATGCTCAACTACACCACCGGCGTGCTCGGTACTGGCCACGCCCCGATTCGCGTGTGTATTGACATTGACGCATCGCTCAAGCTTGCCGGGCAACACCTCGGGGTACGCCGCTCCCCCGTGCACGATGTGAGCCAGGCTCGAGCGCTCGCGGAAGTCATCTCAAAGCGCCCCGGCTTTACACTCGTCGGCGCGATGCTGTACGACGCACAAATTGCCGGCATGCCCGACACATCACCGATTGTTCGCCAGGTGAAAAAGCGTTCCGCCAACGAACTCCTCGGCCGGCGCGCCGAAGTGATCGCGGCGATCCGCGAATACGCCGAGTTGGAATTCGTCAATGGTGGCGGCACAGGCAGTATTGAGGTTGACATCGCCGACCCGACAATCACCGAAGTCACCGCGGGCTCGGGCATTTTCTGCCCCACGCTGTTCGACGGGTACAAAGCTTTTGAACCGCGCCCAGCCGGATACTTCGCAACGGATGTTGTCCGCAAGCCAGCACCGCACATCGCAACATGCTTCAGCGGCGGCTACATTGCCTCTGGCCCCGCCGGCGCCTCACGCGTGCCAACACCGGTGTACCCCGAGGGGCTGCGACTTATCTCGACCGAGGGAACCGGAGAAGTGCAAACGCCCGTGACCGGCCAAGCCGCGCGCGGTCTTCACATCGGCGACCGGGTGCTGTGGCGTCACGCAAAAGCGGGCGAAATGTGCGAGAGAATCAGCACTGCGGCAATTGTCGCAGCAAACGGCGCCGTGCAGACGGTACCCACTTATCGCGGTGAAGGGAAAAACTTCGGATGACGCACACCTGGTCAAACTGGGCAGAAAACGTTCGCACCACACCTGTTGCCATTGAGCGCCCTGCCTCGACTGCCGAAGTACAAGCGCTCGTCGCCCGTGCACTGCGCGACAACGTGACGATCAAGCCGTTTGGCGCGCGCCACTCGTTCACGTCGATCGCCGCGACCGACGGTATCGCGGTGAGCCTTGAGCGCATGAACAACATTGTGGGTCTTGACCGGGCAACCGGGCACGTGCGTGTGCAGGCCGGTATTTCACTGCACGAACTCAACCCGCAATTGCGCACGCTCGGCTACGCACTGCCGAACCTGGGCGATGTTGACCCGCAATCGATCGCGGGTGCCATCTCAACCGGAACCCACGGCACCGGCGGCAAGCTTCAGGGTATCGCTGCGGCAATCGTGGGCATGCAACTTGTTACAGGCACCGGCGAAGTTATCGAAATAAGTGCCGATCACCAGTGGGCCAAAGCCGCCCCCGTGGGGCTCGGCGCCCTCGGCATCGTGACCGAAGTCACCCTCGCGTGCGTACCGAAGTTCTTGTTGCGCGCACAGGAAGAACCAGCCCGCCTGCCTGATCTCTTGGGCCGCCTCGACGAACTCACAGACGGCGTCGACCACGGTGAGTTCTACTGGTTCCCGCACACCGAAAAGGCACTGCTCAAGCGCAACAACCGCGTCCCGGAATTCACACCCAAGCAGCCGCTCAGTAAGACCCGATCGCTGTGGGACGACGAGTTTTTGTCGAACGTCGTCTACGAGCAAGTACAACGTATCAGCCGGCGGAAAGCCTCGTGGATTCCGAAAATCAACGACATTTCTGGCGGCCTCTTGGGGGCCCGAGAATACACGGATGACTCGCACAACGTGTTCGTTTCACCGCGTCGTGTGAAGTTCCAGGAGAGCGAGTTCGCGGTACCGCGAGAGGCGCTCACCGAAGTCATCGATGCGCTCCAGGCTTGGTTTGGCCGGCAAGAAGAATTCGTTTCGTTCCCGATTGAGGTGCGCTTTGCGGCATCCGATGATCTCTGGCTGTCAACCGGGTATGAGCGCGACAACGCGTACGTTGCTGTGCACCAGTACTACAAAACTGACCCGACGAAGTACTTCGCTGCCGCACAAGATATCTTCACGGCGCACGAAGGCCGCCCGCACTGGGGCAAGATGCACACCCTTGGCGCCGAGTACTTTGCAGCGCAATACCCGCGCTTCGGTGATTTCGTTGCACTGCGAAACGAACTCGACCCGAAACGCGTCTTTGCGAACGAGTACTTAAACCGCGTCTTGGGCGATTAGGGCGTCGACTGTTTCGGCGGCCGGTTGGTCGGCAGAGAGTCGCACGAGCACAACGCCGCACAACAGCACAAGCCCGCCGAGCATTTGCACGCCCGTCGGCTTTTCGCCAAGCAGAAGCCACGCGAACAGCAGGGCGAACAGCACTTCAGACAGGCCAACGAACGACGCCAAACGCGAGCCGGTGCGCGGTACGGCCAAAATGCCGAGCGCGTAGCCGAGGCTCGTGCCGATGAGCCCCACAAACAGCAGCGGCACGATACCGGGCACCTCGATACCTCGAATCAGAACCGTCACCTCTGGTGAGGCCCACGGAATGAGACCGAAGAGCGCTGTGAGCCCCATGACGGCAGCGCCAACAAGCAAGCCTCCCGCTGCGAGCGCAAGTGCGGGTAGCTCGTCGCCGGCACGTTCAGCCATCACGAAGTAGATACACACACAAACTGCGGCACCCAGGGCAAGCACGGTACCGAGCAGATCAAAGCTCGCACCAGAAACATCAACGACGAGCACGAGGCCTAGCACGGCTACGAATGATCCAATGAGCACGAGCTTCGAGGGTGTTAGGCGCGTGCGCAACCACACGTACCCGACGAGCATGACGGGGGCCAAGTACTGAATCAGCAGTGCCACCGCCACCGGCATGCGCTGCATCGCCGAAAAATAGAGCAATTGGCACCCCGCAACGGGGAAAAGGCCGAAGATCAACAGGGTGCGGCCGTGACGCTTGAGGAAGTCAGACTGGGCCCGAATCGCCTTGACGAGCGCTGGTGAGAGCACGAGCCCGGCAAGCCCCATGCGAATAAACAGCACTGCTGAAAGCGACCAGCCAGCTTCAAGGAGTGGCTTTACCAACGGGCCACTGAGTGAAAAGGAAAGCGCCGAAACAACCGCCAAGACAACACCAACGTTGCGCGCTGATGCCGTGCGCGGTACATGAGTTTCGGGCCGGAGCACCGGAATAGGAGCGGTTTGAGTCACCGGCGGATCCTGTCAAACGGGGCATCCCAGCCGAGGGCTGGGTTGTCAGGAGCAATATGTGTTTACACTGGTTACAGTAACGTGTCGAGCATCAGGAGTCAACGTGGTTTTTATTTATGACACGGAAATGTCTTTGCGAGCGATTTCAGCGCTGGTGAACACACTGCCCGAGTGTGATTTTGAGGGTGTTGATCGCCTCGAGTCGGTTGCGGATCTTGATGCCTGGCTCGCCGTGTACCCCTACACCGGATCCCGACGCCACAACGATGCCGAGGTCGCTGAAATTCGCGGTGTTCGCGCGCGGGTTTTCGACCTGTGGCACCTGGATCGCGAAGCAGCAGTCGAGGTGGTTAACGAGATGTTGCGCGACGCCAGCGCGCTCCCGCAGCTTGTGCGCCACGACGATTACGACTGGCACATTCACGCGGTCGCCGACGACGAACCGCTCGCAACACGTCTGCTCGTCGAAGCTGCGATGGCATTCGTCGACATTATTCGATCGGATGCTTATGATCGCGTACGAATTTGCGAGGCTGACGACTGCGAAGGCGTGTACATCGACTTCTCAAAAAACGGCTCGAAGCGCTATTGCGACGCCGGCAATTGCGGCAACCGCATGAATGTCAACGCCTACCGTCGCCGCAAGGCCCGCGAGACAGCGTAGCGTCAGAGCAGCGGGACGTCATACTGCCGAATGCGATCGTCGACGGTCACGAACGTCAGACCATCGTTGACCGCCTGCGCAATCAGCATCCGATCAAATGGATCGCGGTGATGCCAGGGCACGTCCCGCAACGCGAGTGCGTGCTCTGGCGCGAAGCCGAGGATGCTGAAACCATCCGTCTCGGCTTGGTCTGCCAACTCTCGGGGCGCATCGAGTTTGCCAAGCGATGCCTTGAGCGAGACCTCTGCGAATGAGATCGTCGAAACGAATACGCCGTTTGCGGTGTCGGCTATCGCTGCTTTGAAATGAGCTGGCAGGCGCGGCGAATCTGTGAGACACCACAGCAGAACGTGCGTGTCGAGCAGCAGGTCCATCCTCAGTCACCATACCAATCTCGGTCGTCCTGCTCGGTGAAGTCGTCGAAATCATCGGCAATACGGATTTGCCCGCGCAGACTCCCGAAGACCCTCGGCGCGGGCTGTTCCCACTTCACCAGGCGTACAGCAGGTTTTCCAGCCCGCGCGATGATGATGTCGTCACCATTCAGGGCGCGTTCGATGAGCCGCGAAAGCTGCGCTTTCGCTTCATACACGTTCAGTTGTTCGGTGCCCATGCACCCAGTATCAGTCAGGTTAGTCAGGTTAGTCAACCATCAGTGGCCGTTGAACCAGAAAGAGCGGCACCCGTGAAGCCCCTATTGAGCTTGCGGGTCTCGCCCTAGCCGGTGACGACCTGGGCGGTGCCGGTTGGGGCATCCGCGCCCATTTCTTCGGCGATGCGGTTTGCTTCTTCAATGAGTGTCTCAACGATGAGCGCTTCGGGCACCGTCTTGATGACCTCACCCTTGACGAAAATCTGACCCTTCCCGTTGCCGGATGCAACCCCGAGATCAGCCTCACGCGCCTCACCAGGGCCGTTGACAACGCACCCCATAACAGCAACCCGCAATGGCACAGTCATGCCTTCAAGGCCCTTTGTCACCTCTTCAGCGAGGGTGTACACATCAACCTGCGCACGACCACACGAGGGGCACGAGACAATCTCGAGTTTACGCTCACGCAAATTCAGCGACTGCAGGATCTGGTGGCCAACCTTGACCTCTTCGGCGGGCGGCGCTGACAGCGAAACACGAATCGTGTCACCAATGCCTTCAGCCAGCAGAATGCCAAACGCGGTTGCCGATTTGATCGTGCCTTGAAACGCGGGGCCAGCTTCTGTCACGCCGAGGTGCAGCGGCCAGTCACCTCGCGCAGCAAGCTGACGGTACGCCTTCACCATCACGATTGGGTCGTTGTGCTTCACCGAAATCTTGAAGTCGTGAAATCCGTGCTCTTCGAAAAGCGAAGCTTCCCACACCGCACTTTCCACGAGTGCTTCGGCGGTTGGCTTCCCGTACTTCTCGAGCAAACGCTTATCGAGCGACCCGGCGTTGACACCAATGCGCAGCGAAACCCCAGCATCAGCGGCAGCTTTCGCGATTGCTCCAACGTTGCCATCAAACTGGCGGATGTTTCCCGGGTTCACTCGCACCGCCGCGCAGCCGGCATCGATAGCGGAGTAAATGTAGCGCGGCTGAAAGTGAATATCGGCGATAACGGGGATTTGGCTCTTCTTCGCGATGATGTGCAACACATCCGCATCGTCTTGCGAGGGAACAGCAACGCGCACGATCTCGCACCCGGATGCGGTGAGTTCTGCGATCTGTTGCAAGGTCCCGTTGATGTCGGTTGTTTTTGTCGTGGTCATCGACTGTACGCTGACGGGCGCCTTGCCACCGACCTGAACGGAACCAACGCTAATCTGCCGAGATTTGCGGCGTGGAGCCAAAACTTCTGGCACAGACGGCATACCAAGATTCACTGCGGGCATAACGTCAGCGTATCGGTCATAGCCCCGACTCGGCTGAGAAGCGCCGCGAGTGCTAACGTGCCTTAAGTGACCGGTGTTTCCTCAACGCCCGCTGTGCTGCTGGCGCAATTGCTCGATACAGACAGCTTTGTGCTGCTCGCCCGCCAAGACTCCCCCAGTATTGAGGTGCTCACGGGGCAGCTCGCGGATGTCGAGACACTCGCCGAAATTGCACTGACACCCGGCGGCGAACCCCGTGAAGTCTTCGCGCTGGTTCCGTACCACCAAGTCACTGAGCGCGGCTTCGGCGCGCATCCCGACAATGCCCCGCTGCGCACGCTCACAATTGACGCGCACGAGTACTTCGATCGTGATGCGTTCATCGCTGCCCTCCCGAACACCGCGTTGCCGCTCCAAAATGCTGGGTTCGATTTGAGCGACGACGAATACGCAACCATCGTCGAGACCGTCATTACCGACGAAATCGGCCGGGGCGAAGGAGCGAACTTCGTTATCCGTCGCGATTTTGAAGCGGATGTCGCCGCCGACACCGACGCCGCAACCGCTGCCCTCACATGGTTCCGGGCGCTCGTCGAGCACGAACGAGGCGCGTACTGGACGTTCGCAGTCGTCACCCCCGACCACATCATGGTGGGCGCATCTCCCGAAGCACACGTTGTCGCTCGCGGCGGCGTTGTCACGATGAATCCGATTTCAGGCACCTTCCGCCACCCGGCTGGTGGGGCCACAAAAGAGAACCTCAGCGAGTTTCTGGCCAGCACGAAAGAGACCGAAGAGCTCTTCATGGTCGTCGATGAAGAACTCAAGATGATGGCGCAAGTGTGCTCGGACGGCGGTCGGATTACCGGTCCGCATTTGAAAGAGATGTCGCGCCTGACGCATACCGAATACATGCTTACCGGAAGCAGCAAGCTCGACCCGCGCGATATTCTGCGCGAGACGATGTTTGCGCCAACGGTGACTGGTTCGCCGATGCAAAACGCGTGCGCGGTTATTCAGCGGCATGAGAAAAAGCCGCGCGGTTACTATTCGGGGGTTGCGGCATTGTTTACCCCGAATGAGCAGGGCGGGCACGACCTCGACGCGCCGATCCTCATTCGCACGGTCTACGTCGATAACGTCGACGGCACGACGAAGCTTCGAGTTCCTGTCGGCGCGACGCTCGTACGCCACTCCGACCCACACGGTGAGGTCAGCGAAACGCACGGAAAAGCCGCCGGAGTCTTGAGCGCGATCGGTGCGATTGAGGCCCTCAAGACGTCCAGCGAGCCGGCCTCGCGTTTGGGCGATGACCCGGAGATTCAAGCCCTCCTCGCGGAGCGCAATCACCGTCTCGCGGAGTTCTGGCTGAATCCGCAATCGGATGCCGTCTCCGGCCCGTTCAGGGGAACCGCCCTCGTCGTCGACGCGGAAGATCGCTTCACCACGATGCTCGCCCACCAATTGCGCCACCTCGGATTTGACGCGACTGTCGTACCGTGGGCGTCAGTCAACGAGGCCCAGCTCGACGCGGCAGACCTTGTCGTGGCAGGGCCGGGCCCGGGAGACCCGCGGGATGCGACATCCGCTCGCATCACCCGCATGCGCGAGATCGTTGAGCGGCGCCTCGAGCAGAACCGCCCGCTCGTTGCCGTGTGTTTGAGCCACCAGATTGTCGCGAATCACTTCGGGTTGGCACTTGAACCGCTTGCCTCACCGCACCAGGGTCTGCAAAAGACGGTCGACATTTTTGGCACGCCTGCCTCAATCGGTTTCTACAACACGTTCACCGCGCGCGAACCACAAACCACAGCGGACGGCGTTGAGGTTGCTGCGGAAGCAAACGGCGACGTTTATGCGTTGCGCGGCGCACACTTTGCCACCGTTCAGGGGCACCTCGAGTCGATCCTCTCGCGTGACGGCCTGACGACACTTGAGCGTTTGGTCTCGCACGCCATGAGCGCGTAGCTACTGCCCGAAGACCTGCACGGGGTTGACGATGTCTGCAAACAGCAGCAGAACTATCATCACGATGAACACACCGGCAACGGCGACGGTCAGTGGCACGAGTCGTGCACCATCGATCGGTGCGGGCGGTGGGCGCCGGAAGAGTTTTGCCCACAATCTGCGAATGCCGTCAACAAGCGCGATGAGCACGTGCCCGCCATCAAGGGGCAAGAGCGGGATGAGGTTGAAGACGAAGAGGGCAATGTTCAGCGAGCCGACAAGTCCCAACAAGAAGGCGAAGCGGTCAACGACGGGTGCGTCAAGTGCTGCCGCCTCCCCAGCGATGCGACCCACACCGAGCATGCCGACAGGGCTTTCAACGTCGCGTCCCTGACCGGTGAAGGTGTCAACAACAAGGTCAGCCATGCGTGTCGGCAGCGTCAGGATGACGCGTCCCATTTGTTTTGTGCTCTGCCACACCTGGTCAAAGCCCACCGTGAGCGGCTGCTTGACGCGGACAACTTGGGATTCAACCCCGATGAACCCGGCGTCTGCGTACTGCTGCGTCCCGTCGGGGTTTCGTGCCGGCGTGCCATCGTCGTTCACCGCTGGCCGTTCGGTGAGTGCGGGGGTGATCGTCAAGGCGCGTTCGCTGCCGTCACGTTCAACCACGAGAGTCAGCTGCTGATTCGGTGCGCCCTGCACAATCGTGAGTACCTCTTCGAAGGTTTCAACGGTGTGCCCGTCAATACTCACAATGCGATCGCCCGGCAAAACGCCGGCTTGCGCCGCAGGGGCTGCGGGGTCGCCGGGCTCACAGGTCGTTCGCTGTTCGCTCGCGGCGACAACACACTCTGAGACGGCAGCAACAGATGTCGAAGCTTGCGCGACACCGATGCCTGCCCCGAGCGCTGTGAAGACGATGAGCGCGAGCAAGAGGTTCATGAGCGGCCCACCAAGCATGATGATGATGCGCTTGAAGACGGGCAGTTTGTAGAAGACGTTCTCTTCAGCGGGGTCGGTGGCTACCGACGGGTACATTCCCGCCATTTGGATATAACCCCCGAGCGGCAGTGCCTTGACACCATATTCAGTCGAGCCGATTTTTTTCGAGAAGATTGTCGGCCCGAATCCGATCATGTACTGACCGACCTTGACGCCGAAACCCTTTGCGGGGATGAGGTGGCCGAATTCGTGCAGGGCGATAGAGATTGCCAGGCCCACCAGCAAAAAAATGACGCCAACGCAGTACAACAGAATTTCCACATTGATCAACCTAGCGTGGCAAACTATTTGCAAGTTGCACCCGAATCGTCTTCCCCCTGTCCTTCGCTCCGAGCACCCGACCCACCGCCCCCTTGGTGAGCTGATATCGAGACTCGACGCCGAAGTCTTCGGCGACGTCAGCGGCATCACCATTTGCGGTGTCACAAACGCAACGGCAGACTTACGACCCGGCGAGGTTTTCGTCGCGATCCAAGGTCGCAATGCTCACGGCGCCCAGTTCGCACAGCGCGCCGCCGAGTTGGGTGCGAAAGCGATTGTGACGGATGCTGCCGGTCGTGACGTTGCTCAGCAAACCGGTCTGCCCGTACTCGTGGTTGAAAACCCGCGCGCACACCTCGGAAGAATCAGCGCGTGGGCGTATGGCACCGGTGCTGACGATGACATGCCGACCCTCTTGGGTGTTACCGGATCAAACGGGAAGACAAGCACGACCCACATCATCGATGGGATCCTGGCACAGCTGAACATCCGACACGGGTTGAGCTCAACCGCCGAGCGCCACATCAACGGCGAGTCGATCGTGTCTCGACTGACCACCCCTGAGGCACCCGAAATGCACGCGCTGCTCGCGCTCATGCGCGAACACGGCGTCGAAGTTGTCGCGATTGAGGTGAGCGCACAATCGCTCACCCGAAATCGTGTCGATGACCTCGTGTTTGATGTTGCGGGCTTTGCCTCGTTCAGTCGCGATCACCTCGACGATTACACCGACATGAACGAGTACCTCGACGCCAAAGTCGGTTTGTTTACCCCGGAGCGCGCCCGCAAAGGTGTCATCAACCTCGACTCTTTCGGAAGCGCCGCGGTGCTTGCCGCGAGCACGATCGACGTCACGACGATCCTCACGCCAGCGATCGCACACGATGCGTCGCAGGCATCCGATTGGGTTGTTTCGATCGACGAAGAGCGCGCTGACGGTACGGTTTTTACCCTCACCGGCCCCACGGGCAGTTTGACAACGCTTGTGCCGCTCATTGGTGCGCACATGGCCGCCAATGCGGGCTTGGCAATCGTCATGCTCGTTGAGGGCGGTATCTCGTGGGAGTTGTTGAAAGACACACTCGAGTCGGCCGGTCGCATCGACGTGTTCATTCCAGGTCGTACGCAAGCGATTTCTTCGCGCCCCGGCCCGGTCGTCTACGTCGACTTTGGGCACTCAACGGATGCTTTTGAAAAGACCCTCGCTGCGGTTCGAAAAGTCACCTCCGGCAAAGTGCTCATGCTCTTCGGTGCCGATGGCGACCGCGATTGGGCCAAGCGCCCGGATATGGCCCGCGCAGCCGTGGCCGGGGCTGACATCGTTGTTGTCACCGATCACCACCCCCGGTTTGAAGATGCCGCCTCGATTCGCGAAACACTCGTCACGGCCGCACGGGAGGCGAGTGAAAGCGGCGAGGTGTATGAGGTTTCACCGCCCGAAGATGCGATCGTGAAGGCCGTCTCAATGGTTGGTGACGGCGATGCGATTCTGTGGGCGGGTCCCGGCCACCAGGACTACCGTGACATTCAGGGCGTGCGCACCCCGTATTCGGCGCGTGAGCTTGCTCGCCGCGCCCTCAAAGCCGCTGGCTGGGATGTACCGCCATCAGCGTGGCCGCACCCCTACGGCGAAGAGTGAGTTTCCCGAAACGGAGCTAGCGGGCCGCGATCAGTGCCGTTGCGGATGCACGCGCCCAAAGCTCCGCTTCGGTGAGCGATTCGAGCGTCAGCTCGGCGTGTGCGGTGTGCGCGTCGACGATGCGCGCAACGGTTTCAACGATGTCGGTGAACCCGATCGCGCCATCGTGGAACGCATCGACGGCAACCTCGTTCGCTGCATTGTAGACCGCCGGGTAGGTCGCTCCGGCCCGGCCAACCTGCTTGGCGAGATCAACGGCGGGGAACACCGCATTGTCGAGTGGTTCAAATATCCACGCGGCGGGTTTCGCCCAGTCAAGCGGTTCAGTCACCGGCTGCAGTCGATGCTCAGGGTCAAGACCCAACGCAATCGCGAGTTTCATATCGGGAACGGATGCTTGCGCAATGGTTGATCCGTCGATGAACTCAACCATCGAGTGCACGATCGATTGCGGGTGCACAACAACGTCGACTGCGTCATAGTCCACGTCAAACAAGAGATGCGCTTCGATAACCTCAAGCCCCTTATTGACGAGGGTTGCCGAGTTCGTTGTGATGACTCGCCCCATGTTCCAGGTTGGGTGCGCGAGGGCATCACTCGGGGTGACATCCGCCAGTTGCGCTGCGGTGAACCCACGAAACGGCCCACCGGATGCGGTCAAAACGAGACGACGTACCTCATCGCGGGTACCCGAGCGCAACGCTTGCATGATTGCGCAGTGCTCGGAATCAACCGGCGCGAGCTGGCCTGGCCGCACGCGCTCACGCACAAGCGCTCCGCCAACAACGAGTGATTCCTTGTTTGCCAGAGCCAAGCGTGCGTCGGTTTCAAGCACCGCGAGGGTTGCCGCAAGGCCCACCGAACCTGTTATCGCGTTGAGCACAACATCCGCTGGCACATCACGCACGAGCTGTACTGCCTCGTCAATCCCGAGGGCAGTTGCGACACCGCCAAACCGGGCCGACTGCTCTTCCAGCAGGGCCCGGTTTGCACCCGCCGATATTCCGACGAGCGTAAAACGCGTGGAGTGTTGCGCAATCAGGTCGAGAGCTTGTGTACCGATCGACCCGGTCGAGCCGAGTACCAGGACGCGCAAGGGGGTGTTCACCCCATCGACATTACTGCCCAGCTTCAAACGGTGGGTTTGCCGCGACGATATCGAGCACGAAAACAAGCGTTTCGCCGTACATCTCAGAGCTCTCGTTGCCGGGGACCGTGTAGCCGTCTTCAGGAGCAACGACGACGAGCACTTGCGAGCCGACTGTGTTGCCGACGAGCGCTTTCGTGAAACCAGGAACGAATCCATTCGTCGCACCAGAAATTGGGGTGAAAGACTCGTAGGTTGATTCACGGGGTTCTGGGTCGTCCCACGTCATCAGGTGGTACTGGAAGTACACCTCGTCTCCGTCAGCAACTTCGCGCCCGGTTCCTTCTTTCAACACCTGCACCGTGGTCTCGGTCGGCGGTTCAGTATCGGGAACGATAACGGTCGGGCGACCCTCGGTGTCAAGAACGACCGTTGGGGCATCAGGGTCGATGTCAGTCACCGCAGCGCCGTCAGCGACAAGTGGCAGCTTGTTTTCGGCCTTGACGTAAACGATCCACGGTGTGCCGCTACCGGTCGAATCCGCCGGAATTGTCAAAACCGATTCGGTGCCGCCCGGGGCACAAATGAGCTGTGCCGAGAAGATCGAGTGCTGGCTGTCAAGCTTTGCCGTGCGAAAGTCTTGCGAGCTCGTGCGGCTCGTTTCGAGAATCTCGCCGGTGCTCGCGTCAGTGATGACGTATTCGACATTGACGAAATCGTTGGCCTGCAGGATCTCACCGGTACCGCGCTTGAGAATCGTCGTCTGTGGTGCGCCGATCGTGATGGCCGAGTCGATTGTGGGCTTCGCATCGACACCGGTGCCAGCCACGCTCACGGCATCGGAGAACTCGGAGCCTTCGAGTTGGAACGGCGAGACGCACTCGCCTGCTCCGGATGCTGCCAGGTCATCGACAACTTCTTGGGGTGCACCGCACCCAGCGAGAACCAAAACCGCCGCGGTTACGAGCGCGAGCGAACCTACTTTGTGACGCATGAAAAGCCTTTGAATGAAAACGGACGAACCGGTTAAGTCTCGCCGATGAGTGCTAGGTGAACTCTGAGAGCGGCCAGTCTTTCGCAAACCCGGAGCCACAATTCGGCCGTTGAGGCAGAAGTCTGCACGTCGCCCGGACATCCGGACTCGATATACCGCATCGACAGTAGATCGGATGCACCCCAGGGATGACGCACAGCACAACCGAACTCCGACAGAATGAACGTATGACGGCGAACGATATCGACCGGGCGGGCGAAGAGACCGGTGCTCACTGGCTCGCGCGCATGCCCGATTGGGCTGGTGACCTGCTTGCGATCGCTTTCACGCTCGTCATTTCGTTCTTGGGCGGACCGCTACGCCCGAAATGGGGCGGGGGTCCAGGCGATGGCCGCAAACCAACTGGCGGTTCAGGTGCCGGCTCGATCATCGACGTCGCCCCGTACGACACGATCATTCCGATTGCGCTCGTGCTGCTTGCCTGCGCGCTTCTTCCGTTGCGGCGTCGCTGGCCGCTCGCCATTTTCTTGGCCGTTTTCGGACTCTACGTCACCTCGATTCTGCTGCGCGACCCTTCACTCGGTATCGGGTTCGTCGTGATTCTCACTGCGTACACCCTGGGCTCACGCACAACCCGCAAGACGACACTCATCGTTGCCGGCAGTGCGACCTTGTTTCTGGTTGGGCTGAGCTTCACAAGCGCAAAGTTCGGTGTCATCGACGTGCGGGTTTTTCAAATTGCTGCCGGTCTTGCCGTAGCAGCAGCACTTGCTGACAGTACGCGTTCAAGTCGCGAACTGTTTGTTGCAGCCAACGAGCGCGCCGAACGTGCAGAACAAGCCCGCGATGTTGAAGCACAGCGCCGTGTCGCCGAAGAGCGCCTGCGCATCGCACAAGACCTGCACGATACGGTCGCCCACCAAATCTCGGTCATCTCACTCAACGCCGGTGTCGCTTCGGGTGCGCTCGATAGCAGCCCCGACCAAGCCCGCAAGGCATTGGGCACAATTCGCACGTCCTCGCGCGATGTGCTTTCTGAGATCGGCACACTCCTAAATTACTTACGCGACGATACTGAATCAGCGACATCTCCCCCGCAACCCGATTTGAACGATGCGTCCGCGCTCATCGAACGTATGCGTGAGGCCGGGCTGCAGATCAAAACCGAAATGACGGGCGACATGACACGCCTCAGCGGCAGCGCGAGCCGTGTCGCCTACCGCGTCGTACAAGAAGGGCTAACGAACGCCCACAAACACGGCACCGGCAATCGCGCGAGCGTACACATTGCGGTCAGTGACGATAGCGCAAGCATCGAAATCACGAATCCGCGCAGCAGCGGCCAAAGAAACCAACCCGATCTGCCCACAAGCGAGTTGGGCCTGACCGGGCTGTGTGAGCGCGCGGCATCCGTTGGGGGCACCGTCACCACGTCGGCCAATGGCAATTTCGTTCTAACCGCGAAACTCCCCCTGAGACGAGAGAAGTCCTGATGATTCGTGTCCTTGTTGTTGACGACCAGTCACTCATTCGTGCCGCCGTCGTCGAAATTCTCAGCACGAGCGATGCGATCGAAGTCGTCGGAGAGGCCACAAATGGCAAAGACGCCCTGTCACGGGTGGCCGCGCTCCGCCCCGATATCGTGCTGATGGATATTCGGATGCCTGAGCTCGACGGCATCTCGACAACAAAAGCGATCGTCGACGACCCGGACAATGCCGGGTCGCGCGTACTGATTCTGACGACGTTCGAAGAAGACGAAAACGTGCTGGCCGCACTCCGCGCTGGTGCGAGCGGGTTCTTGGGAAAGGGCGCCGAACCCGACGAAATCATTCGCGCCGTGCAGGCCGTACACGCGGGTGACGCGCTGCTGTCGCCGGCGGCAACACGCAGTCTCATCACACGGTACATTTCGACGCCACAGTCTTCCGCCTCACCCGAGGCCCGCCCGGAATTGGCAGCGTTGACCGAACGCGAACGCGAAGTTCTCTTACTCGTTGCCCGAGGCCTTTCAAATCAAGACATCGCCCAAGAGCTGTATATCTCGCCGCACACCGCAAAAACGCACGTCAACCGCATCATGACCAAGGTGTACGCCCATGACCGCGCACAACTCGTCATTCTGGCGTACGAGAGCGGAATGCTCGTCCCAGGCTCGGGCGAGACCACACGTTGAACACGCGCGGGCTTTAAGCTGGTTACGTGAGTGTGAACCAGACCTTCTCCGCAACCGATGCCGTCGAACTTGCCGTTGTTGACCGGGGCGGGTTTATCGAGTCACGCCACATTGGTGCTGCCCTCGTGCTCGACCACAACGGCGATCATGCTCTGCAATACGGCAACACCGACGCGCACATCTTGCCACGCTCATCCCTCAAGCCCTTGCAGGCCATCGCAGCTCTCAGCGCGGGCGCACAGCTTTCGGATGAAGAACTCGCGATCGCCACGGCGAGCCACGCTGGAACCGACCAGCACGTCGAGGTTGTCCGCCGCATACTCATTCGGGCGGGCCTGACGGAGGACGCCCTGCAATGCCCCGTTGCGTGGCCCAATGATCTGAGCGCGCGCGACGAGCTCTCGCGCAGTGGTTTTGGCCCAAGTGCCGTGCGTCACATGTGTTCGGGCAAGCACGCGGCAATGCTCATGGCGTGTGTTGCCTCCGGCGCAGACCCCAAGAACTACCTGGACGTGAATCATCCGTTCCAGGTGCTCGTACGCGAAGTCGTTGAGCGTTTCACGGGTGAGAAAGTGCAGTTCATCACGACTGATGGCTGCGGTGCACCCGTACCCGCCGTGACAATCACCGGGTTAGCCCGTGCCGCTTCGCGGATGGGAACGGCAAACTCGAAATCGCCATTTGCGCTGCACCGCAACGCGGCCGAGTTGCTTTCAGCGGCTCGTGCGAATGGCTGGGCGGTTGAGGGCACGAAGCGTGCCGACACGGTTGCGATTGACCAACTCGGTGTTTTCGCGAAGTCGGGCGCCGAGGGCATTCACATGATGATCGCCCCGAATGGTGCAACCGTCGTGCTGAAGGTGCTTGACGGTTCAGGTCGCGTCGGAACGTTTGTGGCCGCGCACCTGCTGGCCAAGATCGGCGCCATTGATGCGGATGCTGTCGCAACCTGTGCCGCAGAGCTGGTCCCACCGGTTGTCGGCGGGGGCATTCCTGTGGGGCAAATTCGCCTCAGTGCGGCGCTGCGCTGACCCGTTCGAGCGCAGCGATGTTCACGACCCGGGGCACGGCTTGAAACGGGCCTACCTCCCACGCGCGGCCTGCCGTTGCGCGTGAGTACGGCGGCACGTCAGCGTACCCGCCGAGTGTACGCAACAGCTGTGGCGCACCCGCGGGAACCAGCAAAGAGCCCGTGTTTCGAACGGTCTGCCACAGCGCTGAATTGCGCATCCAGTCTTCAGCGCTCCCAACCAGCAATTGCTGTGGCGCGGTCGAGCTCACGTCAGCCAGTGATGTGACGTGGTGTCCCGGTGCGTCGTTGGCGAGGCCTTGCAACAGACGCCTGCTCGGGGCTGCCACAAGACCGTACAGCGGGCCGGTCGGTTGCCAAGCGAGCATCGGCTCAGTTCGTTCACGCTCGCGCAACAGTGTCGTGTCCACGTGGACAAGCTGTGTTTCAAGCCCGCGCATGCATGCTCGGCCAGGGATCTTCTCTGCCCGCCACGTCTCGCTCGTGCCGCCCAATGCCATGTGCTCGCTGCGACTTGCCGTACCCAACAGGGTGCGTTCACCAAGAAGCTCAGCGATCTTGGCAATCATGCCCGACAAGCGTCCGATGCTCAGCGCGACAAGCCCATCAGCCTCTGCCGCGCGGCGAATGTGCTGCTCCCAGGCCGCGACCCACTTCGCCGCTTGTTCCGCACTGTAGTTGGCCAAGCGCGCATCCACGTCATCACACAGAACGACAGCGGATGCGGCGATCTCCCCACCACACAGCAAACGCCACGCCGCCTCTGCGTCTCGCGGCACGACAATCGCCTGCGGAGCTTGCTGCAGGATCGCTGCGAGCGCGGTCGACTTGCCACTGCCCACTCCCCCCGCAATGCACAGTCCACGAGTCGAAGGCTCAAGCACAACGGCGTTTTGCTGTTGCGCTTCTGGATTGTCGCTGAGGCCCAGCACAATGCCGCCAGAGCGGGCACGAGCGCGCACATCCGCCAATTCGAGCGTGCACGGCAGGCTCGGCAACCACGGCGACAGCACTGCGGCTTCAGGTCGGTGGTGACTCGAAGCGATCGTCTCGAGGACGTGCGGGCTGGTCAGTGCAATACGCACTGTTTGGCTTCCGGTGTCGCTCGCGCGCAGCACTTCGGCGAGCCCACGCCCGTGGCTTCCGCCGGGCAGTTGGAAGGCGGCATCCGAACCGAGCACGTAGCGACTCTCAGCGGCATCCGCTGCGCGCAAACTCACCCGTAACGGGCAATTGGCCAGGAGTGCATCTCGCACGGTCGCAGTCGCACGTTGGGTTCCCAATACAAGGTGCATACCCAGTGCGCGCCCCCGCGCGGCGATATCGGTGAAGACCGCCGAGAGTGCGGCGTGCTCGTGCAAGAGCGCGGCAAACTCGTCGACGACGATCACGAGTCGGGCAAGCTCGGGGCACTCGCCGATATCGCGAGCACCCGTGCGGGCAAGCAGTGCCGAGCGACGGCGCATTTCGGCGCGCAAGCTGTGCACGCCGCGGGCAACCTCAGCAAGATCGAGATCAGTGATGATCGCTGCGGTGTGCGGCAAGCAGCGAAGTGGCTCAAACGCCATACCGCCTTTGAAATCCACGAGCACGAAGTTCACTTCAGCCGGTGTGTACTCGCGCGCCATCGCAGCAATCCACGTACACAACAACTCACTTTTGCCTGTTCCAGTCACCCCGGTAACAACAGCGTGTGGCCCGTCCGCGACAAGATCAAGCGCAATCGTTGCACTGCCGGTCGCGCCGATCGCAGCCCGCAGCGTTCCGGGGGTGCGCGTGCTCGTCAACTCAGCGGCGAGCACACTCATTGGAGGCTGCGTCGGGCCAGCGCTTACCGTGGGACGAAGTGCGGCGAATTGGGCGAGCGCAAGCGCCTCAACCTGCAGCGTGCTGACTGCGGTGGCCGTTGTCAGCTGTGCCGCATTGGGGTTACTGACGTCAAGCACGGCTCCGATACCAAACGGCGTGGACACACTGGGCGTCGTCACAAACCACAAAACCTCGTCACTGCCCGCGCGCACATGCGCGTCACGAGTGATGACGATCGTGAACATACCGTGCGCGGCGATACCGAGCTCGTCAGCGACATCACCACGCAGCCCAACTGCGCCGGCACGCATCAGCACTTGGGTAACCAGCCCACACACGACCGCTTCAGTGACGATGCGCGCCCCAAAGATGTGGAGCCCTGTACCCAGCGGCACCGTGACCGGTGCCTCATCAACCGTACGCGCTCTGGCGGCAAAGTCGCGGGCTGCAGCGGTTTGGGGAGGACGGCTGAGTGATACGGTGCTCGGTGTTTCACCACGTCCCAGAACAAGTGCGAATTCTGCGTTTGCGGGCGCGAGGCTCGTGAGGGCGGCCGCGGATGCCGCAACGACGTCGCCCGTGTGTCGCAGCATCCGCTCACGCTCAATCGCATGGGCGCGTTCGAGTTCGCGCTCGGCACGTTGCCACGCCCGAGCCTCACGCTTTGCCGTGGTGCGCTGGTATTTTCGTCTCACACGCGCAGCGTCGATCGCGTTGCCAACCATGATGAGTGGCCCAAGCAGCGCGAAAACAAGTGAGAGTGGCGAACCAGTCACAAGCCACATCACAATACCGCCGAGCAGTGGCACAACGGCCGCCAACAACGGCCACCGCCGAGCTGTCGGTGGTTCGATGTGTTCGGGCAGAACAATCGGGTCGAGCACTGGGGTTTGTGCGAGCAAACTCATCTGCTGAGTTCAGCGCATTGCGTCAGCTCGTGTTGCCGAAAACGTGCCGTTGGGGACAACTGCCCCGAATTTGCGAATGTGGGTTTACCCGCCGACGTTGACGATGACGATCGTCACGTTATCGCGGCCACCATTTTCCAACGCTGCCGAGAGCATGGCGTCAAGCGCATCTTCAGCATCCGGGTGCTCCAGCAAGAAGTGGCGGATGCCAAAGTCGGTGAGTTCTTTTGTCAATCCATCAGAACAAATCACGAACCGGTCGCCCGGCTGCGTGCGAACGCGCACGTAGTCCGGTGAGTGCGTGTCGCTGACCCCCACCGCGCGAGTAATGACGTTGCTGTATGGGTGAACTTCGGCTTCTTCTTCAGAAATACGCCCCGCATCAAGGAGCTCTTGCACAACTGAGTGGTCGGTTGTCACCTGCACGAGGGCGTCACCGCGCAACAAATAGACGCGCGAATCACCAATGTTGAGGGACGTAAATGCAGGGCCTTCTTCATCTTCGTCGTAGAAGATTCCGGTGAGGGTTGTTCCCGTGCCTTCATCGGTGACTTCGCTGTGACTTGCGATTTGCTTGACGGCACGAGAAATGGCTTGCTCGATCGCTTGCGGCGTTACCGCCCCGCTGGAGATGACCTCGTCGAGTTGCGAGACTGCAGCCTGGCTGGCCAATTCGCCGCCCGCGTGTCCACCCATTCCGTCGGCGACAACGAAAAGGGGAAACCGCACGAGGAAGGAGTCTTGATTGTTCTCACGGCGGCGCCCCACGTCGGTCGCCCCGGCCCAGCTGATCTCGAGCTCACCGTGCTCGCCGCCAGAAACCACCTCTACACCGGTCGCTTTTTCGGTGACCACACTGACTCCATTCTTGCGCGGATACCCGGGTAGAAACCGGTGCAAAAGCGCGCGCAGATCAATCGTAGTCGAGTTGCGGGCTTACGCCACCACGACGACCAGTTCGGTATCCGTTTCGAACATGCGCCAGCCGTTGTCAGCGCCCCACTCGATGATTTCGTGAACACTTGCCGGGCGAGCCTGGGTGCTCGCCAGGTCACGCACCAATTCACCCTTGGCCTTTTTGTTGAAGTGGTTCAGCGCCCGCGGACCGTCTGGCCCATCCGTAACGAAGCGCGCAAAAACGCTCGTAGCCTGCGCTGGAACGGGTCCCAGTGCAACATACGCTTCACTGCGCAAATCGAGCACGAACTCACCCGCAATTGTCTCGAGCGCCGCCGTTGTCGCCGCTGCCCAAAAGCGTTTGAGTGGCCCGAGCGCGGCGATTGTGGCGTTTGCTGACATGCGGTAGTCGGGCAGCAAATCGGATGCGACGACCGGCCCAAACGGCGCCGAATGCACGAACACATTTTCGTCGACCCACGCCCGCGCGGCCGGTGCGAGCGTGGCAGACTCGAGCGCGTCAAACAACACACCTGTATAGCGTTCTATTGCCGGCAGTGCCGGGGCGTCTCGCAGCATGGCGTTGGCGTTCGAAGCGGCGTGGGCTTGTTTTGCGCTGACCTTGAGTGCTTTCGCTGTCGCGACCGGATCGGCTGCGACGGCAACAAGTGCGTCAATGACCTGCAGTCGTTGCGGCAAAAGCTCAGGCAGCGCAAGGCTTTCGGGTGCAAACATGGCGCTGCCCCCACCAGAGACTTTTGTCTCAGATGGGGGCAGCAGAACCTTCATGAGTGCGTGCTACGAGCGCACGCGTTAGCTCACGAGAGCTGCGTTACCGGCAACGATCGAAAGCTTGTCATTGGCAAGCGACAAGAAGCCGTCTTGCGCGTTTGCGAGTACTTTCGAACCGTCAGCAAGCGTGATGCGAACTTCACCCTCGGCGAGAATGGCCAGAACCGGCTCGTGACCGGTCATGAAACCAATTTCGCCCTCGACAGTCTTAGCAACAACGAGAGTCGCTTCGCCTGACCACACCTCGGCTTCGGCCGAGACGAGGTTTACCTGCAGCGGCATTGTTACGCGTTCTCTTTCTGGATCTGAGCCCACTTCTCTTCGACGTCGCCGATACCACCGACGTTGAAGAATGCTTGCTCAGCCACGTGATCGAAGTCACCCTTGCAGATTGCGTCGAACGATTCGATCGTTTCCTTGATCGGAACCGTCGAGCCTTCAACACCGGTGAACTTCTTAGCCATGTAGGTGTTCTGCGACAGGAACTGCTGAATGCGACGTGCGCGTGCAACGGTGATCTTGTCTTCTTCAGAAAGCTCGTCGACACCAAGAATCGCGATGATTTCTTGCAGTTCTTTGTTCTTCTGCAGAATCTGCTTGACGTTGGTTGCGACACGGTAGTGGTCTTCACCAATGTAGCGCGGGTCGAGAATACGCGACGTCGACGTCAACGGGTCGATAGCCGGGTACAGACCACGCGATGCAATTTCACGCGAAAGCTCGGTGGTCGCATCCAAGTGGGCGAAGGTGGTTGCCGGGGCCGGGTCGGTGTAGTCGTCAGCAGGAACGTAAATTGCCTGGAGCGACGTGATCGAGTGACCACGCGTCGAGGTGATGCGCTCTTGCAGAACACCCATCTCGTCGGCGAGGTTCGGCTGGTAACCCACGGCCGAAGGCATACGACCCAGAAGCGTTGAA
>CAZTUC010000021.1:0-42858 GCA_964616805.1 uncultured Microbacterium sp. | reverse complement strand
GTGCCGTAGTGTTGTTGCATGCGCGAGATTACGCGAGAAACAGCCCGCACGATTGCACTCGGCGCGAGTTTGCTCGACGACAATCGGCCAGCGGATGTCGTCGAGGTGGCCGAACAACTCGGTCGTATCAAAATCGACCCGACGAACGTCATTACGCACGCCGAACACATGATGATGTTTTCGCGAATTGGTGAGGGCTACTCCCCCGGTGACCTCAAAAAAGCCGTCGAAACCGACCGCACGCTGTTTGAGTACGACGGCATGATCTATCCCGCATCACTGCTGCCGGCGATGTACGGCATTTGGCGTGGCGAGCCGAGGTATCCGCGCACTCGCGCGTGGCTCGAAAGCAACCGAAAAACCGCGAACGAGGTACTGGCAAGGCTGCGTGCTGAAGGGCCACTGCCGGCGAACCAGTTCGAACCGCGCTACGACCTCAACCATTCCGGAGCCGATGGATGGTATGGCCCGAATGCGATACCACGCCTGCTCGAAGCGCTCTCGTACACAGGCGAAGTCGCAGTCTCGGCCCGCGAAGGGCGCACTCGCGTGTGGGATATCGCCGAGCGTGTACACGGTGACGCATACGGCTCAACCGTTTCGCCCGCTGATGGCCTGGCTGAACTCCAACGTCGTACCCTCGCCGGAATCGGCATCGTGCGCACCGGCGCCAGCTATCACCGCATCAAAGACATCGGCGAACGCGTCACGGTCGAAGGGCTCCCGAAGACATACCAGGTCGACCCGCTCGCGCTCGAAAAAGCACAAGCGGATGCCCCACCCGGCCGCGTCGCGATTTTGAACCCCTACGACTGGGCACTGTTCGACCGCGAGAAACTGCAGCGCATCTTCGATTTCGACTACAAACTTGAGCAGTTCAAGCGGCCACATGAGCGTGTGTACGGGTATTTTGCGCATCCGATTCTGGTCGGTGATCGCTTCCCCATGCTGTTGGATGCCGCGATCGACCGCAAGGAAAACGTGCTGCGCATCACGGCATTACACGAACTCGATCAGCTCGAGTCGGAAGAGCGCGAAATGGTCGACAACGAACTTGAGGAGCTCGCGCGCTGGCTCGGTGTTCGCCTCACTGACGAACCCGCCGAACGCTAAATCAGAAAACGGGAGCCGGATTCGCAGAATCCGACTCCCGTTCTCGAGAAGTGCTTACCTTTGCGGGCTTAGCGCTCGCTCACCTTGCCGAAGGCACCCGCGATCGGTGCGAGCACGAGCGGACGCGCCGCCCACACGGCCCCGACGGTAACGACGAGGGCCAGCAGGAACCACAAGAAACCGCCCCATGATTCCACGGGGGTGCCGAGGAACATGTGGTTGAGGTTCTTGCGCATTCCGGTTGCGAACACCAAGAACACGTGCACGACGGTGAAGAACACGAAGAACAGCATGACCGGGAAGTGCACGGCACGTGCAAGCGGTGCCGGGTAGAACTTGTTGAGCTTCTCAGCGTCTTTCGGCCACCACTCGCTCATGCGCAAACCGGTGATGATCGCAAGCGGGGCTGCGATGAAAACAACCGTGAAGTACATGATTTGCTGCAGCGAGTTGAAGTTGTGCCAACCATCTTCAGCCGGCCACTCGAGCGTTGCGTATTGCAGCGCGGCGCTGAGTGCGTTGGGAATGACTTCCCACGACGTTGGCACAATGCGTGCCCAGTGGCCGGAGATGAACAGCATCACAACGAACGCAATACCGTTGACGATCCACAGCAGGTCAAGCGCGGTGTGCATCCACAAGTAGATCGAAATCTTCTTGCCGCCCTTTTTCGGAGTGTAGAACGCGTCAGGTTTGGTCTGCTGGCGCACGAGAAGGCCGCTTCGCACAATCAGTGCCATCAGGAAGAAGTTGAAGAAGTGCTGCCAACGCGCCCAGATCGGGAAACCGTCTTCAACGAAACCGGGCAGTGCATATTCGCCCGGGTACTTCGCCAAGAACTCCGGAACACCCGGAAGCGTCGTGATTCCGCGAGCTGCAAGCACGAGAATGCCGGCAACAACGATCGCGCCAGTTCCCCACAGCGCAATGAGCTTGCCCCACTGCGCAAGCGTCTTGCCACGGTATTCGCGTGCAGGTTCTTTTGGCGCCTTGACCTTTTCGGCTTTCGCCTCGGCAGCAGCTTTGACGGTGGCAGCGGATGCCGCAACGGTCGCGGCCCCAGCTGCTGCGGCTGCGGTGCCGGGCACGGTTTGTTCTGCGGCTGCAGCGACCGTCGCTTCGGTGGCTGCAACGGTGGCGGCCCCGGCAGCTTCTGCTGGAGTGCTCGCGGATGCGGCAGCCTCAGCGACCTGAGATGCGGCCTTTTCAACTGCAACATCGGCAGCGGCGGGCGCAGTGACCTCGGGTGCAACACGACGCGACACGGTCGCCGTCGCTGCGGGAGGCCAAGGTGACCCGCCGACAGTGCGCGGCAAACCTTGGCGAACGTTGACCTCTTCGGTGACGAGTTCACCGACGGCAGCTGACGCAGCCGGTGCGACTGCGGCGGTCGCGGCCGCGACCACCGGTGCGGAGTCCGCAACAGCCGCAACATCCGGTCGTTGAGCGGAGTCGGCGATAGCCGACGAAGTCGAAACGGGCTCACCCGAAGACACGGCGACCGTGCCGGCGGGCGGCCATGGTTCGCCACCGGGCGTGCGGGGCAGACCACTGCGAATCTTTGCGTTCGAAACAGACGCGGCAGCCGCAACTGCGGGTGCCGCAGCTTCGACGACGCTCGGCTGCGACTCGCTCGGCACGGCAGTTGCCGCTGGGGTCGCCTCAACGACCATCGCTACCGGCGCAACGACCTCGGCGACAGCCTCAGCAGCCACCGCGGCGACCGCCGGTGCCGCGGCAACGGTTCCGGAGGGCGGCCACGGGGCGCCACCGGGCGTGCGGGGCAATCCCGAACGAACGCCCTCAGAAAACGTAGCCAAAACTTACGCCTTTGCCTTCTTGAGCTCTTCGATGAGCTGCGGAACAACCTCGAACGCGTCACCAACGACACCGAAGTCTGCAATGCCGAAGATGGGTGCTTCAGCGTCTTTGTTGATCGCAACAATCGTCTTCGAGGTTTGCATACCGGCAAGGTGCTGAATAGCACCCGAAATGCCGACTGCGATGTAGAGGTTTGGCGAAACCGAAACGCCGGTCTGGCCAACCTGGTAGGAGTGCGGTACCCAACCGGCGTCAACCGCGGCGCGCGAAGCACCAAGGCCGGCCCCAAGTGCATCGGCGAGCTGTTCGGCAACCACAAACTGGTCTTTCGATTGCAGACCGCGACCACCCGAAACGATGATCTTTGCACTGCGGAGGTCGGGGCGGCTCCCGCCGGTCTCAGCGGGCTCCACACCAGAAATCTCCGCAACGCGGGTAGCGGATGCCGCGACCTCAAGCTTCACTACGTTCGCAGGAGCGGCCGCAGCACGAGCGTCAACAGCCCCCTGACGAACCGTGATCACCGGTGCACCGTGCGTGACCGCAGCGCCAACCGTGTATGCGCCGCCGTATGCGGAAGTGGTTGCCGTGACACCTTCGCCATCACGGGCAACCGCGATCGCGTCAGCGATAACACCAGCCTTCGCACGAACAGCAAACCGAGCAGCGATTTCACGCCCCTCAACCGAGTTCGAAACCAAAACAGCGTCGGGTTGCACCTGCGCGGCAGCAGCAACAAGTGCGTCTACCCCACCGGCACCAACACCAGCACCCTTGGGCGCCTGCAAGACCGTGCCAGCACCAAGCTCAGCGGCAGCAGCAGCAACCGCGTCATCATCGGTGACAACAACGGCAACGGGCGTACCGATGCTTGAGGCTGCGCCAATCAGCGCGGCCGACGATTTTGCCAGACTGCCATCAGCGGCGGTGTCGAGCAGAACAAGAATTGAATCAGCAGCAAAGCTCATGTCTATTTCCTCTCGAACCTTCGCTTAGACCAGGCGGTTGCTGGTCAGGAACGCGGCAAGCTGCGCTGCAGCGTCACCGTTTTCGTTGTCGATCTTCACACCGGCATCGCGCGCGGGGCGCTCAGCGATCGAGATCATGATTGTCCGGGCCGTCGACAAATCTTCGGCGTCGATCCCCAAGTCGGTGAGCGACTTGACCTCAAGCGGCTTCTTCTTAGCCGCCATAATGCCCTTGAAGTTCGGGAAGCGAGCATCCGGCAGCGCCTCCGTGATCGAAATCACGGCGGGAAGCGTTGCCGAAACTTGCTGTACCGAGTCATCTGAGGCACGTGAACCCGAAACCGCGTCCGCCGCGATCGTGACGCTGGACAGATTTGTCAGAACCGGAACCTCAAGCAACTCCGCAAGCATCGCCGGAACCATACCGGCCATACCGTCAGTCGACTGGTTACCGGCGATCACGAGGTCAAAGCCCTCAGCCCGAATTGCTGCGGCAAGTGTTTGCGCGGTCAACCCCACATCGGCGCCAATGAGGCCCTCGTCAACAACGTGCGTCGCCGTCGCCGCACCCATCGCGAGACCCTTGCGAACCGATGTCGTCGCCGACTCTGGTGCGATCGTCAAGACCGAAACTTCGGTATCGGCATTCGCATCGCCAAAAGCCAACGCGACCTCGAGCGCACGCTCACCGATCTCGTCGAGGACGTTATCGCCCTCGCGCTCGGCAAGACCCGTCTCCAGGTTGAGCTTTCGCTCACCGTAGGTGTCAGGCACCTCTTTGAGGAGTACAACGATTTTCATGGCTTCCCATCTACTTCGATGTGGTGTTGAACCGCAGCAAATTTACTTAGTCCTGCTTACTATCGTACGCGAAACGATATCGCGCATGATTTCGTTGGTGCCGCCGTAGATACGGTGCACGCGAGCGTCGAGGTATGCGCGAGCGATCGGGTACTCAACAATGTACCCGTATCCGCCGTGCAGTTGCACGCCCTGGTCAATGACTTCACCTTCACGCTCAGTCGTCCACAGCTTCACGGCTGCGGCTTCATCCGCCGTCAGTTCAGCACGGCTGTAGCGCATGATCGCTTTGTCAACGTATGCCCAGGCAACATCGACCGTGGTTGCCATGTCGGCGAGACGGTACGCGGTGTTCTGGAAACGGTCAATCGACTGACCGAATGCCTGACGGCTTGCGGTGTATTCCTTCGTCCAGTTGAATGCAGCCTGCATTGCTGCCGTAGCCGACACACCAATTGCAAGGCGCTCAAGTGGCAGGTTCTTCATCAACTGCACGAAACCGTGGCCCTCTTGGCCACCGAGCAGGTTTGCCTCAGGCACGAAAACGTCTTGGAAGCTGAGCTCTGCCGTGTCGTGGCCGTGCGTGCCCATCTTGTGCAGCTTCTTCCCTTGGTCGAAGCCTTCCATGCCCTTTTCGATGACAATCAGGCTGAATGCATCTGGACGGTTGCCCTCACCGGTCTTGACGAACGTGACGATGATGTCCGAGGTCTTCCCGCTCGAAATGAAGGTCTTGGCGCCGTTAACGAGGTAACCACCGTCAACCTTTTTCGCGGTCGTGGTAATCGAACGCAAGTCGCTCCCGGTGCCCGGCTCGGTCATTGCGAGCGCACCGAGGATCTCACCGGTTGCCATCTTGGGCAGGAAGCGTTCTTTCTGCTCGTCGGTACCAAAGTGCACGATGTATGGAACAGCAAGGTCATCGTGAATACCGAAAGCGCTCGCCAGTGAGCCCTCACCAGCACCGATGGTTTCTTCGTTGACAATCGCGCGGAAACGGAAGTCTTGCAGCATACCTGCGCCACCGAACTCCTCGGGAACCGAAAGCCCAATGATGCCCTGTGCTGCGGCTGCCTTCATGGTTTCGCGGTCGATCTCACCGGCTGCTTCCCAAGCCTCGCGCTTGGTGTTGCCTGCGTAGCGCTTGAGGAATTCTTTGACAACCTCGCGGAATGCCTCGTGGTCCTCGTCATAAATGTCGCGTTGCATTGTTTTCTCCTGTTCGTGTTTTTGTTGCCCTAGGCGATTTCGCCTGCGGCTACGGTTTCGGCCAGCGCGTGCACCTTCGAGAGGTGGTGCGCCGTGTAAAAGTCGGCTTCGGTGAGGCGGCGAGCGTCA
Organism: uncultured Microbacterium sp.; assembly: GCA_964616805.1. Classification (GTDB taxonomy): domain Bacteria; phylum Actinomycetota; class Actinomycetes; order Actinomycetales; family Microbacteriaceae; genus Microbacterium. The sequence continues at coordinate 36,817 of CAZTUC010000021.1, read as the reverse complement.
TCCGCTGACTGCACCCCTCGGCCTACGACCGTTGTGACGATAATTGCGTGCATCCATGCACCGACCAGTTGCGAAAGCAACTCTTGGTAGGGCACCGATACGGCGAAAATGTCGCGCGGGTTGGTCTGTTGCAGAACGGATGCCGTTGCCCGCTCGGCTGCTTCAATTGCGCGTTGTGTGCGCTCGGCGACACGCTCGGCAACCGGGTCGCCCGTCGCGGTCAGTGCGGCAAGCTGCTCGCGGATGGTGTCCAAAACAGCCGCGACAGTTGCACCCTTGTCGCGCAAAACCTTCCGGCCTAGCAGGTCGTTCGACTGAATCGCGGTCGTGCCTTCGTAGATCGGAATGATGCGCGAGTCACGGTACTGCTGTGCCGCGCCGGTTTCTTCGATGAAGCCCATGCCACCGTGCACCTGCACGGCATCCGATGCAACGGCAACGGCTGTTTCGCTGCCCCATGCTTTCAGAATCGGCACGAAGAACTCCGCGAAAGCGGCGTTGTTTCCTTCGCTTGCGTGATCGTGCACGTCGGATAGGTAGATCGCGAACGCACGCAACGCCGAGATCTGGCTCGACATCGAAACCAGCAGACGGCGCACGTCAGGGTGACCGGCAATCGGGGTGCCGGCAGGCATCCCCAGAACGCCACCTTGAACACGGGTGTGTGCGTAGTCGAGGGCTCGCTGGTATGCACGCTGTGCAACACCAACACCCTGAACGCCCATCCCAAAGCGGGCTTCGTTCATCATGATGAACATCGCCGGCAGCCCCTGGTGCAATTCACCAACGAGATAACCGGTTGCACCTTCGTATTGCAAAACACACGTCGGGCTCGAGTGAATACCAAGCTTGTGCTCAACACCGACGGTCGTAATTTTGTTGCGCTCGCCCGGGTTACCGTTTTCGTCAAGGATGAACTTGGGAGCCAAAAACAGCGAAATGCCGCGGTGTCCCTCGGGCGCATTCTCAGTGCGCGCAAGCACGAGGTGCACAATGTTGTCGGCAACTTCGTGGTCACCCCACGTGATGAAAATCTTCTGGCCGCTGATCGTATACGTACCATCGCCGTTGTCGCGAGCGATCGTTGTGACAGCGCCGAGGTCACTCCCGGCCTGCGGTTCGGTGAGGTTCATCGTGCCGGTCCACTCGCCACTGACCATCTTCGGCAAGAATGCTGCTTTCAGTTCTGCCGAACCGTTCGTGTGCAATGCGCGAATTGCACCATGAGTCAATGCGGGGCAGAGAGCCAGGGCCATGTTCGAGGAGTTCCAGAACTCCCCCAGTGCCGAAGCAACCGTCGTGGGGAGCCCGTCGCCGCCAGCGGCCTCAGAAACGGATGCCGAAACCCACCCCGCTTCGCGGAAGGTTTTGTACGCCGCAGCGAAACCATCGGGCAAGACAACGGTGCCGTCAACAAGCTTCGCGCCAACGGTGTCACCGATGCGATCGAGCGGAGCAAAAACCTCGGCTGCGAACTCACCCGCGGCGCCAATCGCATCAAGCGCGTCATCCGCAGTCATGGCACCGTCGGTTGCCTTGGCGACCAGATCGGCTCCAAAAGCTTCGCCCAGCAAGAACCCGTATTCCGCAACCGGCGGAACGTACGAACCCGGATCTGCGGGGGTGTGAGCTGCCAATTGGTCGATAGCCATTCGATCTCCATTGCATCGGGGCGCGCATGTGTGGCGCGAGGGTCATCACTTAGCATGCCTGAGACTGCGTCTCAATGCAAGTCTGACGCGCCAACTTCTCACACGGTTTCCCTTTGATTTACTTAGTCTTAGCGCATTTGAGACGCAGTGCCAGATTTATGTTAGATTTTGCGCATGACCCTTGACAGCGCAGCCGCGGCCGACGTCGCCGCAATCGATGCCGCCCGTACGGCAGTGCGCTATCTCGCCGAGCACGGGTACGACGAAACAACCGCCAACGAACTCGCCGACGCAATCGGCATGAGCCGCAGTACCTTCTTTCGCCGCTTCGGCAGCAAAGAAGACCTCATCTTCGCCGACCACGAAGCCTCACTGACCTCACTCGAACGTTTGCTTGACGCAAGCGGCACGCCCTCATTCGAAACCATCGTGCGCGGCACCGTTGATCGGATGCTCCGCATCGTGAGTGACCCGCAACACTCACGGTTGCGTTCAGACCTCCTACGCGACAACCCCGCTCTGCGTGACCACGAACTTGTCATCACGCACCGTTACGAGCGCGTGTTCTCGCAATACCTTGCACGCGTTGCCGCACCGGGAACGCCCCGGTGGGTACCAATCTCGCTTGCCGCCTCGCTCGTCGCCGTACACAACGCGGCAGTGCGGTCGTGGCTGAAGACTGACGATTCGCTCGCCATCGGCGCCCTTGAACGTGACCTCTTCGAACTCGTTGGACGCTATGCACCGTTCTTCGGTGGATCAGCGAGCGACTCGCGCGTTGTCGTTGCGGCGTTCGATGCATCTGCCTCGCCTGACGCGGTGCTCTTGGCGTTGTCGCAGCACTTCGCACGCTGAGGCGTTCTTCGAGACCGGGCCAGTATTCAACTCCGCGCGGAGCCCGGGGCACTCCTTCGTTCGCAGAGCGGGGCCCCTGCCCCGATGCTCACTCTCGGAGCGCCCCGGGCTCCGCGCTCTGTTTAGCGCATCGAGTCAAGAAATATGGGATGTGTGTGCGGAGGCGGGCATCGAGCCCGCTTCCGCACACTGTTTCGACGGAAGGATCTATGAGGTACGCAGGAGGGTGGCGAGCTCGGGGAACGTTTCCTGCCACAGGTGTAGGCGATCGGTAAACGTCATGGTGTGGGCTTCGGGGAGGTCGGCTTGGAACTTCGCCAGCTCGGTGAACGGCACGATGGGGTCATCCTCGCTGTGAATGAGCCAAATCTCGCTCGCACTCTCGGGCAACCGGGTCGCCGAGGTGATGCCGAACGATCCGAGGTCTTCGTTCTCATCACTGTCATACGCACCCGAAATCAGCACGAGACGTTTCACCGGCACCTCGAGCGGATTCTCCTGCAGGTACTTCGCGAGAAACATCGCGCCAAGCGAGTGACCGACGAGCTGCACATCATCGCTGAAATGCTCGATGAACTTCTCGAAGACAATCTTCCACGCTTCGTACTGCGCGTTTTGCTTGTTCGGCATGCCGGGCAGCAAAACATCCGTTCCCGGCAACTGCCCGACGAGCCACGGCTTCCAGTCGGTGCCGTACTTGAGGCGTTCGTAGTCCACGCTCGACGAGCGCAGGTCAGCCAAGAATGCCTCGTACGAGTCGTACGTGTTTCCGCCGTGCAGCACCCAAACTTGTCGCATGCCCCCAGCCTAGAACGTGAGCCCGCTACGAGTTCACGACGAGACGTGTGACCGCCTCGTATACCCGCAACTCACGGGTGGGGCCGGATGCATCGACGGTTCCGAGTGCAATCCAGCCGGTGCCGAGATCAACGGATGCCGCGTACGTCACCGTCACACTCGGGTAGACAACGCCGCGAGCGCTGTACACATGACTCGTGTCGGTTGGAGTGAACTGTGCACTGCCGCTCGCCTCCCACGGCACTCCCCCATGCTGTGCAGTGACGACGCCGCCGTCACCCGTATCGAAAGCGAACTGCACCGGTGTGAAGCGCACCGTGACGGGCCTACCCAGAATCTCAGCCGTGAGAATCTGCTCGTCGGCCGCCGCCACGAAATTCGCGGGCAGATTCATCACTGCGACACCTTCGGGATCAACTTCGATCTGCGGCGGTATCGGAACAAACTGCGCAACATCGCTGATCGTAATCGGGTCGAACGCAGGGATCGGCGCCCAGGTGAAGTCATCGGATGCATCATCGTCGATGTCTGCCGGCGTGCACCCCGGGCCGGTAGGCCCCAAAATCGCGCAACGGTGCTGCTCACCGATGATCGCGTGCGGGTCACGAACGTACCCATTCCCGGTTGGGTAGTCGTTCCACCACCCCCAATCGTTGCCATACCCGATCGCGCCCCAGCCGCCGTCGTTGCCTTCAGAGCCGTCGTACGTGTCTTCGAAGCCGATCGAAATCGTGGATCCATCGTTGTTGCACTGACCCATTTCAATGAGAAACTGTGAACAGGTGCCGCTGAGAGGATACAGCGCCAGTGCCAGCAAGGTTGTCAACATCGGGGGTCGTCTATCGCTGTTGAGGAATCGATCCTGATGCTGTCGTCCGCATCAAGCAACACGACCAACTTCAGGGCTTGCCTCTCAGGACGATCCGCGGGCGTTACATCGTTCCCTTCTCGGTCGAGCACACGTCCCGCAATGTGTTCGCACGTCAACAGCTCGACACCACCGGAATGAAGCACCTGCGATTCAAGTGGCTCGGACGTCGACAAGCTCTCGAGCGTCAGACCTGCTGCCGCAACTGCCGCCCTTGTCTCTACCTCAGCTTCGTATGCCGGGCCCATGAGGTACTGAGTAACATCTGCGGTACCATCGCCTCCCCAAAAAGCCTTCGCCGCAGCCAGGTACGCCGCGTAGACCTCCTCGGCGGCCGCGATCGCTTCAGCTTCGGTGGCGAAGCCGAGGTATGGGCCAGCAGCCGTTGGTGACGCAGTCTCGGTCGGCACGACATCCGTCGGTGTCGAGCAACCGCTCAAAGCGAAACCGAGAGCAAGTGTCGCTGTGATGAGGGCGCGTTTCGTGCAAGAGGGCATGCGCTCACAATAGACCGAATCCTGCAAAGACGATCGGAGTTATCCACAGGCACACACCGCCACTAGGCTGAGCGCATGCTCGCGATCACGCTCGCCTCCCTTGGCGCACTCGTTTACGGCGCGGGTGATTTTCTTGGCGGTGTTGCTTCGCGACGCATTCCCGCGATGACGGCCACAGCCCTGGCGGGGCTCTCCGGCCTCGTGCTCTTGCTGCTGTTTGTTCCTGTCTTGGGCGCCACGTGGGAGCCGCGTGACCTCATGTGGGGCGCGATCTCTGGTGTGTTCGGCGTTGTGGGCGTCGTGCTGCTGTATGCGTGCCTCGCGATCGGGCCAATGAGTATTCTCTCGCCGCTGACAGCGCTTGTCAGCGCGATCTCGCCAGTTGCGTGGGGGGTTATGGTGCGCGGCGAGCGTCCGAGCGCACTCGCGTGGATTGGTGTTGCGATTGCCCTCATCGCGATCGCGTTCGTCGGCTTCACAAAAAACGACGGCGCCCCGCTCACAACCCGTGGAGTGCTTTTCGCCATCGGTTCGGGGCTTGGCATCGGCGGTTTCCTGATCACGATGAACAATGTCTCGGCCGACACGGGGCTCGCTCCCCTCGTTGCGAACCGGCTCGCGAACCTCAGTCTCGTATGGCTTGCGGTTGGTTTCGCGGCGATGTTCTTGGGCCAGCGAGTGTTCGGATCGGTCAGTTTGCAGGGGCGAGTGCGCAGTGGCATCCGCTTCGCACTTGCCTGCGGCTTCGTTGACGTGACCGCCAACATGCTGTTGCTTGCAGCGCTCCGGGCCGGTGATCTTTCGATCGTTTCGGTGCTGACGGCCCTGTATCCGATCGGCACAATTGTGCTGGCACGTTTCGTTTTGCATGAGCGAATCTTGCCAACCCAATGGTTTGGGCTCGCCCTCGCGCTCGTGGCCTGTGCGCTGTTCGCGCTTGGTTAGCGAACACCGTAGAATCGTTTCGAAACACAGATAAGGCACGCTCACACAGTGCCGCTCACATCGCAAAGGAAACGGTTATGCCTGCCATCCCCGAAAAGCCAGCCCTCGAAGGACTCGAAGCCAAGTGGGACACCCAGTGGCAAACCGACGGAACCTACCTCTTTCCCCGCGATGTCGCCCTCGCCGCCGGACACGAATCGATCTTCTCGATTGACACCCCGCCGCCGACCGCTTCGGGGAGCTTGCACATCGGCCACGTGTTCAGCTTCACCCACACCGACGTGAAGGCACGCTTCGAGCGCATGCGCGGCAAGAACGTGTTCTACCCCATGGGCTGGGACGACAATGGGCTTCCGACTGAGCGCCGCGTACAGAACTACTACGGTGTGCGCTGCGACACGACACTCGCGTACGACCCCGACTTTGTGCCGCCCTTCAACGGTGACGCAAAGAGCCTCAAGCCCGCCGACCAGGTACCGATCAGCCGCCGCAACTTCATTGAGCTGTGTGAAAAACTCACAGTCGAAGACGAAAAGCACTTCGAGGCGCTGTTTCGTCAGCTGGGCCTGAGCGTTGACTGGACGCAAACGTATCGCACGATTTCTGACGATTCGATTCGCCAGAGCCAGCTTGCGTTCTTGCGCAACCTCGAGCGCGGCGAAGCGTATCAGGCGCTTGCCCCCACCCTGTGGGACATCGACTTCCGCTCTGCAATCGCACAAGCTGAGCTCGAAGACCGCGAGCAGCCCGCGCAGTACCACCGCATCGCATTCGGCAAGACTGATGGTTCGGGTGACATCGAGATCGAGACGACGCGTCCCGAGTTGCTCGCAGCGTGTGTGGCCCTTGTGGCTCACCCCGACGACGAGCGCTACAAAGACGTTTTCGGCACGACCGTGACAACACCCGTTTTCGGTGTCGAGATTCCGGTGATGTCACACCACCTTGCCCAAATCGACAAGGGTTCGGGTATCGCGATGGTGTGTACGTTCGGTGACGTCACCGACATTGTGTGGTGGCGTGAGCTTGACCTGCCCAACCGCACAATCATCGGCAAAGACGGTCGCGTTTTGCCCGAGACACCCGAGCACTTGGAATCGGATGCCGCAAAAGCCGCATACGCCGAGCTCGCCGGAAAAACCGTGTTCTCAGCCAAGAAACAAATGGTCGAACTGCTTGAGGCAGCAGGCAACCTGCGCGAGGTTGGCAAGCCCTTCCAGCACGCCGTGAAGTTCTACGAGAAGGGCGACCGCCCGCTCGAGATCGTTTCCACACGCCAGTGGTACATCACCAATGGTGCCCGTGACGAACAGTTACGTGACAAGCTCATTAGCCTTGGCCGTGAGATTGATTGGCACCCCGACTTTATGCGCGTCCGTTACGAGAACTGGACGAGCGGTCTCACGGGTGACTGGCTTGTCAGCCGTCAGCGGTTCTTTGGTGTGCCGATTCCGGTTTGGTATGGGCTCGATGAGAACGGCGACCGCGACTACAACCGGGTTTTGGTGCCCACGACCGACCAGTTGCCGGTTGACCCAACGGTTGACGTTCCAACCGGTTACACCGAGACGCAACGTGGGGTTGCGGGCGGTTTTGAGGGCGAAGCCGACATCCTGGACACCTGGGCGACGAGTTCGCTCACGCCCCAGCTTGCCGGTGGGTGGCAGCGTGATGAAGAACTGTGGAATGCTGTTGCCCCGTTCAGCATGCGCCCGCAAGGTCAAGACATCATTCGCACCTGGTTGTTCTCGACCCTGCTGCGCAGTGCCCTCGAGGATGACCGTACCCCGTGGAGCAACGCGGCGATCAGCGGGTTTATTGTTGACCCCGACCGCAAGAAGATGTCGAAGTCGAAAGGCAACGTTGTCACGCCCGCCGACATTCTCGACCAGTTCGGTTCGGATGCTGTTCGCTACTGGGCAGCGTCGAGCAAACTCGGTACGGATGCCGCGTTCGACCCGCAAAACCCCACGCAGGTCAAGATCGGCCGTCGTTTGGCCATTAAGGTACTCAACGCCGCGAAGTTTGTCTTGAGCTTCCCGGTTCCTGAGGGTGCCCAGATCACTCACGCGATCGACGCGTCGATGCTCACCACGCTCAACGGCGTTATTGCCGAGGCGACGCGTGCGCTCGACAACTACGACCATGCGAAAGCGCTCGAAGTGACCGAGGCATTCTTCTGGACGTTCTGCGATGACTATCTGGAACTCGTCAAAGAACGCGCCTACAACCAAGCCGATGTGGGGCAAGCATCCGCAGCCCTCGCGTTGCGTAGCGCGCTCACGGCCGTTTTGCGGTTGCTCGCACCCGTTCTCGCGTTCGCCACCGAAGAAGCGTGGAGCTGGTTCGAAGAGGGCTCAATCCACACCGCGGTCTGGCCCGAGGCCTACCCCACCGATGGTGACACGGCAGTGCTGACAGCAGCATCGGCGGCACTGATCGGCATCCGCCGCGCCAAGACCGAGGCGAAGGTTTCGCAGAAAACCGGCGTTGAGCAGGCAACAATTGCTGCGGATGCCGCAACAATCGCCGCGCTCAAGTCTGCCGAGGAAGACCTCAAAGCGGTCGGTCGTATCGCAGCGTTGACATTCGTTGAAGCCGACGAGCTGACCGTGACCGACATCGTTTTCGTACCGGAAGCAGACGCATGATGAAACTCGGTACCCGCTGGGCAGCCCACAGCCAGCCGCCAGCATCCGTGCCAGCAGCGATCGCGACTGCTGTCGCCGCGTTCGAAAAAGAGCACCTCGAAGAATCCGGCTACTGGACGCTCACGTGGCTTGAAAACCACCCCTATGCGGAGTGGGATGCTGGTTGGGATCTGACGGTTGATGACGCCGGTAACACGATCGCGCGCCCGTTCGATGACTAACGTGCTCCCCTCGGTTTCGATCATCATCCCGGCGTACAACGAGGCGTCGGTGATCGAACAGTGCGTTCGCGCCGTGATCGACCAGACCTCGCCCGCACACGAAATCATCGTGGTCGACAACAAATCAACCGATGCTACCGCCGCGATCGTCAAGCAATTGCAGGTGGAGTTGCCAGATGCTCCGCTCAAGCTGGTCGAGCAAAACGAAGAACAAGGACTCGTCCCAACGCGCAACTTCGGCTTTGACATTGCCACAGGTGATGTTCTCGGCCGCATCGATGCCGACTCCATCGCGCACCGCACCTGGGTTGCCGCTGTGCAGCGTGTGTTTGCCGACCCAGGTGTTTCCGCGGCCACCGGCCCAGTCTCCTACTACGACCTCCCCTTACAACGGCTCACCAAGATGGGTGACGCTGCCACCCGTAAAGCCGTCGCAACGGCAGTACGTCGCAATACCTTGCTTTTCGGCAGCAATATGGCCATTCGTGCGAGCGAGTGGCCGGGCTTACGCGAAACGCACTGTCGCGACGAGGCAGATCTGTTCCACGAAGACGTCGACCTTTCGGTGCACCTGCACGCGGCGAACAAGCGTGTCGCTTACTTCGCTGACATGGTCGTTGGTATTTCGGCGCGACGCCTCGATGATTCACCGCGAGACTTCAGCAATTACGTGTTCCGCTTCGAGCGCACCTATCGCGCGCACGGTGTGAGAAGTATTGCGATGCGTGCTCCGATTGCAATTTTTCTGGGCGCGTATCCACTCGGAAAAGTGATGCGCCGAAGCATCGCCCGCCGTAGCGCCTGATCCAACCAGATTTGCGTGCGAACTCGAAACGCTACGCGCTCTTCTTCTTGCCTCGCAAGACAACCGTGGGCGCTGCGCCCTCTTCAACGGCCGCACGCGTGATAACAACCTTCAACACGTCAGGGTTCGATGGAATCTCAAACATCACCGAGCCGAGAACGTCTTCAAGGATCGCGCGCAAACCACGTGCGCCCGTCTTGCGATCAACAGCAAGATCAGCGATCGAAACCAGTGCTTCTTCGTCAAACTCCAGCTCAACGCCATCAAGCTCAAACATGCGCTGGTATTGCTTGACGAGCGCATTCTTCGGCGTCGTCAGAATGTCGATGAGTGCCTGACGGTCGAGCGGAGTGACGGATGCGACAACCGGCAGTCGGCCAATGAACTCCGGAATCAGCCCAAAACGATGGAGATCTTCGGGTTGCACTTCAGCGAACAGGTCTTGATCTTCGCTTGGGCGGTGCAATTCGGCGCCGAAACCAATCCCGTGCTTACCGATACGGTTCGAAACGATGTCTTCGAGGCCCGCGAACGCACCTGCAACGATAAACAGCACGTTGGTCGTGTCGATCTGTAAGAACTCCTGTTGCGGATGCTTACGACCACCCTGCGGCGGAACGGAGGCAACCGTGCCCTCAAGAATTTTGAGGAGCGCCTGTTGCACACCCTCGCCAGAAACGTCACGCGTGATTGAGGGGTTCTCAGCTTTGCGGGCAATCTTGTCGACTTCGTCGATGTAGATGATGCCCTGCTCGGCACGCTTCACGTCGTAATCGGCAGCCTGGATGAGCTTCAGCAGAATATTTTCGACGTCTTCACCGACGTAGCCGGCTTCCGTCAATGCTGTGGCATCCGCTACCGCGAATGGCACATTAAGCTGTTTCGCAAGCGTTTGCGCAAGATACGTTTTGCCGCAGCCAGTGGGGCCGATCAGCAAAATGTTGCTCTTGGCAATCTCGACGTCGTTTGCCTTGGCCGTGGCCGTTTGCAGGGTGTTCTGTGCACGCAACCGCTTGTAGTGGTTGTACACAGCGACAGCGAGTGCCTTCTTCGCCGGCTCTTGCCCGATAACGTACTCTTCGAGGAACTCGAAGATTTCTCGGGGCTTCGGCAGGTCAGTGTTCGTGTCGTTTTCGGCGTGGGCCTCCGCCATCCGCTCAGCAACAAGCTCGTTGCACAGTTCGACGCAGCCGTCACAGATATAGACGCCGGGGCCAGCAATGAGTTGCACAACCTGTTTCTGGCTTTTACCGCAAAAATCGCACTTAAACAGATCTGCGCCTTCACCCATGCGTGCCATGTCGAACTCCTTAAAACGACGTCAGACCCAGACTACAGTCTGGGTCTGACACGACTCGTTAGCCTCGCTTGCGCGTCGAAAGAACCTGATCGATCAGGCCGTACTCGAGCGCTTCCTCAGCCGAGAGAATCTTGTCGCGGTCAATGTCTTTGTTGACCTGTTCTGGCGTACGGTTCGAGTGCTTCGAAAGCGTCTGTTCAAGCCACGTGCGCATCCGCATGATCTCGGCCGCCTGAATTTCGATATCGGATGCCTGACCGTGCCCTGACTCGCCAACCGCAGGCTGGTGAATCAGCACGCGGGCGTTCGGCAGCGCAAGGCGCTTTCCGGGGGTACCCGCGGCAGCCAGCACGGCTGCCGCCGATGCTGCTTGACCGAGCACAACAGTCTGAATCTGTGGCGAAACAAACTGCATCGTGTCGTAAATCGCCGTCATGGCCGTAAACGAGCCACCGGGCGAGTTGATGTACATGATGATGTCACGCTCTGGGTCTTGGCTTTCGAGCACGAGCAACTGCGCCATAACATCGTCGGCCGAAGCGTCGTCAACCTGCACGCCAAGGAAGATAATGCGGTCTTCAAACAGCTTGTTGTACGGGTCTTGACGCTTGAAACCGTATGCGGTGCGCTCTTCAAACTGCGGCAGGATGTAGCGCGACTGTGGGATGTGGAGTTCAGTCATGTCGATGCCTTACTTCTTGCTCGTGTCGTCGGCTGTGCCGCCGCCACCGGCGACGTCTTCAGCGTGCTCGCGGATGTGGTCGACGAAGCCGTATTCGAGGGCTTCCTCTGCGGTAAACCAGCGGTCGCGGTCACCGTCTGCGTTGATCTGCTCAACGGTCTTGCCAGTTTGCTCTGCCGTGATCTCAGCGAGGCGCTTCTTCATCGAGAGAATGAGAGCCGCTTGCGTCTGAATGTCGCTCGCGGTACCGCCGAAGCCACCGTGCGGCTGGTGCAGCAGCACACGCGCGTTCGGGGTGATGTAGCGCTTGCCCTTCGTGCCACTCGTGAGCAACAACTGCCCCATCGAGGCAGCCATGCCGATACCGACGGTCACGATGTCGTTCGGGACGAACTGCATCGTGTCGTAGATCGCCATGCCCGCGGTAATCGACCCACCGGGCGAGTTGATGTACAGGTAGATGTCTTTCTCGTGGTCTTCAGCCGCGAGCAGCAAAATCTTGGCGCAAATTTCGTTTGCGTTTTCGTCGCGCACTTCGGAGCCAAGCCAAATAATGCGGTCTTTCAGCAAGCGGTCAAAAACGCTTGTCGCAATGAGCGGTTCTGCAGCCATGTGCACTTCCTGCTTTCTTGTTCGGTGATTCGAATCTACCGGCCACGACACGGCAAACCGCCGTTGTTCGCCATCGGCGGATTAGCATTCCGCGTTTACCGCTGCCCTCGCAAAACGCAAGTGGGGGCGGATGCCGCAGCATCCGCCCCCACTTGAAAATTCAACCTACTTGTCGTCAGCCTTCTTCTTGGCAGCCGGCTTCTTCTTCGCCGGCTTTTCTTCGACAACCTCTTCTGCTTCTTCTTCGACGGCCACTTCGCCGAGAGCTGCGGTGAGGTCAACTGCCTTGCCGTTGCTGTCAACAACCTTCACCTGACGCAGTGCCTCAGTGAGCGCCTTGTTGCGGGCAGCCTCACCGATCATGAGGTTCAGCTGGCCGTTCGACTGCAGCGCGTTGACGAAGTCTTGCGGCGGCATGCCGTACTGCTGCGACATCTCGAAGAGGAACTGCGAGATTTCGTCGTTGTTCAGTTCAACGTTGATCTTGCGCCCGATAGCGTCGAGCACAACCTGAGTGCGGAAACGCTCTTCCGATGCCTCGGTAACCTCAGCGCGGTGCACGTCGTCGTCAAGACGGTTTTCGCCTTCGAGGTGCTCGTGCACCTCGGATTCGATGACCGCGGCGGGAACCGGAATATCGAGCTGCTCGATGAGCGTCGCGAGCAACTGCTGACGAGCGGCACCAGCCTGGCCAACGACAGCGTCAAGCTTCGCCGACTCGCCAAGTGCTTCGCGCAGTTCCGCAATCGTGTCAAACTCGCTCGCGGTCTGAGCGAACTCGTCGTCAGCCTCGGGCAGCTCGCGCTCTTTCACGCTCGTCACGGTGACAGCGACTTCAGCTTCCTGGTCGGCGTAGTCACCACCGAGCAGCGTCGAACGGAACGTGGTGTCTTCACCAGCGGTCAAGGTCTCAACTGCCTCGTCAATGCCGTCAAGCAGACCATTGGTGCCGAGCTCGTACGAAACGCCCTCAGCACGGTCGACCTCGTTGCCATCGATCGATGCAACCAAGTCGAGCTCAACGAAGTCGCCGGCCTTTGCGGGGCGGTCAACCGGGACCAGAGTACCGAAACGAGCACGTAGCTCATCGAGCGCAGTTTCAACGGCGTCAGCGTCGGCCTCAGCAGCATCGACCGTGATGGTGACCTTGCTGAGGTCAGGAAGCTCAACCTCGGGGCGAACGTCAACCTCAATCTCGGCGACCAGTTCGCCCGAGAAGTCAGCTTCGTTCGGCCACTCCACGATGTCAGCCTGCGGGCGGCCAACGATGTAAACCTCGTGTTCGTTCACAGCGTCGCGGAACAGGTGGTCAAGTCCGTGGTTTGCTGCCTGCTCAAGGATGTAGCCGCGGCCGACACGCTGATCGATGATGGGCTTGGGAACCTTTCCCTTGCGGAAACCGGGAACCTGAACCTGCTCGGCAACCTCCGCGTAGACCTCGTCGAAGCTGTGTGCGAGGTCTTCTGCCGTCGCAACGATACGCAACTTGACGCGCGTCGGCGAGAGGGTCTCGACAGTGCTGTTTGCCATGGGGATGTTCTCCTTGTTAGAGCGAAAAATAAAGGAAGTCTGTGGTGGGGAGGTTGGTTTGAGAATCTTGCGGAAGCGGGTGACTACGTCACCGCGCGGGGCGACAGGAGCCGTCGTTGCCCCACTGGGGCAACGCCTCCCAAATCCTGCTGTGCTCGAAACCGAACAAAATCATTTGTCGGGGTTCACCCCCACAAAAGGATTTTGTCGAGGCGACAGGAGCCGTTGTTGCCCCACTGGGGCAACGCCTCCCAAATCCTGACTGCGCTAGCAGCCGAACGAACTTTTCATGATGGGGTTCACCCCATCATGAAAACTTCGTCGGGGCGACAGGATTTGAACCTGCGACTTCTCGCTCCCAAAGCGAGCGCTCTACCAAGCTGAGCTACGCCCCGTTAGCCCATATTGGGGAAAGGGCCTTGACGAGTCTATCGGGTTTCTTTGGCGGATGCTGTGCACTCGCCTTCATGCTGAGACAAAGCCGCGAAAGCCGATCCCCGAGAGAGCTAGAACCCAGGCACACGATCAAACCCAACCGTCCGGCTTTTCCGAGAATTCCAATAGTGGCCCGAAACGTCAACCTGCACATGCGCGAGTCGGTTCAATAGCACCAGAGCCAACAGTGCGCTCGAAGAATATCGAATTGAGGTACGAATGAAACAGTCCATTCAACGAATCACCGCCGTGGGAGCCACGTGTTTAATGGCGTTCGGCCTAGCCGCATGCGGCTCCGGCAGTAAGACGGGTGCGATGACTTGTCAAGAGTACGGCGAACTCACCGTCATGGAAAAGAGCAGCGTGCACACAAAGCTTCTTCGCGAGCATGACTTGGTTACCAGCTCACCTTCCAATATCACCGGGGTCAACGACGCCATGTCGCGATTCTGCGGATCGAGTATCGGGAAGGCGACAAAGAACCTCGACAACCCGATTGAAGAGGCAACCGACTGGACATCAAGCACCTGGTAAAGCCAGCATCTGCTACACCCAAGAGGCGTCGCCCGCACAGTTACGGGCGACGCTTCGTGGCGTTGCAAGGCATCCACTGCCGATGCCTACCAAACAGTGGTCTAGCCGTGGTCACCGTTAACGTGCTAACGGCTTTGCGCTTGAGCAAGTGCCAATTGTGCTGAGACTTTGTCGATCCACGCCAGGGCGATCGCTGAAACAATAAATGCCATATGGATCGTCACTTGCCAGAAAACCCCCTCACTCGTGTAATTCTCGCCAGTCAAAGAGTGCGCCGTGTCGGATCCAAGGTCACCCACTTCGATGAACGTGCGCAGCAGGTGAATCGACGAAATCGAAATGATTGAGACGGCAAGCTTTACCTTCAGCACGTTCGCGTTTACGTGGTTGAGCCAATCGGGTTGATCTGGATGATGGTCTATGCGCAACCTTGAGACGAAGATGGCGTAACCACCCATGATCACCATAATCAGCAGGTTTGCGATCATTACGACGTCGATGAGTCCGAGAACGCTGAGCATGATGGTCGCTTCGTCCATATGCCCATCGCCAGAGAACACATCTTTCACGAGGTGCCAGAGATCGAGTAAGAACACCCAGACGTACACGGCCTGCGCAACGATCAGCCCCAAATAGAGCGGTGCTTGTAGCCAGCGGCTGGCAAAGATCACCGGCCCGAGGGGGCTCCGGTACGCCATCGAGTTTGGCGATACAGTTCTTTGTTGTTGTTGAGGGCTCTGACTGGTCACGGCTTTCCGATCACGTCGTCTGGTCGTCGACGGGCGATGTCAGAGGCTCAGCAGTGCCTTCGGGGCGACGACGGCGCTTCGCTTCACGCCCTTTATTTCCCAGCCACAAGAGCCCCATGCCGACGACGCCGATTGCCATTGTCGGCCACAACTCGTGCTCGTAATAGCCGATGACAACCATCTTGATAACAAACCACGCTGCCATGGCACCGCCCACGATGAGCAGTGGCAAGTTGTACTTTTCCAAGAAGTTCATGATTCTCCGTATTATTCGTTACTGTTCGATTCCTGATATGACTGCGTTGGGACTCACAGAGCGGATGGCGTCGATGACGTCTTGCTGTGTGTGGTACAGCTCAGTGAGCCTGACGATGATGCCACCGTCAGTCATGGCATCCACGAGCTGGACGAACCCACTTTCGTATCCGATGTGTACGACGAGACGCCAAGACTCGCCCGCGAGCGACTCCCCCAGAGCACTGCTGAATGCGTATGCGAGGGTGTATCCGCCGCCATCTTCGGCCTCGTCATAGGCGAGGTAAACACCAGGCTTTGCTTTCGGACGCTGCGTTGGGGCGGCGAGCCTCGCAAGTACCGCGTCTCGAATCTGCTGAGGTGGGACGGGCGATTCATACGTCACGACCGAATTGGCGATCTTTTGCCCCAGCTCATGATCGGCACTGTTGAGGACCCTTTGGTTGATCGCGCGACCGACACCCGAAAAGCCGTCGCCAATGAAATCAAGCTTGCTCATTGCTTTCTGGAACAGATACAACGCCACAACGATAATGACGACCCAAAACAGGACTTTCATCGATACACCCCTCCTCGCTCGCGCTTGCCAGCAACGAATCGCATCTCGGCTGGCTCTTCACCCGAGCGCAAGACCGCGAACCGTTGCACATCCGCAACGGTTTGGATGTCGCTCACAAGTTGCGCGTCTGCGACATTTCGCACAAGTCGGCTCAGCTCATCATCAGTGTTGCGCGAACTTCGAGCGCCAAGCGACGTGAGCAGTGCGAGCAAGCTGACAAGGCGCCGTAAGACGTCTGCCCCGAGTGCACGCACGAATGGCCGACCGCGTTGCAAGTCCACGGCCAGAATCATCCGATTGGTCAAGTTCGCGATGGGCCAGCTCACGATAACAAGCCCTCCCGGCTGCGTCACCGCTAGCGCAGCGTCGAGAACTGCGGCAGGCTTGGGGTGCAAGTGCAACACGTTATTGAGCAGTGTGAGGTCTGCCGGTTCCAGTTGCGTGTCGAGGTGCAAAAGGTCACCACACGTTGCTTGATCAATCCGCCCCCGCCGGATGGCTCGATCAAGCATCGCTTGCGACTGATCAATTCCGGTGACGTGCACTCCACCGTCATGCAAACGTTGTGAAACCAGCCCGGTTCCGCATCCGAGGTCAATAGCCCGCAAAGCACCGTCGGATGCCAACACAATTGCTTCCGCAAGATGCTCCACAACCGGCCCGTCCCAAACGCGGTCGTACACGGTCGCATAGCAGTTCCAGAATATGCGGCCTACCAAATCACGAAGCTCCCACCGAACAGCAGGTAGATTCCGTAACCCACCAATACCAGCCCACCTAAGAGCAAACCGATCCCACTACCGGTGACCCCTGCGAAGATGCCAAAACCGCCAAGCGCAACAATGGCCACGCCATAAATCCGTACGAGGCCACGCCCCACCGCGCCTGCTGCCTCACCGGTTGCCTCAGCTGCGCGTCCCAGTTTGTTGTTGCGCGACTTCAGCCAATCCCATCCGTACATGACCGCCACAATCCCGCCAATAATGGCTATGGCTCCAAGAATGCCTTCCACGTCTGGATCTCCCCCTATTTCGGTGAGGCAGTAGCGCCCCGTGCTCCGCCGCGAACGATTCCGTCTGCGTTAGTGCATGTTTAGCAATGCGATTCGTGGCTCAGCAACGATTCCGAAGCAAATTCGGAACTTCCGGAGAAGCCGAATTAACGACACCACTCCGAGGACGCCTCAGACTGCGTGCGCGTCGTCAGTACGACGCCTGTGGCCACGTCGAACGTGCTCACCAGGTCTGAGCAAGTCGCAGCGTCAGAAAAGTGAAAATACGAGCTTGTGTTGTCCCCGTAGATAGCACGTGCGTGCTCGCGAAACCAGACCTCTGTTGAGCGCACAACGTCTACTCCGACGATGCGTTCTGTTACGCCTTCACTCAGTTCCTCAGTGCCCTGCAGTTGCACAGCGATGACTCCGAGATCGGATCGACCAACGAGCGACGCCCGGTGTTCAGGCCCGGAGAGTACCCGTGACGCAACGCGAACCTCGGCCTCGGGTGCGCCATTGACATAACTCGTATCACTCGCCAGGTGTGAAAACTCCACCCCGAAAACCCACGTCTGCGGCACCAGAACTGGGATGGCATCACGCTTACTTTGCGGCCCGAGTATCGTTGTAACACCGGCGAGCACAGGTTCAGCGCGATCCACATCGTGCGTGAAAGAGTAGAACTCCTCGATCACCTCAAACGGGCCGGGGATGTGCCCCTGCAACAGCTCAGACGCATCGATGCGCACTGCCCCTACACCGTCAACCAGAATCTCATTGGGACCGATGAGGTCGGGACGGTCACCAAACTGGACGCGGCGCAGGAATGGACCAAAATCTACCCAGTCACCAGAGTCTCGCGCGACGCTCGCGGACACTATGGTGGTTTGATCCACCGAACTCATTCGAGAACGATCCGCGCAAGAAACAGTACCTGCGATCAGACAGAGCGACACAACAGAAACGGCAATGCGACGCCCAGTTTGCGAGCGCATCACGCGGGACATGCCTGCCCAGCTTAAATGCATAGTGGCGGCCCAAGTTCGAGCTCAACGTCATCGACAGTGATTACCGCAACGCCGCAGACCCGTGCTTCGACATCGGGTTCGATCAGCATCGGGGTGTAGATCGATTGCACGTTGCGGGCCCTTCGTTCTTGACTCCGCTCGCTCTCGACATTGACCTCCGGGTAGATCCGCATCGAGAGTGAATTCCCAGCAGACTTCCCGTCGTAGCGGGTGACTCGACCCCAAACAGCTTGGCACTCGTTCGAATACATCAACTGCACCTGTACCTCACTGTTGTGCCGAGGCTCACTGCCGGCGATCACAGAGTCCAGGCGGCACTTACTCACCATTGGATCGGCTCCGTTTTCTACCGCAACGAAAGCGATTGCATGACTACCTTCTGTCGCGGGCGAGGCGTCTTGGCGAAACGCACTAAAGACAAAGACGGTCGCCAACGCCGAAATCATCGCCGCAATGGCAGCGAAGGCCGTTGCTTGCGTTAGTGAAAGCACTCGGGGTCCCGCCTGGGCAACGGCGACCCCACCAACAGGGGCACTCACTCGCACATCAAGTGCTCGGCGTCGGCGTACCCATTCGTCTTGATTCGCGCCGAAAGCAACTGCAAGCTTGCTGACGGTTCGCTCTGTGGGAAGTTTGCGCCCCATGAGCGCTTCAGAGATAACACTCTTGGAAATGCCAGTCTGCATTGAGAGTTTCGCGAGTGTCGCGTCACCAGCCTCCCGTCGTAGTTCACGGAGTGCATGGGCGAACTCATCCAGCGATTCAACTGACATTTGTTGCTGGTTCAAACTCTCGTCTACCATGTGCACCTTTCGGTGTTTGAGAAACTACCGACCAAGAACAAGAAGGCTTCCGGATTTTCCGAAACGCTAGCTGGGTGCCATTAAACATGACACAAAGCAGTGCCAGTCAGAGTAGCAAACGCATGTTGCGCCTTCGCGTAAACACCGTTAAGTTGCACGCGGAATTCGTCCGAGTTTTCCGTCCGGATCCGGAACCGGCCCGATTCTTGTGGTGTCAGCGTCGCGAATATCTGGCCAAGGTTGGCTGGAAACGCGGCCGTATTGACACTTTCACCTCGCTCTGAAATCCCAACGTGACGATCGCAAAGACCTGTTATTCGAGGCATTCGCACCTTGCAACTGGTTCGTGTCAATTGCCGAAACTGGTAGCCGCCTGCGCAATAGTAGAACTCTTTACGAGCTTCACAGGTGCGCGACTGAATGAAGTATGTGATTTGTCTCCCAACCGCAACAACACCTTGCACTGGTGTTTGACGATTTCGATGCGGGAATGTTAGCCGAACAACTCATGTGCGACTGATTCATGGACGCCATCAATAGTGGGGCAGACCCGGGCAACCACTCGGCAAGTTCATCCTGAATCCACCACTAGTGCAGGGAGTACCTATTCCGCTCACCCGGAAACTCGCACTGAGATACGCACTCGGCGGCTTCAAACCAACACGATGATTCATCCCCACCACGTACCGACCTCACCGCGGGGTTGGCACGCGTTTAGACTTCGCTCGCTATGCGAACTCCGCTCGACGACCGGCGAAGGCTGTGGAGCGACTACTTTTTTTCGGAGGGGCTGACGAGAATCGAACTCGCGTCATCTGTTTGGAAGACAGAGGCTTTACCATTAAGCTACAGCCCCGAAGCGCACTCCAGCCTAGCTCAAAACCGAGCGCTTGCGCCAATCCGCGCGGCACGATTGCGTCCGGCTGACCCCGGCCAACCCCGCCTCACACTCGGCACGGTAGGCACGTCTTCGGCAGTCGCGGCGAACGGTTCTTCACGACGATCGCGTCGTTGAAGCCGAACGTGACTCCCCTAGTTTCCGTCGATCTTGCTGATTGGATCTGAGCTCGTCCCAACGGTACTGCAGAACAGTTTGGCTGACTGCTGGTTGAGAATCACCATGCCTCCGGCCGGATTCGAATCTCCCTTGGATTCGAGGAAAGACGTGATGACCGCTTTCTGGCCGTCGGAACTCAGCTGCAGGTAGTCACCGCAAGTGGTTGCACCACCGTTGTTGCTCCCACACGCGCTCAGCGCCGCTGACAGCGCAATCACACCGAGGCATGCAAGAAGCCTCCGCCCACCCTTGGAATGCATCATAAGGTCATCTCTCTTTTGACTCGAGGCTGCAGAAGCCTCGTATTCACACGCGAACGAACGCCCGCGGTATCGGAACGACCATAGCAACCGGGGCGTGGCACACCAAGCGTTCCGGACACCCCTGGGAACTTTCAGAAAAATCGAACTCCCGGCTACACTCCCGCCACTGTCGGCCGTGCGCCGAAAAGCAGAAAAGAGCGGATCCCTTGACAGGTCCGCTCTTTTCTCAAGCTTCGTTACTCGCCGCGACGAGCTCGCACAGCCGCAAGGGCATCTTCGAGCAGTTCAACAGCTTCTTGCTCTGTACGACGCTCTTTCACGTAAGCCAAGTGCGTCTTGTACGGTTCGTCTTTCGTGACCAGCGGCGGGTTTTCTTTGTCGCGACCGGCCGGCAAACCCGAGTTCGGGTGGTCAACCAGTTCGGGGATCTCTTCCGCAGGAACATCCGCCGCAAAATAGCGGACGATTTCGTTACCGAGCGCGTCCCAGTATGAAACCGCAATGCGGTCGACGCGACCACCGTGATCTTGTTCGCCCATGGGCCCGCTGCCGACGCGGGTGCCACGAATGGCGCTACCTCCGGTAGCCATTAGAGGAGCGCAAACTTGTTGAGCAGACCCATCAACACGATGACGATAAACCACACGAGTGCGGTCACGATCGTGAAGCGGTTCAGGTTGCGCTCTGCAACACCAGACGAGCCCACAGCCGAAGTCATGCCGCCACCGAACATGTCGGAGAGGCCACCACCGCGACCCTTGTGCAGCAGAATCAACAGCGTCAAGATCACGCTTGTGATGACAAGCAAGACCAACAGAGTAATCTCAAAAATTTGCATAACTGTATGAGTCTATCAGCGCTTGTTCCAAACCGCCTGCGGCTCGCGACAACGCCAAGCGTGCGTCGCGAGCCGCAGCCAGCAAGAACGGTTTCTAGACCCCAACGTGGTGTTGGTAGCGGATGATCGCGGCAAACTCATCTGCCAACAAACTCGCCCCACCAACAAGTGCCCCATCAACATCCGGCTCACGCATGAAACCGGCAATGTTGCTCGACTTTACCGAGCCACCGTAGAGGATGCGGGTGCGGGCAGCAGCTTCGTCACCGAGCGACTCAGCGATAACCCCGCGCAAGACCTTCGCGACATCCTGTGCCTGCTCGGGCGTTGCAACAAGCCCCGTGCCGATCGCCCACACGGGCTCGTACGCGACAACAATGTTGGCATCCTTCGGCAAACCGTCGAGCGCAACTTTCAGTTGTGCAGCGGGAACAGCGCTCTGCCCCTGCTCTTCGAGTTCTTCTTGCGTCTCACCAACACAAATCACCGGAACCAGGTCGTACTTCAGCGCGGCCTTGACCTTCGCTGCAACGATCTCGTCGGTTTCATTGTGGTAGTCACGACGCTCCGAGTGACCGATGATCACATATGAGCACTGCAGTTTCTTGAGGAACTCCCCCGAAACTTCGCCCGTGTAAGCGCCCTTGTCGTGCTGCGAGACGTCTTGCCCGCCGAAGGCGAACTCCATCTTGTCGGCATCGATGAGGGTCTGCACACTGCGAATGTCGGTGAACGGCGGAAACAGCGCCGTCTCAACCTTGGTTGCGTCGTGGCTTGCGTCTTTCAGCGTCCAGTGCAGCTTTTGTACGAACGCGACCGCTTGCAAGTGGTCGAGGTTCATCTTCCAGTTGCCAGCGATGAGCGGCGTGCGGGTTGCGGGTTGATTCATGCGTCGTATCCCAATACTTCAAGGCCCGGCAGCTTCTTACCCTCGAGGAACTCGAGGCTGGCGCCACCACCGGTCGAAATGTGGCCAAACTGGTTGTCTTCAAAACCGAGTGCGCGAACGGCCGCGGCAGAGTCGCCACCACCGACAACGCTCAGTCCATCAACTTCGGTCAGTGCCCCGGCGACCGCAGCGGTACCGGCGGCAAAGTTCGGGAACTCAAAGACACCCATGGGGCCGTTCCAGAACACCGTCGCCGAGGAACGAATTGCGTCGGCAAAGGCCGCTGCGGTTTCGCTTCCGATGTCAAGACCAATGCCTTTGTCGCCCCAACCGGCGTCAAGAATCTGGTCAACCGGCACGATGGCAAAGTTCGCATCTGCCGCGAAACCGGCAGCAACGTTGACATCCGTTGGCACAACCAGTTCGACGCCAAGTTCGTCGGCACGTTTGATGTATTCGAGCACCGTGGGGATCTGGTCTTCTTCGAGCAAGCTCGAACCAACCTCGTGCCCTTGGGCTTTCAAGAACGTGAACATCATGCCGCCACCAATGAGCAAGCGGTCAACCTTGGGCAACAAGTGGTCGATCACGCCGAGCTTGTCGCTCACTTTCGAGCCCCCCAAAACGACCGTGTACGGACGCTGCGGGTTCTCGGTGAGGCGGTCAAGCACGTCGAGTTCGGATGCAATGAGCAAACCGGCCGCGGAAGGCAGCGATTGCTCAAGCTCGTAAACACTCGCTTGCTTGCGGTGCACAACACCGAAGCCATCCGAAACGACCGCGTCAGCGAACGCCGCCAACTGGCCGGCGAAGGCTTCACGCTCGGCAGCATCTTTTGACGTTTCGGCCGCGTTGAAACGCAAGTTTTCAAGCACAGCAATCTGGCCGTCCTCAAGACCCGCAACAACGCTCTCGGCACTCTCACCAACCGTGTCGGTTGCGAACGCGACGGGCTGACCGAGCAGCTCGCCGAGACGCTTCGCGACCGGTGCGAGCGAGAATTCAGGCTTCACTTCACCATCGGGGCGGCCCAAGTGCGAAATAACCGCAACTCGAGCGCCTTGTGCAAGCAGGTTCTGCAGGGTCGGCAAGGCAGCGCGAATACGACCATCGTCCGTGATGACTTCTCCCTTGAGGGGAACATTAAAGTCAGCACGGACGATGACGCGTTTGCCGCCAAGCGCGCCCAGAGTTTCAAGGGTACGCAGGCTCATATTGGCTACCTTTAGAGCTTGTCGCCGACGTATGAGGTCAGGTCAACGAGGCGGTTCGAGTAGCCCCACTCGTTGTCGTACCACGACGACAGCTTGACCTGGTTACCCAGAACGCGGATGAGACCAGCGTCGAAGATCGACGAGTGGGGGTCACCAACGATGTCACTCGAAACGATGTCGTCTTCTGTGTAGTACAGGATGCCCTTGAGCGGGCCTTCTGCGGCTTCCTTGTATGCAGCCTTGATTTCGTCAACCGTAACCTCAGCGGTCGTCTCGATCGTGAGGTCGGTGATCGATCCGGTGGGGATCGGAACACGAAGTGCGAAGCCGTCAAGCTTGCCCTTCAGCTCGGGCAGAACCAGACCAATTGCCTTTGCGGCACCCGTCGACGTCGGCACGATGTTGACCGCGGCGGCGCGCGCGCGACGCAGGTCTTTGTGCGGGCCGTCCTGCAGGTTCTGGTCGGCCGTGTAGGCGTGAACCGTGGTCATGAGGCCCTTTTCGATGCCCCACTTGTCGTTGAACACCTTCGCGAGGGGTGCGAGGCAGTTCGTCGTGCATGATGCGTTCGAGATGATGTTGTCGGTTGCGGGGTTGTATTCGCCCTCGTTGACACCCATGACGATCGTGACGTCTTCATCGCTCGCCGGAGCTGAAATGATGACCTTTTTGGCGCCCGCGTCGATGTGCTTCTGGGCGTCAGCTGCCTTCGTGAAGAAACCGGTCGACTCGATAACGATGTCAACACCAAGCTCTGCCCAGGGCAGGTTTGCGGGGTCGCGCTCTGCAAACGACTTGATCTCGGTGCCACCGACGATGATTGCGTCGTCGTCGTATTCAACGCTCTGCGGCAGACGACCACTCACCGAGTCGTACTTCAACAGGTGTGCGAGCGTCTTGTTGTCGGTGAGGTCGTTGATGGCAACGATCTCGAGGTCGGCGTTCTGGTCGAGCACCGCACGAAGGTAGCTACGGCCAATACGGCCGAAGCCATTGATTGCGACTTTAGTAGTCACGAGGTTCTCCTCAGTTGTTGAAGTGCGCCGAAACGCGATTGGTGAAAGTTACTTGGCAACCAGCAGGCCCGCGGTCTTTTCGCGAGCAGTGGTGAAACGGTCTGCGACATTTTCGTAGTTGACGATGTTCCAGAACGCCTTGATGTAGTCAGCGCGAACGTTGAGATAGTCAAGGTAGTAGGCGTGCTCCCACACATCGAGCAACAAAAGCGGAACCGTGCCGGCAGCGAACTGCGACTGCTGGTCGAAGAACTGCTGAATGATGAGGTTCTCGCCGATCGAGTCCCAGAAGAGCCCTGCCCAGCCCGAGCCCTGCACGCCGACAGCTGCGGCCGTGAACTGTGCCTGGAATGCATCGAATGAACCGAAGTGGTCGTCAACGGCAGCGGCGAGCTCGCCTTCGGGGCGACCCTGGGACTCGGGCGTCAGGTTCGTCCAGAAAATCGAGTGGTTCGTGTGGCCACCGAGGTTGAACGCGAGGTTCTTCTCAAGCTGGTTGATCGTGCCGAAATCTCCGGAAGCACGAGCGGCAGCGAGACCTTCAAGCGCTGCGTTTGCACCGGTCACATATGCCTGGTGGTGCTTGCCGTGGTGCAGCTCCATGATTTTGCCACTGATGTGTGGTTCAAGTGCCGCGTAATCGTACGGAAGTTCGGGAAGGGAATAGTTAGCCATTGCTTGCTCCTTTAGCACCGTGCTCTTCGATTGACTACTGACAATCCTAGTGCCGTTGGGGTGGCTTCGTGCCGTCGGAAACCTCCAAAAGACGGTTTATTTCGATTGCTCGCACCGCTCGCGCACTACTCGTCTTCGAAGCCCTCGGGAACCGCGTCTTTTGTGCTCGAAACACCCAGTGCTGCGGCACGCTTGTCGGCCATAGCCAGGAGTCTGCGGATGCGACCAGCAACGGTGTCTTTCGAGATTGGCGGGTCTGCATGCTGCCCCAATTCATCGAGGCTTGCCTCGCGGAACTGTAACCGCAAGTTGCCGGCGGCCCGCAAATTGTCGGGGATCTTTTCGTCTTCGAGCAACTCCATT
Organism: uncultured Microbacterium sp.; assembly: GCA_964616805.1. GTDB lineage: Bacteria > Actinomycetota > Actinomycetes > Actinomycetales > Microbacteriaceae > Microbacterium. The sequence goes on along the minus strand of CAZTUC010000021.1, from coordinate 11,729 downwards.
GCCCGCTCAACGCGAGCGCATGCGGCAACTGCGGCCTGCGCCGAGCGGCGCAAGTTCGCGTCATCGAAATTCACGAGGCGGTTCACGCCGGCGCGCACTTCGCGGCGCTGTCGCAAATCTGCCCAGGCCCGCGCGGTTTGTGGTGCGCCAATTTTCTCGAGCAATTCACCAATCGCCTCAGAATCACGCACAACAACGCGCTGTTGGCCACGTACTTCACGCGCCTTTGCCGAAACGCCCAGTCGCCCGGCGGCACCAACAAGTGCCATCGCAGCTTCTGGTGAGGGGGCAACGACATCGAGCGCAGCAGAACGCCCGGGCTCCGTGAGGGTTCCGGTCGCTAAGAATGCACCCCGCCAAATCGCGGCAAGTTGATCGGCCGCGCCGGTCGTCAACCGGTTCGGCAAACCGCGTACCAAACGGCGGCGCTGGTCGATGAGCCCAAGCCTGCGCGCAAGTGTCTCCCCATCGGCGAGCACCCGCACGGCATACCGGGCACCGTCACCACCGGTCGCTTGTTGTACCTGAACGATGGTCGGTCGAACACCGTAGAGTTCGACAAGATCGCGCGAGACACGACGGGCAAGCGCACGCGCATCGACTTCGGCCTCAACAGCTGGGCGACCAGCAATCGAGTGCATGCCACCCGAGAGTCGCAGAATCGTTGTCATTTCGGCGGCGCGCGCTTGTGGCGTGGCATCGCCAACTCGAACGAGTTCGGCTTTGACGTCGTGGGTAAGGGTCACCTGGATAGCCTAATCGGTTGCGCGAGTGGATTCACTCGCGCCCAAGGTCACGGTGACGCACGCTCACTGCGATACCGGGCAGCGTCTTCAGGCGTGCGGCAAGCTCTTCGGCCATCGCAACCGAGCGGTGCTTTCCGCCGGTGCATCCGATCGCAAAGGTCGAGTGCGTTTTGTTTTCGCGCTGATAGCCCTCAAGCACGGTCTGCAAGACCTGTTCGTACTGGTCAAGGAAGGTCACCGCTGCTGGTTGGCTCAAAACATAGTCGCGAACACCTTCGTCTTGACCGGTGTGATTGCGCAGTGCCTCATTCCAAAACGGGTTCGGCAAGAACCGCATGTCGGCAACCTGGTCAGCGTCTGGTGGAAGCCCATATTTGAACCCAAAACTCAACACAATCACCTTGTGCCGGGCTTGATCTTCTTCGCTGAACTCTTCGTGCACGTAGCGCGCCAAATCGTGCACGTTGAACCGCGACGTATCGATAATGATGTCGGCGCGCTCTCGCACCGGGGCGAGCTTTTCGCGCTCGAGGCGAATCCCATCAAGAATGGAACCCCCTGCTTGGAGCGGATGTGGACGACGAACCGATTCAAAGCGACGCACAAGCACATCGTCATGCGCGTCAAGAAAAACGACGCGCACGTCGCGACGCTCCGCGATACTCTGCACTTCAGCTGGCAGTTGGTCGAAAAGCTCACCCCCACGCACATCAACGACTGCGGCAACCTTTGGCAGAGCACTTCCGGCACGCTCTGTCATTTCCAACAGTGGCTTGAGCATTTGCGGCGGCAGATTGTCGACAACATACCAACCGAGATCTTCAAGGGCATCGGCAACGGTTGAGCGGCCAGCACCACTCATACCGGTTACGACCATGAAGCGATCGGAACCGGGCGCTCGCTCATCAACAAGATCAGGCACGGGTTTCTCCTGATTCCAGCCTATTGGAATCAGCACCACTCTGCGTCAGATCTGCGTGTAAATGTGCGTGAATCGTTGCTGCCAACACGGGACCTACGCCTTTCACACGCTGCAGAGCAGCAATATCGGCCGTGCGTAATTGTTTGACAGACCCGAAATGCCGCAACAACACTTTCGCCCGCTCAGCCCCGAGACCTGGGACCTCATCGAGTTGTGAGCGGATGTCTTTCTTGCGCTTCTTACGCTGGTGTTTGAGCGCAAACCGGTGAGCTTCGTCGCGCAAGCGCTGCACAAGATAGAGCGCTTCGCTCGTGCGCGGCAATATGACCGGATACTCCTCCCCCGGCAACCACAGCTCTTCGAGACGTTTCGCCAAACCAGCGAGCGCGACGTCTGCCACCCCGGCGTCATGCAGCGCGCGAGCTGCGGCCGCAACCTGCGGTTGGCCTCCATCAACGAGGAGGAGCTGCGGCCGGTAGGCGAAACGCTTGCGGGTGGGTGCGGCATCCGATGATTCCGGCTCGGTTTCAATGTGCGCAATGCGACGCGAAATCACCTGGTACATCGAGTCGGTGTCGTCGGTTGTCTGGGCGATATTGAACGTGCGGTACTGGTCTGTACGGGCGAGGCCGTCTTCGAAAACAACCATCGACGCGACAACGTTGGTGCCACCCAAGTGCGAGATGTCGAACGCTTCGATACGCAGCGGCGCCTCATCGAGTCCGAGTGCTTCTTGCAGGTCACCGAGCGCTTTGCTGCGCGCCGCGAAATCGCCCGAACGTCGCAGATTGTTGCGCACGAGAGCCTGTGTCGCGTTGAGCGTTGCCGTTTGCACCAGTTCGACGCGTTGCCCGCGCTGTGGCACCACCACCGTGACATTCTTTCCGCGGCGCTCACGCAACCAATCGGTCAGCTCGTCGGCGGATGCCGCAGCAACCGGAACAAGAACGCGGCGCGGAATCTCATCCGCCCCAGTGACTTCGCCATACGCTCGCGTGAGCACTTGGTCGACCAACTCACCCGTTGACATGTCGAGCTCTTTGTCGACGCTCATTGCCCGCACACCGCGAACGCGCCCACCGCGAATGATGAACTGGTGAACGGCGGCGGAAAGCTCGTCTTCGGCAATTCCGAATACATCCGCGTCTTCGTTGCTCGGCAACACGAGCGCACTCTTGCTCAAGACAGCATCGATTGCTTGCAGCTTGTCGCGGTATTTCGCGGCTGCTTCGTAGTCCATCGCTCCGCTCGCGGCCCGCATTTTGGCGGTGAGCTCTTTTGTGAAACGCCCATCGCCACCCGACATGAACGAAACAAAATCGGCAACCCGTTCACGGTGCTCTTCGATCGTCACCTGTTTCGAGCACGGCCCACCGCACTTGCCGATTTGGCCAGCGAAACACGCCCTGTCACTTGACATTGCCTTTTTGTAATCGGCGTCGTTGCAGGTTCGAATCGGAAACGCTCGAATCATCAGGTCGATCGTGTCGTGCACCGCCCACACCTTGGGATACGGGCCAAAATACTTCGCGCCTTTTATGCGTCGATTGCGCGTGACGAAAACGCGCGGTGCTTCATCGGCGAGCGTAACCACCATGAACGGGTAGCTTTTGTCGTCGCGATACTTGACGTTGAACGGTGGATCAAACTCTTTGATCCACATGTACTCCAGTTGCAGCGCATCAACGTCGGTGTCAACGACCGTCCACTCAACGGATGCCGCTGTCGTAACCATTCGCCGCGTGCGTTCGTGCAACGTGTGCAGGGGCGCGAAATAGTTCGACAGTCGCTGCCGGAGGTTTTTTGCCTTGCCAACGTAGAGCACGCGCCCGGCTTCATCCCGGAAGCGATACACACCCGGATTTGTGGGGATTTCACCCCGCTTAGGTTTGTAACTCAGCTCTGCCACGGATGGTTCACTTCTTCGCGTGATCTTTCGCCAAAACTTCGGCCAGGAACTGCCCGGTGTGGCTTGCGGCAGCCTTCGCGATCTGCTCTGGGGTGCCAGTGGCAATGATTTGACCACCCCCAGCACCACCTTCGGGGCCGAGGTCAATCACCCAGTCGGCAGATTTGATGACGTCGAGGTTGTGTTCAATGACGATCACGGTGTTTCCCTTGTCGACAAGCCCACCCAGCACTTCGAGTAGCTTGCGCACATCTTCGAAGTGCAAACCAGTTGTCGGCTCATCCAGCACGTAAATCGTGCGTCCATTGCTGCGCCGCTGCAATTCGGTTGCAAGCTTCACGCGCTGTGCTTCACCGCCCGAAAGCGTCGTTGCCGATTGCCCGAGGCGAACGTAGCCAAGGCCAACGTCGACAAGCGTTTTCAGGTATCGGTGAATCGCCGAAATGGGCTCGAAGAACTCGGTCGCCTCAGAAATGGGCATATCGAGAACATCCGAAATGTTCTTGCCCTTGTAGTGCACCGCAAGGGTGTCTCGGTTGTAGCGTTTGCCGTGACAGACCTCACAGTCGACGTACACGTCGGGCAAGAAGTTCATTTCGATTTTGATCGTGCCATCGCCCATGCACGCTTCACAGCGGCCGCCCTTGACGTTGAAGCTAAAGCGCCCCGGCAAGTATCCGCGCACTTTTGCCTCGGGAGTTTCGGCGAACAGGTTTCGGATCTTGTCGAAAACACCCGTGTACGTTGCTGGGTTTGATCGCGGCGTGCGGCCAATCGGCGCCTGGTCAACGTGCACAACCTTGTCAAGGTGTTCAAGCCCCGTGACGCGCGTGTGTTTGCCTGGAACCGTGCGAGCACCATTTAGCTTGCCAGCAAGCACTTGGTAGAGCACGTCGTTGACGAGCGACGACTTTCCCGACCCACTCACCCCGGTGACGGCCGTGAGCACACCGAGCGGGAAACTCGCAGAAACGTCTTTGAGGTTGTTGGCACGCGCACCGACCACCTCGACCGTGCGCTTCTTGTCGATCTTGCGACGCTTTCCCGGGGTGACCACCCGGCGACGGCCCGCGAGGTAATCGCCGGTGATGGATTCGTCATTCGCGAGCAATCCCTCAAACTTGCCCGAATACACGACTTCGCCACCGAGTTCGCCAGCGCGTGGGCCGATATCGACGATCCAGTCGGCTGCCTCAATGGTTTCTTCGTCGTGCTCAACAACGATCAGCGTGTTGCCGAGATTTCGCAGCGCCAGCAGCGTCTCGATGAGGCGTCGGTTGTCGCGCTGATGCAAACCGATCGACGGCTCGTCAAGCACATACAAAACACCCGTCAGACCCGAGCCAATTTGGGTGGCCAATCGGATTCGTTGCGCCTCGCCGCCCGAAAGCGAACCGGCCGCGCGACCGAGACTCAAGTACGAAAGCCCGACCTGCAACAAGAACTGCAGGCGCAAACGAATCTCGCGTAAAACCTGCGCCGCGATTTTCGCCTCACGGTCAGTCAACACAAGCGTGTTCATAAACGTTTGTGCGTCTTCTAGGCTCAGCTGTGCAACTTCCGAAATGGAATGGCCGTGCACGAGCACGGCAAGCACTTCAGGCTTGAGCCGGGCACCCTGGCACGACGGGCAAGGAACCTCGCGCAAGTATTCTGCCCAACGCTGACGCTGGTTGTCGTTATCGGCTTCGGCGTACTGCCGTTCAATGTAGGGCACAACGCCTTCGAAGCCCGACGAATAGCGCATTTCGCGACCGTAACGGTTACGCCACTTGACGGTGACCTTGAAGTCTTTGCCGTGCAAAACCGCTTGCTTGACCGGTTCGGTAAGCTGCTTCCAGGGGGTATCAAGCGAGAACTCAAGCTCTGCACTGAGCCCCTCAAGCAGACGCTCGTAGTACTGAAAAAGTGCCTTGCCCTGCGTCGTCCAGGGAATCAGCACACCCTCGTTGATCGAAAGTTCTTGATCGCCGAGCATCAGCTCGTCATCGACTGCCATTTGCGTGCCAAGCCCGGAACACGTCGGGCACGCACCGAACGGGGCGTTGAATGAGAACGTACGTGGCTCAACCTCAACAAGCGAGAGCGGATGCCCATTCGGGCACGCAAGTTTCTCAGAGAAGCTTTGCCACGCTTCGTCGCCCTCAAGGTCAACAAAGTTGATGTCGATGACTCCCCCAGTGAGCCTGAGCGCTGTTTCAACCGAGTCAGTGACGCGTGAAAGGTTGCCATCTGCCGCCACCAAACGGTCAACAACGACACCAATGTCGTGCTTGTAGCTCTTCTTCAGCGTCGGCGGGTCACTCAGAGATACGACCTCGCCGTCGACAATCGCACGCGAGAAGCCTTTCGATGAAAGCTCGCGGAACAGGTCGACAAACTCGCCCTTCTTCTGTGAAACGATTGGCGCGACAACCTGGTAGCGCGTACCCTCAGCCAAATCTGCCAACTGATCGGCGATTTGCTGCACCGTTTGACGCTGTACTTTCGCACCACACTCTGGGCAGTGCGGCACACCGATGCGAGCCCACAACAAGCGCATGTAGTCGTAAATCTCGGTTATCGTGCCAACCGTCGAGCGCGGGTTGCGGTTCGTGGACTTCTGGTCGATCGAAACCGCCGGGCTGAGCCCTTCAATGAAATCAACATCAGGGCGATCAACCTGCCCAAGAAACTGCCGCGCATACGCGCTGAGCGACTCAACGTACCGCCGCTGCCCCTCAGCAAAGATGGTGTCGAAGGCGAGCGACGACTTCCCTGAGCCGGAAAGCCCGGTGAAAACGACGAGAGATTCGCGTGGAATACTCAGGTCGACGTTTTTGAGGTTGTGGACACGGGCACCGCGAACGCGTAAATCACCGTGGTCGAGCAGGGGGTTTTGAGGCACCGTTCAAGTCTAGGAGCCACGTCAGACATCAGGCGTCTCTACCCCGGCTTCGCGAGCAACTTCGCGATAGACATTTCGGTCGTTGTAGTCGAAGAACACGCCCGCGATCTCTTGCGTAAGTTCGTGGCCCTTGCCGGTGGCAATCACCGTGTCGCCTTCGCCGGCCAAAGCAACCGCTTGGCGCAAGGCATCCGCTCGAGACGACGTTACTTCGATGACATCGTGGAGATCAGGCCGCGCACGGCGCACCCCCACCAATACCGCAGCACGAATCTGCGCCGGATCCTCCGAGCGCGGGTTTTCGTCTGTCACAACGACCACATCAGCCAAGCGTGCGGCGATCGCGCCCAGTTCGCAGCGCTTATCGGTGTCCCGGTCGCCATCCGACCCGAAGACGAGGATGAGTTTGCCGGGCGTTATAGGCCGCACCGCTTCGAGCGCATACTCGAGAGCTTCAGGGGTGTGCGCATAGTCGACAAGACACAGCGGTAAACCGTGTCCTCGGTCGATGACGCGTTCCATCCGGCCCGGAACCGCCGGTGCGGATGCGATTGCCTCGATCGCGGTTGAAACATCCACGCCCGCAGCAACGGCCGCAGCAATCGCGGTTGCCGCGTTGGTGATGTTCACAACGCCCGGCAGTGGACTGTGCGCTTTGTGCACGGTGCAATCTGGCCCACGCAATTCAAACGCAGAGCCGACGCCGTCGAGGCCGAGTTCGTAGCTGAGCACACGCCAATCAGCTTGTTGAGCGACTTCCGACTCATCATCGGGGTGCGTTGAAACAGTCGCAATGTCGATCGTTGCATTGCGGGCGAGTTTTGCACCCCACTCGTCGTCGACGACAACAACACCACGCTTGGAGGTTTGTGGATCGAACAAGCTTGCCTTGACGTCGAAGTATTCATCCATCGTGTGATGGAAATCGAGGTGATCATGCTGCAAGTTGGTAAACACGGCAACGTCAAAATCGATCGCGGCTAGCCGGTGCAGCGCAATACCGTGCGACGAGGCTTCCGTCACAACCGACGCGACACCGAGTTCACGCGCAACAGCCATCAAACGGTGCTGCACGGGCGCTTCCAGGGTCGTGCGCGACGAATCAACGCGATGCTCACCGAGCCGAATTTCGATCGTGCCAAACAGCCCAACCGAGCCGAGGCCCGCCTGCAACGCCGATGCAATAAAGTGCGACGTCGTTGTCTTGCCATTCGTCCCGGTCACAGCCACGGTGACAAGCTCACGCGAAGGTGCCCCGTAAATCATGTTCGCCATTTCGCCGGCGGCTGCACGCGGGTCGTCACTCAGCAAAACGGGCACACCCAGATTACTTGCCTGATCCAAGCCTGCTTCATCGGTGACGATCGCAACCGCACCAGCGCTCACCGCACCAGCCGAATATGCAGCCCCGTGACGAATCGCACCAGCGACACCGACGAAAACATCGCCCGGGAAGATATCGGATGACGTCACTGCCACCCCGGTCACAATCGGCGAATCGACGCCGAAACTCGTCGTTTGTGACTCGCGAAGCTGGAACGTCGCGGCAAGGGTAGCCAGTTCGACCGGATTGGTGCGCTCTGGCCGCAATCGTTCGAGATTGTCGGCAATTGAGGATGTCACGATAGGTCAGTCTATCGCCCAAGACGCCAGGGTGCGACGGTTTTATGCGTGTCCAGCGCGTTGAATCGCGCGCAATTCTTTCTTGAGATCCTGCACTTCATCTCGAAGCCGAGCCGCGAGTTCAAACTTCAATTCCCCGGCTGCCGCAAGCATCTGATCGGACAGATCGGCAATCGTTGCTTCGAGCTGCTCGACCCCCTCGGCCGCGATTCCAGTCGAACGCAGATTTGGCGTTGGTGACTTGCCTTTGCCCGACTTCGTGCGCTTCGACAGCAACTGCTGTGTATCGGCACCTTCGCGCTGCAATTGGTCGGTAATGTCAGCGATCTTTTTGCGCAACGGCTGTGGGTCGATGCCGTGCTCAGTGTTGTAAGCGATCTGTTTCTCACGGCGCCGGTTGGTCTCATCGAGTGCTCGCCGCATCGAATCTGTCACCCGATCCGCGTACATGTGCACCTCACCGGAAACGTTGCGGGCGGCGCGACCAATCGTCTGGATGAGCGATGTGTCCGAACGCAAGAAGCCCTCTTTGTCGGCGTCAAGAATAGCCACAAGCGAGACTTCGGGCAGGTCGAGGCCCTCGCGTAGCAGGTTGATACCAACGAGGACGTCGTAGACACCGGCGCGCAATTCGGTGAGCAGTTCGACACGACGCAGGGTGTCGACATCCGAATGCAAGTAGCGCACCCGCACTCCGTTCTCCCCGAGAAAGTCAGTGAGCTCTTCAGCCATTTTCTTTGTCAGCGTTGTCACGAGCACACGCTCGTCACGCTCGACACGAAGCCGGATCTCTTCGAGCAGATCGTCAATTTGTCCCTTCGACGGCTTGACAACAACCTGTGGATCAACCAAGCCCGTCGGACGAATGATCTGCTCAACGATGCCGTCAGCGACACCCATTTCGTATTTGCCCGGCGTTGCCGACAGATAAACCTTCTGTCCCACTCGGTCTCGAAACTCATCGAAACGCAGCGGGCGGTTATCGAGCGCACTGGGCAAACGGAATCCATGCTCGACAAGCGTGCGCTTGCGTGATGCATCACCCTCGTACATTGCGCCGATTTGCGGCACCGTCACGTGAGACTCATCAATGACCAGCAAGAAGTCATCCGGGAAAAAGTCGAGCAGCGTGTGCGGTGGCTGCCCGGCCTCTCGACCATCGAGATGCCGTGAATAGTTCTCGATCCCCGAACAAAAGCCAATCTGCTGCAGCATCTCAAGGTCGAACCCCGTGCGCATCTTCAACCGCTGCGCCTCGAGCAGCTTGCCCTGGGACTCAAGTTCGGCCACTCGCGCAATCAGTTCGGTTTCAATCGTGCCGATCGCCCGTTGAATCACGTCGACACCCGCGACATAGTGCGAAGCCGGAAAAATCGCTACCGAATCCAGTTTTGCAATCACATCACCGGTAAGCGGATGCAACGAATACAGCGCCTCGATCTCATCACCGAACATCTCGATGCGAATGGCGTGCTCTTCATACACCGGGATGATCTCGATCGTGTCGCCTCGCACACGAAAGTTTCCGCGCGAAAAATCAACATCGTTGCGGTTGTATTGCATCGAAATAAACTGCCGGATGAGCGCATCGCGGTCGTATCGCTCACCCACTTGCAGTGCAACCATCGCGCGCAGGTACTCTTCGGGGTGTCCCAGGCCGTAAATGCACGAAACGGTTGAAACAACAACAACGTCGCGGCGGCTCAGCAGCGAGTTTGTTGTGGAGTGGCGCAAACGCTCAACCTCGGCGTTGATCGACGAGTCTTTTTCGATAAACGTGTCAGTTTGTGGTACGTACGCTTCGGGTTGATAGTAGTCATAGTACGAAACGAAATACTCGACCGCATTGTTTGGTAAGAGGCTGCGAAACTCGTTCGCGAGCTGCGCTGCAAGGGTTTTGTTGTGCGCCATCACAAGTGTGGGCCGTTGCACCTGTTCAATGAGCCACGCCGTCGTCGCGGACTTTCCGGTACCCGTTGCACCCAAGAGCACAACGTCGGTCTCACCGGCGTTGATGCGGGCGGCAAGCTCACGAATCGCCTGTGGTTGATCACCGCTGGGCGAGTACTCGCTGACGACCTCAAACGGCCTGACGCTGCGCGTTGGTTGCATCATTCAACCCTACGCGTCACCACCGACACTAGCGCTGCGCGTGGGTCTGCCACAGTTGAGAAACTTGGGCTTTTGTGTGCTCGAGCGTGCCCGACGTGTCAATCAAAACGTCAGCCACAGCACGACGCTGCTCATCCGTTGCTTGTGATGCAACCCGTGCTCCGGCTTCTTCGGGCGACATCCCGCGCAGTTCGATCAGTCGCTGTACGCGCAGTTCGGCGGGGGCATCAGCCACAACAATCAGTTCCCACTCGCCGTTGTTGCGTGACTCCACCAAAAGTGGCACGTCGTACACAACCACCACATCCGGGTCTTCAGCAAACGCAGCACTGATCCGTCGCGCTGACTCGGCGCGAACCGCCGGATGCACAAGCTCATTGAGTTCGGCCAGTGCCACCGGGTCGCCGAAAACCTTCGCCCCGAGCGCGGGCCGATTCAGGGAGCCATCGGATGCAACAACATCCGCCCCAAACCGCTCGACGATTGCCTCGAAAACCGGCTCGCCGGGTCGCTGCAAATCGTGCACAATCTGATCGGCATCAAGAATGATCGCACCGTGTGCGGCAAGTTCGGCAGCAACGGTTGATTTGCCGGCTGCGATTCCGCCGGTGAGACCCCAAAGTGGCATGCCAATTATCTTCGCACAGCAAAAGGGCCGCTCCCGAAGGAACGGCCCTTTTGGCAAAACACGTACTTACTGGCCCGAGAGCTTCTCACGCAGTGCAGCGAGTGCCTCGTCGTCAGCGAGCGTGCCGCTGGCAGCTGCATCGCTCGAGAACGAGTTGTCGGTGGCGAAGTCAGACTCAACAACCGAAGCCTCAACCTCGAGCTGCTTGACAACCTGAGCCTTGTGCTCTTCCCAACGAGCCTGAGCGGCAGCGTATTCTTGCTCCCACTTCTCGCGCTCGGCGTCAAAGCCTTCTTTCCAAGCGTTTGTCTCGGAGTCGAAGCCCTCCGGGTACTTGTACTCGCCGTTCTCGTCGTACTCAGCGACCATGCCGTACAGTGCCGGGTCGAAGTCGGTTGCGTCAACGTCAACAGCTTCGTTCGCCTGCTTGAGCGAGAGCGAAATGCGGCGACGGTCGAGATCGATGTCGATGACCTTGACGAAGACATCGTCGCCAACCGAAACAACCTGCTCGGCGAGTTCGACGTGCTTGCCGGAAAGCTCCGAGATGTGCACGAGACCCTCGATGCCGTCTGCAACGCGAACGAACGCGCCGAACGGAACGAGCTTGGTGACCTTACCCGGAGCAACCTGACCGATTGCGTGGGTGCGGGCAAATACCTGCCACGGGTCTTCCTGCGTTGCCTTGAGCGAAAGCGATACGCGCTCGCGGTCGAGATCAACCTCAAGAACCTCAACGGTTACTTCTTGGCCAACTTCAACAACTTCGCTTGCGTGCTCGATGTGCTTCCACGAGAGCTCCGAAACGTGAACGAGACCGTCAACGCCGCCGAGGTCAACGAACGCACCGAAGTTGACGATCGACGAAACGACACCCTTTCGAACCTGACCCTTGTGCAGGT
>CAZTUC010000020.1:34822-43625 GCA_964616805.1 uncultured Microbacterium sp. | reverse complement strand
CCAAATGCTGCAAGATCTCGGTCGTGAACCCACACCCGAAGAGCTCAGCCGCGAACTCGACATGACGCCTGAGAAGGTTGTTGAGGTGCAGAAGTACGGTCGCGAGCCTATTTCGCTGCACACCCCGCTTGGTGAAGACGGCGACAGTGAATTCGGTGACCTCATCGAAGACACCGAAGCGGTCGTTCCTGCAGATGCGGTTGGGTTCACGATGCTGCAGCGCCAGCTCGAAGCACTGCTTGACTCGCTCTCAGAGCGCGAAGCAGGCGTCATCCGCATGCGCTTTGGACTGGGCGATGGCCAGCCGAAGACCCTCGACCAGATCGGTGACACGTTCGGTGTCACCCGCGAACGTATCCGTCAGATCGAATCCAAGACGATGGCCAAACTGCGTCACCCGTCGCGTTCGCAGTCATTGCGCGATTACCTCGAGTAAACCGCTCGGCCCAGAACCCTTCTTATTCATTCCTCTCGGGAAAGCAAACATGGCAAATACACCCCAGGCCAACGATGGCAAAAAGCTTGAAGTGACCATCGATGGGAAGCAGCTTCAGCGCATCCCGTTGAAGACGAAGCTCGTGCTCAAAGGCGACGTGCTCGATGAGATCATCACCGAGTTTGCGGCCGACAAGGTTGAAGCAGGCGACACTTTGTTCGTCACTGAGAAGATCGTTGCGATCACGCAGGGGCGCTCATTCACGATGGACGAGATTGAGCCACGACCGCTCGCAAGGTTCCTTTCGAAGTACGTCACCAAAACCGCACACGGTATTGGCCTTGGATTGCCCGAGACCATGGAGATGGCGCTTCGCGAGTGCGGCACGCCACGCATTCTCTTCGCTGCCGGTGTTTCAGCGATTACGAAGCTGTTCGGTCGCCGCGGTGACTTCTACCGCATCGCCGGCCCGCAGGCTCGCGCGATTGATGGACCGACCGGCAACACCATTCCGCCGTACAACAAGGCGGTCGTGCTTGGCCCATTGCAACCGAACGAGGTTTCAAAGCACCTGCAAACGTTGCTGCCCGCCGGTGTTGAGGTCGCCGTTGTTGATATCAACGACCTCGGCGGCAACATCCTCGGCTCAACCCTCAGCAAAGAGGGCGAAGCCAGCCTGCTGAAGGCGCTGAAAGATAACCCGCTCGGTCAAGACCACGAGCAGACGCCGTTGGGTATTATTCGGGCGGCGTAGCTCAGCGTTGACCCATACACTTTCCCCGCTGCGCTACAGTTTCTCGCCGAGAAAATGTGCGGCGTCGGGGAAACTGTGTGGGTCAATCGAACTGACCGACACTTCGACTCGCTGACGCTCACTCAGTGTTGACACGCCCTCGCATCAACGTTGCTGCGCAACATTGCTCCGAGTCGTGTCAACATTGATCCGGGTCGTGTCAAAAACCAATCGCTTTTTGGTAGACCGGTTTGTGACCGGTGCGGATGCCGGTGACACTCGGCTTGTTTTCGTAAACGCCCGCACCCCAGTTCCCCTCGATCAGCACGGGTCCGTTCGGGGTTACAACGACATCCCAGCCGACATACTGCACTTCGGGAACAACGCGTGCAACCTTGTCGATGAACGCGCGCACCGCATCGAACATCGGCAACTGGAAATCGGCGATCTTCTCGCCCGAATCGGGGTGAAACTCGTGCACATGGCCGTGTGAGTCGTAGCCCGGGCCCTTTGAGTGGCCCTCGTCGTCGAGCATCGTGTAGAACCCACCAAATGACATTTGGTCGCTCACCTGGCCGCGCCCAAACTTCTGTGCCGTCGCAAGGATGTGACTGTCGGTGCCGTCGAAGAATGCTGTAACGCGCGTCGTGTTGACCGTCCCCGGGCACACGGCGGCGAGATCTGGGTGCTGCTGAATAACCTCTTCGATGAGAATGCGACCCTGGCCGAGCAGTTCACTGTGGAATGCCGCCCAATCGGAAACATCCGCTGCGTGGTAGCGGAACACGCCGGAACCCGCCGAGCCCATTGGCGTCTTGACAACAACCGTGGGGTGTTTGGTCATGAACGCTTCAAGCGCCGCAGCATTGTTCTCATCAAGCACGAGCCAGTCACGACCAAGGAAGTCGGCGAAGCGTCTGTTGAACTCAACCTTGTCGTGAAAAATATGCCGAAAGTCAGGGTTCGCGTAGCGCTCAGCAATGCGGTTAGAAACCGGATGCGTCATGTAGGTGGCACGCTCTTCAGGTGTGAGAATCGCAAAGTCGTAGTCAACGTAGTCCTGAAAGGCAACGTCTTTGCGCGCGGCCGACCACAGCATGTCCGCAACCGTCTTCGGAACCGAAACACCGTGCGTCTCAGCGACCTCTTTCGCGCGCTCAACAACCGATTTGATGTCGATGTTGCGAGCCCGTTCAAGAATGTAGCGGGTGTTCGACGCGAGCGCGTTGTTTTTATGTGACATGTGTTCTCCAGAACGGTGACTTCAGCAGCTACTAGTCTAGAAGGTGTGAGTCGGGCAGACACTGACGAAGACCCATATGGGGTCGATGTGTTGTGCCCGCGCGCGATCATTTCGGTTTCGGCACTTCGACGCAATCACGCGATTCTGCTCGCACAGGGTCGCGCGGGTGCCCTCGATTTGCGTGCGGATGCCTGGGGACACGGGGCGGAATTCGTTGCCGCGAACGTGCCAGCGGATGCCGCAAGCCAGAACCTCATCGATAACAACTTGTTGTTCGGGCTCGTTGACGGTTTCGAGCCTGTCATGACGCTGCAGGGCACGGTGTTGAGCGTGAAAACCTTGCTTGCCGGTGAAGGTGTTTCTTATGGCTACACCTTCCGCGCCGAGCAGGACACAACCGTCGCGCTTGTGACGGGAGGCTACGCACAAGGCATTGTACGTAGCCTCGGCAACGTCGCAGAGGTTTCGTATGGCGATGTGCGGTTCCCGATTGTCGGGCGCGTTGCCATGGACGTGTGCGTCATCGAAATTGGTGACGCATCGTTGCCGGTCGGCGCTCACGTGGAGTTCTTTGGCCAGCAACAGCACATCTCGGCGTGGGCCAAGATGACGAGCCTGAGCACCGCAGAGCTTGTCACTGCGTGTGGCACACGCGCTGTGAGAAGGGCTATCGAATGAGCCTCGCGAAACTGCACGTCGACCTGGCCCAGTTCGAGCGGAACATCGCCGCAGTGCAGACCAGGGTCACGCCGGCACAGCTCATGCTCGTTGTGAAAGACGATGCGTATGCGCAGGGTGTTGAGCAGATTGCTGCCAGGGCCGTTGCAAACAACGTCAACCTATTCGGCAGCTTTGATGTGCCCACTGGTGTACGGGTACGCAAGACGATCGGGCCGGGTCCGCGCATCTTCGCGTGGCAAACGTGTGGTGCTCGTGCGATCCGTCAAGCCCTCGAACATGACATTGACCTGGGTGTAGGCGATGCCGCGTATCTGGACCGGATCGCCGCGATCGCACGTGCTCAACAGCACCGTTTCCGGGTGCACCTCAAGATCGACACGGGGTTGCACCGCAACGGCATCCGTATTGAACAGTGGCCCGAGCTGCTCGCGCAAGCATCGACATACCAAGCCGATGGCCTTATCGCTGTGGTCGGTGTGTGGAGCCACATCGCGGAGGCAAGCGATGAAGACGATGACCAGTCGCGAGCCGTCTTCGATCAGGCGGTGCTGTCCGCACAAGCGCGCGGATTCGAACTCGAGTATCGTCATCTCGCGGCCAGTGCCGCGTCATTCGCGCGCCCAGAGTTTCGCTACGACGCCGTACGCATCGGGGCGTTTTGCTACGGCATCCGATCGGCGGAGGGGGTTGGTGAGAGCGAACTCGGCGTGTACCCGATCAGCACACTCAAGGCGCCGATTGTGCGTATTGACGGTGACAGCGTTGTTCTGGGCGTCGGTAGTCTCGACGGCTTACCGTCGACGCTTTCGCGCCTCATGCATGTCGAATCGGAGTTCGGTACCCACCGTGTGCGTCAGATCGGGCTCGACGAAACGTGTCTTGACTGGTGGACTGAGGCGAGCGCGGGGGACTGGGTCACCGTTTTCGGTGGACGCACCGCAGCATCCGCTACAGATCTGGCTGAACGTATCGACACGGTCGGTGAAGAGCTGCTGTTGCGCGTTTCCCCGCTCATCGAGCGGGTTTACGCGAACTGATATTTATTGCTGAGCGTCGACGAGGCGTTCGCTCTCGTCATGCCACGAGGTGGCTATTTCGCGAAGCTTCTCTTCGTACTTGCGGCCGTGGTGGGCGCAGAAGAGCAACTCGCTGTCGTTCACAACCGCGGCGATATACGCCTGGGCGCCACACGAGTCGCAGCGGTCGGCCGCGGTAAGTCGGTGTACTGCGATCTGCTCGCGTTCAGTTGTTGCGTTCACGGTTAGCCTCCTCAGTCACCAACAAAAATGTTCGTTTCGAACTCCTTTAGCTATCAAACCATGCGTACCCGGTCATCGGCCGCGTATTGGCTGGGGTTTCGCTCAGCGCGTACTGTGTCGCGCCTGCCAGGCATCGGGCTATCCCGCGTTTAGGCTGGTGCGGTGACAGCTGAGTATTCCGCCCACCACCTGCAGGTTCTTGAAGGTCTCGAGGCCGTTCGCAAACGACCCGGTATGTATATCGGCTCGAACGGTTCTCCCGGCCTCATGCACTGTCTGTGGGAAGTTATCGACAACTCTGTCGACGAAGCTGTCGCAGGCAACGGTTCCAAAATCACGGTCATCTTGCATCATGACGGCAGCGTTGAAGTACAAGACGTCGGTCGCGGAATCCCGGTTGACGTTGAACCCCGCACGGGATTGACGGGCGTCGAGGTTGTTTTTACGAAACTGCACGCCGGAGGCAAATTTGGCGGCGGGTCGTACGCCGCATCGGGTGGTTTGCACGGTGTCGGCGCATCCGTTGTCAACGCATTGAGCGAGCGGCTTGACGTTGAAGTTGACCGCGGTGGCAAAACCTATGCCATGAGCTTTCATCGTGGTGAGCCGGGCATTTTTGCCGATGGCAAAGGTGAGCCAAAACCGGATGCCGTTTTCAAGCCGTTCGAAGAAAAGAGTGAACTGCGCGTTGTCGGCAAGGCTGCCAGAGGCATCACCGGGACGCGGGTTCGTTACTGGGCCGACCGGCAAATCTTCACAAAAGATGCGGCTTTT
Organism: uncultured Microbacterium sp.; assembly: GCA_964616805.1. GTDB lineage: Bacteria > Actinomycetota > Actinomycetes > Actinomycetales > Microbacteriaceae > Microbacterium. The sequence goes on along the minus strand of CAZTUC010000020.1, from coordinate 38,499 downwards.
CAAACCACCGATCTAGAAAACCGTGCCCGCCAGACCGCATTCTTGGTGCCCGGGCTCGAAATTGTCGTACGCGATGAACGCAGTGCAGAAAAAGACGAGTGGACCGAAACGTCGTACAAGTACGACGGTGGGATCTCAGAGTTCGTTGACTATTTGGCAACCGATGAACCGGTCACGAGTATTTGGCGGTTAAGCGGGGAGGGCACATTCACCGAAAGCGTGCCCGTATTGCAGTCGAACGGTTCAATGCGCACCGAAGATGTGCACCGCACCTGCCAGGTTGACCTCGCAGTGCGCTGGGGCACCGGCTACGACACAATCCAGCGCTCGTTCGTGAACATTATCGCGACGCCCAAGGGTGGCACGCACCAGCAGGGGTTCGAACAAGAACTGGTGAAGTTCTTGCGTGCGCAGGTTGAGCAAAACGCCCGGCGTCTCAAAGTGGCCTCGAGCGACAAGCTCGAGAAAGATGACGTGCTTGCCGGCATTACGGCTGTGCTGACCGTGACGCTCCCCGAACCGCAATTCGAGGGCCAAACGAAAGAGATCCTCGGGACACCAGCGGTTCGGGCAATCACAGCCAAGGTCGTGCGCGACGCACTCAAAGAACGATTCGCATCGCCCAAGCGCGACGACAAGAATCAAACGGCACTTCTGCTCGACAAAGTCGTTTCGGAAATGAAGGCACGCCAATCGGCTCGGGCACACAAAGAGACCCAGCGTCGCAAGAATGCCCTGGAGTCGTCATCATTGCCGTCGAAGCTGGTTGATTGCCGGACCCAGGATGTTTCGCGCAGCGAGCTCTTCATCGTCGAGGGCAATTCGGCTCTTGGCACCGCGAAAGACGCTCGTGACAGCGACTTTCAGGCACTGCTGCCGATTCGCGGCAAGATTCTGAACACGCAGAAAGCTTCAGTTTCCGACATGCTCGGCAATGTTGAGTGCGCATCAATCATTCAGGTGGTCGGGGCTGGTTCGGGGCGCACATTTGATATCGATCAAGCCCGCTACGGCAAGGTCATTCTCATGAGCGACGCAGATGTCGACGGCGCGCATATCCGCACGCTGCTCCTGACCCTGCTGTATCGCTACATGCGTCCCATGATTGAGCATGGACGCGTCTTCTCAGCAGTGCCGCCGCTGCATCGCGTTATTGTTCGCAACCCCGGCTCGAAACCCAACGAGACGATCTACACCTACAGCGAACAAGAGCTGCACGGTTTGCTTGCAAAACTACGCAAGCAGGGTAAAACGTGGGTAGAGCCGATCCAGCGCTACAAGGGACTCGGTGAAATGGACGCGGATCAGCTCGCCGACACCACGATGGACCCGTCCGGTCGGTTGTTGCGTCGTGTACAGATGGAAGACGCTGAAGCCGCTGGCCGCGTGTTCGAACTGCTCATGGGGTCGGATGTTGCACCCCGTCGCGAGTTTATTGTCGAATCATCCGATCGGCTCTCACGCGAATCAATCGACGCCTAAACAGCCTCGGCGCTGATTCGCGAACCGATCGAGGCGACTGCAACATCGAGATCGGTTCCGGACGCGTCGCGCTTCGCGAGTTGCTCGGGCAACGGTACCGCCGCACCGGTGCTGGAAATCGCGTGCGCGGGGGCTGCGCCAACCCACGCCGTGAGCAGACGGTTTTCACCCGAACGTAGCGCGTGGGAGCGTACACCGCCGGTCGCGCGGCCCTTGCCGGGGAACTCGGCAAACGCGGTGACTTTCACGCGACCGTTTTCCAGACCGGGAAGCGCGGTGTCTGAGCCGGAAACGGTCACAACAACCGGGTCGACAGCACCGGCAGCGACCGTGTTGAACGCAATAACCTCGGCCTTGGCGCCAAGTTTGATGCCGGCCATGCCACCGGCAGAGGCGCCCTGTGGGCGCACCGCCGAAGCTGAGAAGTGCAGCAGCTGCGTGTCAGAGGTGACAAAGATCAGTTCGGAGTTGTCGGGTGCAGTACCGGCACCAACCACGGCATCACCTGGCTTGAGGGCGATAACGCTTACTTCTTCACGATCAGGCAGGGTCGCGGGCACGTAGCGCTTCACAACGCCCTCGCGCGTGCCTAGTGCGATCGGCGTCTGTGTCGCCAGCGGGGTGATGGCAACAACAGTCTCGCCCTTACCCAGTCCGCCCAAATAGTCGGCAATCTTTACACCGGCTGCAAACTGTACGGAAGTTGCAGGCACGGCCGGTACGTCGATGGGGGAGAAGCGCACGGCGCGACCGAGTGAAGTAATCGCCCACAAGTGGCCGCGCACGGTGGCGGAAACATCACTGCGTACGGCATCGTGCTTGCTGCGACGTGCGGGTTCAATCAGCGGATCTTCACCATCAACCCGAACCAGACGACCACTCGTTGACAGCAAAATACGCGTCGGGCCGTCGGCAATCTGGGTGTCGACGGGCCCAGCAGAGCGTCGCGGCGCGGCAATCGCACCGCTCGTGAGTACCGTGCGCCGTGGTGTCCCCAGGGCGTCAGCAACCTTTTCGAGTTCGAGTGCGACCTGACGCCGCACGTTTGTTTCGCTCGAAAGCAAGCTTTGCAAGGCTTCGATTTCAGCGAGCAAATCCTTCTGCTGCTTCTCGACTTCGAGCCGGGAAAGCCTGGTCAGGCGCCGCAATCGCAGCTCGAGAATGTGATTCGCCTGAACTTCGGAAAGATCGAAGACACTCATGAGGCGCTGGCGGGCAGCCTCAGCATCATCCGATGTGCGGATCACTTGGATCACTTCGTCAATGTCGACGAGCGCGAGCAGCAGACCTTCAACGATGTGCAACCGGTCTTGCGCCTGGGTGAGACGGTACCGCGAGCGTCGCGTGACAACCGCAACACGGTGCCCGATGTAGACCTCAAGCAGCTCTTTCAACCCGAGCGTGCGCGGCTGGCCATCAACAAGGGCAACATTGTTGATGCTGAACGAGTCTTCGAGTGGTGTCAAACGGTAGAGCTGTTGCAAGATCGCTTGCGGGTCAAAACCCGTTTTCACGGTCAACACCACACGAAGACCGTTCTTGCGGTCGGAGAGGTCAACGACATCCGAAATGCCCTGCAGCTTCTTCGACTGCACAGCATCGCGAATCTTTTCGATCAGCCGTTCTGGGCCGACCATGTAGGGCAGTTCGGTAACAACCAATCCGGTCTTGCGCGGACCAAGAGATTCAACACTGACTTTTCCGCGAACCTTAAACGACCCTCGCCCGGTGCGATAGGCCTCTTTGACGCCGTCCATGCCATGCAAAACGCCACCGGCGGGGAAGTCGGGGCCGGGGACAAACGTCATGAGTTCGTCGACGTCAGCGGTGGGGTTTTCGATCAGGTGCACCGCTGCGGCAACAACCTCATTGAGGTTGTGCGGGGCCATGTTCGTCGCCATACCCACGGCGATACCCGATGCGCCGTTGACAAGCAGGTTCGGGTAGGCGGAAGGCAAGACGGAGGGCTGCATCATCTGGCCGTCGTAGTTCGGCACGAAATCCACAACGTCTTCGTCGAGACCATCCGTCATCTCAAGTGCAGCAACGGCAAGGCGTGCTTCGGTGTAACGGTAGGCAGCCGGGCCATCGTCGAGCGAACCGAAGTTGCCGTGCCCGTCGATGAGTGGCACTCGCATCGCCCACGACTGACCCATCCGCACTAGCGCGTCGTAGATCGTGGTGTCGCCGTGCGG
>CAZTUC010000020.1:0-34812 GCA_964616805.1 uncultured Microbacterium sp. | reverse complement strand
GCTGCATCCGCACGGCGACACCGCGATCTACGACGCGCTCGTGCGGATGCAGCTTGCCCATCACATCACCAACGACAAGCGCGCACTTCACGTGACCCTTGGGGGGTTGCAGGCCCATCTCACTCATGCGGTACAGGATGCGGCGCTGCACAGGCTTCAAACCGTCGCGAGCGTCAGGCAGAGCGCGAGAGTAAATAACCGAGTAGGCGTATTCCAAGAAGGAATCTTGCATCTCAACTTCGAGCGGAATGTCTTGAATGCGCTGGGCGGCGGGCTCTGGAGATGTCGTTCGTGCCATGGTTCCTACTGCGAAAGGGAGAGGCATGCGTGCCTGACCCGTGCGAGACTTTCGGGATGGGTTCAACACTACCGGCGAGCGTGAAAGCACCGCGAAGCCTCACCGATGTCGCGAGCGATTGCCTCGCAGACCCCACGCGCAGCCAGGTACTGATTGTCATCGACGGGCTGGGGGTGAGCACGTTGCGCGAATATGCCGGGCACGCACGTCAGCTCGCGAAAGGCTTCACGAAAGCGGATGTTGCCCGGTCTGTCACCCCAACGACAACGGCGTCTGCGCTCACGAGCATTCTGACCGGAGCGACACCAGGCCAACACGGTGTTATCGGGTACAGCGCCTACGACCCCACGCTTGGGCGACCGCGCATGAACCTGCAAGATTGGCACGGCGTCGATACGGTCGCGTTTCAGCCCGTGCCCACGGTCTTTGAGCAAGCAGCTGCGCAGGGGCGACGCGCCTTCGCGATTGGTCCGGCTCACTTTGCGGGTAGCGGCTTCAGCTCGGTGACGTTGCGGGGCAGCGAGTTTGTTGCCGAAGCGGATGTCGCTGACCGGCTCGCGCGCGCCTACGAACTCGCTCGCGAATACCCTGGCGCATTCGTGTACTGCTATTTCGACAGCGTCGATCACGCAGGTCACGGCCATGGGATCGGTTCAGAGAAGTGGCTTGTTGCACTTGAAGCTGTCGACCGTGCGCTGTCGCGGGCGATCCCACGAAACACCGGTGTGCTTGTGACGAGCGATCACGGCATGGTCAATGTGCCCGAGCACCGCCAGCACGTTATCGAACCCGGTGACGCGCGCTTCGACGGTGTGCGGTGGATGATCGGCGAACCGCGGTTCGTGCAGGTCTACCTCGATGAAGGTGCAGACATCAACGAGGTCGGACGAGTGTGGGTTGAGCGTTGCGGCACGCACGCAGACGTGCTCACGCGCGATGAAGCGATTGGTGCCGGGCTTTTCGGTACTGTGCGTGAGGGCGTTGCCGAACGGGTTGGCGATCTGCTCGCAATCGCACGCGGTTCGTGGGCGTTTTACGATGGGCGTGACACGACGAAACAGGGCCGTTCAATGATTGGTCAACATGGGGCGCTCACCCCTGAAGAACAACTCGTGCCCTATTTGCGTTGGGCCTAAAGCATGGCCGACAAACGTTAGCCTTCGTCGCCGCGTGCGCCGAACACGATTTCGTCCCACGAGGGAAGTTCGCTTCGGCGCTTGCGCTTTGCGACATCGCTTGGTGTTTCCCGCGGGCGATGCGCGGGATGTGCCGGTGATGGATCGCCAACAACCTCATCGATCGAGTCGAAAAGTGAAACGATCGGCGGGTATTCCACGATGGTGTCTTCACTGCCGGCTCCCGAAGCTGGCACACCGTTTGAGACGGCACGTTGGCCACGCCTGCGGCGAAGCGCCTCAAGCAGCTCATTGGTTGCTTCGTTCGGGACGGGCGCGGTGTCGTGAGTTGCCGCATCAAACGACGGGAGTGTCGGGGCGTCGGATGCTTCGAGGTCTTCAAAAACGGCGGGCTCTTCGACAACATCAAGCACCAGATCAACCATTTCGGATGCTGGTTTTACAGCGGGCGGAGCTGGCTCGCCGGCAGCGTTGTCAAGCGCACGCAAGCGTGGAATGAGTCCGTCACTTGCGGGTGCGTGACGGGTCAGACGTGAAGCTTCGTCGTTAAACGGCGTGAGCGTTGCAGCCCGCGGGTCATATACCCAGCGAGCATCGCGTTCGACACCGGCGAGGGTAAAGACGACTTTCACAAGCCATCCGTTGTCGTCTTTCCAACTGGCCCACCGCTCGCCAGCGACATCTGCTGATGCAAGCTTTGCGCGGATGCTGCTGCCAAACGTTTTTGTGGGCTCGGCTTCGACCTGGCCACTGAGTGCTGGCAACGACAGCGCTTGGCTGAGCACATATTCACGCTCGGCAAGAACCGGGGCGGCAAATCGCTCCACGTACGAATCTTCAACGCCGTACAGCTCGCCCACCTCTTCGGGGCTGAGCCCCTCGCGAAGTTTTGCCTGAATCTCTTTCGGGCCCACGTGCGCGGCCGCAGCGGCAGCACTCGGTGACAATTTGCGGACGGCAGCGCGCACGCTGTCATCGACAACGAGCAAGAACTGTTCGTCGTTGTCGGTTGTCAGCACGAGCGCGCCGTCTTCGGTACCAACGATTGTCACGTTTTGCATGAGGGAAGCCCTTTCGGGATTGGTTTCGCCAATCGTTTCACGGAGTTTTGCGTGCGGCGGGAATGCGCTGGGCGCGCCGCTTGTTTGAGTTCCTGAAAGCTCGCACTTGCAAATCACAGCGACATAGTGCAAACTATGGCCGCCGACATCGCTCAATCCGCATGTTGAGTGCGGCCAAGATTTCCAAGAATAACCACAGTTTTACGCCCCGCAGGAGACACGAGATGGCAACTGACTACGACGCACCACGCAAGAACGAAGACGAGAACAGCGAGTCAATCGAGGCGCTCAAAGAACGTGGTTCTGACAAGTCAATGGGCTCGAACGAGTCTGAAGACACCGACAACCCCAGTGGTTTCGAACTCCCCGGCGCAGACCTCTCAGACCTTTCGCTTGACGTCGTCGTGTTGCCACCGCAGCAAGACGAGTTCACGTGCATGAGCTGCTTCTTGGTCAAGCACCGCTCACAATTGTCATCCGATGACGGAGAGCAGATCTGCATCGAGTGCGCATAAGCGCAACGAGCTAGCTGGGCGAACTGTTGAGGGCTGCTGCCAGTCGATCTGGCGTGCGGCTTGAAACCGTCCAGACTTTCGCTGGGTCGTTCGGGTCAGTCAAAGGCACCTGAACGACACCGTCGGCCCCACCTCGAATGAGGTGCCACCCGTTTCCGGGGAGTCCGGTCGTGCGTGCAGTGCGGGCGTCATCACCCATCAGGGCTTTTGCCGTTCCGAGCCACTCGCGTTCAATGTGTGCGCTGCCGGCGCTGAAGGTATCGGATGTCACGGTGATCTTGGGTGAAACCCACACCGTCAACGCGACCAACGCAATCGCGGTGCCAACGCCGACGAGCAGCGACCACTCGGGCCGCCACGGCAGAAAGACGATTGCAACCATCGGCCCAATAACCGCGATCGCGGCAAGAATCGGCAGGGACGGGCTCAATCGTTCGCGGTAAAGAACGGTCTGGTGATCTGTTGACACTTGTGTACTAGCCTCGTGGAGTGAGCGAAATCGTTGATGTTCCCATTGTTGCAGGCCAGATTCCCGCGTACGCACATCCTGGTGATGCCGGCGCAGACCTGGTCTCGACAGAAGCAGTCACACTGCCACCCGGTGGTCGCGCCATTGTCGCCACGGGTGTTCGAGTAGCGTTGCCTGAAGGCTACGCACTGTTTGTTGCCCCACGTAGCGGTCTTGCCGCGAACTACGGCATTTCAGTCGCGAACGCCCCTGGAATCGTTGACGCAGGCTACCGCGGTGAGATCAAAGTGATCATGTTGAACACCGATCTGAACAACAGCTATGAGGTCAGCGTTGGTGACCGTATCGCGCAACTGGTGATTGTCCCGGTTGTGCAGGCGAACTTCATTCCTGTCGATGATCTCGAATCATCAGTACGCGGTCAGCAAGGCTTTGGGTCGACCGGCTACGCTCAATAGTTATGAGCAATACTGCAGACGAAGCAGCCGAGACCCCGGTCGCAGTCGACTTTTTCCCGAAAGAAGCGCCGGAAGATCGCACAACGAACGGCCCTTTTGACGAAGCCGAAGCGCAAGCTGTGCGCCCGTACATTGACCTTGGCGGGTTGAAGATTCTGCCGCGCGAGGGGCTGAACATGCGCCTCGAGGTTGAAGAAACCTCTGGGCGCGTCGTCGCCGTCAGCCTGGACTTTGCCGGATCAACGCTGCAGGTGCAGCCGTTTGCAGCACCGCGCGGCACCGGCCTGTGGCATGAAACGCGTGCGCAGATCGAGCAGCAAGTCACCTCGCAGGGCGGCGATGCGAGTGAACGCGAAGGCGTGCTTGGCATTGAATTGCTCGCCGAAGTGCCCGCGCTTGATCCGCAAGGAAAGCCCGGCAAGCGGTTGGCGCGATTTGTTGGTGTCGATGGTCCGCGCTGGTTCCTGCGCGGCGTTATTGGCGGCCCGGCTGCAGCGGATGCTGCGGCGGCAAGCGACATTGACGACCTGTTCCGCTCGATCGTCGTTGTGCGCGGCAACACACCCATGCCGCCGCGCGATTTGATTCCGCTGCGCGTACCTGCCGCACTGGGGACATGAGTTCTCTCGAAGAGAGCGGCGCTGGCCTTCCCGAGGCGGAAACCGAAGATGCCGCGAATGAGCCGCAATTGTCGGATGTTCTCGGGCGCGTAGCTGAGCGCACGGGCATCGCATCAGCGAGCGATGACGACGCAACCGTTGGTGACGCTGTGTGGCAAACCCTCGGCGGATGGCGCGGTCTTGTCGAATCGATCGCCCCGAGCCTTGTGTTTGTCATCCTTTTTGCGACGACACAGAATGTCGCACTCGCGATCGGTGTCAGCGTTGGTGTCGCCGCTGTCGCAGTTTTGGTGCGTCTGGTGCAGCGATCACCGATCGCGCCCGCACTCGGGGGATTGTTTGCTGCAGCGGCATCCGCTGCGCTTGCACTTTGGACGGGTCGCGGCGAAGACAATTTTGTGTTTGGCATCGTAACGAACGCCATTTATGCTGCCGTCATCTTGATTGCAACGCTGGCACGCTGGTCGCCGATCGGCCTGGCCGTTGGGTTTATGCGGGGGGACACCACAGGCTGGCGTTCCGACAAGCTGCTGCGCAAGGTGTTCTTCTGGCTTGGCCTGCTGTGGGCTGGCCTGTTCATCGCCCGTGTTGGTGTGCAATTGCCCCTCTATCTTTCCGGTGACGTCGGTGGACTTGGACTTGCCAAACTGCTCATGGGCATTCCGTTGTTTGCCCCTGTTGTTGCGATCACGTGGATTGTCACGCGTGGGCTGTACGCTGCTGAGGATTCTGTCAAGGCCGAATAGTCTCGCGTGGTAGATTTATCTCGACGTCAAGATACTTTCGCCGTTGCGAAAACTCGCTGAGTAAGGCAAACCTTGCTAGCCGCGAGGCATGCAAAACAGCGAAAATAGAGACGTCCTGAAGTCCGACACAGGCAAGAAGGAGACGTCGACGTGTCCACGGTAAATAGCTTTGGTGCCAAGAGCACCCTGACGGTCGGCAGCACCGACTACGAGATCTTCCGCATTGATACGGTCGAGGGTTACGACAAGCTGCCCTTCAGCCTCAAGGTGTTGCTCGAAAACTTGCTTCGCACAGAAGACGGTGCGAACGTCACGAAGGCGCAAATTGAAGCGCTCGGATCGTGGGATGCAGACGCAGAACCCAACACCGAGATTCAGTTCACGCCCGCTCGCGTGGTCATGCAAGACTTCACCGGTGTTCCCTGCATCGTTGACCTCGCAACCATGCGTGAGGCCGTCACCGAGCTCGGTGGCGACCCGAACAAGATCAACCCGCTGTCGCCCGCTGAAATGGTTATTGACCACTCGGTCATTGCCGACCTCTTCGGTCGCGAGGACGCACTTGAGCGCAACGTTGAAATCGAATACGAACGAAACGGCGAGCGCTACCAATTCCTGCGTTGGGGTCAGACGGCGTTTGACGACTTCAAGGTTGTTCCCCCGGGAACAGGCATCGTGCACCAGGTCAACATCGAGCACCTCGCAAAGGTCATCTACGACCGCGAAGTTGGTGGCGTGCTGCGTGCATACCCCGACACGTGTGTTGGCACCGACTCACACACCACGATGGTCAACGGCCTCGGTGTGCTCGGTTGGGGTGTTGGTGGCATTGAAGCTGAGGCAGCAATGCTCGGCCAGCCCGTCTCGATGCTTATTCCGCGCGTTGTGGGTTTCAAGCTCTCGGGCGAGATCCCCGCTGGCGTGACCGCAACCGACGTGGTTCTGACGATCACCGACATCCTGCGTCAACACGGCGTTGTTGGAAAGTTCGTCGAGTTCTACGGTGCTGGTGTGACCTCGGTTCCGCTGGCAAACCGCGCCACCATCGGAAACATGAGCCCCGAGTTCGGTTCGACGGCAGCAATGTTCCCGATCGACGACGTCACCCTTGACTACTTGCGCCTCACCGGTCGCGATGAGCAGACGGTTGCCCTTGTTGAGGCGTATGCCAAGCTCCAGTCGCTCTGGCACAACCCAGCTGTTGAAGCCAACTACAGCGAATACCTCGAACTTGACCTTTCGACAGTTGTGCCGTCGATCGCAGGTCCGAAGCGTCCGCAAGACCGCATCCTGCTGAGCGAAGCGAAGTCACAGTTCCAGAAAGACATCGTCAGCTACGCAGGCGAAGTCACCTCTGACAGCATGGCTGATCTGCAGGGTAAAGGCTCGTTCCCGGCATCCGACCCCGGCCCCGTTCCGGGCGATGAAGACGACGACACCGGTGAGGTCATCATTTCATCCGGTGACATGCACCCCGCATCGAAGCCGATCAAGGTTGAGAGCCCCGAAGGCGAAAAGTACCTCCTTGACAACGGCGCGGTGACCCTCGCGGCAATCACCTCGTGCACCAACACCTCAAACCCGTCGGTCATGCTCGCCGCAGGTCTTTTGGCCAAGAAGGCTGTCGACAAGGGTCTGAAGCAGAAGCCGTGGGTCAAGACGACGCTCGGCCCGGGCTCGAAGGTTGTCACCGACTACTACGAAAAGAGTGGTCTCGACAAGGCGCTTGAAGCTGTTGGCTTCTACACCGTTGGCTATGGCTGCACGATCTGCATCGGTAACTCCGGCCCGCTGATTCCTGAGGTTTCGGCAGCGATCAACGACAACGACCTTGCTGTGACGGCAGTGCTTTCGGGTAACCGTAACTTTGAAGGTCGTATTAGCCCCGATGTGAAGATGAACTACCTCGCATCGCCGCCGCTTGTCGTTGCTTACGCACTCGCAGGTTCCATGAACTTCGACTTCGAAACTGATGCCCTCGGCACCGGTACGGATGGCGAGCCCGTCTTCTTGAAAGACATCTGGCCGTCGCCGGAAGAGGTCCAAGAGGTCATCGACAGCTCGATCTCGCGCGAACAGTTCATCAAGCAGTACGCAACCGTTTTCGACGGTGACGAGCGCTGGCGCAACCTGCCCACGCCGACCGACGCCGTGTTCGCGTGGGACGAAGACTCGACCTACGTTCGTAAGGCGCCGTACTTCGACGGCATGAAGATGGAACTGACCCCCGTTACCGACATCCAGGGCGCTCGCGTTCTGGCAACGCTCGGTGACTCGGTCACGACCGACCACATCAGCCCGGCCGGTAGCATCAAGGCTGGCACGCCGGCCGCTGAGTACCTCGAGGCGCATGGCGTCGCCCAGAAAGACTTCAACTCACTCGGTTCACGCCGTGGAAACCACGAAGTCATGATTCGCGGTACGTTCGCAAACATCCGCCTCAAGAACGGCATCGTTCGTGCCGTCAACGATGGTGCTGTTGTTGAGGGTGGCTACACGCGTGACTTCACGCAAGCGGGCGGCCCGCAGTCATTCATCTACGATGCTTGCCAGAACTACCAGGCTGAGGGCACACCACTGGTGATCTTCGGCGGTAAAGAGTATGGTTCGGGTTCATCACGTGACTGGGCAGCCAAGGGTACAAGCTTGCTCGGCGTCAAGGCAGTCATCACCGAGAGCTTCGAGCGTATCCACCGCTCCAACCTCATTGGTATGGGTGTTGTTCCGCTGCAGTTCCCGGCCGGTGACAGCTGGGAGTCGCTCGGACTCGACGGTACCGAGATCGTTTCGGTCGAGGGTCTCGAGCAACTCAACGAAGGTGTCACCCCGAAGACGGTCAAGGTTACCGCTGCCCCGAGCGAATTCTCGCCCGAAGGCAAAGAGACGGTCACCTTCGACGCTGTCGTTCGTATCGACACACCCGGTGAAGCTGACTACTACCGCAACGGTGGCATTCTGCAGTACGTACTGCGTTCGCTCGTCTAAACCGTTCTGAAAAGGCCGCTTGGCGCCGCAACCGCGGGTTCGCTGAGCGGCCTTTTCGTACCGTGCCGCATTAGACTAAGGTGCGCGCTGCCGCGCAGAAAGAAGGAGAGCGGATGTCGCTGCTGCCCGAGATCTCAGGTCCTCGTGACCTCGATGGCCTCTCGGATGAGCAACTTCCCGAACTCGCCGATGAGATTCGTGAGTTTCTCGTCAGTAATGTTGCGCGTACCGGCGGGCACCTGGGGCCAAACCTCGGTGTAGTTGAACTGACAATCGCGGTGCACAGGGTTTTCAACTCGCCCCAGGATCCCATCATCTTTGATACGGGACACCAGTCGTACGTGCACAAATTGCTGACTGGGCGTCAAGATTTCACCGGGCTGCGTTCCCGCGGTGGGCTCGCCGGCTACCCGCAGCGCAGCGAAAGTGCCCACGACGTTGTCGAGTCGTCGCACGCTTCAAGCTCGCTCAGCTGGGCAGATGGCATTTCGCGTGCGTTTGCCGCCACCGGGCGCGACGATCGCCATGTTGTCGCCATTGTCGGTGATGGCGCCCTGACGGGCGGTATGACATGGGAAGCGCTCAACAACATCAGTGACGACAACGAACGAAATCTGATTATCGTCGTCAACGACAACGGGCGCTCCTACGCGCCGACAATCGGTGGAATTTCCCGGCATCTCACGCGCGTACGTACGGCGCCGGCCTATCGCGAGCTGTATAAGACATCGGGTGAAGTGTTTGGTCGCTTCGGAGCTCCCGGACGCGCACTTTTTCGCGCAGTGCGCGGTGGCACACACGGGTTCTTGTCGCGCCTGACAAACAATAAAGACCTGTATTCAAACCTTGACATCAAGTACATCGGTCCAGTCGATGGCCACGACATTGGTGCGCTGACCGAGGCGTTGCAGCGCGCGAAAGACTTCAGCGCGCCCGTCATCGTGCACGTCGTGACCGAAAAAGGTCACGGTTACCAACCCGCGCGTGATGATGACGCCGAACAGTTCCACGCAGTCGGGCCAATCGATCCCGAAACCGGCGGCGCCCTGAGCGTTGCGCGCACGGCATGGACCGATATTTTCGCGCAGGCACTCGTCGACGAGGCAGACAAGAACGAGCGCATCATCGCGATGACCGCCGCCATGCTCGGACCTACAGGCCTTGGTCCGTTCGCTCAGAAGTACCCGGCACGAACGTATGACGTCGGCATCGCAGAGCAACACGCTGTGGCATCCGCTGCCGGGCTTGCTTTTGGCGGTTTGCACCCCGTGGTGGCCATTTATGCGACATTCATGGGGCGTGCGTTCGACCAGGTCCTCATGGATGTCGGCCTGCACAAAGCCGGTGTGACGTTTGTGCTCGATCGCGCCGGCGTGACCGGTCCAGACGGCCCGAGTCACCACGGTATTTGGGATCTTGCGATGCTGCAAATCGTCCCCGAGATTCGCATTGCTGCGCCACGTGATGGTACACAGTTGCGGCGCGCGCTTGCTGAAGCGGTTGCGGTTGACGACGCACCGACGGTCATTCGTTATCCGCGCGGCGCTGTCCCCGCAGACATTCCCGCTGTGGCCGTAACCGCTGATGCACTCGAGATTCTCCGTGACGACGACCGTGACGACGTGCTGCTCGTTGCAATCGGCGCTTTCGCCCCGCTCGCCCTCGACGTTGCCGAACTGCTTGATGCAGCCGGGATTGGCGCAACCGTTGTAGACCCGCGCTGGGTGATTCCCGTGCCAGATTCACTGATTGAGCTCGCTCGCGGGCATCGCTTGCTCGTGAGTCTTGAAGACGGTATTCGCGTCGGTGGTGTGGGTACCCGCATTCGCCAGGTGCTGCGTGAAGCCGGAGTTGAAACCGCGGTTGATGAGCTTGGATTACCAGATACCTACATCGATCACGCGACCCGCGATGAGATTCTTGCCGACGCAGGCCTGACTACCGAATCCATCGCCGCAAACATTATTGCCCAGGTGAAAGGCGAGCGGCTCCCCAAGGCAGCCCCGGTAACGGATGATGTCAGCGCCTGAACCCGCGAAGCGCCACCTCGCGATTATCGCGAACAGCGCCGCTGGGCGCGGTCGTAAGCGCCTCGACAAGATGTTTGCTTACCTCCTCGATCATGATGTCACGACCGAACTCGTGGTGCCGAACACACCACAGGGCACCCGGGAGGCAGTTGCTGCTGCGGCCGAAAAGCATGAACCGGTTATTGTTGTTGCCGGGGGAGACGGAACGATCTCAACCGCGCTGCCAACGCTCATCGAACAACAGTTGCCTCTCGTGGTAATCCCAACAGGAACCGGAAACGACTTGGCGGGGGCACTCGGTATTTCGCTCAACCAGCCGGGCCAGGGTGTTGCCGCGGCCCTTTCCGGGCACGAACGCACCATCGACACTGGCGTTGTTTTTGCCGGCGAAGCGGAGACACCATTCGTGACCGTCGTCGCGCTTGGGTTCGACGCGCAGGTCGCCGCTCGGACAGACCGTTTGCGTTGGCCGCGGGGCGGAGCCAGGTACTACCTCGCCCTTGTCATTGAACTTGCCCGGCTAAAACCAATCCAGTTTCGCGTTCGTATTGACGATGGCGAGTGGGAAGACGCACCCGGGTCGATTATTGCGGTTGCGAACACGTCGTCATACGGCGGGGGTATGCCAATCGCACCAAACGCGCAACCCGACGACGGGCTTCTTGATTATGTGCACGCGAAGCCGCTCGGTCGTTTGCAGCTGCTGAGGTTGTTCCCGAGTCTGCTGCGTGGCACACACCTGGGCCGCAAAGAGGCGTCACATCGCACCATCCGATCAATTGAGGTTCAAGCGCCCGGATTGGTTGCATATGCGGATGGTGAGCCGGTTGCACACGAAGAATGCCGGATCGAAATTCGACCCGGCACCCTTCGTGTACTGACGTGCGACTAACGGATTAGTTGCCCAGTCCGGCAATTGCAGGAGTGTGGAACTTGGCTCCGTTTGCCTTTTCAGATGCGCCGACCCGGTCAAGATACGGCGATGCGCCACCGTCAATAAACGGCCAGCCAGCACCGAGAATCAGTGCAAGGTCGATGTCTTCAACCTCGGGCACAACACCCTCATCAAGCATGATCTTGATCTCTTCCGCAAGGCCCGTCTGCACGCGATCGAGAATGACCGCTGCCGAAGTGGGGTTCTTGTCGGTTTTCAGTACCTTGAGTGCTTCCTTCGAGAATCCGGTGATCTTGCCGGCCTTGTCTTTCTCAACAACCTGCGAAAGCGCTGCAAGCTCGTGGAAATTCTCGTTCGAGTAGAAGCGGTCCGGGAATGCGTTGGTCATCGTGTCTTGCACGTGTGCGGCAACCTTCCAACCAACGAGGTCGATCAGCTGGAACGGACCCATCGGCAGACCGAGGGGAGCGTACGCGGCTTCGATCTCGGTAACGGGGGTGCCTTCGTAGAGTGCCCGCGCGGCCTCACCCATCACCTTGGCAAGCAGACGGTTCACAACGAAGCCGGGTGCATCAGCGGTAAGAATGGCGTTCTTGCCCAGGTTCTTTGCGACGACGAACGCCGTCGAAAGCGCCTGTTCGCTCGTGCTTGGGGTCTTCACGATTTCAACCAGCGGCATGACGGCAACGGGGTTGAAGAAGTGGAAACCGACCAAGCGCTCGGGGTTGTTGAGCTTCGAGCCGATCTCTTCAACCGAAAGCGACGAGGTGTTCGTGGCGAGAATCGCTTCCGGCGAGATGATTTCTTCCATCTCAGCGAAAACGGCTTGCTTGACACCAACCTCTTCGAAGACAGCCTCAATCACGAAGTCAGCGTCAGCGAACTGGCTCTTGTCGGTCGTTCCGGTGAGCAGTGCCTTGAGCTTGTTTGCGTTGTCTTGATCGAGACGGCCCTTGGCGAGCAGCTTGTCGATTTCTTCGTTGATGTATGCAACACCCTTGTCGACGCGAGCCTGGTCGATGTCGGTGATAACAACCGGCACCTGCAGGCGACGCAAGAACAACAGGGCGAACTGGCTGGCCATAAGACCAGCACCGATGATGCCGACCTTCTGTACCTTCGTTGCAAGCGCCTTGTCAGGAGCCCCAACCGGGCGCTTTGCACGCTTCTGTACGAGATCAAACGCGTACATCGATGCGGCAAACTGGTCACCCGTGATGAGGTCGGCGAGAGCCTGGTCTTCACGCTGGAAGCCTTCTTCGCGCGTACCGCTCTTTGCCTTGTCGAGCAGCTCGAGCGCCACGTATGGCGACTTCGGTTGCGTGCCAATCTTTGACTCAAGCATCTTCTTGGCCATCTTGATTGCGATTGGCCACTTGGTGGCACGCTCGATCTTGCCCGGCACGTTGGGGCGCTCAACCTTGATCGAACCGTTGAGAACGCCGTCAGCCCACTTCAAAGAGTCTTCGAGGTAGTTTGAGGCTGGGAAGATCGCATCGGTAATGCCGAGCTTTTGAGCGTCTTGCGGCTTCAGGGTTCGGTTCTGCTTGAGCGGGTTCGAGATGACGACCTCGAGCGCGTTTTCGATACCGATGAGGTTCGGCAACAAGTACGCGCCACCCCAACCCGGAATGAGACCCAGGAACACTTCCGGCAATGCAATGGCAGCAGCAGATGCGTCAACCGTGCGGTAGTTCGAGTTGAGCGCGATCTCAAGGCCGCCACCAAGGGCAAGACCGTTGATGAACGCGAACGACGGAACACCCATGTCGTTGAGCTTGCCAAGTACCTGGTGGCCACGCTGTGCAAGCAGCACGGCTGCTTCGTGCGACGGAATCGATGCGGCCTCAGAAAGGTCGGCACCAGCGGCAAGGATGTATTGCTTGCCGGTCACACCAATTGCATCGATCTCGCCGTTCGCTGCGCGGGCAGCGAGTGAGTCGAGTGTCGTGTTCAGCTCTGCAAGGGTTCCGGGACCGAGCGTGTTCGGGCGCGTGTGGTCACGACCATTGTCAAGGGTGATGAGCGCAATCGTCTTGCCCGAGGGCAGGGTGATGTCGCGCACCTTCGAGTGGGTGATGACTTCGTTTTCAACCGCCGAGTCGAGCAGGCTGAAGTCGATGTTTTCGTATGGTGAAACTGTTTTCTTAGCCATTGCTGCCTACTTCTTCTTGCCGTTGTAGTGCGGGTTTTCCCAAATGATTGAGCCGCCCTGGCCGAGGCCAACGCACATTGCGGTGAGGCCGTAGCGAACGTCGGGGCGCTCAGCGAACTGGGCAGCCAGCTGAATGGCCAAACGAACGCCGGATGCAGCCAATGGGTGACCGATCGCGATTGCTCCGCCCCACTGGTTGACCCGAGGATCGTCGTCTGCGATGCCGAAGTGGTCGAGCAGGCTCAATACTTGAATTGCGAACGCCTCGTTCAGTTCAAACAAGCCGATGTCGTCGATCGTCAGGCCAGCCTTCTTGAGCGCCTTTTCGGTCGAGGGAACCGGGCCGATGCCCATGATCTCAGGCTGTACACCGGCGAAAGCGAACGAAACCATCCGCATCTTCGGGGTAAGACCCAGCTCTTTTACGGCATTACCGCTTGCCAGCAGGCTGACGGTTGCACCGTCAGTCAGCGGCGATGAGGTTCCGGCGGTGACGCGTCCGTGTGGGCGGAACGGGGTCTTGAGGGTTGCGAGCGATTCCATGCTCGTCTCGGGGCGGCGACCTTCGTCTTCAGTAGCCAGGCCCCACGCGCCATCTGCATCCTTGATGGCAACCGGAACGAGGTCAGGCTGAATCTTGCCCGCGTCGTATGCGGCCTGCACTTTGTGCTGACTCAGCATGCCAAAGCGGTCGGCGCGCTCTTTCGTGAGGTGCGGGAAGCGGTCGTGAATACGCTCAGCGGTGTTACCCATGTTGAGCGCGTTCGGGTCAACCATCCTCTCAGCAACAAATCGCGGGTTCGGGTCGGCGTTGCTGCCGATCGGGTGCTTGCCCATGTGCTCGACACCGCCAGCAATACCGATGTCGTACATACCGAAGCCGATTGCCGCACCGATCGTGCTGACAGCGGTCATCGCACCGGCGCACATGCGCTCGATCGCATAACCGGGAACGGTCTGGGGGAGTCCGGCCAGCAGTGCCGTTGAACGGCCCAGGGTCAGCCCCTGATCGCCGGTCTGCGACGTTGCCGCGATTGCGACCTCTTCAATGCGATCTTTGGGAACGTTGGGGTTGCGCTCCAACATTCCGATCATTGCTTTTACGACCAGGTCGTCAGCTCGGGTGTTCCAATACATGCCTTTTTCGCCGGCGCGCCCAAACGGGGTACGTACGCCATCGACGAAGTAGACGTCCGAATTCTCGGCCACTCTTCCTCCATTTGTCAGGGGTGTTTTCAGCATAAAGAACCCGCCTTTGTGGTGGGAAACAGCTTGTTGGTTCCTACGAAGCGTCGGCGCTCGGTTCAGCCGGCTGTTGCGTGGCTTCTACAAAAGCGTCTGCGATTCTCTGTATAGTCTGCCCAATTTGCCATTCACGCGCACCCAGGGCTTTCAGCCGTTCGGTGAGAACGGGCACCAGGTTGTCGTCAATCGGTGGCGCCTCCCACGCGACGCGACGCAAGTGTTCTGGTGTCAACAGGTTTTCGATGGGAATGTTCAACTCTTGCGCGACTTCTTCAACGCTCGTACGGGCGAGTTTGAGTCGACGATCAGCCTCGGGGTTTCGCTGCGACCATGCTTTGGGTGGGGGCAGGGCATCGGTTTTTGGTCCGCGCGGGCTGGGCGGATGCTCATCTGCCCGGCCCTGCTCAATCGCGGCCCACCAGCGGTTAAGCTCGGTACGGCTGGCTCTACCGGTGAAATCTTTCATGCCGGCGAGGGTGCCCCGTGAACCAGGATTTGCCAGCACGGCAGCAACAAGCGCGCGGTCGGGCACCAAACGCCCGGGCGCGACATCAAGTTCTTGCGCCAGTTGTTCGCGAGATTGCCAGAGCGAGCGGGCGATTGCGAGTTGTTCAGCGCCGCGCACGCTGTGGAGGCCACTGAGCTTGCGCCACGGCTCTTCGCGCGGCGGGTTTGGCAGGCGCGTGCGCACGGCTTCAAACTCTTGCTCGGCGTAATGCAGCTTGCGTTGATCAGCAAGATCCGCTGCGAGCGCATCGCGCACATCATCCAGATAGGCAACGTCGAGGGCCGCATAGTCGAGCCATGAATTTGGCAGTGGCCGCGTCGACCAGTCGGCTGCCGAATGCTCTTTTGCAAGTGTGATGCCGAGCGCGCGTTCGACGACGGCGGCGAGCCCGACGCGCTCCCAACCGGCGATGCGGGCACCGAGTTCGGTGTCGAAGAGCGCCGGGGGTACGAGTCCGAGTTCACGAAGTGAAGGCATGTCCTGGCTGGCCGCATGCAGAACCCACTCGGTTGTTCCGAGGGCTTCTTGCAGCGGCGCGAACGATGCAATGTACGTCGGGTCAAACAGGTAGATCGGCGTACCAGGTCGGGTTACTTGGACGAGATAGGCACGCTGGCTGTAGCGGAAGCCGGAAGCGCGTTCCACATCAACGGCAATGCTGCCTTCGGCGTCAGCAAGGGTATCGACCGCCGCAGAATAGGCGCTGGGATCTGAAACGAGCTCGTACTGTGTCACTGCTGTTGTTTACCGGTCTTGCGGATGGCCCGCACCTTCTGTGGGAAGCCCAGCCATGCTGCCAACGAGGGATGTCCACGCTGACATGTGCGCATCAAACGGGGCGGTTGGCGTCCATGAGGCGCGCAACTCAAGGTGCGCGCGTTCACCGGCATCCGTGAGCCCGCCATATCCGCGCGACGTTGTCACGGTAGCCGTACCGGAAAGCGCATCGGCGTGAGCATCGGCATCACGGAGCGCATCAACAATCCAGGCCCAAACCACATCAGTGACGAGCGGGTCAAGTGCAATCGCGGGCTCAATATCGGTTTGCACGAAAACAACCATGCGCCATTCGCCACCCCAATCGGCAACTCGATCCGGGTCGCGCAGCAGCACAAGGCGACCTTCCGCAACCGGTTCGAGCGAGACGCCTGATTGCGGCAGGCGCGCGGTTGCCGCAAAAGCGAAGGTCTCGGGCGCGAGGGATGCGGGAGCGGATGTGTCACGAACCGCTACGGCGGGATGAACGGCAGCCGAGCGCAACTGCTCGACTGCTTGCGCAAACTCGGTTTCGGCGTCTATTGCCACGTAAAGCAGAGTAGTCTCGGCTGACGATGGGAAAACTCAGGCGCGCCGGAAGCCTCGCGGTCATCACCGCCGCGGTAGCAGCCTTTGCCATGCTCGGTGCTGCGGTAGCAACGATTCGCTCGCTTGTTGTGCCCGGCCCGCGCCCCCTTGATACGAGAGTTCTCGGTTTCGATTCGGATGCGCGAACGATCACTCTGGAGCGCACGCGCGACACCGCGATCCCGGGCCGGTGGGGATTGTTCACGAGCGGTACACGCGACTATTTGCAACTCGGCGATGTTGTCGATGTCACCGACACGACTGCCACGCGCGTGCTTGACACGCCGTTGGCAGCGGGCGATGTCATCCAACCCGAAGCCGGCCTCGTCTCGTGGTACTTCAACGAACCCGACCAACTCGGCCTGCCATATCGCGACGTCATCATCGATACACCGGTGGGGGAATGCCCGGCGTGGCTGTTTCCCGCTGCACGCCAGACGACGTGGGCGATTCACGTGCATGGACGTGGTGTGCGCCGACAAGAGTGTTTACGTGCGGTTGAGGTTTTCAATGCGGCGGGGATCACCTCGCTGCTGGTTTCGTATCGCAACGACACCGACGGCGCACGCACGAAGAACGGTGCGTACGGGCTTGGGTCAACCGAGTGGCAAGACGTCGACGCGGCTATCGCATATGCGCTCGACAACGGCGCAGAGCGCATTGTGTTGCAGGGGTATTCAACCGGTGGTGCAATCATTTTTCAAACACTTCTCCGAGGTGCGCACCGTGACAGCATCGTCGGGATCGTGCTCGATTCGCCGGTGATCGACTGGACCTCGGTGCTCGCCGTGCACGCGCATGAATCAAACGTCCCGGGTCCGATTACGAAGCTTGCGAAGCTGCTGTTGCGGCATCCAATGACTGCGAAGCTTGCCGGTGCTGACGACGCAATCGTTTTCGAAGACCTCAACATGGCAGCTCGGGCCGAGGAACTCGACGTCGCGACGCTGATACTTGTGAGCTCGGGCGATGACTACGTGCCGGACGCCCCAGCGTTTCGGTTGAGTCGTGCCAGGCCCGACATTGTGACCCGAGTGCAATTCGACAAACCGGGCCACGTCGCGCTGTGGAACTACGACCCTGAGTTGTGGAACACCTCAGTTGCTGCGTGGCTACAGGCGCACGTTACGCGGTGACCGGGCTCGGCAAACGGCCGTAGGCTAGGAGGGTTGCTTTTTCTGACGGAGCCCGATGTCTGATTACCCTCCCGCTATTGGTGCGCGTGTACACCTTGAATCGTTGAACCCACAGGTTTCCGGCACGGAAATGCTTGCCGAACTTGTGCCACCTCGCCAGTTTGACGGCGCAACGTTCGAGAGTTACCGCTCGGATGATACGTTCCCCTCGCAAGAAGACGCCAAACAGCGCCTCATCACATTTGCCGGCGGACAGCCCGCGAAGCCCGCCAAACGCAGTCTGTTCTCACGGGCACCGAAGGTTGAAGCCACCAAACCCGGCGTTTATCTCGACGGTGGTTTTGGTGTCGGCAAAACTCACTTGCTTGCCGCGATTTATCACGCAATGCCAGCGCGGCGAAAGCTCTTCGGTTCGTTCATCGAGTTCACCGCCCTCGTTGGTGCGCTTGGCTACCGCCAAACTGTTGACCTGCTCACGGGCACGCAACTGATTTGCATCGACGAGTTTGAACTCGACGATCCGGGCGACACAATGGTTATGACGCGCCTGTTGGGTGAGCTCGTCGGCAGCGGCACGAAACTTGCCGCAACGTCAAACACGCCCCCGAACGCTCTTGGAGAGGGCCGTTTTGCCGCGCAAGATTTCATGCGCGAAATCCACGCAATGTCCGCAAGCTTTGACACGTTACGTATTGACGGCAACGACTACCGCCAGCGTGCTCTCGACGAAGGCGCACGCGTGACACCAGCGGATGCCTATGAGGCGGAGCTTTCGAGGGCAGCACAGCTTCGCGGGGGAGTCGCATCCGATGACCTGTTTGCCGATTTGATCGGACACTTGGCACGTGTGCACCCGTCTCGCTACATGAAAATGCTCGACAACGTCGGTGCGATCGGTATTCGCGATGTCGAAACCCTCAATGACCAAAATGCGGCGCTGCGCTTGGTGGCCTTTATTGACCGCGCATACGATGCGCAAACCCCGATTGTTGCAACCGGAACCTCACTTCACGACGTGTTCTCACCCGAAATGCTGGCCGGTGGATACCGCAAGAAATACTTGCGCGCGATTTCGCGCATGGTCGCGCTGACGCATTCTTCTTGAGTGCAGAGCTCGCCCGAAACGCGAACTTAACACGACAAGCCCCGCTGTAACAGCCACGAAACATTGCCGCTGTTTGTGCGTAATCGCGCATCGCAAGACTTACCTCACCGAAGCAGGTGTCTACTGCTTCCCCAACACAAAGGTGAGGGATCACATGGATTCTGGAAATCTTGCATGGGCCGTCGTCGCGACGGCGCTCGTGCTACTCATGACGCCCGGTGTGGCGTTCTTCTACGGTGGCCTAGTCAAGGCAAAGAGCGTCGTCAGCATGATGATGATGAGCTTTGGCGCACTCGGTCTGGTTGCGGTTTTGTGGATCCTCTACGGTTCCTCGATGAGTGCCGTTGACTCACCGACAGCTTTCGCCGGCAACCCGTTCGCTGACTTCGGCCTTGCCAGCCTCGCCTCGGGCGACGGCGCAAACGAAGGCCTCTTGAGCGTCGCATTCGGCGCAACATTCGCAATCATCACAACCGCTCTTATTTCTGGCTCGATCGCTGACCGCGCCAAATTCGGCCCGTGGATGCTCTTCGCGGGTATCTTCGCAACGTTCGTCTACTTCCCGGTGGCCGCATGGGTCTGGGGTGGTGGCTGGGTGCAGAACCTCGGCTCACTGCTGTTCGGCGAAGACAGCGGCATCGAAGTTATCGACTACGCCGGTGGTACCGCGGTACACATCAACGCCGGTGCTGCAGCGCTCGCGCTCGCTCTCGTTCTGGGCCGTCGCATCGGTTTCAAGAAGGGCATCCTGAAGCCCCACAACGTGCCACTTACGCTCTTGGGTGCAGCAATCCTTTGGTTCGGATGGTTCGGATTCAACGGTGGTGCAGAAGCCTTCGGTGAGGGCATGCCTGGTCTTGGCCTGATCACGATCAACACGCTCGGTGCAACCGCAGCAGCAATCCTCGGATGGATCATCGTTGAGAAGGTCAAAGACGGAAAGCCCACCTCGGTTGGTGCCGCATCCGGTGCTGTCGCGGGTCTCGTTGCAATCACCCCCGCGTGTGCGAACCTCACGCCCGGTTGGGCGCTGCTGCTCGGTCTCGTAGCCGGTGTGCTGTGTGCCCTCGCAATCGAGTTGAAGTTCAAGCTCGGCTACGACGACTCGCTTGACGTTGTCGGTATCCACCTCGTCGGTGGTCTGACCGGTGTTGTCTGGCTCGGCCTCTTCGCAACCGACGCTGGCCTGTTCTTGACGGGTGACTGGCGCCTGCTGGTTGTTCAGATCCTCGCAGCCCTCGGTGTGCTGGTGTACTCGTTCGTAGTGTCTTACGCAGTCGGGTACGCAATCCAGAAGACCATCGGCTTCCGCATCACAGACGAAGACGAAATCGCCGGTGTCGACCAGGTCGTACACGGCGAGGAAGGATACGCCCTCGTCGACTGACACTAGGCTGGCTTGGTGAATTCCAACCAAAAAAGCTTTTGGGTTCGTCTACTCAACGTCGTCGGCGCAGTACTTACTGCGATCGTCGAACAGGCCACCAGCGGCTCCCGGAGACACACGGGGGCCGCTGGTTCTGTGTCTGCCGAAAAGCCCAAGAAGACCACCGCAACAGTCAGTAGCGGTGACGTCGAATATGACGAAGTCATGCCCGGCGAAGAAGGCGACTCCCGAACAATCGAGGTTGACCCCGACCGAATCAAGAACTTCACACTCGTGTATGGCCCCGTCAAAAACGGCTCGCCTGACGGTGGCGAAGTCGTTTGGACATGGGTGCCATACGAAGAAAACGACGGTCGCGGGAAAGACCGCCCCGTGCTCGTCATCGGTGAGCACAGCACAGACCGCGTCTACGCGGTCAAGATGACATCGAAAAGTCACAGCGGCGACAGTGCGCTCATCTCGGTCGGCAGCGGCCCTTGGGATTCGCAAGGTCGTGAATCGTTCGTTGACGTTGACCAGCTGTATTCGGTGCACAGCGATGGGGCTCGACGCGAAGCATCCGCGCTCTCGCAGCAAAAGTTTGAGGTCGTCGCCAAGCAACTGCGTCAACGCTACGGCTGGAAATAGGTTTCAACGAGCGGGTTGGCCGATAGCCTTGGTGTGTGACACGCAGCATCTATATTTCATCGGCCGAGGGCCACACCGGAAAATCACTTGTTGCCCTTGGCGTGCTTGAATTACTCACGCGCGCTGAAGAGCGAGTTGCAGTTTTCCGGCCGATTACTCGGTCACTCGATCAGCCAGATGTCGTTTTGCGGGCGCTCCACGATCAAGAGACCGCTGGCGTCGCATACGCCGACTGTATTGGTGTCACGTACGACGATGTGCGGGCCGACCCCGACGCGGCCCTCTCGACGATTGTCGAGCGGTACAAAGCGGTAGAGGCACAAGCCGATGCTGTGGTCATCATGGGCAGTGACTATACGGATGTCGCAAGCCCCGCCGAACTCGGGTTCAACGCCCGCGTGGCAACGAACCTGGGCTCGCCGGTTTTGCTCGTGCTCACCGGTCGGGCACAGCAGTCAGGCAGCGAGCAATTGGGGCTTTCCATTTCGCGCACGCCCGTTGAACTTGGCCAGGCGGCCGATCTTGCGCTCACCGAACTGTATGAACAGCGCGCAACCGTTTTGGGTGTCGTGGTCAACCGCGCAGACCCCTCAACGCTCGACGAGATCGTTGTTGCGGTCACCGCTGCGGTCGACGCCGAACGAGGCGCCCGGGGGATTGCCACACCGATCGGCGTTTGGGCGGTGCCTGAAGACCGCAACCTTGTCGCTCCCGCTGTACGCGACGTACTTGAGACAGTCAACGGCACGCTCATTCGTGGCGATGAAGCACTGCTCGATCGCCCTGTCTTGGGCGTTGTTGTTGCTGGGATGTCAATGGTGAACGTCTTGCCGAGGCTTATTGACAGCGCAGTCATCGTCGTCGGCGCCGACCGTTACGATGTGCTCATCGCGACGTTGCTTGCGCAAGAATCTGGCACGTTCCCCTCGATCGCAGCGCTGGTGCTCAACGGCCCGTTCGAGATCCCGGAAGACATCACCCGACTCATGGAGGGCCTCGCAAGCGGTGTTCCTGTCATCACAACAGATTTGGGCACCTACGACACGACAGCGCGCATCATCAACTCACGTGGTCGTCTCACGGCCGATTCGCAAGTGCGCTACGAGGCGGCCCGCACGACGTTCTTGAACAGCGTCGACCCCGATCAACTCATGACCGCGCTCGGGGTGAGCACGCCCGAGGTTGTCACCCCGCTCATGTTCGAATACAGCCTCATCGAGCGGGCTCGCAGCAGCAAGAAGCGGATCGTCTTGCCTGAGGGCAGCGACGATCGTATCTTGCAGGCGGCCGCGATCACGCTCGCCCGTGGGATTGCAGACATCGTGATTCTCGGTGACGAACAAGCGGTACGAGACCGCGCACAAGAGCTTGGGCTGGATATTTCTGCCGCCGAAGTCATCTCACCTACCGAACCGGCACACGTTGAGCGCTTCGCCGCGGAGTACGCCCGCTTGCGGGCACACAAGAACGTTGCTTTGCAACAAGCAGCCGAAACCGTGACGGATGTTTCCTACTTCGGCACGATGATGGTGCACGAGGGCCTCGCTGACGGCATGGTTTCCGGCGCGCAGCACACGACCGCGCACACCATCCGCCCATCGTTTGAGATCATCAAGACAAAGCCCGGTATCTCGGCCGTTTCGAGTGTGTTCTTGATGGCGCTTTCTGACCGGGTGCTCGTCTATGGCGACTGTGCGGTTATTCCCGACCCGACGATCGAACAACTTGCCGACATCGCGATCTCGTCAGCGGCGACCGCGGCACAGTTCGGCATTGAACCGCGTGTCGCGATGCTTTCCTATTCGACGGGCGAGTCTGGCACGGGTGAAGACGTCGAAAAGGTGCGCGCTGCAACAGCTCTCGTGCGCGAGCGTTCGCCCGAGCTTTTGGTAGAAGGGCCGATCCAATACGACGCGGCAATTGACGCATCCGTTGCCTCAACAAAAATGCCCGACTCGCAAGTTGCCGGGCGTGCGACGGTATTCATCTTCCCCGACTTGAACACTGGCAACAACACCTATAAAGCGGTGCAGCGTTCCGCGAACGCGGTCGCGATCGGGCCCGTCTTGCAGGGGCTCAACAAGCCCGTCAACGACCTTTCCCGGGGAGCGCTCGTGAGCGACATTGTCAACACAATCGCCATCACCGCGATCCAAGCGCAAGGAGAATCTGCGTGAGTGAAGTTCTGGTCATCAACAGTGGGTCAAGTTCATTCAAATACCAACTGCTTGACCCGGCTGACGACCACATTTTCGCATCCGGACTCGTTGAGCGCATCGGTGAGGCTGTCGGGTTCGTTAAGCACGTTGTCGGTTCTGGTGCGGACAAGAGCGAGTACACCTACGAGCTGCCGATAGCGGATCACACGGAGGGCTTCCGTGCGATGCTGCACGCCTTTGCAGACCACGGGCCGTCGCTCGACGAACACGCGCCGGTCGCCGTTGGGCACCGTATCGTGCACGGCGGTTCACAATTCGTGCAGCCGACCGTCATCACACCCGAGGTTACGCAGCGTATTGACGAACTCTCCGAGCTCGCACCCTTGCACAATCCGGGTGCAGTACAAGGAATTCGGGCGGCACAAACGGCATTCGCTGATGTGCCGCACGTTGCAGTCTTTGACACCGCGTTTTTCCAAACCTTGCCACCCGCTGCCTACACGTACGCGATTGACGCTGAGGTTGCAGCGGCGGCGAAGATCCGCCGCTACGGGTTTCATGGCACCTCCCACGAATACGTCTCGCGCGCAGCGGCACAGTTTTTGGGGCGTGGGTATGACGAGCTCAAACAGATTGTTTTCCACTTGGGTAACGGTGCTTCTGTTTCAGCGATCGATCGTGGCGTCGCAGTTGAGACTTCGATGGGGCTCACCCCGCTTGAAGGTCTTGTGATGGGCACCCGCTCGGGTGACATTGACGCCGGGATACTCTTTCACCTTGCACGCACCGCAGGGTACACAATCGATGATCTCGACAATCTGCTGAACAAGCGCAGCGGGCTCTTGGGACTTTCTGGCGTTGGCGATATGCGCGACATGCGTGCACGAGCGGATGCCGGTGACAAAGCCGCCCAACTCGCCTTTGACGTGTACATCCACCGCTTACGCGCCTATGCGGGTGCGTATCTGGCGCAGCTTGGGGGAGCGGACGTCATTGCGTTCACCGCGGGTGTCGGCGAGAACAATCCGATCGTGCGCGCGCAGGCGTGCGTGACGCTCGGATTCGCCGGTGTCGAGATTGACCCAGCTCGTAACGAGGTGGCGGGAGGCGGGATTAGAGCGATTTCCAGCGATAGCTCTCGGGTGAAAGTGCTGGTGGTTCCAACGAACGAGGAACTCGCAATTGCCCGTCACACGCTCGAGATGCTCTAGGGAAGACACCACGGACGCGCAGACTGACGCCAAACCCGCTGCGGACCACGAGGCGGCAACGAGGAACACCACCTCACGCACTCCTCGTCTGCTGCGGCTTGTCAAGCGCACGCCCTTCACCGTTTTCCTTTTGCTCGCGATGATTGTTATCGCCATCGCTACCGGCACGATAACCTCACCCGCATACGAGAAGCCGTGGTTTGAGGATTTTGCGACCGGCCTGCCGTCCTTTGCGCAGGGGCGCTGGTGGACACTTGGGACCGCTCCGTTTATCGTGAGGTACCCGCTCGTGCTTCTGACGCTGCTCCCGCTCGTTGCCATCGGGGTCGGTTGGGCCGAATCGCGCTTCGGAACGCTGCGCGCCATCGGCTTGTTCGTAGCGGGCCAGGTTGTTGGAGTCCTCGGTGCAGCTGCCATCCTTGCACCTTTGGCGAATTCTGGCTGGCCATGGGCTGAAGGGCTGGCAGCGAGCTACGACGTGGGCGCCTCGTGCGGCGCACTCGCAGCCCTGGTCTTCGCCTCAGCGACGCTGCCTGCCCCGTGGAGACTGCGAGCTCGTCTCTCCATGGTGGCTTGGGTCGTCATCTCAGTGCTCTACCTCGGCACCCTTGATGATCTCGAACACGCTGTGGTTATGACAGCGGCGCTCATCGTGAGTGGCTGGTTACCGGCTTTCCGCCGCCGCGGTGGCCGCCCGACGCAGCGGGAGTGGCGGCTGCTTGCCTTCGCAGGGCTCATCACCGTGGGAGCCATCGAGATCCTTGATCTTGTGGTGCCGTATGAAGGCCCGCTCGGCTCGATCCACCCGACCATCTCGTTCATCGACATCGCAATCGACGTGGCTCTGATCCTGCTTATCGCCAATGGCGTCCGCAAAGGACACTGGGTCGCGTGGGTTGTTGCGCTCGCGCTCGGCGCTTTTAACCTCCTGACGGCCGCAATCGTGCTCAGCCTGCTTCCGACACTCGTCGAAGAGGGAATATTCGGTTCGGTGCCAGAGGCAATCGGGACCGTGCTCGGGCCCGCAATCCTGTGGCTCGCGCTCATACTGGTATTGATCGCGGCACACGGGGCATTTCGCGTCTCTCTTCGGCGTGCCAAGAGAACCCTCCCTGCGAAGCCGCAGAACAGGCAACAGCTGATCAAGAACCTGCAACGTTATGGCGGCGGAAACATCTCATGGATGACGACGTGGGACGGTAACCACCGAGTTGCCATCGACCTGCCGCCGGCGCCTGGCGCTGTCGTTTCAGACACTGGCTCGGTGGCTTACCAAAAGTGGTCAGACGTCGCGATCATGCTCGGCGACCCGATTGTGCCCCGTGGCCGTGAGGGCGAGGCGATCGCGAAGTTCGCAGAGATGGCCGAAACGGCCGGCCTCATGCCGTGTGTTTTATCGGCAGGGGAGGCGAGTGCCGCCGCATTACCCGCGGGCTGGCGCTCCGTTATCGTCGCTGAGGACACAATCGTTGACCTCCCGGGCCTGGCTTTTACCGGCAAACGCTGGAATTCGGTACGTACATCGATGAACCGTGCCAAGCGAGAGGGCATCGAGTTTCGAATGACACGTTTAGCCGATGAGCCGTGGAAAGTCCTGGCCCAAGTGCGCGCTATCTCTGAACAGTGGGCTGGCGACAAGGGGTTGCCCGAAATGCGGTTCACCCTCGGTACCGTCGAGGAAGCGCTCGACCCCGAAACCTACGTTGGCCTCGCAATCGACGCGGGCGGTAACTTGCACGGCGTCACATCGTGGTTACCCGTTTACGGTGAGGCGGAGTCGTCCAGCGCTTCGGGCGACGCTGAAGCTGTGGCCGACGGCCAGGCCCCGCTGTGCAAGCCGCGCATCGTTGGCTGGACGCTCGACCTCATGCGCCGGCGCGAAGACGGTTTTCTGCCGGTCATGGAGTTTCTCATTGCCTCCTCTGCGCAGTGGTTTTCGCAGCGAGGCTATGCGTACGTGTCTCTGTCAGGTGCGCCGCTCGTGCGGCCCGCCGAAATTTCTGCCGGACCGGTAGATCACGTGCTTGAACAGATTGGCGAACTCATTGAGCCGCTCTACGGGTTCAAATCGCTGCATCGATTCAAGGAAAAATTCAATCCGCGCCACGAATCGCTCTACCTGCTGTTTCGCGATGAGGGTGACTTGCCGCGCATCGGCATCGCAATCACACGTGCTTACTTGCCCGACGCGTCATTACGAGACCTCGTTATCTCGTCGGCCCGTTTGCCGTGATCGCGAACGCAGCGCAGACACGACGCTTTGCGTAGCTGCAAGCAACGGTGCGCCAAGAACCATGCCCAAAAGCCCGGCGACGACGCCGCCGGTCAGGGTTGCAAGGAGCACTGCTACGGGATGCAGTCTGAGTGCTGAGCCGAGTGCCCAAGAGCTCACGACGCTCTGCACGGTGCCGTTCGAGATGAGCAGGCTCAGAGCCACGATGAGAGCCGCGGTTGGGCCACCCGCCCCGAACGCAATCAGCACGGCGAAGGCACCCGTGATCCACGCGCCGAGGAACGGCACGAACGAGAGAAAGAAGTACAGAATCATGATCGGGACCACGAGCGGGATCTTGAGCACCAGCAAGGGGATCACGAAGATCGGGGCGGTTATGAGGGCGGTGACTGCGGTGCCCTTGAAATAGCCGCGGAGTGAATTCCTGACCTGGGTATCGACAAGTGTCGTGTCTGCGATGTCCCATCCGGTTGTGCGGGCAAGCCATCCCGGGAACGCATGACCGTCGCGCAGGACGAAGAACAGAAAGAAGAGTGCGAAGAACAACCCGATCGCAAGGGATATCGCGCCGTACACCGTGTTGGTCAAGAAACCGAGTAGGCCAAGGCCGGCTTGCGGGGCGACGTCGCTGAGCGCCGATCGCCACCGTTCGAGCAGCGAAGTATCAAGATCGAACGACTTGACCCAATCCAGTACGTACTGCCAGCCCAACATGATCTGCTCGGTAATCTCGGGCACTTGCGCGATGAAGCCGCGCACGACGAGGATGACGAGGCCAACTCCGAGCAGGATGGTGAGCAGCAGGCCAATTACGGCAGCAAGGGTCTGTGACAGCCCGCGACGAACAAGCCAATCAACGACAGGTTCGAGCACAACGCCCAAGATGACCGCGATGAGCAGCGGCACGATGATGCCGCTCAGTGCGCTGATTCCGCCGGCGATTGCGATGGTCAGAGCGATGATTCCCAAGAGTGACCAGCTGGCGAGCCCGATGCGTCGCAGGCGCGTGAATGCAGAACCTTCTCGATTTGGAGTTGCATCCATTGCGCGATCCATACCCTTTCTCATCGCTCCACGAAAGTTGGAAGCGATGTGTTCCACTCCCGCCAAGCGTTGCGTAACAGCTTAGTTGTGCGCCAGTGTGTCGATTTCGGGCGCGAAACGCCAAGCGCACTTTCATGACATGGCACGCTCATGGGGGTCGGTTCCACCACGCCGCGGCGATTCTCAAGGCCAAACCCAATCGATTGCGTTCGAAGCCTGAAGTCAACACGCGATTTGCGTGTGATCGCACCAAGCCAAATGCAGGCGGCAAAGGCGCGAAAATCCGCCAATTCCAGCGCGAAACCGGGGCTCATTTTGTAACAGAACGATAACACGGCTTGACTTCGAGTCTCGAACTCAACAAACTTGCTCACTGCAGGCGTTCCACGAAGGAGCGTCATCACAACGCCGCTCGATCCACCTCGAGTAGCACGAAACGTAGCAAGGGAGCTTACGTATGAAAAAGCAGGCATTCGCCGCTCTCGCTCTGGCTGGCCTTCTCACCCTCACGTCATGCGCGGGTGAAGGAGCAGGCTCCAGCGGTCCGGGTTCCACCGGCGGTCCCAGTGAGGGCGCTAATGGCGACGTTACGATCGGTGTGGCGATGCCCACCCAGACGTCCGAGCGCTGGATCGCGGACGGCAACGCCGTCAAGGAAGGTCTGGAGCAGGCCGGCTACCAGGTCGAACTGCAGTATGCGAACGATGACATTCCTACGCAGAGCCAGCAGATTGACCAGATGATCACGAAAGACGTTGACCTGCTGATCATTGCGGCGATCGACGGTACGGCGCTGTCCAGCCAACTGGAAGCAGCAGCTGGCGCGGGCATCCCGGTGATTTCCTACGACCGACTCATTCGCGACAGCGAGCACGTGGACTTCTACGTCACGTTCGACAACTACAACGTTGGTGTCCAGCAGGCCACGTCTCTCCTCGTCGGACTCGGCGTACTCAACGAGGACGGCACAGACGGAACCGCGAAGGGGCCGTTCAACATCGAGCTCTTCGCCGGTTCACTGGACGACAACAACGCGCACTTCTTCTGGGGCGGCGCGATCGACACGCTGCAGCCGTACATTGACGAGGGCGTGCTGAACGTGCCTTCCGGTCAGATCACGATCGAGCAGGCTGCGACGCTGCGCTGGCAGCAGGAGACCGCACAGAAGCGCATGGAGGACTTGCTGACGTCGACCTACAGCAACGGCACCAAGCTCGATGGCGTGCTTTCGCCGTATGACGGGCTGTCGCGAGGCATCATCACGGCGCTGCAGGGCGTGGGGCTCGGCCCGACCGTGGCCGAGGGCCTGCCTGTTGTTTCCGGCCAGGACGCGGAGATCGCTTCTGTCGCGCTCATCGACCAGGGTGTGCAGTTTGCAACAATCTTCAAGGACACCCGCAAGCTCGCTGCCCAGGCTATCGTGGCCGCAGAGGACTTCATCGATGGCAAGGTGCCTGAGGCGAATGACACCGAGACGTACGACAATGGTGTGAAGGTTGTGCCTTCGTACCTGCTCGACTCGGACATTGTCTACAAAGACACCATCACGTCTCTTCTCGTTGACTCCGGTTACTGGACGGCAGACGAAGTCGCCGCTGGTGTAGCCAACTAGTCGCATCCTCACAGGCTGTGGCGGGTCGCCCGAGGGGCTCCCGCCACAGTCGTCACAGGGAGAAAAGTGTCATCCAATATTCTCGAGATGCGCTCGATCACCAAGACGTTTCCTGGTGTGAAGGCGCTCTCAAACGTTGACCTGTCGGTGAAGCGCGCAGAAATCCATGCGATTTGCGGCGAAAACGGTGCAGGTAAATCCACCCTCATGAAGGTGCTGTCCGGGGTATACCCTGCCGGGACTTACACCGGTGAAATCCTGATCAACAACTCGCCCGTTGCCTTTGGCTCAATCGTTGACAGTGAGCGCGCCGGTATCGTCATCATTCATCAGGAACTCGCTCTCATCCCGTACCTGAGCATTGCAGAGAACATCTTTCTCGGAAACGAGCGCCGTAACAGGCTCGGCATCATCGACTGGAACCGCACGAACTCGGAGGCAGCCGCACTCGTGGCACGTGTCGGGCTCGTTGAAGACGTCACGACGCCGGTCGGAACGCTCGGCGTTGGAAAGCAGCAGCTCATCGAAATCGCCAAAGCGCTCTCGAAAGAAGTGACGCTGCTGATTCTCGATGAGCCGACGGCCGCCCTCAACGATACGGACTCGGCGCACCTGTTGCAGCTGTTGCGCGGTCTTCGCGACGAGGGCATGACGTCGATCATCATCTCGCACAAGCTCAATGAAATCGAAGCAATCGCGGACAACACCACGATCATCCGCGATGGCAAATCCATCGAAACCATCGACATGAGCGATCCCGATTCGACCCAAGAGCGGATTATTCGCGGCATGGTGGGGCGCGATCTGGAGAGCCGATTCCCTGAGCGCACGTCGCATGTGGGCGATGAGATGCTCCGTATTGAGAACTGGACGGTGGCTCACCCAACGCAGGCTGAGCGTCTGATCGTCGAGAACGCCTCATTGAATGTTCGAGCTGGTGAGGTTGTCGGCATCGCCGGACTGATGGGCGCGGGGCGCACTGAGCTCGCCATGAGCATTTTCGGTGAGACGTACGGACGCAAGCTCTCAGGGGAAGCGTTTGTCCGCGGACGCAAGGTGAATACGTCATCGACCGCAGCTGCTATCGCTGCAGGAATCGCATACGCGACCGAAGATCGTAAACGCTATGGGCTCAATCTCATCGACGACATTCGACACAACATCTCGTCGGCGGCGCTGAAAACAGTTTCCACTGGCGGCTGGATCAATGACAACGAAGAGATGCACGTTGCCGACGGGTACCGTACCGATATGAATATTAAGTCGCCGACGGTGTTGACAACCACCGGATCACTCTCCGGAGGTAACCAGCAGAAGGTGGTGCTGAGTAAGTGGATTCAGACCAGCCCGGACGTGCTGATTCTGGACGAGCCCACCCGTGGCATCGACGTGGGTGCGAAGTACGAAATCTACGAACTCATTAATGGCCTTGTCGCTACCGGCAAGGGAGTTCTCGTTATCTCGTCAGAGCTTCCGGAACTCTTGGGAATTTGCGATCGCATATACACACTCGCGTTTGGCCGAATTACCGGTGAACAGCGCGTCGACCAAACGAGTCAGGAAGAGCTTATGCATCTGATGACCAAAGAAAGGGCAGCCGCATGAACGGCGTCTCCAACCTGTGGACTTCCATCACCGGCAACCTCCGACAGAGCGGCATCCTGGTCGCATTCATCGCGATCTTTGCGTTCTTCGCGATCCTGAACCCGACATTCCTCTCGCCGGGTAACCTCACCAACCTGGTGCTGCAGTACTCCTACATTTTGATCCTCGCGATCGGCATGGTGATCGTGATCATCGCAGGTCACATCGACCTTTCGGTGGGATCAGTCGTCGCGCTAACTGGCGCTGTGTCCGCCGTCTTGGTCATCAAGATGGGACAGCCATGGTACGTCGGTGTGCTGGCCGCGCTGCTGGTAGGTATCCTCGTCGGAGCGTGGCACGGATTCTGGATTGCCTACGTCGGTATCCCCGCGTTCATCGTGACGCTCGCGGGCATGCTGCTGTTTCGTGGTCTGACGTTTCTCGTGCTGGGGAGCGTTTCGCTGTCACCGTTCCCGCGCGAGTATTACCTCATCGCTAACGGCTTCTTCAACGGCTTGTTGGGTGGTCAAGGCTTTGACGTCTTCACGCTGGTGATCTTTGGGATCGGTGTGGTCGGGTACGCGTTCTCGCAGTACCGGGCGCGCCAGGCGAAGATCGCCTACCGTCAGCACGTTGAGCGGCCCGTCTGGTTTGTCGCGCGGTTGGTGCTGATTGCCGCCGTGGTGATGTGGTTCGGTTTTCAGCTGTCGCAGAGCCGCGGCCTCCCGTACGTGCTGGTAATCCTCGCCGTGCTCATCATCGTCTACACCCTTGTCACACAGAAGACGGTCTTCGGTCGCCATGTGTATGCGATCGGCGGTAACCTCAACGCTGCGCAGCTCTCGGGTGTCAAAGTCAAGAAGGTCAACTTCTGGATCTTCGTGAACATGGGCTTCTTGGCAGCCGTTGCAGGTGTTGTCTACTCCGCTCGTATGAACGGAGCACAACCGTCTGCCGGTAACATGTTCGAGCTTGACGCGATCGCGGCCTGCTTCATCGGTGGTGCGGCCGTCACTGGCGGCGTCGGTCGTGTGGGCGGTGCCATCATCGGTGGCTTGATCATGGCTGTGATGAGCAATGGTATGCAGCTCATGGGTCTGGACCAACCGACACAGCAGATCGTCAAGGGACTCGTCCTGCTCCTCGCTGTCGCCTTCGACGTCTGGAACAAGAAGCGTTCCGCCGTCTCGCGCTGACTACTGGCAGATTCGCGGATAGTCAGTAAACTCATGCCATGACCAAACAGCCCGCCGGAACGCAATCCGCGTTGCGCGAAGCGAACGCTGCGAAGATCGTTGAAACGGTCAAGCGATTCGGCGGGCTCACTCAGGTCGAGGTGGCAGAAGCAACCGGCTTGTCGACGGCCACGGTGTCGGCAATCGTGAAAGACCTAGCCGCAGCCGGGGTCGTCGACACCAGCCTCACGTCGCGTAGCGGTCGCCGAGCCATGCTCGTGACGGTTGCGAAGCGAGCAGGTCTCATCGTCTCTGCGCAGGTTTCCGCACGCAGTATGCGTGTACGTGTGAGCGATGTGACGCAGGAAGCTCTCACCGAGCGGCGGATGCCGCTGCCGACCGACCATTCCATCGATACCGTTCTCGATCGTGTCGCCTTGCTCGTGTCGGAAATGATCTCCCAGATCGGCTCGCAACCGGAAGAATTGCTCGGGATCGGACTCGGTGTTCCCGGGCCGGTAGATCCGACCAGCGGCATGATTTCTGTCGCCGGAGCATTGCGAGGTTGGGAAGACCAGCCGATCGCAGAGATTTTGCGACGTCGACTCGGATGCCCAGTGACGGTCGACAAAGCAGCCAACTTCGCAGTGCTCGCAGAATCAACGGTCGGTGCGACGCGTGGCCTTGCGGACAGCTTGTACGTGCAGGCATCACACACCGCGGTTGCCGGGGTCATGATCGCATCGCGGATCCACCGAGGATACCGAGGTACAGCGGGGGAGATCGGTCACATTGTGGTGCGCCCAGGCGGGCCGCTGTGTGCGTGTGGGCGCCGCGGTTGTCTCGATGCGGTGGCTGGCGCCTCAGCGCTCCTTGCCGCGGTTCGGGATGATCGGCCGACGCTCACGCTGCGAGACGTCGTTGCACAGGCCATCGCAGGAGACGTGCTCTGCGTGGACGCAATCACGGTGGCAGGGGAGGCCTACGGTACCGCCATCGCCAGCACGTATCAGAGCCTGAACCCGCAAGCCATTGTTCTGGGTGGGGAATTGGTGGGGGCAGGAACGATCTTCACCCAGCCGTTGCGTGAGGCTGTGCTTGCTCACACCAATCGGGGCACCGCCGATCCCATCGCGATTGAGATGTCGCAGTTGGGTGGATCGGCCGAACTCATTGGCGCCACCATCTCCGTGTTGCAATCCACCGACATCTCGGCACGCGTCCCGGAGCGCGCGTGAGCGCAGCAGACTCACTCCTGCACATGCAGGGCATCACTAAGCGATTCGGTGCTGTCGAAGCTCTGACGAACGTTGACTTCCACGTACGCTCGCGTGAGGTCGTCGGTCTGGTTGGTGATAACGCGGCAGGAAAATCCACCCTCGCCAAAATCATTGCCGGCGCACTCAGCAAGGACAGCGGGACTATTTCTGTCGGGGGCCACGTGGTGGCACTCGAATCGCCGAGCGCTGCTCACCAAGTCGGCATTGCGACGGTGTTCCAAGATCTTGCGGTGTGCGGCAACCTTGATGTCACCGCCAACGTGTTCCTCGGCAGGGAGCTGCGCTCAGGCGGCATGCTGCAGCAGGGCGAAATGGAAGAACTCACACGCGAGGCGATCCGGGCACTTGGCGCGCACATTCCCTCCTTCAGAACTCCGCTGAACCGGCTGTCAGGGGGCCAACGCCAGGCAGTCGCTATCGCACGGACGCTGATCGCGAATCCCCGCCTCGTCGTACTGGACGAACCGACCGCGTCGCTCAGCGTCACTCAGACAGCCGAGGTTCTCACGCACATTGAAAATCTTCGGGAGATGGGCCTTGGCGTCGTTTTTATCAGCCATAACCTGAGCGACGTGCGTGCCATTTCGGATCGTGTCGAGGTGCTACGCCACGGGAAGAACAACGGATCGTTCAGTGGAGCGGATGCGACATACTCCGATCTGATTGGCGCCATCATTGGCGCCAAAGGCTATGCGCCCGAGCGTCGCTGACCAGCGCTGCGCTTGCGCGAGGTGTACCCCCGTCGGCTCAGCAGGTAGACCGCTTCTCTGAGCGAACGTTGGGGTGTAGCGCCGCCTGTCTCTCGTCCGTCGCGTTAGGTCAAGTGATCGCTGCCGAATACTGGCAGACTGATCTTGCTGCACGACACGAAGGCAGGGGCTGATGGCACGGACACGTTCTCGAGCAGGATTCTGGACCGCCGCGGCGGCAGAAATCTGCCTCATCATTGCCAGCTTGGTCTACGTTTTCTCGAACGAACTCTGGGCGCTAATCGTTTGGGAGGTGCTCGCAGCAGGGTATCTCGCTATCGGATTTGCCCTCGTCTGGGAGGGGAAACGCGCCCCACGAATCTCGCGCGACGAGGTGCGGATCGCCGTCCGTTGGTCTTGGGTTTTGCCCCTCATTTCTAGCTTCGTTGGTGTGAATGCCGCGGTGCTCGCGCTGATTGCCCGTGGTGACAGCAGTAACCCTGCCGGCGTGCTCACTGCTGCCGCAATCATGGGAATCGTCCTTTCGTGGATGCTGATGCACACTGGTTTCGCGCAAATGTACGAGGTCGCCGATCTCGCCGCACATCAAAGAGCCATCACGTTCCCCGGCAGCGACCGGCCAGTCTTCCTCAACTACCTGTATTTTGCCTTCACCATCGGAACCTCCTTCGCCACCTCAGACGCAACACTCAACACCATTTCTGCGCGACGCCTTGTGCTCATCCATAGCGTGGTTTCGTTCTTCTACAACGCACTGGTTGTCGCCGTCGCCTTCCAAGTTCTGCAACAAGCGGTGGCTTCGTAGCGGTGCTCGTTCTGACCGCGACGATCGGTCTGAAGTGCAACACCAATGAACAAAAGCGGCGCTTGAGCCCCGAGGGGACACAAGCACCGCTTGTGGGCGATACCGGACTCGGCCCCACTGCGCCCTCCACACGTCACATACGTGACGCGCGGAGCCTCCGCTTGTGGGCGATACCGGACTCGAACCGATGACCTCTTCCGTGTGAAGGAAGCGCGCTACCAACTGCGCCAATCGCCCATCTCGCCGTGTTCGTCGCGGAACCGGCGGACTCGATACTAG